>JAHISQ010000070.1 GCA_018818125.1 Candidatus Rifleibacteriota bacterium
GCAGCTGGCCACGTCCTTCATCGGTTCCTGGCACCTAGGCATCCACCCTGCGCCCTTTACAATTTACTCCTATAAACACTCGTTCATTTACTTTTTAACTGTGTTACTGACTAACTCACAAACCTTACTTGCGTAAAGCTCACGCGCTAATCCGCATATCCATTTAAAAAGACCTTATATTTGGATGTTTATTCATCGGATATTATTTTCAAAGAACTCGAAGCACTTTTGGTGCTCGCCTCGCTGGCGAGGAAACCTATCTTATCATTCTCCTGCTTTTATGTCAACAGTTTTGCACAGGATTTTTTTTATTTGCTTCGCCACGATGCAAACACCTGAATTATTCAGGGTTCGGAATATCCAATCATTTTGAGAAGTCAAAATTGGATCTATCGCGACAATGTCAGATGTCTGTGCACTTCAGTTAATGCAAAAGAAGGTCTTTGATGTCCTTGGCAATTAATTCCGTTTGAAGTGGGTTTTTCGGATTTACCCACAACTGGCACTTACCATCGGACGAGATCACCTTCTCTAAAAAACCTTGAACACGACCTTCTGAGACAAAAGTAGACCAATAATCCGGGGTGACAGTGTAATACTTGCCATCCATTTCAAACTCGCAAAGAAACAGGAAAGTCCAAGTCTTCCTGGTTCCTCCCCCTTGGCCTGGCGCTCCAAAAACACTTTTCCATTCTTTGTCTATGCAGTTTGCCAATACCTTTTTCCAATTTCTTCTGGCAATTCTACCCCGAAAAAGAATGCTGACAAGGCCAACAATAAGTCCAAAAATTGAAACAACGAACAGAGCTTTTATCTTGATGCCCGCAAAGATTCCGCCAATAAACAGCAGTGCACCCAAGAATGCTCCCCAATTCGTCTCCATCATGGCATTTGGGTCACGAAAAGGGATCGGTTTAATTCGCCATTCGCCATTTTTGGAGGATTTATCACCAAGTTTCATAGTTTTCTGATTTCCTTTCTTTGCGCTTGCCTAACATTCATGAGGCAGCAAAACCGAAGATTCTGTCAGGCTGATCTCAAACATTAGAACTCCTGCTCTTCTTCATAAATTCTGCTTAATATGTAGGACTTTTTAGCACTGCCAGGTTTTCTGAATGAACTCTTCTCTCATATGCGGTGTCTAAATCCACATCTATTCCACTTTTAATCTTAATTAAATAGTCGATTGTCCTCTGAATCTCTTTATCTGTTATTTCAAGTGTGTGGCTTGAAAATATCTTTCTGGTGGAAAGCGAAAGATAGTGATTGAGCGTTGCAACATAGGTTTCAATATCTGGATCGCCAACATAAATGATTGGCTCTTCAACATTATCACCAACATACAACGAACCTTCATCGTGATCGAAAACCGAGATGCAATCTCGGGTGTGCCCAGGACTGTGAAAGATTTCGATCTGATCGTCAGGGAAAAAAATCGACTTGTCGAAAGTAAGCGACGGAAGGACGATATCAACTTCACCGCTAATATATTGCCCATGATTATTAATCTGGTGCTCCCAGTTGGACAATAGATCCTCATGGCAGAAACGGTGACCAATTATTGTTTTATCTTTGAAAGCAACATTTCCCCACACGTGATCCCAATGAAAATGAGAATTGACTACTATGACTTCCTTCTCTGGACAAACTTTTGCGATATGCTTCAGCACTGGTTCCATGCTTACAGAGCCACAAAAGGTATCAATAACAAATATTCTTGTCTTCTTTTCTATCAGAAAAACGCAAGTGTAAAAATCGGGAATTTCATAATATATGAAGGCAATTGAGTTTCCTGTGATGGATCTTTCTTTCATATTTTTTCTCTCTATTTTGCCGAGTTCGGTCATTGTGCGAACTCATAACTGAGTTTTGTGATGCGACCACGCCAGTAGGGCTTTGCTCCCTCGGGAAGAATCCACGCTACCTCGCCTTCGACAGGAACACGCATCCCATCGCGGAGCTCGTAGTTGTTCCATCGGCCTTCCCAGGGGGTTGGAATCACAGCACCTGCAACGGTGCGGCCACGGGCTTCGGCGCGCACCGATTCGATCAGGTTGTTCTCATTGAAACGAAACAGCATTGTCAGTGTGATTTCGCCTTCCGTTAGCGTTGCCCTGGCTGAGGCATCATCGACCTCTTCCCAGCGCACGCCCTGACTTGGCAGCAATGCAGTTGGATACCAGGCTGCCTCAGCAAAGAAGCGCATCAGTTCTCCTTCTGCGATCTCCGGTGTGCCGCGCAGATTCACCAGCGGCACCAGCCCAAACAGAGACGCGTGAAGAATGCCTTCACCGGTAATGTCGGCGTCATGCACGCGCACCGTCAGGCCAGGCATCATCTTGATACGGCCTTCCCAGTCGAAACCCGGCCGCTGAGTAATGACTCGCTGGGTCGAAGTAAACGGCTTCCATTGCTCGCCGGTTTCGCTCATGTTGAATGTGCCGACGTGCCCTACGCTGACGGCTGCGACCATGGGCTGACCGTCCTTAAGCACAGCACGAAAGTAACGCTGGACAGGCGCAGGTAACCCGTTCAATTCATTCGGGCTGTATTTTCCGGACCCGATGAGGAGACGTGACGACTCAAGCTTGGCATGCATTTCTTTCGTGGCAGATTGCCAGCGATGAGAGCCGTATATGAGCACAACGGCAATGATTGCCGTCAGTGCGAGAATTACGAACAGGATAATCTTCCCCCACATGTCGCTACTGCTTTCTGCCGAACTTATCTCTTAAAATGTTGTTTGGCTCCATTTACTTTTGCCATAGTGATATTGACTCCAAAACAGTTTCACCTTTTCACACAATAACTACGGTTCATCCGCTTGCTATATATGCTCTATCAGATTTTTTCGAATAAATTCTCTATCAGTAGGCAAAAACTCATCAACTGGAATCTCATCTGGCTTAAACCAATAAAAAGTTTGTTTTCTAACGGGATTGGTAATTTGTGGCTCCTCATCATCACAACCCTGCAAGAGAACAAAGCCCAGCTGCATACCATCTTGATTTGAATAATGAACCGTTGAAATATGTTTACAATTTAGCAATCCTGTTTCTTCTCTTAGCTCACGAATAGCTGCTTCTTCCATATTCTCACCATCGTCGACTGAGCCACATGGAAACTCGTACACCATTCCCACGGCTGCTCTATAACGATGCTGAACCAATACTTTTCCATCACGGATCACAACTGCTACTGCAACCAATTTCACCACATTATTCCTCTTTTCACGTGTAACATCTGTCATAAGCGGCACTCAATTTCAATCCCGCTGCAATAGCATGTCAGGCCAATCATCTAATAGGAGGCTTTTCTTAGTCCAGGCTCATTCCAACGCAAACAATAAGTTCGAAATTATGGTCAGGTACGGTTCAAGAGATAGAATGAAGAGTTCAAATATGTTGCAAACAAAGCCCATAATAGATATGGCCAGAGTAAAACTGATGCTGTTCGGTTTGCTTGCCAAAAGTAATATATGATAAAAATCAGGGAGACATCAAGATAACGATATCAATCAGTGCCAGGCCAGGACTCTGCAGGCGAAAAAAAATTACCGTCCAGGAGACGTTACTGATCAAGTGAAGTGCGATCAGGAGGTAAATGCCAATGCCAGTTTCAGTTTTGTGATTCTTCACAAACAGAAATATTGACACAGCAATCATGATATACAGTATCGTCCAAACTGGCCCGAAGACCCAGTTCGGTGGAGTAAGGGCCGGTCGCTGCAAACTCTCATACCAGTCGCTCATTGCTTTACCCCTTAATGGATCTGATGTCTGATCAATTGATAAAAAATGGCGACACTATTTTTCGCTCTTCTCGTCTTCTTCCCGAAATGACTCCGGAAGAGGAAGCCGGGATAGCTGAGAGATGAACATCAGTATTCCCAGAACGATTATCAGTATAGGTATTTCATAATTCACGGGAAGCCGTCCGGTTTGCCGCAACAATGAACACACCGAGCCAGTAATCAAAAACGGACCGGTCACGACGGTGATTTTGTTTAGACCGCCAATCGCGATACTGAGAATGCCCGCGGCAGCCAGTCCAACCGTCCATACCCAGTCGACGCCGGGCATTATTCCCATGACGTTTAATAACCAGGTCACACCTACTACGATCGTAAGGATTGGGACAATCAGTTTATTACTCATATCGGTTTCCTTTCTCTTCGTTTGCAGAACATCTGTCGTGAGCGATATTCAATTCTCGTCTCGACGCATCTTGTTATCGCTTTTGGAAATTACAAAAAATCTTTAAAATGAATTTCGCACCGACAAACCAAGCTTATCTTTTCAGAAATTTCACTTGAATTTTTGAAGAAATATCCTTTTGTTCAGAGAAAATTCCGCAACTTAGAACAGGTTCAATTTACTGGCTATCTGCAGGACAAATATCAGCAACAGGGGAATAAAGACGACGGCAGAAATCGTTCCCGCAATTCTTGATCGAGATAAGAAAAGCCCCAGACCTGACAAAATAAGCGAAAGCCCAAAGGCAGGCCACGCGACCCGATAAAGAAGAAAATCATTCCTGGGGCCACTGTCCTGTGCAATCCCCCCCATGACCAATATCACGGCGCATATGGCAACGATGGTCAAGGGAACGGAAAGGTATCCACTGATCGCCCAGACATCTGATCCATCTTGATGCTCTGATTCCAAATTGTCCACAAAATGCTTCCTTTCCGATGGTCGTTCAGGAAGGATTTGCCGTCTCTTCCTCGTTAGGGATTCCAATTTTCAATCCGAAGATACCATCTGCCCTTTTTAGTGTCAAGAATTCAACTACCTCGAAAATTACTTTGACCATTTCGTCACTATCTGCGTATTCTGCTGACATTTTTATCGTCAGTCGGGCACTTTTTCAAGACACAATTTTATCTATATATTTTTTTGTATTCAGCCCCGCAATTCATCGCCCGGGCTGGTTTAATGATTGAATAGGATCGTGGGCACGCGCGATCTATCCTTATTCGTCAGGCAGAACCACGGGAATTCAGTTCTTACTCAACTCTAATAAAAATCGGGGCAAGTCAAATATGAAAGTGGTTCCATCACACAAATTCAGGGGGGGGAAAATTGCAAAAAAGGTTTTTTTGATATGGGCTTCTTTTACTGAAAATTCTACTTTCCACTTTCGCCGACCTCCGTTAGCATCTTCTATGAAGTGCCTTTCAACAAGTTCTCCATTTGGGTAAAGGACTTTAGGGTTATAAAATGGAATACAATCATCGGACATTGGGAATTCATCCGTTTGAAATATGTATACGCCACTTCCAATATCCGCAACTTCATTGTCTGTTCCAGTCAGTTCAATTTTGTAAAAGTCGCTGGGGGCATTGGGTGGAGTAATTTTAATTTCAAAGTTTAACGCATTTATGTTGCTTGAATTTACCAACCTCCCTTGCTCCATTACGCCATACAAAAACATTGGTAAGAACAAGAACCATAGGACCAGTAACTTTCTATCCAAATTGCGCATTTAATTCTCCTTTTATTTTCTTAACGCCCAGCACTCATTTCCCGTCTTTACGCATTTGTGCTTAGTTTAAATCATCCAAATGCCTCATAGGTTCTCCCGAAACCAATCAACTACAGCAAGAATGCTCTTAATTCGATTCTCTTCGAGAAAAAAGCCGTGTCCTTCATTAGAAAATACTTCCAGCTTGGTTTTTACTCTATTTGACGCTAATCCTTGAAACATTTGCTTGGACTCATGTAACGGAACATTGTTATCATTTTCACCATGGAGAAGAAGCGTAGGCGCCCGGACTTTTTCAACCATATGAATTGGAGATAAGCTACGGAGAAGTTCCTTTTGCGTGACCGGATCACCAAACTTCTCCTTGGAAATTTCTGCCATTGCTGGGTCGGTGCGCTCAAAGTAGGTCTCGAAATTCATGATTCCATAGAGGCAGGCTCCTGCTGAGAACAGATCAGGATAGTGTGTAAGCCCCGCCATTACCATGTAGCCTCCGTATGACGCCCCAAGGAGGGCAACCCTTGCTGGATCTGCCAAGCCTTCAGAAACCAAATATTCATAGCAAGTCTTTATATCCTTTATTGCATTGAAGCGAAGCGGACCGTTGTCTAAAGCGGTAAACTTTTTTCCAAATCCAGTTGAACCCCGGACGTTTGGAGCAAAGATTGCAAAGCCATTTGCGAGAAGCGCCTGATAATCGCTGCGAAAAGCAGGCCTTTCCTGTCCTTCTGGGCCTCCATGAAAGCTTAATACGACGGGTCCCGGAAATTTGAAACCCTTGGGTGCATAAAACCACCCAGACAGGGGAAGGTTGTCATGAGAAAGGAAGTTCAATAACTCCGGCCTTACAAAGTTATCAAGAGAAATCTCCTGATTGTCCTGGTGACTGACCTGGAGAAAGGTTTCGCTTTTTACATCCAGGAGAAAAATACTTCTTGGAGTAGAGGAACCTGAAATCGCCAGAGCTAAGGATTGCCCATCATCCGAAAATACTGGATCACAAGCAATCTCAGCCGGCAAGCTCGGACCAAAGGATTTGTCCCCGGTCTCAAGGTTTAGAAACTCCAGTTTGGTTGAGCCAGCGACATTCCAGCAAAGAGCAGCAATCTTTGCATTTCTGGAAATCGCAAAATCCTCAAGATCTCCCCCTGCGGATTCCACAATTGTTTGGAAGCTTTCCGGCTGCCCAGAAGACGAGAGAGTTATTTTAGCAAGGGTTTTGAATTCGGACTCGTGGTTAGAGGAAAGAATTACGGATCTTTCATCCGGGAAGAACTTGGCTTCTTCAAAATAGGAGCTGCTGCCTTGTGGTGTAAGAAGGGTCTTAGAACCTGTTGTCAAGTCAACCAGGAATATCTGGCTTCTCCCTCTACACTCCATTTCGAAGAGAATTCCTTTAGTTCCACAAGCCGTGATGTCAGAAAAAATAGCAAATCCTTTATTCTTTGAGACCAATCGCTTGCTTCGAGAAGCTAAATCAACCACATAGGAATCCATGGACGAAGGATCAGAGCTACTTGATGTAATGGGAAGAAAGGTAGAGTCCGAGGCCCATGGGCCAAACCAGTTGCCTCCTTGGTCCCCCTCAGTTAGCTGCTCCATTTTGGTTCCGTCGGGTTTTATAATGAAAACTTGAACATTGCGGCAATTGCCTTTTGGGGCAAGGCTGAAAGCCAATCTCTCCCCATCAGGCGACCATGATACATGCCCTATTGGGTCGGCCTTTTCAGTGAGTCGTTGAGGAATGCCGCCGGCTAAGGAAACTGTCCAAATCTCTGGAGATCCGGTTGAATCCGAAATATAGGCAAGGGTTTTCCCATCTGGTGAAAAGGAAGGGGACCATGAATTACTGATTTTTCCTACTCTTTGAAGAAAATCCTGCAGGGTTTTTCCTGCTGCATCGGTCTCTGGCTGGCCGTTGATGCCATCCAGGCCTGGCGAACAATAAGTTTCCATACTACCTCCCAGGAAAATAAAACACGTCTTGCAAAGGCCTGCCTGCTGTTTTAGGATTTTCGTTTGCAATATAGGAAATCAGTCTTTCAAGATCCAGTGCAGCTTGCTCAGACCAATTTATCTTAAACTTTTTTTCATGATCATTCAGCTCATTTTCAATACGATTAAAAACAAATTCATTATCAAAAACCCTACCATCAAAAACTGCTTGGCGATATTCATCCACATTAATCATCTTCCTTAGGATAATGCGTTTCTAAAAAAACCGTCTCCAGAACAACAGTCATGATTCATCGCAAGAACTACCCAGGAATTGTCATTCATTATGAATTTTGAATATTTTTCGTAGCTTTGATTCTTAAAATCATTCTTTACAGAATCGATCCAAAGGCTTTTCTTGGCATTATAATATCTGGACATAGCTAATTCCGCAAAAGACGGTGAAAAATATAAAGACAAGCCAGTAGCCACGCATACAATACAAACAATAAAAATAAAAAGTTTAACTCTTTTCAAAACTCCTACCTTCCAGGTTGGAAGCAGCTTAAAATTTTCTTCAAAGACTTGGTTTGTAAATTCATATTGATACTCTTGATTATATCGTTACACTTGAACATTGAGTTCGAGTCTCCCAGTAACAATTCAAATGATCAGGCCTTTTCCGAAACCTGCCGGTTCTATGTTCGGGGGTAAATCCAGCAAATTGATTAAATTCTGAAACACCTGAATCTTGATTTCGCTTCGGAGCCATTACATGAGAAGGAAGACTCCTTCAAGTAACAGGCGTACAATTACTTGCTGCGCTTAAACATAGGCTTTCTCTACAATGCTACGCAACAAAAACAATCCATCACCAATTAGTTTATCGGTCTTCGACCGGCAAAGATTTTCACCTCAGTAGTAGTTATTTCAAATTTCGTTTTTTTCCTGAGACAATAATACTTTGAATTGATTAACTCAGTCGATATATTTTTTTTTGATTCCGGGCATTAACTGGCTGTCAAGTGTCCCTGAACCGAAGTTTGCAGAGGCCCCAGGCCGGTAAAAGAGTCAAAAAATGCATTACTACTCACTGTCTGTCACACCATTTTTCAACAGGTCATAAACTTTAGAAGAATCCATTTCTGTAGCATAATCCAGGGCGGTCTGCCCTTTGCTATCTTTTATGCTTGTGTCAGCTTTGGAAAGAAGGAGAATCTGCACCAATTCTGCTTTCTTTTTTTCAACAGCATACATGAGAGCAGTTTTTCCATTATTGTCCTGTAAATTGTTATCAATATCTTTCATGGCTACCAGAAGCGATATCCAGACATCAGAATTCTCCATGCATATTGCGCGCATAACAGCAGTCTGACCATTAGTCGGATTCTGGAAGTTTATGTTCAGACCGCTATCTTTGAGAAATGCAAGAAATTCCATCCGTTCCTTTAAATCGCTTAAATCTTTTACCGTCTGCTGTTTGTCTATAAAATAGGACAGCAAAGATTGGCCGAATTTATCAACATAGTTAACATTTGTACCCTTTTCTATAAAGTATTTTGCCAACTTAAATCTATCTTTCTGAACACAGGTAGCAAGAACATTGCGCCCGAAGCTGTCAGTAATATTAATATCGGCTCCAAGTTCCACAAACTCTTTTACCTTACTATCATCAAAAGATGCAACGGCAGTCATCAGCAATACAGTGTATTGCTTCGGATTCATGACATTTAAACTAACGCCATTTTTAGCCAGCATTTTTATCGCTTCCATATTTTTTGCTTCAACCACAGTTTGCATCAAAGTTTCTAAGTTCAAATCGGCTCCATTTTTCAATAATATCTCTATGATTTCTTTATTTTTGCAATTGCGTAATGCATCAAAAATTGTATGGACAAGATTGTTGCCTGGATTTGATATGACAATTGAAGGCTTTGCCCCGGATTCCAGCATAAATTTCACCAGATCTGGCCTGTTTAAGTAGACAGCCATGAACAATGGAGTAGAAGCTCCTTCGATAAAATTCACATCTTCTCCAAGCTCAATTAACCTCTTCAAAATTTCGATTGTCTGATCCGAAGGCAACTTTGCAAAATCTAAAGATGACATTGCTTTTATGAGCAGTGACTTATCTTTATCAACCAGTTTTGCTCTGTCTGGCTTATGATCAAGTATCTCCGTTATAATGGCAGAGCTGGGCTGCAAGGACAAAGATTCCTCAAGTGGCGTTTTAAAGCCTGGTTTAACGGCATTAACATCTGCCCCGAAAATAAAATGTAATTTAACCGCTATCCAGCTTCTACTTTTGATAGCACTGGGCCAGCCGGCCATCATATCAATTGTTTTTCCAAATAAAAGAAAAATTAAAACTGCAGCTAAAATAAACAAAACATGGACTCTAATTTCTATCTTACGCATCAGACGTCCCTTCAGGTATTTAAGCAATAAACTAACATGCAGCTCGATCATTGTCAGCATATTTCAATTCTTGCTCCAGGGCGACCGCAAACAATTTCTATTTTTGAAGCTTCTCAGCGATTGTACTTTATTCTGGATCAGTTTATGCTGTTTCCAGTATCAAAATTGGAGACAAGGCCTATGCCCACACAGTCTTTTCCATTGATTCCTCCGTTCTCCATCGACATTTCAGGGAGAACATTATTGGCTTGCCATGTATGTCTTTTTTGTTACAATGAAAACAATTGTATGAATATTTTTAAACATATCTTACATAAAAAACTGATCGTCTAAAGTATTAATGCAAGAGGTTGGTATTCAAGGTTCTAAATTTAGAAGTTTAGGGAGGGGGTTGGCATACCCTGGCCATTAGTGAGTTGCAGCAGTTCTATTGCACGAATGGCCTCGACGATGCTTTCAGACTCAGTCAGAACGAAGCCGGGGCCTGGGGCAATGCCAAAGCGGCAGATTCAGCTTGGGCCTTCAACTTCTGCACTGGCTCCAAGAAATGGTATCTCCGCATCTGTACCATCGGTGGATATCGTGGGTTTGCTGTTCGCGCTAACCGAAAAAAATAGAAAGATTTCCTTGGCATATAAAACCTTTGTCCGTCACTGATTGATAATGTTTGCCGACAGCAGAAAGAGTCACTGTCTTATTCTCTGGAGTTAGTTGCCAGTCAGTAATTCGTCGGATCTGTTTGTATAAAGTTTTTTTTATCAAGTGGCCCACAAGGGCCAATGTTTGAGGAAAGTCAGAACGCCTGTCGTGCCCGTCTCTCATTTCCGCGTCTAAGCGATTGTTGAACTCAGCCGCTTGCAGCGGCAGCCTGGGAAAATGGTTTAACTCTGCTGATTTTAGAGACATCCTCATTGTTCCCTCATGATTTTCTTTGTTGTGTAAACTCCTCGAATGCAGGGTTTTGAGCCCGGCAATATCA
>JAHISQ010000071.1 GCA_018818125.1 Candidatus Rifleibacteriota bacterium
AGACGGCGCGGGACTTGCTTCGCAAGGCCCGTGATCGGCGGTCATTTTCCGCGTCTACGCGATTGTTCTGGCTCTTATTTATTAATTCTGAGCTCACAAGGCCGCCAAACTTTTGTATTATGGGTGGTGAACAGCGTATTCATCCAGCAATCTTCGAATCATTTTTTGATACTGAGTATTGTATTTTTTTGCTTCATTCTTGAAAAATTCAATACTTGCTTTGCTTAGAGAAATGGTGATTTTTACAGTCTCTTCTTTTAATGCCAATTCCTCTGGGGACGGCAGAAAATCAGGAATAATCTTTACCTTCTCCATTGGCTCATCCGTGTATTTTATTTTTTTCTTCATAAATTTTCTTTCCTTTTCGCCAATATCCAGCACCAATAATTCTGATCTTGCTGTTTCGCCACGTAAATCTTACAGTCATGATTCCACCAGCGACCATCCCGAGACAATAATGCCTCTTTTCATTTTCGCTGTGCTCCAGATCTTCCAAGATTACACGGTTGCAATCTAAGAAGGCGAGCTGAGCCAACGAGAAGGCTATGCCATGTTTGTCTTGATTCAGTCTATCTTTGTCAGAGTCCCAGTCAAAATCAGATCGCTTGTCCATATATAAAGCATACCTTGCAGCAGATTCTATGTCAATATTTTTATATGGCTTTTTATATGGCAGAGTATTTGCTTAAATCTAACAAGTACATTCAAAGACTTTGAATCTAAACAAGCTTTCAGGTTGGGTTCCATACGTCACGTTGTTTTATTGTCCTGTATTTTTGTCCGATTGTATTAAATTCTTCAATTTTTTGTCTTTTATTTTGCCAGAACGCCTGTCATGACCGGAAATAAGAGACGGGCGCGGGACTTGCGTCTGCAAGGCCCGTGATCCGGCCTCATTTTCCGCGTCTACGCTCTTGTTACAGCTCTTATTCATTAATTCTGATACTCCGCAAAACTCTTTTTGAAAGGTAGTCTCTGAGATTAAACACATCCCACAGGTGGCCATAGTCTCCTGAATATAAGCTTCAATGACTTTTTTTGTTGTTGCTTTCATAATTGTTTCCGGTTCAGGATAGTAATGACAATCTGGATCATGGTGTCTTTTTCTGTTGGTTTTGATATGGCGATAAGCAGTGTCAATGCGGCAAGTCCATCGTTACTGATGATTTTTTGACCATCAGGACCCGTCAGGAGGTTATTTTTTTCCAGAAAATAGAGGAACAGCGCAGCGGCTATACGTTTGTTCCCATCTACAAAAGAATGGTTTTTGACAACGAGGTAAAGGAGAATCGCGGCTTTGTGCTCAATGGTGGGGTAGAGGTCACTACCGGCAAAGCTTTGATACATTTGGCAAACCGAGCTGTCGAAACTGTTGTCTTTGTGTTTTCCAAACACCGCGGAATCAAAATCGCGACGCATGGTTTGAACGACATCAAGAAACTCCTGTTTTGCAATGACCACGGCAGAGACACGGGTTTTTCCGCTTGTTTCCAGGGATTCATGGTCGTATTTGTCAAGAATTTCCAGACCCTGGGAAAAATCAGAGAGCACTTTAATGACGCTCCTGGCTTGGTCTATTGTTTCGATGTTATCCAGGAGGCCGCGTTCTACTATGCGGATGGATTCTTTGAATTTCTGAATCTGTTTCTGCTGTTCCTGCAGACGCTTCTGATTGATGGTGTAACCTTGAACCAGATGTTCCTTGAGAATGCGGTTGGCCCAGATGCGGAATTGGGTTCCGCGCTTCGAGTTAACCCGGTAACCGACTGAGAGTATCATGTCGAGGTTGTAGTGGAGGATATCTCTGCGCACCTGCCGCTTACCCTCCTGCCGAACTTGTGCAAACTTTGCACAAGTTGCTGCTTCTTCCAGCTCGCCTGTATCAAGAATATTTTGAATGTGTTTAACCAGAGATGTTCGCTCGGTTGCAAAAAGTTCTTCCAGCTGGCTTTGAGTCAGCCAGAGGGTTTCAGCCTGCAAACGAACTTCTGTTTGAACAGTGCCATCTGACGCAGTGTAGATGACGATTTCGCTCTTATCAGCAGCCGATGGCATTTTTTTCATAGCACCTCACGCACATCAAACAAGCCAGACAAACTTTACAACGAAAACAATCGTGTGTCCAAGAACAATCTTTCACCCTCGTCACATGGTTCTACCGTTACGAGTTTGGTTCTGTAATTTTGTCCTGGATTGTTGTCCGATTGTATATAATTCTTAATTCTTTTTTTTGCTGTAACGCCTGTCGTGACCGGAAATAAGAGACGGGCGCGGGTGTTGCGTAAGCAAGACCCGTGATCCGGCCTTATTTTCCGCGTCTATGCTCTTGTTATCTGCTCTTTTTTCTATTATTTTTTGGCTCATCTTTTGTCAGTCGTTTTTGCCAGTAATCAGGTTTCTGGTGAGAATGAGCAACGGCGATGATCATAATCTCATTGTTTTTAATAAGGTAAACAACGCTGTAAGGAAAGCGATGTGTCAAACAACTGCGAGTTCTGGAAGAAAACGGACTCCACGCCTCTGGATATGCTTGAATTCTTTTTATTGCAGCGTACACTTCTTCAAGAAAATCATAGCCTAAGCCAATTTCACAGTTGTCGTAATAATCAACAGCCTTGTTTAACTCTTCACGGGCTGATGGATGAAAGACAAAATTCACTTTTTGAGTCGCTTTCTAATTTCTTTAAAGACCTGCTCACCTGGAATTGCCTGAACTTTTCCGGACTCAAGCTCATCTATTCTTCGTTCTGATTCTTCGGCCCATGCCTTGCCAATTTCTTCCCGACTGGGCGCATTAAGGCTTTTTAAAAGTTTTTCAACCAGATAGATTCGATCTTCACATGGCAGGGAAAGTAACTTATCCTCTAATTTGGTCGTTGCGGCTGTCATAGAAATCTCCTTATACCCTCTCATTGTAGATCAAATTTCGGTTTTGGGCAATTTTATGTTTTTTTTGCAGATAACGCCTGTCGTGACCGGAAATAAGAGACGGGCGCGGGTGTTGCGTAAGCAAGACCCGTGCTCCGGCCGATTTTTCCGCGTCGACGCACTTGTTCTGACCCTTGTTCATTTAATTTTTGTACCTCGACACGCTCTCTTTGCAAAACATCCCTTGCAATCAAACACTTACCTATTTACGTTCCTGATACCAAATACATACATAGAAAACCCCAATGCTTCAGATTCGAGTGCAGACCCAAATTTCTTCTGCAGGATACTTTGATGCCCATTCTTTTGTAACTATATCGTAACTCCCGTTTGCATTCGGAAGAGCAGATAGTTCATGCAAAGCGTCTATTCTAAAACCTTTACTATTCAATAACTCAATCCATTTTCCATGTGTAAGATGAAACTCAGTTTCTTCAGGTGTATCTGGCCATTTCACTTTGTGTATACCCTGATATGGGCGAAGAAGTTCGTATCCAGGGGGGCCACCATCCTCTAGATCCGGGCATGTCAAGGTAAAAAAGATAGAATTAGTCAAGAATACGAGTTTCCCTCCTTTTCTAATTACCCTTGAGGCTTCAGGAAGCCAAAGGTAAGGATCTGACCATAAAGAAGAGCCATATTCTGATATAACAAAATCAAAACTGGCGTCCTCAAAAGGTAAATTTTCTCCGTAAGCTTCAAGAAAATTTATTTTCAAGTTATGCTTTTCTGACATATCACGAGCGGTTTCAATTTGAACAGCAGTAGGATCAATTCCAGTTACATTTGCTCCTTTTCGAGCCATCCACGAAGACACATAACCTGTTCCGCAACCGATTTCAAGTGCATATAAACCAGTCATTTCACTTGGAAGTAGGTCGAGGCCTTTATCCGGTGCCTTCCACATCCCCCAGCATGGTTCCATTTCCCATCTTCGGAGAATCGAAGACTTTTGGGCCTCAGAATGCTCAGTCCAATTGTCTATGTTGCCCTGCAAATAAGAAGGTTTTGTTTGATCTTTCATATGATTATTCTTCACCGTTTAAATCCTTTAGATATTGATTTCGTCAATCTAATTTGGCCCCATTTGCCATGATCTGACCGGTCCAAACGCAACAATTTTTAAGCAAAATTCCTGCCTTCTCATTACTGCTGATCTGTTCAAATTCTTCCGGGCTGTAATAATTGAGCCAGAGTGCATTTTAATTAGATTATAGAGCACCTCAACAACTAATCACAACACAACCCTCGTCACACATCAAACAAACCACACGACAAAACAATATTGAGTTCAAGAACATTCTTCAGCCCGCGTCACGTTGTCCTATTGTTCTGTATTTTGGTTCTGTATTTTTGCCTTATTGGTATTTAATTTTTATTTTCTTGGTCAGAACGCCAGTCATGACCGGAAATAAGAGACGGGCGCGGGTGTTGCGTAAGCAAGACCCGTGATCCGGCCTTATTTTCCGCGTCTATGCTCTTGTTGAACTCAGCCGCTTGCAGCGGCAGCCTGGGAAAATGGTTTAACTCTGCTGATTTTAGAGACATCCTCATTGTTCCCTCATGATTTTCTTTGTTGTGTAAACTCCTCGAATGCAGGGTTTTGAGCCCGGCAATATCA
>JAHISQ010000007.1 GCA_018818125.1 Candidatus Rifleibacteriota bacterium
CCGCAGGTCTTTTTGCGATGGCTTTTGCTGCAAGCCTGGTGCATTGCTTGCTGGCTCTTCTTTTTGCGAGTTCAGTATTTCGGCGAGAAGATGTGCTGGTAAGCGACAGCGGTGACATAGCACAGCTTTTTCATCCGGTTTTACCGGGCCGAACTTCGCCGTCTGCCCGCGCTTCGGTTTACATTTTCGGATTTGTTTTCATGCTGATCTATTATCTGGGCAGTTTTTTCCAGAACAATTCGCGCTGGAGTCTGGTCACAGGTTTGGCGTTGATCCAGGTTTTCATCATTCTTTCACCGCCGTTGCTTTATCTGCTGTTTTACCGCTATCGCCTGGTAGCGACGCTGGATCTGCAATGGCAAAAAATTCGACTTGCCAACCTGGTTATGTTGCCTGTTCTCACTCTTTGTGTGCTTGTGTTCGTTTTAAAATACAGTCTGGTGCAGAATATGCTCTTTCCAATGCCAGTTGAAATGGACAAATTGTTTCTAGGCTTTTTCGATGTTGCGCCTGTCTGGTGGGTTTTCGTCGTGTTAAGTTTGTTTGCCGGATTTTGCGAAGAAATTCTGTTTCGTGGGGTTATTCAGAATGGTCTACGCACCCGCCTTGGTCCCTGGGGCGCACTTATCATCACCGCTCTAATGTTCGGATTCTTTCATCTGACACCGTACAAGATGGTCACGACAGCTCTACTGGGCTTGTGGCTGGGCACGATTTACCAGATTACCGGATCGCTGTGGATGAGTATGTATACTCACGCATTCGTTAACGCGCTGGCCGGAGTCGTTCTTTATACGGGCTATAAAGCGGGTGGGGAAGAGGTCGCGCGCGTCGCTGCTCAACCGGATATTCCGCTGTCGATCGTATTTGGGGCAATGCTGGTGTTTGCTGTTTTGTTTGCAAAGTTTCGAAAGCTTAATGCTGAAGCGAATTGTCCGGCTGTGGATTATACTGTGCCACCTTTGCTTTGATATTTGCATTTGCTGATCGCTGATATGATGGTGTATTCTCGAAAAATAGGATTTAAATGGGAGGCTTCAGATGAAGGTGTTTATTTTTTCAATTTCGGTGCTTTTTCTGGTGCTCAGCGTGTCTACAGTATGGGGTGGCAAAGAGTCCAGAGTAAACCCGAACCTGGTTCCGATGTTTGGTGGTGCTGAAAAAAATGCGATTCAGGTTGCTGCCGACGAGAGCTTTATCCAGGACGTTGTCAAGGCAGTTGGCAGTAGAGATAAAGGTTCAGAAGAATTTGTAAAGAAGGGCTGGGCAGCTTTTTTTGACAAGCATGATCCGGCAACCGCCATGATGAGATTCAACCAGGCATGGCTGCTGAATCCTGAAAATTCTGATGTATTGTGGGGCTTTGGAGTCGTCTCGGGTGCCATGAACAACATTGATAGCTCGGTGAAGTTTTTGCGGCAGGCCGCTGAAAAGCTTACCAATAACGCACGAGTGCAGGCCGATCTGGGTTTTTCGCTGACTCTTTTTGCAAATCAGTCTGATGATGCCAAAGTTGCTGAAGAAATTATTGCTGAAGCATTTGCCTGCTTTGCCAAGGCCGAGAAGCTGGAGTCTGACTATGAGCCGCTGTTTTCAAACTGGGCTATCGCGCTTTTTTTGAACAAAGACTATGCCGGCGCCTGGGACAAGATTATCAAGGCTGAAAAGCTTGGTGGTAAAACACTTAACCCGAGATTTATCAAAGACCTTGAGACAAAGATGCCGCGACCTGCCAATTAGGTTTGCTTTAGGCCCGAAATGCTGAATGCTTCGCTAATTTAACTAGTGGATTAGTGAAGCAGCAATGAGAGCTGCAGTGAATAGTTAAAACAGCAGGGTAGGTTGTAAATTGTGAAGCCAGACTACGAATGGCAATATCATGCCCAGAAAGACTGCAGCCCATAGATAAGAATTTTTTGCCCAGCGCCCTGAATTTTCGGACTCTTTGTATCTGAGAAATGTTGCAATGAGCGATAGTCCGAAGAAAGACAGCAGTGCTGGATCAAATACCAATTCCTGTGGGCCGTATCCACCCTTTTCGGCTACGCCAAACAGCCACCAGGCAAATCCAGTTAAGCCTACTATCACAGCGTTCCAGCCTGCTACTGGCTTTTCGTTCGCGAGACGACTGATTGCAAATAAAGCACAAATAGCAAAAAACCAGCCAGCCATACCCGGAAAGGTTGAGCTCGTCAGCCAGATTGCAAGCATCAGAAAGGGAAGCGCGGCGAATGCACAGCCTGCCCAGCGCAATCTATTGTTCTGTTTTTCCCAGCCCAGAAATGATGTAATGACACTTAACACAAGCAGAGAAACTGTGGCAGGATCTAGAGCGGCACTGGCAGGCGTTGCAGGAAGCATAGCCCTCAAACTATTGTCAGGTCGACTCCAGGTGAATCCCCCAGGTCTGAGCTCAAAACTGCTCCAACAGTTGTTCGAAGAACCTTTGAATAATTCCATGGCATCCATGGCATAATACCAGCAAAAACCGGTAAGGCTTATCGCGAGCATGCTCCAGGCAGTTCCAGGGTTGCCTTTTACCATGAGAATGATTGTCAGCAAAGCACATAGGGCAGAAAAAATAAGAACAACGTGCGAATAGTTTAAATAGAGTTTACTGAAACCAACAGGATAGCTGGCGTTGCTTTTTCTAAGAAGGGTTTCAATTTCTGTATCAGGAATAGAAGGATCTTTTTTTGAATATGTTAATCCAAGGGGAGTTAAGCCTTTCAGATTTTTTGTATCAGCGAAAGCACCTGCGTCAAGGAGAAGCTTAACCGCCCCTGCATTTCTTTTTAAGACGGCAAAATGGAGAGCTGTATTGCCATCGGCATCGGTTCGAAAAAGGTTTGCTCCTCGCTTGATCAGTATCTCTGCGAGTTTTGGGCTCAGGCTCTCGTTAATAACGATAACTTGCAAAAGAAGAGAGATATGCTTTACATGATTTACTTCACCGCTGACATTAATTGATATTCCATGGGACTTAAGGAAATCCAGAAATGTTTCAAAAGCTGATAAAATGCGCGGTTTTGCTGCCTGGGTAGAAGAATAGAAAAAATCTGGATCAAGCGAAACAGTCTGTGACTCTTCTATTTTGGCGCCATTGGCTAGAAGCAGTTCTGCCATTTCTGTATCAATTGAATTCAGAGCCAGTGTCAAAGATTGCTGGATAAGATCGATTACTTCAGTGGAACCATTAAATGAATTGAGATTGCTGGCGAGCAGAAATTTAGTTAGATTGACAGTTCCTTCAAGCCTTTTGGATATTGTAGCGCTTTCTTTTTCGGGATCTATTGGCTCGTTACCGGTGTGTTCGCCTTTTCTCAGGGCTCGGCGGATTTTTAGAATTACATAGATTTGTTCTGCCAGACCGAATGAGCCTCTTGAATTTCTCAATTCAGGCTCAAAAGTTGAACAGGAGTCATTGATTATTTTGATGATCTTTGGATCATTTAAGATGATTGCATGATGGTAAGCCGTGAGATAATCGTTTTTGCAGAAACAATTGGGATTGGCGCCTTTTTTCAGAAGCTGTTCGGCTATTTCGCGCTGATTTTTTTGGATTGCTGCGGACAGTTCTTCGTTCAGCTGACGCTGTTCAAATCCAGGTCCGGTTTCTGCACGAAGAGGTGTGATTGTAAAAAGCAAAATAAATAGAAGGCAGATTCCAGACAACAACAAACATTGTTTTTTTGCCATGATAATTCCTGTTGTGTGACTTATTGATTTTTTCCAGGTTCACGCTAGCAAATCTTTAGTGGAATTACAACGTTATGTTTCGCTATTAGCCACTTTAAGTCATATGTCAGAATAAATAAATATGCTTTTGCCCCTGATTTGTGGAAGAAGATAAGATTTTCAAATACCTCCTGCTTATAAGCTTCAGCGCTCAAGTCTTGTGAAGTCGCAAGTTTGTCTGGCAGCACAAAATTTCCTGCAAAGGTTTCTGCAATTTTAATTCGTTATAGCAATTGAACATGACATGGGGTAACATGTGGCAAATATTTTAGACCTTACGCAGGAGATTGTAATGGAAAATAACAGAGTAGTTCTCGCTTATTCAGGTGGTCTGGATACTTCTATAATCCTTCAGTGGTTTATCGAGAAGGGCTACGAAGTTATCGCATACATTGCTGATGTCGGACAAAAGGAAGACTTCGAGAAAGCCAAGGCCAAGGCTCTCAAAATTGGCGCTTCGAAAGTATATGTCGAAGATCTGAAACGTGAATTTGTTACTGATTATATTTTTCCAGCTTTTAAAGCCAACGCCATATACGAAAACCGCTATCTTCTCGGAACTGCCATTGCACGTCCGATTATTGCCAAGCGCCAGATCGAAATTGCAATAAAAGAGAATGCCGCTTATGTTTCGCATGGTGCGACTGGCAAAGGAAACGACCAGGTTCGCTTTGAGCTGGCATATTATGCATTGAAACCAGATGTGAAAGTGCTTGCTCCCTGGAAAATGCAGGAATTTCTCGATGATTTCAAAGGCCGACCCGACATGTTTGACTACGCCGAGAAGCACGGCATTCCTGTTGGCGCATCGAAGTCTAAACCTTACAGCGAAGATGACAATCTTCTTCACATCAGCCACGAAGCCGGAATTCTCGAAGATCCTTCGGTGGAATGCACAGAAGATATTTACTCAAAAACAGTTTCTCCGGAAAATGCTCCTGATGAAGCAACCAGAGTCAACATCACGTTTAAGGATGGAATTCCTGTCAGAGTTGAAAATCTCAATGACGGCGAAGTTAGAACTGACGCTCTTGAACTGTTTCAATATTTAAATGAACTTGGCAGTAATAACGGAATCGGACGGCTAGATATGGTCGAAAACCGCTTCGTTGGCATTAAATCAAGAGGTGTTTACGAAACACCAGGCGGCACAATTCTTCATGCTGCACATCTTGATATTGAGGGAATAGCCATGGATCGCGAAGTCATGCGCTTACGTGACATGCTTACTGCTAAAATTTCAGAGCTTATTTACAATGGTTTCTGGTTCAGCCCCGAAATGGAATTTCTCATGTCGGCAATAAACAAGAGTCAGGAAGCGATTGACGGAAACGTTATCGTTAAGCTGTATAAGGGCAGTGTTTACCCGGTTTCACGCATGAGTGAAAGCTCTCTGTATGACTCTGAAATTTCATCTATGGACAAAGAGGGTGGCTACGACCAGATGGACGCCAAGGGATTTATCAGGATTAATTCAATCAGAATGATGGCGCATCACAAAATCATGCAGAAAAGGAACAGATGACAATCGGAAACAAGGCGAATCCAATGTGGGGTGGGCGCTTTACTGCCAGCCCGTCAGAGATAATGCAGAAGCTGAACGCTTCCATCGCGTTTGATCAGCGCATGGCCGAACAAGATATCAGGGGCTCGCGGGCACATTGCCAGATGCTTGTTTCTTGCGGAATCATAAGTTCCGAAGATGGCGCAATGATCTTAAAAGGCCTTGATCAGATCGAAATAGAAATAGCATCTGGCGCCTTTCAGTTCACTATCGAGCTTGAAGATATTCACATGAATATCGAAAATCGCCTGGCCCAGATAATCGGAGATGCAGCCGGAAAACTGCACACTGCGAGGTCTCGCAACGACCAGGTTGCTGTCGATTTTAAGCTGTGGATACGCGATGCGCTCGATCGCACCGGAGAATGTCTTCATGCCCTGCAAAAGGTTCTGATTGAGCAGGCAACCATTCACGCTGCAACCATCATGCCGGGTTATACCCATCTGCAGGCCGCCCAGCCAGTTACTCTCGGGCATCACTTAATGGCTTACTGCGAAATGTTCAAGCGTGACCGGTCCAGGTTTGCAGATGCCCGCAAAAGAATGAACGAATGCCCGCTCGGCGCTGCTGCCCTGGCTGGAACAACCTTCGAGATCGATCGCGAGCAGACGGCGAAGGCTCTCGGATTTGATTGCCCGACAAAAAACTCTCTCGACTCCGTTTCTGATCGTGACTTTGCTCTTGATTATCTTTCAGCAGCCTCAATCGCCGCTGTTCACCTGTCGCGTCTTGCCGAAGAAATGGTAATCTGGAGTTCGACCCATTGCCATTTCATCACTCTGTCAGATGCTTTCACAACGGGCAGTTCGATTATGCCCCAGAAGAAAAACCCTGATGCCGCCGAATTGATTCGCGCCAAATCAGGGCGGATTGTCGGCGACCTGACGTCACTGCTGATAACCATGAAAGGGCTTCCGCTTTCATATGCAAAAGATCTGCAGGAAGATAAGGAGCCGGTTTTTGATGCACATGATTCGCTGAACCTCTGCATTTGCGCAATGCAGGGAATGATCAGCGATATGCGTGTTCATGCTGACAGAATGTTGAAGTCAGCTGGCGAAGGGTTCCCAGAGGCTACCGATCTGGCCGACTGGCTGGTTCAATACTTGAATATTCCTTTTAGAAAAGCACACGCAATCAGCGCCGAAATAGTTCAAAAAGCCGAAGACCACGGTTGCACTCTTAAAGAACTTGATCTGTCAGTCATGCAGTCCGTCGAACCTCTTATCAATGACGGGATTTTTGAGGTTTTGTCGGTTGAATCCTGCGTCAACCGCCGAAAAAGTCTGGGCGGAACCGCACCCGAACAGGTCAGAAAACAAATAAGTCTGTTTCCAAAATAGTGGAAGCTGCCGGGGGTGGAATATGGATGCTGCTGAAAATATGCCGCGAAGGATCAAGCTTGAACTGAGAACGTTGTTAGAGCAGTTTTTTCTCGGTGGCACGCTGATAAGCCCGATTTTTATTTTTATCGGTCACCAGCAGATGAATATTGGTGATTCGCCGGCTTTGATGCTGGGGGCAATTGTGGCATTTATGCTTTCGCTCTTGCTGCTTTTTGTCACCGATAATTATTACCTGCTCGACCTTGATAAACGCGCGCTACTTTACAGATTCAAGTTTATGTTTTTTGAACGGCTGAGCAAAGTTAGCGACTTTTCAGGCGTTCATGCGGTTACGGTAGATATTGTTACGATTCATGGAAAATATGGCGCGAAAAGTTACTTTTATATCGCAACTCTGGTGCTCTTTAATGGCCGAGTGCTGCCGGTTTCAGACCGGAAGGTCAAAAAAGTAGATGCGCAGAAACTGGCCGAGTTTATTGCAAAGGCTACCGGGGCTACTTATGTGCAGAGCTTTGGTACATCAGAAATGGTTGCCGTAAAGGCTCCCGCTGGCAGATATACATTTAAGGCAAAATCCAAAGAGCCCTCAGCAGCAAAGCAGCTGATTATCAAGATTTTAGCTCTGTTGATGATTCTGGTATGCGTTGCGTTTCTTGGCATGCTGCTTTACCTCTTTGTTGCTTCCCGTCGATAGACATTCAGCCAGTTTTTTTGCGTGTTCTGAAAAGTTATCCCGGTCGCTAAAATCTGGTGTAAAATATCCTGAGAGATTTTATTGACGGGAGACACACAACGTGCCAATTTTGCGTAAAATCCGGTCTGGTTTTGTGTTTTGCATGCTGCTGATTTGTGGGCCTTTGCTGGCAGTCGATGTCCAGTCGGTAATGTTGCACTATAGCCTCGAACAGCTTGAGGCTACAGTTGCAAGTGCCGGCGCACCGGTCGATCAGCCCAATCAACCTCAACTGCCTGAGCAAAGCCATCGTCAGCAGGATGGCGATCTTGCTCTCAAGCAGCTGCTGCAGCTGGCTGGCAAGAAAGAGCGCAAAATTCTTGAGCGAATTCTCGATGTTGGCACTCAAGCCGGCGTTATCAAGGTTGAGAAGCTTAAGCAGAAGCTTGGCAGAATCAATGTTCCGGCTCTCGTCGAACTTTACCGAGATGTGCGCACCCTCAAGTTGGCAAAGCTAAATACTGCCAGAATCGAAAAAATTCAGGCCACACTCGCCGAAATCGACGCTTCATTAGCGGGAAAAGGTTTGAGCAGCCGGCAGGTCGGCGATCTTTCATTCTTCGCCGCGTTGGCGCGTGATCGCCTTGCTACCCAGGCGCAGAATCGCAGCGAAAAAGAGCGCCTGCGCAGTGCGGCTGTTGTCAACTACCAACAGACCGTTGAGCAGCTTTCCGACGAAAAGGATAATGCCAGTCGCGAAAAGGTGGCTGACGCCAGTGAGCGTATTGTCGAACTGCAATATGAATTTGCTGACATGCTGCCGCTCGCGGCTGCGTCTGGCAATGGCAAGGTTTATCTGACGTCGGATTTTGGCGTGCGCGTACACCCTGTGTCGAAGGTGAAGCGCTTTCATAGCGGGGTTGACCTGGCTGGCTGGAAATGCGATGGTTGGAAAGTTATGACCATTGGTTCGGGCCGCATCATAAAAAGTGGCTGGGAAGGCGGCTACGGCTATGCTGTCGTGGTGTCGCATAATCTCGATGGACGTGCGCTTTTTACGCGCTATGCGCACCTGCGCAAAGCTGACAGACTGCCGGTCGGAGTTGTTGTAAGGACCGGCGAGAGAGTGGGGTATTGCAATAACAGCGGAGTTTCAACCGGCTCACATCTGCATTTCGAGGTGCGCGCGAACTCTGAAAGCGGCCCTGCCAATGACCCAAAAGCATATCTGCCTGAAATCGAGCTGCTGAAATGAAAAAACTTATTGTTGTTCTGAGCTTTTACCTCTGTTTTATTGGTGCTGCGTGCTTTGCCCAATCTCTTGATCCGTCTGCTCCGCCGACCGGTGACCTTGATTACGCCGAAATGAATCGTCGTATCGCTGAGACGCTGCCCGACCGGCCTGATCTCTTGAAGTTCTCGCGGGTTTGTCTGTTTAAATTCGCCGAATGGCCCGACGGAATCAGTTCTTCTGCACGCTATGGTCAGGAAGCCTTCGAAGGTTATTCACTCAAGACTGACAGTAACCAGGTCTATCTGCTCGACAAGGCAGGCCACAGCCTGTTTTCTTACGATCTGCGCCAGGGTAGTCAGCATTTGTTGGCGGCCGATCGTGAACAGGGCCATCTACAGCTCGATGATTTTGCGTTGCTTCGCGATAATGTTCTGGCAGTGGCTGATAATTCACGCACTGCACTGGTTTTCTTTGCCCGGAACCATTTTCGTAACAAGGTCGATTTTGACGGTGAGCGCATGTTTTTTCGCCATATTGCCTTTATTGAACCAGATCGTCTCGGCCTGAATCTGGCAGTTTGCGATACCGGCCGCAATCGCAGCTATGTTTTCGATCGCGCCGCCAACCTGCAATGGGAGGCTGAAGGCCTTTGCGAGCCAGTGTTTATGGGCAATGCGCTGGTGCGTCTCGAAAATCGTGCGAGCTCTTTGCGGGTGTTCAGATTTAGCTCGATTGACACAGAGCCGCAGCTGCTCTGTGAATACAATTGTGAGCCCGGCAATATCATACTCGGCGCCTGGGCTGCTGGCACTGTCGGCGGGCAACTGGCGATAGTAGCCTATGAAGGCCGCGGCGACGAAGATCACCCTGATTACGCGCGACTTTTGCTGATTAAAGATGCCAAAGTTGTTGTACACCGTTTTCGGCCAGATTTCGATATCAGGCTGAATCTGCAGACCCCTTATCGCCTTCTGCTCAGCCGTGACGGTATCCAGTTACTCACCGCCCGCCTTGTCAGCGATGGGCTCGAAATCATCGGTGCCACTGTTCCACGCTGATACCGGACTGATTTGCTCCGTAAGGCGTGTTGGTAATTTGTTAGTCTTGGTGGTATTATTTTCGGATGGAATATGGCTCTTTCTTCGAGGTCAAAAGATAGCTCGACAGGAGAAAGACGCAATGCTGCACTTCAGGTGCTGATTGTTGTTTTAAAAGGGAGGCTTTGCATGAACCGGTTTTTCATTTTTGTTCTCATCCTGTGCTCCGGCATTTTGGCTTTTTCTGCTTCTCCGACCGCGGCTCAAGAGCCGACTCCGGGCAACCGGTTGCTGTTCTATCCCATCGGCAACGCTGCACATTTTCTTGTTCGCTTCGTGCAGAAGCGCGAGGATAAGGATTTCTGGGGTTATTACCGGGCTCGCCCGATCAAAATCCGCAATCAGCAAAAAGGTGAGTGGGTCTCATCATATGTGAAGTCGAACTGGTACAGTAATGACCTCACTTTTGAAGCCTTTGCCTGGGGGAAGCTTTCCGGCAAGCCCTCTGATTTTGCCGGCAGATTCCAGGCAGTATTCGGCAAACACACCTATGACATTGTTTTTGACAAGGTTCTCGAAAGTCCTCTGGCTCGCCTGATCTGCGCCAGCGCAGAAAGTGGAAAGTCGCTGGTTGGAATTCCGGCTTATAAAAAATGGGCGCAAGCTTCAAAGACTGAAATGAATCTATGGCAACCTCTTGCAGAACATCTCGGCGTCCGTGATTCCCGCCGCGAAATGGGACGTGGTCAGAGTCTCGACCTGTACAGCGTTTTTACTGGGGTGAGCGCTATTCGCGAAACTCTACAGACTGATGTGAACCTGACAAACGGCGCGCCAATAATTGATAGATTTTGTGCGGCCAATCAGCGCACCATCATGGGTGCGGTCGAAATGTACAACATGGATCACTCAACCATGATGGATACTCTGGATCTGGATGCTCTGGTTAAGGGAAAATACCTGAGAGAAAAGTCTGTTTGTCGATCTGGTCATGAATATTATGGGAAAAATCTCTCAAGCTCAGGCGTTGTGCGCTGTCCGATTCACGGTGATCCTGATAACCCTGTTCCTGACAGTGTTAAAGAGGGTGCGGCAGGTAATCTTGTAAAGATCTCAACTCTGGAAGGCCCGAAAGCACCTTCGCACCCGTGGCGAACAATGGTCAAGAACCCGAAGCTGGTGCTTCCTGAAATATACAGCCTGGTTCCCGCTGACTGTGCTTTTATACATTTTCCAACCTACACAGCTTTTCGCAAAGCATTTGACTTCTTTGATGACTGGGCTGCCGCTTTTGGCAGTATGGCTGGAAGTGACTCTGGGAGCTCTAATTTCAGCATTGAAAAGAGAATAAAGGATCAGCTTCTTCTCAAAACCGATATGCTGACCCGTCTATTTGCCGATATGGCACTGAGTGACATACTTTTTGTCAGCGAAGACCCCTTTATTTTCGAAGGAAGCGCTATCGCGGTATTTCTTAAGATCACTAATGAAACGCTTTTGCGCGAAAAGCTCGCAATGACTGCTGCTGAGTTTTGCCGGGAGAACCCGACGATTACCGAAAGTACGCTGACGCTTGGCGGCAAACAGGTTCAGGCTTTTACTTCTTCTGATTTTCGCTTTAGATCATATCGCATAACAGCAAAGGGTCACCAGATCATCTGTAATTCGCCTGTTCTCATGGAAAAAATCATCACAGTCATTGATAAAAAAGCTCCAGCTCTGACTGAATTTCTTGATCTGCACTATTTCTACGAGCACATAGAAAAGAATTTTGCTGCACCAGATCGCATATTCAGTTTTCTTTCTGATGCCTTTATCAGAAAGCTCATCGGGCCTGCTTACAAAATTGCGACTAAACATCGGCTCGACTGTATTCGAAATACTCTGCTGCAGACACATGAAATCATGGTCAATGATGGCAAGCTTAGTTCTTCGCCGCAGTGTCCAGAAGGCGGAACCTATGAGCTTGTCGACAGTGAGATCCGCTGCTCGCTGCATCGAACTTTTGGCCGGATGACGCCAGTAAGTGAGTGCCTGCCAGTTGAGGTTACTACCGAAGAAGCCGGCGGCTATGCGCAGTTTGTTGCCCAGTATAATCAGTATTTTACGCAGTTTTTCGATCCGATCGGGTTTGTCTTTACGACTGAACCGGATTTCAGAGGTCGCCTGCTGATCATGCCTCTTGTCGAAAATGGTGTCTACAGTGAATTGCAGAAAAATGTGCGGCACGAGGCGATGAATCCCGGACCGAAACTGAAGACTGGTATTTTGAAGATCGGCGCAAACCTGAAGGCTGATACGCTTCCTCTGCCGGGTTTATGGCGTGGCAGTCCACAGCAGGAGCAACGGATCGAGTTGATCAGGCGTTGGTTTACCGGTTGTATATGGGCTCATCTCGCCGATTATCCTCTTTTGTTCCATTGGGATTCAAACCTTCTTGCCCGTGGCGTTCTCGGCGCTTTCGGCGGCGGCCGGGCAGGCGACTTCATGGTTCTCACGCCCGGCGTTCTCAGCTTGTTCTCGCCGGTTCTTTTTGCTCTCGAACTGACCGACCCTGCTCACTATGAGTCGATCATTGGCTGGATCCAGATGGAAATCGAAGCAACCCGAAACCAGGGGGGAATGTTTTTAAATCCTGCTTTGCAGCTTGATCGCCTCGAAGAGAATGGAGTTGAGATGTACGTTCTTTCGATTAACCTGTTCGCTATCAGAAAGACATATTATCTCACCAGTCGTGATGGTTTTCTGCTTATGGCAAGCAAGAAAGAGCTTTTCTTTGAACTGGAACAGCCTGAAAAAAACGAAAAAGGCGCACTGATCGGCAATTTCAACCTGGTTTTTTACCCGAAAAACATCAGGCTGATGCGTCCGGATCTGCTCGAAATCAGAGCCAGATCGCAGCGCGATTCATGCCAGGAAAATCTCAAAAACATTCACTTCGTCTCAACCTTTCAGCCTGACCAGGTGGCGAAATATTACAAGATACTTTACTCAGCAGCGCCCACATGCCCCGGCGGCGGCAAATACTCGACCGATCTGCCGGTCTCGTGTAGTGTGCACGGCACCGTCTCCGGCGGCGCTCTCAAACCGGTTCCTGACTTCTTTAAGGGCATCGGAGCCATTTCCGTTCAGACCTTCATCGACCCCGAAGGCCTCCAGAGCGAAGTCCGCTTTCTGCCTGAATAGCTGACCGCTCCCGTTCTTTTGCTGAATAAAGCGAGGCTGTCTCATAGAAATATGAAACAGCCTCGTTTTTATGAGCAGCGCGCCTTAAAAAAAATGTCCTTCAAAGAACGCATAGAACTGCTTAAAGATAAAAAATCGTATCCACCGGGATGGTAATAGCATTTCTGGCCAACGTCCGATCGAAAGAGTTGCTTACATCTGCGATCTGCTTGAAGTCCTCTCCATTTTCCTGAAATGCATTTAGCCCGGCAATGTAATAATCCCAGAAAGGCAAAGCACTCGAATCTTCACCGGCAAGTTTCCCAAGCATGTTAGAACCCAGGGTAACGATTGCTGATGGCTGGGTCGGGAGTATCTTCAGGGACTTCAACAGCAACTCTTCACATGATTCCATACGAGTTTCATTTTTATCAAGCACACCAAGTCTGGTAAGCGCATGCGGGTCGTGTGGTTGCACTTCCACGGCCTTTTCAAAAGCCTTTCTTGCCGCTTCCATGTCACCAGACCGCTTCGCAATAAGACCTTTCCGAATCATTGCCCGCGAAAGCCATGGCTGGCCCGCAAAAGCGTTATCAAGAGATTGAAGCGCTTCAGCATCGTTTTTCGCCGGCAACAGTTCGCGATCAACCCGATAAAGAGTGCCGGTCGGATCAAGATCTCCAACCTGCTGCCAGATGCGGGCACTTTTTCGTCCGGGATCAACAAGAGCTATATCATAGGCTCCGCCGGAGCGGTGAAGTGACTCTTTTAACTTTTTAATCTCAGCTTCATGCGATGAAATAGAGAGAAACTCAGTTGATGAGAACATCGGAAAATCCGGTATTACCTGAAGCCTGTTTTGTTCAAGTGGCTTTAACAAGACATCGATCCAGCCACCTTTCAGCTCTTCGTGATGCCCCTCTGAATTGCCCAATGCGAAAAATGCTATCACCGGCCTTTGATAACCAGAAAGCTCTGGCAGGATCATAGCAACAAGATATTGATCTAATAGCATCTGCGGATCAAGACCTTTATTGTTACAAACTTGGCAAACTTCCTGAGTTATTGTATCAATAGCAGAAAGATCGGCATTTGCAAGGGCTGCGACAAGACTTCGCTCATTTTCCTGCTTCTGATTAACTTCGTCAATGAGTCGCTCAAGCCTGTGCACAGCAGTCTCATAACCTGGCTTGCAAGACGGTCGATTGGTTGGCTGGTAATCTTTTGGAAACCGACTTTTTTCGGGTGCTATTTTTAGAATAGCTTGATTCGCTTCAATTACCAACGGATGGTTCTGTGGCTGGATGTCGCAGATTGCCAGGCAGACTTCAATAAAATTGTCAAGAACTGCCCCTCCCTGATTGTGTGCTTGTGCAGCGAGAGGTTTAATGAGTTCCGCCGCCAGATGTGTAACGCTTGATTTCGTCACAACCCGGAAAAGCATTCTAAGAAGCTCCTGCAGGCCCATCATCGGTTCAGCATGCCGCCGCTCAATAAGCATGCACAGGTCTTCCAGAAGATGAACAAAAGCCATGCTGCCGTATTCTTCGAGACCTTCGCGAATGCGAAGATGATCAATCGAAATGAGAATCGGGCCCATTTTTATGCAAAGACGGTTATATATGTCTGCACCAGGCCAGGTGCGTGCAGACATGGAATCATCATCAGCAAACCGGGTCTTAAGCAATACTCTTGACCAGCGCAGTGCACCCAGAGCCAATAGAACATCTGGCATAGATATTGAGTTTAATTGATTGAGAATGTCATCTATAGCATCAAGAGCATTGTATACCTCATTCTCGTCGCTCTGAAGAAGTCCGTCTAAAAAACGCCGCCAGGCCTGCTTTGCTTCATCAGAAGCGCGTTGCAGAGGAGCATGCCAGTTGCATTGATCTTTGAACCAGGCTTTTTGCTGGTTAAATTCCAGTCGTCTGGCCAGGTGTTCGGTAGTGCTGCCTGGCTGGTGTTGCGGAACTGGAGGTTCTGGTGCAGCGCTAATCGAACCAATGCTTTTCAGAAAACCTTCGTGCTCTTCAAGGGTAATATTGAACATCTTGCGCAACCCGGCCAACATTTGCTCTTCAAGGTGGTCAACCTTGCCATCGGCATAAACAGCCGCAAGTGCCCTTTGATACAGACATCGTGGTTCAAGTGGGCGCTGTTCACCAAGCAAACCCTTTTCGTAGCGGTCTTTTGATTCGCTGAGAATCCTTTGTGCCTCATCTTTTTCAAGGCGCAAAAAGCGAGCTACATTCAAAAGAATGTTTGCTTCGAATTCTTCAAGAACCCCATCGCGACAGGCTTCTTCTGCGAACATTCGAAAAAGGCCTTCTTTAGTCAGGGCCGCACCCTCGGTCTGGCTACCACTCATTTCTCTGTCTCCTGCTAAGAATTTATGGTTAATTAATCTCCAACAACCAGCTTATCTTATTTTGTTACAAGCATAAAACAATTCCGTTGCCTTGCCCCAAACTTAAGAAAATGCCTATTTGGGAAGCATGAGCCAGAGGCGCCCGTAGTGATGCAGGTCGCCAGCCTTGTCGCCGGCGGCTCTGCCCTGGCCATGATACAGGTCGATGTGCCCTGGCCCGCGGATCGCCCCGCCGGTGTCGTGAGCGAAAAGAATATGCCACTGGTGTCCGGTCAGCACGCCGTTCGCGTTAAGAACAGGAATCTCGGCCAGCAGGCAGGCGCCGTAAGGAATACAGGATTTGTCGACCGCTATCGAGTGCATTGCCACCAGAGGTACCCCGGCCGCACCGGTTATTGCGTTTGGTCGCCACTTAAAAAAGGTGTAAGACGGGTTATTGCTGAGCGTTGGTATCAGTTGCTCAGGATTTGCGGCAAACCATTCACGGATCGTCCGCAATGAAATTTTGTCAGCCGGTATGGAACCATTGCTAACCAGCATTTTTCCAACGCTTCGATAGGGATGGCCATTGGCGCCGGCATAACCGATCTGTTTTGTTTTGCCGTTGCCGAAATCAAGTATTCCCGAACCCTGCACCGACAGAAAAAAGTTGTCGAGAAGACTGCTGGTATATGCGAGTTCCAGCCCCTGGCCCGCCAGTGCATTCTGATGGTCGATGCCCTTTCGCGCAGGCGTCTGGCGACCTTTGGGCATGCCGTATATCGGATATCTAAATGTATTGTCAGGTTTTTCGCGTGCTTCGAGCCTGGGGGTAAAATAGCCGGTGAAGTGCACGTTGCCTCTGCCATCTTCACCATTTATCTGGAAGCAGGCGAGTGGCTTGAGCACTTCTGTCCGGCCGCTGCCGGCAAATTTGCCAACAATTTCAGCGGCTTTTTTGAGCTGTTCCCCAGAGATTTCCAGGTTGCCGACAGCAAAAATGTTTTCGGCAGCAATTCGCGAAAGATATCGCGAATTGCTATGCGCAGCTTCCTGCAAGCTTTTTGTACCTTCGAGGTGACCAGTTTCAGGGGAACTCTTCACATACATCTGCGGAAATTCGGCCCCAGGAACTTTTCCATTATTTGTAAATTCGTAACCGTGCCCGAGTGGAGTCGGCGCGGTCTGCCCCCAGGCCAAATGAGCCAGCAGCAGAATCTGAACGGCAACCAGCAGAATTTTTGTCAAAGCTTCCTCCCGATCTGGCGATTAAGACAGCTCATTCTACCACTGAGCTTTTCAAGATGGTTAAGACGAGCGAGAAAACTCTTGTCAGCGCTAAGTTTGCCGGTCTTGTCTCAGGGCTTTGCAAACTCCTCTATGAGCTGCAAAACATCAGGGTCGGCTGAACCGTAGCTGACTATGTACACTTCGAGATTGTGGTTCTGGTAAAGGTTGACTGAACGCTTTATTGCGTCGAGAATCCAGCTTTTGTCGTTGCCGAAGGCGCCGCCGCCGAGCATGGTCAGAAAAAGGCGGTTGCTGCCGGTTTGCTGTGCGTTGAGAATAGCGGCGCAGATAGTCGCTTCGTATGAAGCTTCCAGGACCAGGCGGGCGAAGCTTTCCCAGTGGCGGGCGGCAATGTTTGAGTAGGTAACCGGCAGCGCTGAGCAGTATGCCTGCGAGACAGTGTGTCCGGCGTCTTTGAGAGTTACCTCGACCTGCCACTGTACACCGATGCGCAGCAATCCGCGCAGCTTGTCGCGCCCGGCTTCGTCAGCAGACTGCAGGCGTGCGTTGATTTCTTCGAGTGCCGCCAGGGTGGGGAGGGCGTAGCCGTTCTGCATTTTCCAGAGGTGGTTGTCGGCGTTGCCCAGCGCAGTTCCAAGGTCGGCGAGGCAGTCGATCTGGTTGTCGGCTGATTGGCCAATCTGGCCGTTAACCGGCGCGAAATAGTTGCGGTAAATTGTGCCGGCACCGGCTGAAATTGCGCAGGCCGGGCCCTGGGTGTGGTCGTGCTCATAAATAGCTACGCCGCGCTCAGGAACTACCTGTGGCCCCACCATTTCGAGCAGGTTGAACTGAGAGGCAACCTGAAACATGGCGCCGGCATTCAAGCTGTCGACATGCATGTTCTGTACATTACCAACCACTGAGAGCAGCTTTAATTTGCCGCTAGAGCTGGCGATGGCATTGACGCGCTGTCTGAGTTCGTCAAGTGTCGGGGTTTCCAGTTGGCCGCAGATATAGGCTTTTTTGTTCACCAGTGATTTGAGGATGTTGCCCTCAACGACCAGGTTCTTGCGCACCTGATCAGGCGATTCTTCGCGAAATCCGGTTAAAGTCTCAAACCACGACATATTTCTTTCCTCTCCGGCATTCGTATTTTTATTGGTCTGTGCGCCATGCGAGCTTGATTTAACAATGGTTTCAGCTTGTAATGGCAAAGGGGCCGAGACAATCAGCACTGCCAAAAGCAGGTAGTTGAGAAATTTGCTCACTCTTTGAGCCTGCCAGATGGCGGTCGCGGGCTATCTGACTGCTCGCCATCCGGGTCATCCTGGAGTTCCGGCATGGGCTCACGCAGGACGCTGTCGTCCATGCTTGTCTGGCTGGTTTCGACCTGCTTTCTGAGCTGTTTGAGTTCGTTTTTAAGTTGTTTCTGGTTTTCGATTTCGTCGAGGGTCTGGCAGTTCTGAAAATAGCTGTTGAGAGAGACTTCAAGCCTTCTACCATTGTGCTTTATTCCCCAGAGCATGACCATTGAGGTTAAAAAGAAAACCAGTGCTAATGGCAGCAGGGGTAGCAGAGTCGTTCCTTGCGCCAATACTGAAAATATCAGCGGTATCAGAACCAGAAATGGCCAGCCGCTAACCAGAACTTTGGTGCGTGTGCGTATCTCGCTGTTACCTGACCAGCTTACATTGGTGCCGCCTTCTGCTGCGGCTGCAAACTCGATATGCGCATCTATTTCGGGGGCACCTGGATGATATGCTCTGATTGGATTGTTAGTGCCGGTTTTGATCGAGGCGTGATCTATTCTTACCATCGACATGCCCGGGCCGACAACCGTTTCGTTCATCAAAAAATGCTTCAAAAAGTCTTCTCTTACCTGTTCCGGGCTCTCAGAAAAATGAAACTTCTTGAACTTCTTGTTAGTCTCACGCATTGCCTCGTCTAGTATTGCCGGGTCGATGCCAAGACGATTGGCAGCAGATTGCAGGTCTTCGAGTGCGAAGCTTTCTTCTTGCTGTGCTTTCTGCTGTGTTTTCTGCAGGCTCTGCAATTCAAGCGCTCTTTTGAGTACCAGTTCGAATTCTTTTCTTTCCATGTCATCACTTTCGCAGACAAAGATATAGTTGCAGCCGGTTAAGGCTCCTTTAAAAGATACCACAGAAACCTGAAATTGATAAATTATGCAGAAAATGTTCTGCACTTGTCTTAATCGGCCTCGTCGGCTTTATCAGGATCGTCGCCACTAGATAGCCAGCGGCAAAAATTGCTGCATTTTTTTTCGGGCAGGAGTAATATTATCGAAAACATTGCAGGGGTGTGGAAATGAGTGGTTCGCTTGTTTTGATCTTTTCGATGGTGCTTTTGATTGCTGCTTATGCGCTTTATGGAAGGTGGCTGGCTAAAAAGTTTGGTGTAGACGATACACTGATTACGCCGGCGCACAGGCTGCGCGATAATGTTGATTACGTGCCGGCCCCGGCACCAGTTTTGCTTGGGCACCACTTCGCTTCTATTGCCGGTGCCGCGCCAATTATCGGCCCGATCAGCGCTGCTGTGTTCGGCTGGGTTCCGGTTCTTCTCTGGCTGCTTCTGGGCGGAATCTTCTTCGGTGCCATGCATGATTTTGCTGCTCTGATCGTGTCGGTTCGCAACGAAGGCCGTTCGATCGGCGAGGTTATTAAAAAACATGTCGGCAGTCGCGGCAGTATTCTGTTTCTTCTGTTTACCTGGTTTACTTTGGCTCTGGTTATTGCCGCTTTTGCAATTATCGTTGCCAAGACTTTTGCAACGGTTCCGGCTGCAGCCAGTTCATCGCTGATGTTTATCGCGCTGGCAATAGTGTTTGGGATTGGCATCAACCGCTTCAAACTGTCTCTTGCCCCGGCGTCAGTGGTTGGTGTTGCAATACTGCTCGTAATGATCTGGCTTGGTCAGCGCTATCCGGTCAACGCCGCTGAATCCACCTGGATATATGTCCTGTTGGTGTACATCTACATTGCTTCAGTGGCACCGGTCTGGCTTTTGCTGCAGCCCCGTGATTATCTGAATTCATTTTTGCTCTATATTTTGTTGTTTTCAGGTTTCATCGGTATGCTGTTTTACAATCCGGCGATTGTTTTTCCGGCTTTTACCGCCTTTAAAGCTGAATCACTGGGCTATCTGTTTCCGATGCTTTTTGTAACCGTTGCCTGCGGTGCCATCAGCGGTTTTCATTCGCTGGTCGCCTCAGGAACCACCGCCAAGCAGCTCAACCGTGAAACTGATGCCAAGCCGGTTGCTTTTGGCGGGATGTTGATTGAGACCTTTCTGGGTATTCTTGCTCTCTTAACTGCAGTGATGTTGAGCTCCGACACCTTCGCGGTTGAGCTCGCGGCCAAAGGGCCAGTGGGAGTCTTTTCGAACGGTATGGCGCAGGCGATCAATGCGATCCCTGGGCTGAAATTCGAGCCTGGTGTTTTGATCAGCTTTGTTTCGCTTGTTGTCTCAGCCTTTGCGCTGACCAGCCTTGATACGGCAACCCGCCTTGGTCGTTTTGCCTTCCAGGAACTTGCAGACTTTATGCCGGTAAAAATTCAGAAACCTTTCAAAAACAAACATGTTGCGACTTTTCTTACCATTCTGCCGGGAGCTGCACTTATGTTTACCGGCCAATGGAAGGCGATCTGGCCGCTTTTCGGCTCAGCCAACCAGTTGCTTGCTTCGATTGCACTGTTGAGCATCACTGTCTGGTATTTTCATTCTTATCACCGCAAGCCCTTGTTTATAACGGTTCCGATGGTTGTGATGTTTCTGGTCACCTGTTGTGCCCTGATCAATGTTATCAGTGCCAACCTCGCCCGACAGGGCTATCTGCTGGCAGGTCTCGCTGGCATTCTGCTGCTGCTCGCGGTTTTTCTGGCCTGGGAAGCAGCCATAGTTCTGGGTCGCAAAAACTCATCGGTTAATGATTCTGCTGCCCATTCTCAATCTGGTGGTATGCTGGTATCATAAGAAGGCGAGTTTTACAGCTGTATTTTAAATCAGAGAGGCAATTATGGTCACCATTTCAGAGGTTTTTGGGAAAAAGTTGGTCGGTTTTATTGCGCTAGCTTTGTTTGTGCTGTCAGGAGTTGCTGCCTTTGCATTGACTACTGGCGCCCGCGAGATCGCGCATTTTGAGCGCGAGGCGCTGCGTTGTGCCCGCGAAGTTTTCAGGGTGCCCGGGCAGTTTACCGGCAACGATTACGTCGTTGAATTGAATAATCAGACAATTCGCGAAACCCAGATAAAGAGCGCAAAAATTGCTTTTTCCGGGCTCGAACAGCGTGATCTGAAAAAGTTTTCGACTAATGATTTTGACTTTTCGACACTGAAAGAAGCTGGCGGCATCGAAGTTGAAGCCTTTATTGAAGCTGGCGCCGTTCAAAATCTCATTAGTCGTGAAATGAACCGTATTTCAGCCGGTCGCCGGATTTTTGACAGCGTAGTTCTTGATTTTGGTAACGACAGGGTTATGGTCAGCGGCAAAATTGATCTGCAGAAGGTTCCCGGTAACCCTTTCATGTTCCTGCCGCAACAGATGTCGCCATTCGCTGCAACTGTAAGTGTTAAAGCGTCAGGAAGCCAGATTTCGCTCGAAATTCTCGATGGCCAAATGAACGAGCAGCCGCTTACTCCAGAGCTGAACAAGATGCTGCTCGACTGGCTCAATCCGATCTGGGATTTTAACGCATTGCCTTACCAGGCTTCGCTGGACTCTCTGCAGTTCAGCCCGGTCGGCGTCGAATTTAGCGGCAGCCTGTTCAGGTAGCTAAGATGCTGTCTGAGCACGTAAAGAAAACCTTTCATGCGGCAGGCAGAAAAAACACCTCTTTATCGATGAAGCTGAAGCTGAAGATGTAGAGGTAGAGGTAGAGGCTTAGAGCGACGTGGAGACAGATCATGAAAGGCAGCTTCTGGTTTCTGATGCTTCAACAGCGTTTTATTTTAAACCTGGCTTCTGGAACGTTTTTAAAATGTTGATCCTGAGTCCAGATAATGGCTTTGTGAGCCCTGGCAACGGCCAGAATAAGGCTGTCAGCCATCGGAATTTTCAGGTCGAAACTGATTTTGGCAGCGTTAAGAGTCAGAGTCGTGTCTATGTCGATGACCAGTCCTTGCCGCATCAACGCCACGGTTTGAAGAGCTGTGTCCTCATTCTTTTCGGCAAGAACCTTTTTGAAAACCTCATAAATGCAGATGACCGGGACCACCAGCTGTTCGGTTTTAAAAAGAGGGAAAGCAAAAAAATCGGCATTTGGGCCGTCTGCGAGATATTCCAGCCAGCCGCACGAGTCGACGAGGTTCATATTCTGTCAGAATCTCTGACGACACTGGTGTCGATACCTTTGAGAATGCCACGCATCTGTTTGATCGAACGCACTGGAATCAGCTCAATACGGTCTTCATATTGAATTACCTGAATTTTTTCGCCAGGTCTGATTTTCATGCTTTTTCTGACTTCTTCAGGAATAACTATCTGATATTTTGGCGAAACTTTTACAACAATCATCTGGATATCCCTCTCTTGATAGGCGTCTTGCTCTTTTACGATATCACGATCGATCGGCAGCGTCAAGTCCTGGCTGCATTCATTTAAGACCCATAACAAACCATTCCCGAGTTGGCGTCAGCTCCAGGGCTCACTCTGGCATCAGCCAGGCCAGGCTTGGTTCAGTCGACGGTTATTGATTTGCTGACGTTTTTGGGGACATCAGGGTGAACGCCGTGGTCGGCGATTTCGAGGCGGTTCATGAATTCCATTTTTTTCAGGCTCATCTTGAGGGCCAGCATCTGCAGCACCACAGTGATTGAGAAGATCGAGAGAATTTTCGAGTCAGTGCGCGGAATCGTGATGTAGCCATGTTTGTATGGGTAAGTCATTGACGGCGCCACCGACACGGCTTCGCGCAGGTCGTTATTGTCTTCAGCGATCAGGTAGACGTTTGCGCCCCTGATCTTGTGAGTGTTTATCTGTGAGATGGTCAGATTGATGTCGCGTTTGCGTGGTGTCGTGACGAAAATCAGCGGGTAATTGTCGTAAAGACTGCCAAAAATATTGAAATGCTTGAACACTTCGTCAAAAATCTCGCGCTCTTCTTCGCTCAGATAGGTTGGCTGCAGATCCTTGAAGGCATACTCGTTGATCGCCTTGAACATGCGCAGAAGGCCGCGCGGCTTGAGCTGTTCGCCTTTCTTGTTCTCAATCACAAAATAGAGCACTTCTTCGAGTTGCGCCATCAGTCCGGCTACGGCATCGAGCCCGAACACCGAATTCAGCCCGAGAATGGTATTGGGACCGTGTTTGAATTCGGAGCCTTCAAAGCCCTCAGTGTGGTTGAGCACGATTTCCCTGATCTTCAGCGCACCTTCCTTGGCAATGCCGAGAATGCGTGTTGCCAGAATGTGCATGCTTGGTTTGAGATAGAGCTGTTCTGCGACCATTTCGGTTTCCTGCTGCGTGGTTTTCAGCGTCAGATCGATCAGGCCCGGGATTTTCTTCATCTCCTCAAAGTGAAAGCTGGCGGGAAGACCGTCGCCGATTTTACCGCCGCCATCTTTTTCGAGGCTCGATTTGACTTCGAGCGCCAGCGCATACAAGACCAGCAGCTGGTTTAAAAAACTTTTGGTCGCTGGCACTGCAATTTCTGGGCCACAGAAGAGAGGCACGTAAAGATTTGATTTTTCGAGCGCCAGCGTCGAGTTGGTGTTGTTGAGAATGCAGATGCGTTTTGCCTGCGGATAATTTTCTTCGAGGAAGCTGAAAACATCAATCAGATCTTTGGTTTCACCACTTTGACTGATACCGATTACGACATCATTAGCGCCGAGCGATCGTGTACACTGCGCCCTGAATTCTCCTGGAAGCAGTGGCGTTACCGAAATACCTGCGATTTCGTTGAAGAACAGCGGTGCGGTTTTGGCAGCATGAAAAGAGGTGCCGCAGGCCAGAATGTAGATTGAATCACCGTTTTTTCGGGCCTTAACGATGATATCTACGAACTCGTGCATGCGCTTTTCGAGCAGGCAAATATTTTCGAACTCGAAAATACCGTCAAGAAGCTTGATAAGCGAGGCACTGGCATATTTGCTGCCGATTTCGTCGAGCGCTTTGCGCACGTCTTCGAGCAGTGAGGCAAAGCCTGATTCCAGTCCCAGTGGTATTTTTTTTGCTTCGAGTTGCAGGGAAAGTTTGTCGAGTTGGGCAATCTGTGGCGACTTGAACAGTTCACCGACCTCTTCCAAAAATTTGTCGTGCTCGGTGATGAAGGCGAGTTGTTGCAGACGCTCGCTGATCTGCTCATAGCAATTGGCATGTGCCGAAATGTTTCCCCGTAGCAGTCTGATGATATCATTGCCGCCTGAGAAAAGGCCGATCAGTTTGGCGGTGTTTGTGCTCTGGCTGAAGATTTCCTGTTCCATGAAGTAGCGATAAGGGTGTTGCAGACGGGTTTCTTCAACCTTGAGCAGGCTGCGCTGGCAGTTGTGTTCGAGCTGTTTGCCGTCGCGAATATCAAACAGGGTAAAGTCGCTGCTGTCGAAGATGGCGAACTGCTTTTCTTTGATCGGGATGAGAACCTTGGTGAGCTGCAGGACTGAGGCCAGATCCGATGACGCGAGGTGAAAATCGTTGAGTTCAGGTGTGTAGCCCTTGCCGATATACAGGCTGCTTCCTGCTTTTATTGCCACAGTGCGGCGGGCGACCGGGTCGACGATAATGGCGGCAAACGAGCCGGTGGTTTTCTGGCAGGCGCGCACTACAGCGGTTTTTAGCGCATCATATCTGACCTGCATGTCGTTTTCGTTTTTAAGCTTGAGCTCCTCGGCAAAATAGTGCTCAACGGTGTGTACGACCATCTCGCCATCATTGTCGCTTGCCACCTTGTGGCCGAGCGAAGTAAGCCATTCCTTGAGCTGTGTGCAGTTAGTGATATTGCCGTTGTGGGCGCCGTAGATGTGGGTGTGGCAGCTGACCTCATGGGGTTGCGCGTTCTCGCGGGTTACCGCTCCAAAAGTTGCCCAGCGCACCTGGCCGCAGAAGATCTGGCCGGTGAGCTTGTCAACGCCGAGATCGTAGACGACCTTGCTTGGCGCGCCGATGTCTTTTTTGAGGCTGATGTTGCCGGCTTCGTCCTGAATCACCGCGCCGGTAGAGTCATAGCCGCGATACTCAAGCATGCGCAGCAGCTGGCAGGCGGTTTGCCCCATTTTCTCAGAATCTTTAGCGAGAATGAGTCCGATTACACCACACATATAATGTTCCTTTCGCTGGCGCGCCACAGATATTTTGGGCGCGATGTCTTTTGCGCTAATATATAGCACAATTGGGCCAAGAATTCAGCAGGCGAATTCAGCAGGCGTTGCAAAGAGCGATTGCTAATGCTGTTTGTTTCAATTACAATGAAAAAATAAAGAAGTTCTGGAGAGTGGTTAAGCTGAAAATGTTCTGCGCAGAAGAGCATTCCGGCTGTCAGGAGAGGCTTGTTGACAAAGAAATTCAATGTTTTAGGCGCTACGATATTGGTAGCGGCATTTTGCTGCCTCCTCTATCCTGCGGTTGCCAGACAGGTGGTTCGAGTTGGAGTTTATGAGAATGCTCCTAAGGTTTTTACTGACGAATCTGGCAAGTCCTCCGGTATTTTTATTGACATAATCGATTGCGTTGCTGCCGCCGAAGACTGGGAGCTGCACTTCGTGCCCGGCACATGGGGGGAAGGGCTTGATCGGCTGGCGAGTGGCGAGATTGATCTTATGCCAGATGTTGCTTACACTGCTGATCGCGCCCGCAATTTCTCATTTCATAGCGTGCCAGTCCTGTCGTCGTGGTTCCAGGTTTATGCTCGCAGCGGCAGCGGTATTAAGTCGTTACTCGACCTTGAGGGCAAGAAGATAGTGGTGCTTGATCGTTCGGTTCAGCAGACATCTTTTGCGGCTATGGCTCAAAGCTTTGATCTGAATATTACCCTGATCGGGGCGTCTGATTATCAAAAGGTTTTTGAAATGGTTGCGGCCGGTGAGGCTGATGCTGCAATTACAAATCAGTTCTATGGCAACATGCATGCGCGAAAACAAGGTCTCGAAGACACGGCTGTTATTTTCAGCCCATCGGCATTACATTTTGCTGCGCCGCCAAGGAAAAACCACTATCTGCTCGACCGAATAGATGTGCATTTGAAAGCTCTAAAGCAGGACCCTGCATCACGATATTACCAGTCGCTCAGGCGCTGGACTGCAGAAAGTGTCAGATTCAAGATTTCGCAGGAACTCAAAATCATCGCTCTGGTTCTGCTTGGCTTCCTGTTGCTAAGCCTCGCCGGCAGTCTGCTGCTCAACCGCCAGGTAAACGTAAGAACTTTACAGTTGCAGCAGAGCCATGCGGAACTTGAGCGGCGTGTGCTGGATCGAACAGTTGAACTGGCGGTTGCAATGGAGAGAGCCGAGGACGCAGATCAGATTAAATCTGCTTTTCTGGCGAGCATGTCGCATGAGTTGCGCACGCCGCTCAACTCAATAATCGGCTTTGCCGGCATACTTTTGCAGGAGCTGCCCGGGCCGCTAAACGCCGAGCAGAATAAGCAGCTCGGCATGGTACAAAAGAGCGCCCGACACCTGCTTTCGCTGATTAACGATGTGCTTGATATTTCAAAGATTGAAGCAGGGCAATTGGAGCTCGCCAGCTCAACATTTGCTCTCAGGCCATCAATTGAAAAAACGATAATGTTGTTAACACCAATAGCAAAGGCTAAAGGCATAGAGTTGCGTTCGGAAATCTCTGAAGATGTTGGCGAAGTAACTACTGATGAGCGTCGCCTCGAACAGATAATTATCAATCTACTGAATAATGCGGTGAAGTTTACCGAAAAAGGCTTTGTAATTATCAGTTGCCGAATCGAGCACGAAAACTGCCTTGTTGAAGTCACAGACACTGGAATTGGCATGACCGCCGAGGCACTCACCACTATTTTTGAGCCTTTCCGTCAGCTTGATTCAGGGCTTGCCCGCAGATATGAGGGTACTGGGCTGGGTTTGTCTATCTGCCGCAAATTGCTCAAGATGATGGGCGGCAGCATTGACGTAAAAAGTCAGCCGGGTCAGGGCAGCACCTTTTACGTTACTTTCCCGGTAAAGAAGGAGTCGACTAATGGCTAAGACACTTTTGATAATCGAAGACAACGAGCAAAATTATTACATGATGCGCTATCTGCTAGAAAAAAAAGGCTTCAAGGTGATTGGTGCTGAAAACGGCAAGCTTGGTGTTGAAGCGGCGCTGCAACACAAACCTGATGCGATTCTTCTTGATATTCAGCTGCCCGAAATGGACGGCTACGCTGTCGCCGCTGAACTCAAGAAACATGCCGATCTTGCCAATGTGCCTATAATAGCGGTTACTTCTTACGCCATGGTTGGCGACCGTGAGCATATACTGGCAGCTGGTGCCACTGGCTATATCGAAAAGCCCATAAATCCAGATACCTTTGTCGCAGAAATATCGCAATTTGTTGGACAGGATTCAGCGAAACCGGAGTGAACCATGAAAATTCTTATTGTTGATGATCGTGAAGATAATCTTTATTTCCTGAAAACTCTGTTGGTCGGAAACGGACATGAGGTGAATTGTTGCTCAAATGGTTCCGAGGCTCTGGATATCTTACAAAAGGGCGGGACAGATCTTGTTATCAGTGACATTCTCATGCCGGTTATGGACGGTTTTCAACTGTGTCGCAAGCTTAAGGGTGATGAAAGGACTTCTGCCATTCCGGTGATTTTTTATACTGCTACCTACACTGGGCCAAAAGACGAAGAACTTGCCATGAAAGTGGGTGCCAGCAGATTTGTAGTCAAACCCTGTGAGCCAGAAGAACTTATAAGAATAGTCAACGAGGTAATCGAAGAATCTCGCCAGCGCATAGACGTCCCTGCGACTGAGTCGGGCGATGACGAGGTGTTAAAGCTATACAACGAGCGCCTGGTCAGAAAACTTGAACAGAAAATGTTTGAGCTGGAGAAAGAAGCTGCTGCCCGCAAAGAAGCCGAAAAAATTCTCGCTGCCAGTGAAAAGAGATACAGATTGCTTTATAACAGCATTCGCGATGCAATTCTGGTCACTGATACCAGCCGCCGGATTACCGGCTGGAACCCCGCTTTTGAAGCAATGTTTGGTTTTCAGGTTGCAGACATAAGCAATCAGGTTACACGCATGATTTATGAATCTGATGAAGGTTTCAATCGTATTGGTGATGTTTTGAGTGGTCTGGAGAAACCAAACAACACGTTGCAGCAGGTAAATTTCAGGCGCAGTGACGGTAGTGTTTTTCCTGGTGAAACCAGTGTTTATTGTTTGCGCAGCGACGAAAATACGATGCTTGGATACATCTGTCTGATCAGAGACGTCACCGAGCGCATCAACGCAGAATTGGCGCGCAAATCTCTTGAACAGCAGCTACAGCATAGCCAGAAGATGGAGTCGCTCGGCGTGCTGACTGGTGGCATAGCTCATGACTTCAACAATCTTCTATCAGTAATTCTGGGTTATTCTGAAATCACGCTTTCGCGCGACCAGACCGACCAAAAGCAGAATGAGTATATAAAAGAAATCCATCAGGCAGGCTTGCGTGCCAGTGGCCTGACCAGACAGCTTCTGGCCTTCAGCCGCAAACAGATTCTTGAAATGAAACCTGTTGATTTAAATACTGTCGTGGAGGGTTTTAAAAGTTTGCTGACGCGGCTGATTGGCGAAGATATCAGACTCGAAGTGCGACTGGCTGATTTCCCGTTGCCCGTGATGGCAGACATTGGTCAGATTGAGCAGGTTCTGATGAATCTGGCGGTAAATGCGCGCGACGCCATGCCGGCAGGTGGCAAGCTTTCTATCGAGATTTCGCAGGTTGACTTTGATGAAGCCTGTGCCAGGCAGGTTGCCGATCTTAAGGCGGGTTCTTATGCATTTATAGCAGTCAGTGACACTGGACGCGGTATCGATAAAGAGACGCTTTCACGAATATTCGAGCCATTTTTTACTACCAAGGGTCTTGAGCGTGGTACAGGACTTGGTTTGGCAACCTCTTACGGCATAGTTAAGCAACACGGTGGCTCTATCTGGGCCTATAGTGAACCTGGCACCGGAGCGCGGTTCCATGTCTATCTGCCGCTGAATAATGAAGTCGCTGCCTCATCAACAGAAGTTTCGATAGAACAGCCACCTGCTTTTGCTGCTACGGTAATGGTTGTTGAAGATGATAAAGCCGTTCTCGGCCTTGTTTGTGAAGTGTTGAGTGGCTCGGGTTATTTTGTCATTGAAAGTTCAAATCCGGTAGAAGCGGTTGAGCGGGCTGCCGCTTACAAAGGTCCAATTCATGTGATC
>JAHISQ010000072.1 GCA_018818125.1 Candidatus Rifleibacteriota bacterium
GGTGGCACCGCCCTGCGCATCTTTTATGGTCTCGACCGCTTTTCAGAAGACCTTGCTTTTACTCTGGTTAAGCCTGACAAGTCTTTTCAATTTTCAAAATATTTCAGGCCGCTGCGCGACGAACTTGCATCATTTGGCCTTGAAATGACGGTCGAAGAAAAGGTCAAAAGCAACCAGTCGGCAGTCCGGTCGGCTTTCATCAAGGGTGGCACCCAACTGCATCTAATCAAGATCGCTGCGGTGAAGCCTCCTGTCAGTGGCGTCAATCCTGATGAGCAGCTCCGCATTAAAATTGAGCTTGATACCGATCCCCCGCCCAGTGCCGGAGTCGAGCTTAAATATCAACTGTTGCCCGTGCCCTATTCAGTCAGAATATATGATGCTCCCTCCCTTTTTGCCGGAAAAGTCCATGCACTGCTTTGTCGCAGCTGGGAAAACCGGGTAAAAGGGCGCGATTTTTACGATTACGCCTGGTATCTCTCAAGACGAACGCCATTGAATATGGCACATCTCGCCGCACGTCTTCGCCAGACCGGTCATCTGGCAAAAAGTGAAGAGCTTGCCGGCAATGATCTGGTAGAAAGACTGTTGGCCCGCTTCCAGCAGGTAGACTTTCAGCAGGCCCGCAAGGATGTTGAGTTGTTCGTAACCAATCCAGCATCATTGGCCCTGTGGTCAGCAGACTTCTTCACCGGAATCACTCGCGATTTTCTGCAAACAGGTAAGACCTGATCCCAAACGGAGAAAGAAGTTTCGTTATAGCATATTTTGGCATATCGCGATTCGCGATTCGCGAACCTAAGTCTTAAACAAATGGAAGAGCGTTTCCCGCTTAGAAGAAGACCCCGGAGACCACCATGGAATCAGGAATTTTGCTTTTTCGGGATTGTTAGTGTGTAACATTTTGTGCCCCGCGATACCGATTTTGCCAATGTGCAAAACAAACCCGATTGACCTTGTACCATATTTCGAGTATGCTGAAGTGGGTTTAATCAGACCGCCTTGGTTTGTCGCTATCGGTTAGGTTTACTGCGTGGTTTTGTGTCCCGATAGATATGAGTTAAAATCACCTTGGATCAAAGTCTTTAAGGAATTTATTTGAATGAAAATTTACGTTGGTAACCTTCCCTACAGTGCAACCGAAGAACAACTCAAAGCTATGTTTAGCAAGCATGGTGAAGTAGCTACAGCCAATATCATCATCGATCGTGATACTGGAAGATCAAAGGGTTTCGGTTTTGTCGAAATGCCCGATGATTCTAAAGGTGGACAGGCTATTCAGGCTCTCAATGAAGTTGCCATGGACGGTCGCAACCTTAAGGTTAATGAGGCCCGCCCCAAAGAAGAACGCCCAAGAAACAGCAGTGGCGGCGATCGCGGTGGATATCGTGGTGGCAACGACAAAGGCGACAGAAACTCAAGATATTAATAGCCTTTTATCAAAGACCGCTGCTTTTTAGCAGCGGTCTTTTTCATTGGTGCGCCCGGCATGGGCGATAACTCGGCGGTGAAAATCCGCCACAGGCTTGGCAGCAGGAACTGTTAGTCAAGGGCAAGGGTGTCCACCGTGAGGTGGAATCTGAAGGAAGCCGTAGGCAAACCCTCGGTCCGATGAACAAGGTAATAGGGCTTGCCGAAACCTTTAAAGTTGGAAAGCTCGCCGTTTATTCATCTCAATCCCTCGTAATTGCCGTTGTTGCTGCCGCCATAAGCATAGCTGCCTCACGTCAGCTCAAAGAGTCAATTTTTCTAAGACTTACTAAAATAGCTTCTTTGGTAATGATCGGATGGATACTCATTGAAATGACTATGCGATACAGATAAACAAAAATCGCCAGCACTGACTATTGAATAAATTTTAGCTATTCTTCAAATTAGACTGTAATTTTCTCGGCCTGTCCGGTTCTCACCGCTTTGCTTCAAGAACCGGCCGGATAATTCTGGAACAGGTGGCCGAATTAATCAGATACGCATCAGATTGGGAGGGATTTTGTTGGCTAAGTGCTAGCAAAAAATGCTTGCGTTTTCAGTGGAATGCGGGTATATTTAAAGTATGAACAGCAGGCACCAGAAGACGTTAGAGACGATATTTGCGACGCCGACAAAAACTAATATCGAGTTTGGCGCCATCGAGAAACTGTTTGTCGCACTCGGCGGGGTCGTTCTAGAGGGTCGTGGTTCTCGTGTCCGGTTTGCTTTTGGCGACAAGATCGTCAGTTTTCATCGGCCACACCCGCAAAAGGAAGCCAAACCTTACCAGGTGGAGGCGGCGCGGGAGTTTCTGGAAAGGATGGGATTCAAACCATGAATAATCTGCTGGTTTATAAAGGGTTTTCAGCACGTGTTGAATTCGATGCCCGCGATAACATTTTCTTCGGGCGTATTTTAGGCATTGAGGATATGGTTACGTTTCATGGAGAGAGTGTTTCAGAGCTTACAGAAGCTTTTAAGGAAGCAGTAATTGACTACCTGGATGCCTGTAAAAAGCTGGGCAAGAAGCCGCAAAAGCCGTTTTCAGGAAAGCTGATGTTCCGGGTTCCGCCGGAAGTTCATGCGGCGGTTACAATTGCAGCTAAAGCCAGCGGGAAAAGTTTGAATCAGTGGGCAATTGAAGTTCTGGATAACGCGGCACATAGTTGATACTGGTATTTCAAGAACCAGGTGGCGCAGACGTATAAATTTATGTATGTTAGCATTCAGCGGCTGTGCCTTCGCTAGATGAATGGTTAGTCTGATGCGATACGTAGCGCAGCGGAAAAACAGACGGCAGCTACATGTAGAGTTTGACTTTTCCGCAGCGGAGATGTGTCCTATTCTTGAAGAGAAAGACTGGTTCAGGATTTGAACCAGGTCGATGAAACCCGGATGGTATAGATTTGGGTATAGAAAATGAGTGATTATTTTAAAAATCCCTTGTTTTAAAGGGTTTGAGTGGCGTAGTCCCTCCTTGGGAGCTCAGAATCGGTTCAACAAGGATCGATAAAGTTTAAAAGACCCGCTGAAAAAGCGGGTCTTTTGCTTTCTTATGTGGCAACGGAAAACCTTCTCTGTCACGCGTCTGACTCTTCCGTCGAAAGTTGCGTGGGCGTCTAGATGAAGTTTTCTAAAAATTACTGCACGAAGGGTAAGTCGGCCCGCGGGTTTGGCACCGATCGCCTCCACAGTGTGCGAATCCTCGTCCAAGACGAGGACTTTTCGCTCTTAGCAGGCGCTAACTGATTATTTGTTGAGAAAGTCGGTAGTAGGAATTCACTCGCTGTCTTCAAAAAGTAAATCTGTAATAAAATGCTTGCACAACCTCAAAAAACAGTGGACTATTCTTGCCTGTGTCAGTAGAACAAAAACACATAGGTACTCTCCAACAAATTTGTAGAAGCGTTTTTTCCAATTCTGCTTCTGCTATTGTTCTGCAGCTTGATGAACTTGAAGAAGAACTTAGTTATGCCGATGCTGAAGACCTGGTTTGTGCCATTGAAAAGCGCTTGTTTCAGGATGGCGCTGCTGCGGGAGACAGGATTTGCTCAATTGCCCCATTGAATCTTGAAGCAATTTTACTTGCCTGGGCATGTTTCAGACTTGGTATGGTATTTGTTCCTTTAGATCATACCTGGCCTGAAGATATGCTTAACTTTGTTATTGATGAAACCGAACCCAGAATTGTTTTTGTTCTTTCCAGTGTCAGCGTAAGAAGTGGCGTGACTGTAGTAGTTTATGATGAAACTTCGGCGCAATCTCAACGTTTAACTTTCGCAGAGTGGCTGCATAATGGATATCCCTTCGTTTGCCCATCTGCCGATGAGCTTAATGAGAGCGATGCTGCAGTGATTTTATACACATCAGGATCAACAGGACGGCCCAAAGGAGTGGTGCTTTCGCAAGGCAGTTTAATTCGCAGCGGACTACTGGTGGTCGAATTATTTGAATGGAGCAGCAAAGATGTTTTTCTGAACCTTGGCGACCTGCACTCTATGAGTGGTCTGCGCAACACCTGCATCGCCCCGCTTATTGCAGGTTGCCGTGCTGTTATAGCATCAGAAAAGTGTCGCAGTGAGATACTATTGCTGCCCGAAACCATTAAGCGTAATGGCTGTACATTTGTTGGAGTTTCGCCAGTTGTGATCAGGCAACTTAATATGTCGGCTTCACGTTTTTCACTGGATTCTTTTGCCTCGCTCCGGGCAATGTTATGTACCGGCGGCTTTCTGGCTCCAGAACAGGTACGATTGTTTTTCAATAACTTTGGGCGTCCAGTTCTTAATTATTATGGTTTGACTGAGACCACAGGCCTTTGCGCTGGTCATAGCTTTGCTACTTTTGATCCGGATGAAATCAGTATTGGCAAAGAAGCCGGGGCAATCATGCAAATTGTCGATCACAACGATAGCCAGCTGCCTGATAACGAGGTGGGGCACTTGCGGATTAAAGGGCCAAATTTGATGCTTGGTTATTTTAAACAGCTACCGCTGCAGGATGAGGTTCTCAAGAACGGCTGGTATTACACCGGTGATTTAGCTCAAAGACGCCCTGACGGGCATTTCATTCTTCGGGGTCGCACTCGCAATATTATTAAAAATATTTACACTGACTTGATCTGCCTGGAAGAGGTTGAACTGGCTTTAGAGAGTCATCCGACAGTCCTGGAAGTCGGTATTCACACCTACCAGTCTGAGTTTGATGATGAGAGGATGGCAGCGTTGATAGTTCTTAAGGAGTCCGCAAGACAGCGGCCATCGAAAATACTGGCTGAAGAATTGCGGCAGTTTTTACATAAGGCGATCGGGAAAAGGCGAGTTCCGCATCGATTCTATTTTATTGACAAGCTTGTAAGAAACTCACAAGGAAAATTGTTGCGAGACAAACTGGGGGAGTTGATTGATGATAGCTATATGGCCTGAAAATATGATTGAAGCTTTTGACGCTGCAGAACAAAAGTTTGCTGCAAAAGAATTTGCGGTCGCTGAACAATCAATTGGATATTCCGAGTTATGTAAAAATGTGCGCCGATTAGCAGCAATTTTTCAGCAGCGGGGCGTCAAGCAAGGCGATAGTGTTGTGTTTTCAACTCAGGATGACATGCTTGCTTCAACAATTTTTATTGCACTATTGCGCTGTGGAATTACTGCCATTTTTCTTGATTCAGAAACAAGATCTTTGCGGGCAAACCATTTGATTAATCTGGTAAAACCGGAACTTGTAATTCTGGATGAGTCAATTGCCGAATCATGGCAGATTGCAGGCAAAGACAAAATTATTCCAATCCGGAAAACGAAAAAATCTATACTTAACTTGTTGTTGCGCCGAAAAACTCAAGACGGTTCACTGGGCGGTCTCATGGAAAACGCCAGTATGGCTGAGTTGCCAGCGCATATTGACGCGTCGCTTGTTGCTTATGTGCTCTTCACTTCTGGAACGACATCAGATCCCCAGGGAGTTTGTATAACTCACAGGGCCTTATTTAGTCATCTTAAGACGCTTAGTCGTGTCTATGGTTTGACCCCGGAAAGTAAAATTCTTAATACTCTCATGCTTTCACATGCAGATGGAATTATTCAGGGACCGGTTCTTGCCTTTTATAATGCAGCCTGCTGGTTTCGACCCTTCAGGTTTCGGGTAAAGCATATTGAAGATATTCTTGATACCATTTATCGCGAAAGAATCACTCATTTTATTGCGGTTCCAACAATATTGTCACTGCTTTGCCAATTGGGAAATTGTGCCAACAACAGCTTTGATAATGGCGCGTTTGCTATGACCGTATCCTGCGGCGCTCAACTTGAAGTTGCGCTCTGGGCCGAATTTGAAAAGAAATTCAACAACAGGATTGTCAATGTTTATGGTCTGACTGAAACTGTTGCCGGTGGCATTTTTGCGGGGCCTGACGACGTATCTCACCAGATGGGAACAATTGGAAAACCTGTTGATTGTGAAGTTAGAATTGTTGATGAGAATGGTCGTGATAAGGCTCCTGGCGAACAGGGTGAATTACTTGTTAAGAGTGATTCTTTAACTATTGGTTATTTTAAGGCTCCAGAGGCTACCAGAGGGATTCTTAAAGATGGCTGGCTTTATACTGGTGATATTGCCGCTCAGACTGAAGAAGGTTGCTACAAAATTCTCGGGCGCAGGAAAGCAATAGTTATTTCAGGCGGAATAAATATTCATCCTGGTGAAGTAAACGAAGTTTTGCTGACGCATCCTTCTGTTGCGGAGAGCGAAACTCTTGGCGAGCCTGATCCCGTCTGGGGTGAACATGTAGTTTCTGCTGTTTCTCTGAAAGCCGCCGGATCGGTTTCTGAAGTTGATCTAATCAGTTATTGCCGAACCCATCTGGAAGAAAAAAAGGTTCCCCTTGCCATCTATATTCTTGATTCTTTGCCCAGGGGACGCTCTGGAAAGGTGCAGATTGAGGCTCTAAAAGCAGCAATCTGCGAACTTAAGCGACCCGAACAGATGAAGTTGTCTTCTGCTGAAGCTACGATTCTAGAGGTGGCAGCTACGTGTCTCAAGAAGGATGTAAAAAGTCTTTCTCTCGATTCTTCGGAAGAAGATCTTCCTGAGTGGGATTCTTTAGCACATTTAATACTGGTGGCCGAGGTAGAAAGAATTTTTTCTATTAAGCTATCACCCGCTGAAGTCATAAGAATCAAAAGTCTTCGTGACTTGTTGACATTATGCACCAGAAAAGCAGAGGATATGCCTTGAATAACGACGTTTTAGCGGTTGTTCCTGCTCCTTTTCGCGTCTGGATTGCAACCTTGTTTATGATTATCGCTATATTTGTGGTTAGTCAGGTCGCATACGAATACCGAGACGAACAGTTGAGGCTTTCTGGCAAAGCGAAGCCTTTTCCGGTTGCCTTGCCAGAAAATTGTTCGATTTTTGTATTCGGATCTTCATTGTCAAAATGCGCATTGCCTGCGACCGGAACTATAGAAATACCCGGAGCATCATTTTCGCATAAAAAATACTCGGTGATTACACAGAGCAGTGCTCAGTTGTTTGAATTTCTATCTTTAATGAAACATGCAATTCAAAAAGAAAACAGCGTGATTTTCATTGAGGCCGGCATGTTTCTGATAAAAAAAAGCTATAAACCTGTCATTTTTAATCAAACGCTACACAGACATTGGCAGAGAACTCATGGTTACGCAAAAGCCCTATATACAAGAATTATATCGTTCTTTTTACAGAATATTGAAAACGCCGGGACCAAGAATGCTTTTAACTGGGAGGCCTATGGAAGATCTGCCAGTAAATTCAGAGCAAAAGATCTAAATGAGCTGGAAGAATGGCTAACAATATTCAAGCAGGCGAAAGAAAATGGTGTCAGGGTTTTTATTCTGGATCTGTCGAGGTCTAAAAGAGCCGATTCTTATTTGAAACCCGAGTTTCTACATGAATTCAGCAACCTTATGCATACTGTCGAGAAAAGAAGCGGTGTTGAGTTTATTCCCTTTCCTTACGCTATGGATTTTCCAGATAAGTATAAAGATTCGGTTCACATGAATGATGCGGGAAAAGCAATTTACACTGAATGGTTTGAGAAGCTGCTTGCAGAAAAAATATTCGTGACTGGTCAGGAATAGCTTTTATGATGAAATTTCTTGATGCTGACCTTCAAATCTGGCTGCTTATAGGCATATTCAGTGCCTGGCTGCCTCCGGCACGACTTCAGGTATATTTTATTACTCTGATTGGAATGGCGTTCCTTGGCTATTTTGATCTTTTTTCGCTGCAAATTCTATGCTCTACTGCAATGCTTGCATATTGGATCTGCAATTATAGACAACCCCATGGCAAGCAGGTTGCAATTACTTTGAGTCTTTTTGCTGTGATATTTTCTTATTTTAAAATTCAACAGGGCAGCGAAATTGAAAAAATTGTGATTCCGCTTGGCCTGTCATATTACCTGTTTCGTCAGACCCATTACATCCTGGAAATGTATAAAGGAACCTTGCGGCCGCACAATTTTATCGAATATTTCAGCTATTTGTTTCTTTTGCCCACTATTGTAGTTGGCCCCATACATCGCTTTCCTGCTTTTTTAAGTGATCTTCGGCGGCGACGCTGGGATTGGGCAAGATTCTCCCTGGGACTTGAAAGGGCTTTTCACGGTTACGCCAAGCTGATTATTATCGCCAATTTTGCATTGGGCTATTTTCTGCGTGACTATTTTGTTCAGACAGCAGATATAGCTGGCTTTTCAAAAGCCGCCTTTTTGAATTCTGCATATATGTGGATTGATCTGTATATTCGCTTTAGTGCTTATTCAGATATCGCCATCGGGGTTTCTGCCATGATGGGCTTTACAATTATCGAAAATTTCAATAATCCTTTCATGTCTGAAAACATCAGTGAATTCTGGAAACGGTGGCATATTTCTCTCACCAGTTGGTGCTCTGACTACTTTTACAAGCCTGTGGCAGCAATTACCAGGCGACCTTTTGTGGCAACCAGCGGTACTATGCTGATAATAGGCCTTTGGCACGGTTTTTCGTTGCACTATATTTTGTGGGGCATGTATCATGCTCTTGGGATTGCTTTGCAACAACGCTGGAGTTCTTTTCGACAAAAATTGGCAAGTTGGGACAACCACTTTCTGACAAAGATCGAAAGTGGCGCCAATATTGTTTTGACTTTTTGTTTCGTTGCGGCCTGTTTTCCGGTAACTACCTGGTTGCAGCAGAACATTGAAGAATTGCTGAAGGGGGCATACCATGTATTCTTTTCTGCATAACCGTTTTCGCCCTGAAATTGCTGATGCTCTGGCAGTAATCTGGTATGTGGTTTTGTTTTTCCTGATGTATCTTTTTTCTTATAGAGAAGATCCTGGCTTTGTTTATCTAAATCTATAAAGGCGAGCATGACTGATTCAATCAATAAAAAGTTATCAAAAAGCCAGCTACCAGCATTTCTTCAATCAAGAGAAGGCTGGGCACAGATGTTTGCATTAAAGCGAACATCTCAACCACATCTGCATCAGATTGAGCCAACTAATGCTTGTCCTTACAGCTGCGTCATGTGCCCGCGGGCCAGCAAAATGACCCGGCCGGTTGGCTACATGAGCATGAATCTATTCTGCAAAGTTATTGATGAAGTTAAAACTTACGCAAAAAAGATTCTGGCAAAAGAAGTGGAATTATTTCACTTTGGTGAGTCATTACTGCATCCTGAGATTGTCGAAATGACAACTTATGCAGCCAACGCTGGCTTAAACACCGTTCTTTCGGTCAATGCACCTGAATTCACAATTGACAAGGCGGCGGCTCTTTTTAAAGCCGGCGCTGACAAAATAATAATTTCGCTTGATGGCTATGATCACGACAGTTACAAGAGATTCCGCGGATCTCATGCCGACTATGAGAAGGCTGTAAAGAATATTTCAGAGGTAGCTTTAATGCATGTTCGCGACAAGCATGCTACCAAGCTTGTTGTGAGAATGATTGTTATTAATGAAAACATTGATCGCGCCGTAGAGTTTAAAAAGAAATGGCAGGGCCATGGGCTTGAGGTTGATTTGCGTGAGTTTTTTCCATGGGGCGAGAAAGAGATGGTTGATCTAGGCAACTTTGAGAAGTATCCAGCGTTTATGCCCTGTCCATTTCCGTGGCAATATCTAGTCGTACAGTGGAATGGCGATGTAGTTGCCTGCTGCCGTGATTATAACGGCAAAAATGTAATGGGAAATGTTGCAGATTCTTCGCTTCAGGATATCTGGAATGGTCCAGCGTATGACCACTTTCGTAAATGCATGGCAGATGCCAGCTATGCCGATTCCATTTGCCAACATTGCATGGAAATCTATTACACCGAGGGAAAGTAGATGTTTAGCTTATATTGAAAGCTGTAAATATGAGGAGACCTGGAACTGAAAATTCGGCTTGAGAATCCAGGCAGAACCTCAGAGAAACGAGAAAACTTGTTTTTGATGGACTTTTCCGATTGAGAATAAGCAGGACCATGTTTCCGGCAATGACGTTGCACGCATGCCCAGCCAGATCGGTCAGCTGGATGCCAGGATACGTGAGATTTAAAGACTTGAGTTTGAAGGTTTTGGTTCTGCGCTGCGTTACGTAGTGCAGCGGGATTAGAGTGGTGTGATTACAGTATTTCGCATAGTCTTGACCGTTGTATCAGCTGGTGTTAGGATAGCATTAGGAGCAGGAAGAGTGTTAATACATAAAGAACCATGGTATATAACCAGAGCTATGACAATACTGTTTATGGAACTGAGAATTCAATAAATGAGGGAGGAAAGAGATGATTACCTGGAAATTTGAAAAAACTAGCTTTGATTTCCAAGATTTTGTAAAAGCCATGTTCGCGCATTTCAAGAAGGTTGGCGGTAAAGAGATGACCCCCGCGGATTTTATCTGGCGTGAAAACGCTGACGTTGAAGCGCCTGAGCATCCTGAATCCGTTACATGGAAGAGTCTGCTCGAAGAACTAGAAAATGGTCAGCAGATATTTTTCCCATTTTCCGAGCCAAATGTCGGCAATCCTGTCAGGTGCGCTGATGGCAACAAAGTCAAGCTTCCAGAGTCTGGTGATGACGACAATGATTCAGATGAGGAATTCTGTTACGGCGAGACCGATGTTGTCGGGGTTCTGGTAACACTGACGAAAAGCCGTTTTGAATTTTGTCCGGCCATATATTATATGGGCGACCTCACCAGCGCTCCTTCTATGGAAAAGTGCCCTGTCGGCCAGTTTGAAGATATAATAGCAGCTTTCCTCAAAGTCTTTAAAAAAGAAAAGCAGATGGCCGCTGACGGCACAAAGCCGGAAATACGTAAAAAAGACCATAGACTTTAAGTCCTGGGCAGATACACGAGTCGCTTCGTTAAATGAAAACCCCGAAAACCTTCACGGTTTTCGGGGTTTTAGTTGATCTACTTCTTGTTGTCTTCTCGTCGCTTTTTCCGCTGTGCGCGGAGGCGAGTTCGGATCTGCTCAACTGCTTTTCGGATCTGGTCAGTTGTTCCCTCCCAGGTTAATATGACGGCCTTGCCTTCAGCTACATTGGAAAAACTTTCCAGCAGAGGCAGAACCCCAGAAGTTATCCGATGGAGGCTATTTTCTATGTCTAGAACGGGAAAAACCGTGACGAATGTTCTCAGGATGCACTTACAAGCCCTGGCGCATGAAATTACGATAGCATTCTGTCAGAACCACATTATCTTATTAAGAAACGTTCATCGTCGTGATAATGGGCATGGGATCAAGGGCGCTATTCAAATTTTATCGGATAAACCCACAAATCGTCTCCGTAAAGTTCTTCTTGATTATCAGGCTTTCCGTCAGACCCATCGCATCTTATAATTTTCTTCTCGGTATCATAACGCATCCACTTTCCGGAATAAAGATCTTTGCCCAGTGGTTTCTCAAACCATTTTTCCAGTGCTTCCAGACTTTCCGGCCACTTCTTGAATTCTGTCTTATATGCAATTAATGCAATAAGCGTTTTTGCACCTTCTATCCTTTGCTTGCTGTTCCAGAAGGATTTTGCTATCCTTCTGGGATCAAAAGCATAGCTACTAACCCAGGCCTTTGCTATTCGGTCAGAATCCCAGGCTGGATTCGATTCATCCATTACCTGCAAGCACATATCACTGATTTCTTTAGACTTCTGCTCCCAAAATTGATTTTCTGAAAATGGCTTTTCCATCAGCGTAAAAACTTCCTTGGAAAAGTATCCGTCCAGAAGCGCCTGGGCTTTACTTTCAGCATCCAGTGCCATTTGAATGTCTTTTTTTATGGTCTCTTTGGAAGCCTCGTTCATTATTTCTCCATTCACTTCACCTTTTTTAATCATTTCTCCAAAATAACCGGCGCAATTACGAACAAATCTTGGAATAATGCTTCTTTGGCTCTTTTCAACGTATTCTATATCTGGCAGGCTCTCATTTACTTTATCAAATACTTCAAAAACAGATTGAGCAATTTGCTTTGAAAATGAAAAATCATCAAGCCCGTTTGATAGCACATCCATTGGGGATCCCATCTGAATATATGCCAGATTCAGGTTGTCAGGAGTCAGATCTCCTGTTTTCTCCATCAAAAGAGTCGCGCTGTAAATGGTCGCCTTGATAAACGCAGAAGATGGCAGGCCCTGCTTCTGGCTTCCATAAAGCCTTGCAAGCAACATTAGCATTCGATTGATTTTCATTAATTGAATAGATCTATCAAAATTTCCGCAAAACACCTCAGGATTTTCAATTTTCTTAGACTCAAATTTTGCTGTTTTCTGCCTGTCACCAAGATGTTTTTTCAATTCTTCCAGTAATTTCTTTGAATCCTTGAACTCTATAGCCTGATATTTCTCTGTCAGTTCACTTTTGGAGACAGGTGTATTTTGGTTTTCAATACTCAGCTTGTTTAGTTCTGCCGGGAATTCCACTTCTCTTAAATAATTCACCAGCTCAGCCTTTTGAGGCGGATTCATATCTTCTGAGGCTTGCCCTCTCATGTAATTACTAAATCCAAGTGCCAGAGGATGCGACTCTCCAAAAAGAATAACAGGCAAAACACAAAGCAAAACAGCAACAACAAAGAGTTTTTTCATCTAATGCTCCATAACATCTGGTTCTATTTAATTAGTTCAACCAAATTACCAAAAAGATCTCTCTATTACAAACAGCTTTGACCTGGGAAATGTAAATCAAGCTCAAAGAGGCTTTTGCAGAGCCAATGTCGGGATAACATTTCTTGTTTGATATCAATCTGGGGGAAAGCTGAAACTTGGCTGGCGATTGCTTATCAAATAAGGGTGACGCTCCAATCTTGATTCGAATTCGGATCGAACAGATGTTCGGAGAATGATGGGCTTTTCATTTCCATTTGTTTGCCCTGACTCACAGGCAATCTCGACATCGTAAAATCGCATTTTCAGCATTTTTTTGGGACAGATGGAAAATGAAGCGACATTGGTGCCAAGAGATTCAGAAGTTTCAGATTGCCCGGGAGGTGCCAGAGTGGGGTGATACTTGATTTTTCGAACAAGGGTTTTTGCCTGAGGATCAAAAACATAGGTGACCACATTCAATGGATACTCGGTCGAAAATGTCTTTTCCTTGGGAAGCATTGGAAAAACTGGAAAGGAAAATGTCTTTGTCTGGGTGGCAATTGGAAGAAAACCATACGAATTGGCTGAACATAGCGCTTTCAGATCTCGCTGGACACGTTCCATAATGAATCTGCCTCTGCCAAGCATCTCTAGTTTGTCGTAGCCGTAAGACGCAGATCGCTGGCTGGAAACAAGCATAGAGATAATTGGGCCAAAAATTAAAGCAACCAATGCGCAGACCACGAGAATCTCTACCGCGCTCATTCCTTTGGATTTAATCATACTCTGCCCCCACCAGTTTCTCCAGGACAATACTGCCCCGTCGGAACGTTGCCTCGCCTTTTGCTCGAACGGTGACACGAACTAGGAAAATCCGGTCATCTGGGAAATGAATCAACTGAATCTTCCGCTCAAATTGGCAGTATTCATTTGGATAGTCGATAGTCGAGCCATCATCCAACAGAACAGAATCAATCGGGAAGAATTCTTCCAGACCAAGGCGTTGAGCAATAGGATTATTTGGCATACTCTTAGCTGCCATCAATTCTTCGTATCCAAGGCCAGAGACCCATTCAAGGGCCTCTAAAGCAATCGACCTGCCATATGTCTCGCGATACGCATCAAGCGATCCACGATTTGATGAACTAAAAACCGAAAACATACCTACCAGGGCCACCATCAAAAAAGTGAGTGCGACAATGACCTCCATAACCGAGAACCCTCGGTTTCCTTGTGCTTCGTGAGATTGCACGATCGGAATACTCATCTAATTGTTTTCCTCAAGCCTGTAAGTGGCATTCATCCCACGAAGTTGTCCACCCACAGAATATGAAAAAGCTGCTGGGCCCGAAAGGGAGTTACTGTCATAGGTGATCGTGTTGTCTTCAGACGCAGCCATGGATTTGAGATTGAGCTGATCGACCAAAAGGCCCCCCAGGACATCAGCTTTGCGTTGCGAAAAGGAAACGGTCGAGACAGGCGAGGTTTGGTTGTAGGGGTCATAATTGTAGCGCAGGGCGATCAGGGAAGCTTCTATGCGTCCCTGTTCAACGGCATTGGCGGTGATGTTTCCTACCCATGTGTAGAGGAAGCAGGGCCCGTCTGTTGGTGATTTCTTGGTGAAACTGCCCTCAATACTAATGTTGCCAAGCGAAATGAGCACTCCTCTTCCGGTGAACGTAGTTCCTTTGGGGATGACGAGGCCATTGCCACCATTGCGAACAAAGTAAATACCATTCAGATGAAGCGTGTTGTCTTGAAACAAGGGACTCGAAAAAAGCTCATCAGAATTTAAAAATTCATAGAAGCGCATTTGGGCGGAAGCAAACGGAAGAAAGCGCGAATAATGAACGGGACCTGCCCGGCCAATCAGAGGAGGATCAGGTGGGGAGATGAGAAGGCGTTCACCCTGATCTGCAAATAGAATCCGGCCAGTAGCTTCCATGGTTGCAGCATTAGGGCCCTCTTCCCAAAAAACTTTCCCTTTCATGCCCGCGCTCGAGTGGGCAATGGTGAGGGTGCGATCTATGTTGCGCTGATTCCATACATTGAAAAACTGGAACTCATTTTTTCCTCCACGAATGTACAGAACATAATCGTTCAGGGCGTCGGTGGTATATCCTTGATTGATCCGGTCTTGCGGGCTACTTCGTAATGAAGTCAGCTTCAAGTCAAAATCATAAGAAAAATGTGCCGAAGACGAAGGGCGTGCCCTTTCACCAAAACCGACGGTAAATTGTAGACGTAAAATTCCTTGGTACTCTTTGCCGAATGTTCCACGCTTTTGTATGCCGCCGACGTTCTCCATAAGGAGATCATCAATGGCATGGATGCTGATTTCTCCGTCCAGAAACCAATTTCCACGACCATTGAGGTTGTCGCCAACCGTCTGAGTATGAGGAAGATCAGACAACGAAATGGTTATTGGGGAGGTTAAGCTTGGATTCTCAAGGAGATTCCGCAGGCCTGGCTCTTGTATGCGCTTTTTCAAGAAGGTTGCTCGCCATTCGGCTAAAGCACTTTCTGCAATAATTCGTGTTGCGTCTGCCCGAAAGAAGATCTGAAAAACATTCTTGGACTGAACCGTTGACATAAAAAACCACGCACCAAAGGCCATCATGATGGCAACGAGGCCTAAGACCATGATTAGCACAAATCCTTGCCTGGGCATGTGTCTGGATTGAAGCTTGAGTCCGCCCCCAGTCTGACTGAGGCCGGAGTTTTCAGCTTGAGAATCTTCGAAAGGGGGGCTTGTCTTTGATGCTTCCAATTTTTCTGGTCGAGACGTTAGAGGCTTCTGGTAGAGAAGATCAGTGGTGATTCTGCTCGGCTTATGTTGTTGCAATTGTGTCATAGCGGACATGGTAACTTAGTTGAAGACGTGACCACAAGAGTAATCCCTCCCGGTTGTGATACCGGGAGGGATTGATGGCGAAAGGAATTTTGTAAAAAGACCTCCAATCGAATGGAGGCCTTCATGTCGCAGATCAATCGCCGGGATTTTCTGTGGTGGAGCAACTTCCGCCCGAGCAACTGGTAAGGCCATGCTTTTTCAGTAACTCGTCAATCTTGGCTTGATCGAAACCAAGGACCATGTCGCCACACACATCAATAACCGGAACCCCTTTGGGAGACAAGCCTTTTGCTTTGGCCTTATCGAACATTTCCTGGTTTGCTGCTTTATCCTTGCCAACATCTTTGTCGGCAAATGCAACATCCTTGGATTGCAGATAAGACTTGGCTTTCTTACACCAGGAACAGGAAGAAGTTCCGTAGACTGTTACATTGCTGGCTTTATCGCTAGCAGCAGGCTCAACGGGAGCAGTTGTGGTAACTTTTGCTGGTGCATCGGCATTGCCGATTAACCCATGTTTCGTTAGGAGAGCATTAAGCTGATTCTTATCAAAACCACGGATCAGATCGCCACAGACGTCAATTATGGGAATGCTGTTCCCGGGCAGGCCACCAAACTTTTGCACTTTCTCAGATTTTTCCATGTTGGCGCTAGAATCCTTTTTAATGTCCTTAAATTCAAATGCGACGCCTATGGATGTTAAGTAACTTTTGGCGCTGGAACAGCGGCCACATGCATCACTACCATAGATTGTTACAGCGCAGGCGTTGTTACCTGGCTTTGATGCGCTGGCAGCCGGGGCGGTCACAGAGTTATCAATAGGTGCTGCTACTGGCTTCGGTTTTACGGCTTGTGTCGAAGTTGCAACTTTTCCTGTATTTTCCCCTGTGGTTACCTTGTTGGGGGCTTTCACCGCAGGCGTTATGGTACATCCTGAAATGACAAGGGAAATCGTAAAAAGTGTCAATAGCAAAAGCTTTGGTATGAAAAATTTCTTCATGGTTTACTCCTCAATTTGCGTTGTTTCTCTGGAAAGCAAGCATACGGCAAATGTAATGTTTCACAGCCGCTTCCTCTCAGCATTATTATAGTAATTTTGACGAATATGCACAAGTGGCGAAAATACCGAAAAATAGCCGAAAAATAGCCTCGCTGTTTTTCGGAGACTAAGTTGAATTGCTAGTTGAACGTGATCCATGTAAAATGTAAGAAATGTTATTGTCGCTCGGTTGGATTGAATCACTCGCATAATAGGTGCAAATGCTTTATTACCAGCTAGCGAAACCCATATTCCAGGAGGAAAGAAAGAAAAATGAGTATACACGAAGGAACAAAAAAGATTTTTGGACAGATTGCAGAGAAATACAATCTGCCAAACCTTGCTGAGATCATCAAGCTTGAGGATCATATTTTGTGGAAGAAGGACATCGCCATTTGTGTGACGAATATCCTTAAGGCTGTTGAGGGCGAAGGCAGCACCAAGGAGCTTCTCAAAGAAGCGAAGAATATGTACAACGGTCCGATCTTCGCGGTGAACGCTCAGGCAGGGAAATTCCTTATCGAAGCAGAACCGAACCCGAGTAAGGCTGTGGAAGATCTTGCCAAGTTTGACTTCTGTTTCAAGTTGAGCCCTTATCATGTAATTAACACCTACCTGGCTATTCTTGTAGCTCAGGTTACTGCACAGGATCCGAATGTTCTGCTCAAGAAGGGCGAAGAGCATATGGAAGCCTTTATCGCAGCTGCTTTGAAAGACAACCCGAATTGGAACAAAGCTACTCTCACATCTGCCAAGCCGCTTCTCATAATTCCTGTTGGGGCAGCTGGGTGCGGCAAATCCACGTTCTATCAGGAACTTGGAAATGTTGTGAATGCTTCATGTGACAATATCCGATACATGCTTTTCAAGGACTTTGGTCCCTGCTTTGCTCCATGGGAGAGTACGTTGGCGTGGTTTGTGGTGAATCGCCTGACTGATATCTATATTGGTCGCGGCTACAACGTTTTCTACAATGGTGTCAACACAGATCTCGAATACAGATCTCCCATCACCATGGAGAATCCCAACGCACTTTATGCCGGGATCCCATACAATATGAAGCTTGTCTACTTTGAGCCAACGGTAAACCTTACTAACGCTGAAGTTGAACAACTCAAGGGGATCAACCTCTGGGCTACACCTTTGGAAAAGGTTGCCAGAGATGGTCTGAGCGGCAATGTGTGCAAGATTCTTGATCTGATCAAGAGAAATACCGAGCGCACAATGGAACGAACAAGTGAAATCAGGGAAGGGAAAGCTGAGCAGGATCCATTCGATATCCTTTATCCAGTCCCTCCCGCGATTGTGAAGATGTTCATGGAGCAGTCCTTTTCAAGACCTGAAGGACCAAAGGTGGTTGTTGTCCCGAGGAAAGAGATTGCCGACGCTTCTGCACGTGCGGCTTTCTATCGGGAGTATGCTGAAAAGGTTGTTAAGTCCTGAGCCAGATAGATTCCATTGCTTTGAAGTTCAATAATTAACTAACACCCCGAAAACCTTCATGGTTTTCGGGGTGTTAGTTAATCTACTTATGGTCTGTGAGCTTTTAGCATCGCGATGATTTCGTTCTGTTTCCTGCCGGTCGCAATCTGCAAGGCATTCTTACCGGCACCGTTCTTTATTTCGACATCTGCCTTTGCTGCCAATAAGCAGGCAACCAGCGGGGTTCGGCAATATTTTACTGCCTGGATCAGTGCGGTATTGCCTTCGTTGTTTCGAGCGTTTATATCGATGCCACTGGCAAGAATCAACTTTGCACCCGCCGGGTCTGAAATGCTTGACTCGGCAAGTTTTATCAACACCGTGCTGCCTTGGGCGTCACGAAAGTTTATGTCAGGACACAGGTCTAGCATCGCCGTCACTCGCTCAGAATCAGCTATGCCGCCCGCCCATAAGGCCGACCATTGTTCGCCGGAAAAATTGCAGTATGATTTCATTTTGGCGGTAAGAGTGTGCAAAACCTCCGGTACCGTGCGGGTATGTTGCGAAAGTGCCCTTGAGAAAATCGTTAACCACTGCTCTTGAGTCAGATTATCAGCAAAACCTGATTCGAGCAGAAGTTCTGGGATCTCAAGTTTATCGACTGCCCATACAAGCGGCTGGTATCTATCGATTTCGGCCGGGATTCCAGCAGAATTCCTGGCGATATGGTAGCGCAACAGTTCCCGGAAATTGTTTCCTGCCGCAAATGCATAAATTGAAGTGTAAAAATTGTCTTTATACTGTAGACACCAGGAATAGAGCTGGTTTATGCTCTTTTCATCCTTGCTGTCGGCTCGCAGAAGGAATTCAAGTAGTCTTGCCCGAAAATCAGTGCTGAAGCGCTTGTTAGGACTAACTGATCTTTCTTCGAGCTGGGTAAGATCATATCCAGCTCCGGCAGCAATCAATATGGCTCCTTTATCCGGATCCATGCGCACTTGCATGGCATATTCAAGCGGCGTTTCACCGTAACTGTTGCGTGCGTTCACGTCTGCCCCATGTCTGGCGAGCATTTGAACCATGGCCGGTGTTGACTGTGCGACCGCGAAAAATATCGGGGCAAGACCGGTAACAGTTGAGCTGTTTGCTAGGCGCAGAAGTATATCGAGTGATTTTACTTCGTATCTTTCGCAGTCCTTTGTTACTGTTTCACTTCGCAGGCCGGCAGAGGCGTGGACGGCAGCGCTGGCATTCGCACCATTTTCCAAAAGAATCTTCACTACTTCTTCATGTGATTCAAACAATGCATATGAAATGGCTGTCATCCCGATACTGTCAGCCCCGTTAACGTCGGCACCGTTTGCGATAAGAAGTTTTACAATATCACTACTGCCGTTGTATGAGGCGGTCATGAGCGGCTTTATGTCAAACCAGTGATCCGTACAGAAAATTCTGTCTTCGACTGGAGACAGCACGAAATCAACCAAGCTGCTGCAATATGTATTTTCTCTTTTTTCATGCGAAGAAAGAGATGCCTTTGCATATGATACTCCGAGATTCGGATTGACGCCTTTCTCGACGCACGACCTGATTTCTTCAAGACTGCCGCCAGCGACCATCGGCGTGGGCGAAGATGGCTTAAACAAGTCAGATACTTTACTGATTATTTTCTTGAACATGACTGTTTCTTTTGTAATCCTGTTGTTATTTTATAATTCTTTACCAATGCATTTCCTGCGCAGATTGGTTCAGAGCTATCCCGCTCTCAATTCTATAATACTTTGTTCTCTGATAGAATTCTAAAATTTTCGCGTGAGATTTCATATAGATAGACAAGCAAAGCTAACAGTAACTTCTATTGCCGATTTAAAAGACTTGAATCGCGAAATTGAGGCGATGTATCCTCAAGATCAGAGAATAAATCCTTTAGAGAGAAATAATGCCGAATATTGTATTTGTGCTCGGGTTCGCTGGTGTGGTCGGCTTTGTCCTTCTGATTTTTGGCCATCCGGAACGCTGCCCGCATTGCGCCAAATGGTTCGCCAGGGTGGTGATACAGCGATGGTATCAGGGCGAGGAAGTGGTTGAGGAACCCATAGACGACACCCAGAATGCCCGAAAGATATCAAAAAGACAATATCGCTACAAAGAAAAATACGCATGCAAATTTTGCCAGAAAGACTGGACAGAGGAAATTGCTTCGTATCGCGAGCTGGAAGTCGGGGTTATAAAAAATCCCGATGTTTCCGCGGAGAAGGTCTCTTCGCCGATGCCATGGTGGAAAAAGCTGGCATGGGCGACAGGCTTGGTATTCGCTCTGTTTGTGATCAGCTTAATCATATTTGACGCGGGAATACTCATGGATCCTCTGGACCAAATTCATGAGTATGTGCGTGACTATTTCAGGGCGGTTTTGTCACCCTTCGACGGATCGCAGTGGCCTTCCCGCCGAACTCTTCTGAAGGTGGTTGAAGCGCACTGGATTCTGGAATGCGACGTAGAGGAATTCCACCAGAATGAATTGGGTGGGTCCTGGGACCTGGCATCTCGACCCCTTGTTGCCAGCGGTTCCTTCGAACCTCCGGTGTGGCCCACATTGCCTTCGGATTCCGCCGAGTCGGTGGAGGGACAGGTTCGGGTGAAGGAAAAAAGATCCTTTTACACTATAGTTCTTCGCGAAGAGAGCTCTGGCAAGCTTTATTCAACTGACCATTTGTTCCAAAAAATTCCGGGCAATCCAAAAGGAATAGATCCCTTGCGCCTTGATGAGCCTCTGTTTCTGAAACTCCAGAAATCGTCCTCCGTCTGGGAAGGGGAGATCCAGGAGTCATCTGATGGAAACTATTTTGTCTGTCTCGAACGGGAAAAACCTTGACGAACGGCCTCAGTCCATGCAGTCTCAAAGCCTCGCATGACATTGTAATAGCTTCTCGTTGCACATCATAGACCGTTTTGTCAGAACCACATTATCTTATATCAGGCCATGGCGAGTTTGGGCCGTGAACCCAATCGCGGTAAGGTTCGCAACCAAAATGCACCGCGAGTAGTATCAATGCAACGGCAAAGATAGCCAACAGATAGCGCTGACGAACGCTAAAAAGAATCAAGGCACACACCACTGGTGTGCCAAAGGCTGCGCTCAATTCTATGATGCCTGATCCCGCTGAGCAAAGGTGTGAATAGGGTAAGCCAACCATGAGGCCGGCAGCGAAGCCAAAGCAGCCAAGTGCCAGTCGATAACGTGTTTTGATTGCAGGTTTGATAGGAGAATCGCAATCATTCTGTTGGACATTCACAATAGATCCTTTGGCAATTTAAATGAGATTGTCAAATAGAAAAGGTCTGCAAGTCACAAGGCAAGGAATGTTATTCTTGCAGTGTAAATTCCCAGGCACACCAGAAATCATCGGGGTGGGCATCAGGCGGGCAGGCGATACAGTTGGTTTTGATGCGAGGATCGATTGTTCTGGCAAATTCGCCGTATTCAACGATACCGACTGATTTGCATGGATGATCGGGCAGCCCTTTGCGTTTGCGGGCCGACTGAACTCGACAGTTCAGCATCCGGAAGACAACGCGCGTATCAGTTTGTTCGATAGAATCCTGTAAGTTGATTCGCGCATAAAAACGATGTTGCAAGCATTCTACCAGTGCCGGGATTCCACCTCCAGGGCTTATGCCCAGGCGTTCCATGATTCGCCTCGCTTCAATCACCGTGAATTGTCGCCAGGCCTCTATGTCAACAGCCAGTGCTATATCCATGCCATAACGTTTTTCTACGGCCTGAAACCAGAGGCCATCGTGAGCCAGCCAGTTTTTGGCATCATCAATAATAATTTTTATCAACTCTTCTTTGCTCAATTTTTCGAGAAGAGTAACTCCGCTATCTCCGGTGTGTGCTGCAATTGACATAGTTTTCTCCCGAGTTAAGTCGCCAAACATCTATTCGGTCTGGTCGAACCTGGTGACCAATCCCACTAGCAGACTCCAAAGTGGCGTCGGGGGCGGGCTAGCGCAATATAAGCAAAGCCGAAGGTGGGAGTTGAACCCACGACCTACGCATTACGAATGCGTTGCTCTACCACTGAGCTACACCGGCATCTGATAGTTTTCTATTGTATCAGCAAACAAAAAAAATGGAAGCAAAATCTTTGCCAAAGATCTTTCTGGTAACCTGGAGCTTCAAACAACCTGGTTAATGCAGTAATTTCGTTGGCTTTCTCATCACTATATCTTCGAGTTGTTCTTACTTTCAATTTACACTATTATACCTTTGATGAAGATCCAAAATGAGATGTTGAAAGCCCTGTTGCGCGAAGCGGTAATCACTGTCCGGGAAAATTATCGGGACAGGATTGTCGTGATTTACCATAACGACGCCGATGGAATTTCTTCAGGTTATATTTTAAAAACAGCGCTTATGCGCGCCGGTTTTCAGACAGAGATTTTCTGTCTTGAAAAACTTTATCCTGAGGCACTGAAGGTTCTTTTTCAGAAAAAAGGGGTTTTCATCATTGGCGACCTGGGTTCAGCATTTACAAAGCTTTTGTCACACAACAATTTTCACCACAATCAGATAATTATATTGGATCATCATCAGGTTCTCCATGAAACTTCTGACGAAAAAATTCTACTGGTTAACCCTGAAAAATGTGGTTACAGCGGCAGTACTGATATTTCAGGTGCGGGCGTCTGCTACTTGTTTGCCCTGGAACTTGATCCCGATAATTATGATCTCTGTCCGATTGCGATGGTCGGAAATTCTGAACTTCCAGGGACTTTTCAAAGCCTGAGCAGGGAAATCCTGAATTCAGGTATAATGTCAGGGGTAATCAGAGATGATGAGACCTCTGATGAGGGCAGTTACGAGATTCTTTTGCCCGATAAAGAATGGTATTCTCTGCCCGAAATTTTCAAAGTATCAGACACATTGGGAACCATAGGGTACTATCAGGAAGGCTTTAATTCAGGGATTGAACTCTTTGAATTTGGCTATACTGAAGCTTTGCGCTGCTTTTATCGCAAGCTTGATTCAGAAAAAAATGAATGCTTCCAGAGAGCTCTGGCCTGCATCGAAAAAAACGGTTATAAAAATGGAGCCGACCTGATCTGGTTTGACGCGAAAGATATTTTTGCCGGCATGGGAAACAAGGTAATTGGCTTATTTCTCTCAGAATGGAAAAAAATGTTGCCCGAGAATTTGTGCGTATACATTCTGGGAATGATGAATCTTGAGAAGGAAATTCCAGGAATTGGGGTGATTGCGCACGAAAACAAAAAGGTTTCTGGCAGATTATCTGAACGAATGCAGAAAATGGTTCTCGCTGACAGAATGCTTCCTCTTTCAGAGATCTTTGCAAAAGCAGCTGCCAGCGTGGGTGGTTTTGGAGATGGTCACAAAGTTGCTTCCAGCGCGGTCATTCCACGAAATAAAATACTGGGATTTGTTCGATTCTCCGAGAAAATGATCAAGGACTTTGAAGAACGCTGATCAAATGTCTGCAATCAAACCAATAAACTACCCGATAACTTGAATTAGAGGGATTTCCGCTTGGCCTCCTGTGATTGACAACAGATATTGTGAATGATATATTCTTCATGTAGCAGTGGCATGACAAGACTTATTTGCAGGCATAACATGATCTGTTTTTATGCGTTGTTTCGTTGCCATTCAACCGTCCTGTTTTAATTCAAATTCTTTGCAACCTGCTGTTCTGCTCGTTTAAACATGTGAATACGAGCAATCAATTACTTGCACGGCCGCATTGAGGTAGAATGTTTTTTTTTCAGGGGGGATCGTATGCACTTAAAAACTTCTGATCTATCGACAATGGAGCTTGGGTTCGGAGATTATACCTGCAACTGGGGCACGCATTTCTGTGGACTATTCGAGACTGAAGCAGAGAGAAATGCGATAATGTTCGGCTTTCTTGCCCAGGGCTATCGAGAGCAGGAGCTTCTAGTTTGTTGCCCCTGTGAATCATGTCACGATCAGGCGGTCGAAAATCTTCGCGTTGCGTGCCCGGATTTTACTCAAGCAGATCCGCATCTATTTAGGCTTTTGCACTCTAAGGAGTTGTATTATCCTGAGGGTGCCTTTTCACCTCTGGATATGCTGAAGGCTCATGATAATATCTGGGATGATAATTTGCGCCATGACAGGAAAAACGTAAGGGGAACAGCCGATATGAGCTGGGCTCTTGAGAAAGTTCCTGGAGTAGAGAACCTGATGGCCTACGAATCTCTCCTCAACACATTTATCTGGGGCAAGCAATGGATCAGTATTTGCCTTTATAATGTAAACATTTTTCCGGGTTCTACGATCATGAAGGTTTTGCAGGTGCACCCATTTGTTATTACCGGCGGCGGTATTTTTGAAAATCCCTATTTTGTTCCACCCGAGCAGTGGCTTACCAAATATGCCCCAGAATTTCTTAAAGTAATGAAAAGGTCCTAATGAAGCTATCTCATGAGGTATTGCTTTCTCTTGCTTATGTATCGCAGATTTCTGATCCTAATCTGGTCAAGTCTCAATTCATAGATTCCTTAAACGGACTTGATAAAAATTTCGTTTTTGAATCTACGGATCTTGTTCCTTCAGGGGTTCCAGAATGCCGCGTTTTCAAGATTGCAACGCCTCGTTTTTCTTTTGGCTATGTCGTGATTGCCGAAAACCCCGAGATTGATGATGAAACGCGAGCGGTCTTCAGAAATGCCTTTCAGTTTCTGGCAGTAATAATGGAAAACAGGGCTCAGGCTCTTGAGCTGGCAGCAAAGAATAAGTCTCTGTTACAGGAAAGTGAAGCAAAATTCGCGCATGTTTTTGAAGCGGCAAATGTTGGCAAGTCGATCACCTCGCTGGATGGAAAAATCGAGGTTAATAAGGCGTTTTGCGAGCTTGTGGGATACTCTCCAGAAGAAATGCGAGAGAAGAAATGGCAGGACATCACTCCGCCGGATGAAATCAAGTTTACCGAGAATTTGCTGACACCTCTTTTAAAAGGCGAAAAGGATTCGATTCGTTTTAACAAGAGATATGTTCACAAAAATGGATCTTTCGTCTGGGCAGATGTCAGTGTTGCCATACAGCGCGATAATGATGGTAAGCCCCAGCACTTTATTACAACAATTGTTGACATAACCGACCGAATAAATGCTGAGCTGGAAAAGGAGAGACTGCAACTCGACCTTGTTCAGGCCCAGAAAATGGATGCTATTGGTAAGCTGGCCGGTGGGGTGGCTCATGACTATAATAATGTTCTCAGCGTAATTCTTGGTTATACGGAAATGGCTTTGGAAAGAGTGGATCCAAATGATTCGCTGCATGCCGACCTGCAGGAAGTTTATAACGCTGCGCAGTGCTCAGCCGATATTACTCGTCAACTGCTGGCCTTTGCTCGCAAGCAGGTTGCCGTTCCCAAGGTTCTCGATTTGAACAATACTCTCGAAGGCATGCTGAAAATGTTGCGGCGACTCATTGGCGAAGATATTGATCTCGTCTGGGTGCCTGTAAGGGACTTGTGGTCGATCAAGTTTGATCCTTCACAGCTTGATCAAATCCTGACCAATCTATGCATTAATGCGCGCGATGCGATTGGTGGCGTGGGTAAAGTCTCTATCGAGTTTGAGAACAAGACTATTGATGAGGGTTTTAGTCAGAATCATTTTGATTTTGTTCCTGGAGAATTTGTTCAATTGACTGTGAGCGACAATGGCTGTGGTATGGACAGAGAGACTCTGACCAATATTTTCGAGCCATTTTTTACGACAAAAGATCTCGGTCATGGAACCGGTCTTGGTCTGGCCACAGTATATGGCATTGTCAGACAAAATAATGGCTTTGTTAATGTCTACAGTGAGCCTGGAAAAGGCACTGCCTTTAAAATTTACCTGCCACGTCATGTGGGAGAAGTCGAGGAATTGTCAGTTCAAGATGATTTTAACGCAGCTCTGGGTCGCGGTGAAACTGTTCTGATTGTTGAAGACGAAGTTTCAATCTTGAAGCTGGCTACTAAAATTCTTAAAAGCAATGGATACAATGTGATCGGCGCCACGAACCCATGTGAAGCCTTGATCTTAGCCGAGAAGCATGCAGGTGATATTCATCTGCTGATTACAGATGTGATTCTTCCCGAGCTAAACGGAAGGCAATTGTCAGAGAGGTTGTGTGCGTTATATCCGAAAATTAAGGTTTTGTTCATGTCGGGTTATACTGCTGATGTAATAGCCCGTCGCGGCATAATCGATGAAGGTGTTAATTTTATTCAAAAACCCTTCTCGGTAAATAACTTCACTGCTAAAGCCAGGCATGCAATTGATCAAAATGGAATACGGGCAAAAAAATAATTTTCTGAAAAGGCATGGAAGCTTTTGATCAACGATTTTAGCGTTTTCCTAACATTGCATAGTTAAACTGGTGATTAACACTGTCAAGTTTCGTGCCAAGTTTTTTTGCGAGAAGCTTGCTTTTTGTTTAATTATTTGGTATAATGCGCAACCGTAAAAAAACAACCGGAGCAACTCGTTAGAGCAAACCGTCCGGAAGTGATGAAATATAATAAGAGGTTCCCCCTATGTTCCCAACAATTTTCAACCCACGTCGTACGCTGATTTGTTTCCTTCTCGCATTTGTAGCAGTATTATTCTCTGCGAACTCAATTCCTGCGATGTCGAATTTACCACCAGCGTTCACTAATATTGAAGTTCAAGAAGTTGCTGCACCCAGTAATTTTGAAAACACCCGCCGCTTTTTTATTACCTACTTTAATGAGATTGAAGGCAGCAAAATGCAGGTTTTCCCGACTCGCGAAGAAAAATTGCGCGATGTTGACCTGATTCTGGCTCGCGTTGTCAGGCAGTATCTTAATGACGAATACGAAGCTAATGGCAAATGGATGGATGAGCACGTTGTCGAAGACGCTAATCTTGGTCAGATACTTGATCTGGTGAACCAGGATTATCTATCTAAGAGCTGGAACAAGGATAATGTAAATGGTCTTCGCCAGTATGTTCATAAATATAGCGAATATCTTCAGCTTTACACCCTTAATGTTTACCTCGACTATAATGTCGGCAAAGGCGAATATTTCAGCGGTATGGACATCAATCCAATCCTTCTGAAGCTCAACAATGGCAACTACCCTGATGTCGCCAACTTCATTCAGGTAAAATACTCCGACAAATAGTCGTCAGTAAGAAAAACACAGAAGCTGCTTCATAGTAATATGGGGCAGCTTTTTTGCTTTAATGAAAGCGCATTAATTGTAATACAAAAAGAATGAAGAAAAAGAAGAAAAACTGTGCACGGAACCTTCCGGTTTCAGGTTCTTCTGAGTATAATTGTTTCATGATATTTAATCGCAAGACTTCTTATTTGCTGTTGTTAGTGCTTTTTGCTACGGCTCTGGCCACGTCGGTTACGGCTCAGGAGGAGCAGTCGACCGAAAATAACCGGTTACGGGTACATAGCGAAGCTGTTCGTCTGCTTGAAAAGATCGAGCTTGAGTCTCCGCGCTCACACTCTGATCTGGTTAAGCTGCGCGAAAAAATGCAATTTATCTACGACACTCCGTTGTTTTTAAACAGTGGTGTTTCATCGGACATGCCGGGTCTTATGCTGGCACGAAGAAACTCGAGATCTCGCAATGCCGACTGGTCTGCATTTTATGATTCACTTAAAGGGCTCAAAGATGATGAGTTGCGTGCGCGCCTGAAAGAAAAGCTGGAAAAGCAGGTGGCGCTTGATTATGGTGATTCACGTCGTTATATCATGCTCAAAATCGACAACCATGATAGCTATGTCGAATGTGTTTACACTGGCAAAGTCCTGGCAGTCACCGAAATGCCCAAGCCAACTGTAATGAATGTTGAGCATACCTGGCCGCAGTCGCATGGCGCGACTGGTGTTGCCAAAGGTGATCTGCATCATCTTTTTCCCACTGACCCGGTTGCCAATTCCACCCGCAGCAGTCTTCCCTTTGGTAACGTTGACAAGCCTAAATGGCAGGATGGTGGTAGCGAATGTGACCAGAAGCGTTTCGAAGTCAGAGGAAAAAGTCGTGGAAATACTGCTCGCGCCATCTTCTATTTTGCGACAAGATATGGTAAAACTATAAGTAGTGGTGAGGAAGAAACTTTGCGTGTCTGGCATCGTGAAGATCCGGTAGATGCTGACGAACGTGCCCGTAATGACCGTGTTGAAGCAGTTCAGGGTAATCGCAATCCGTTTGTAGACAAACCTGAACTTGTTGAATATATTAGTGATTTCTAGATCCTAACCAACCTTTTGGGGCGGCTACTGCCGCCTTTTTTTTGTACGCCGCATTGCTTTTCTTTGAATTTGTGATAGCTTATAGGATGTATCAGCGTCACAAACATGGAGGTTTTATGCTAAAAGTTATTCGCAGGGTCTTGTTTACTGTGCTTGTTGTAGTGCTGTTTTCTCCTGCCGCTCTTATGGCCAGAGGTTATGCATATTATAAGGTGCAGGTTGGCGCGCCTTTCACTCATTTCGATATCGAAGACATTTATCATCAGCGCTGGGTAAGCACTTACCTGCGCGGCAAGCCGATCATCATCCTTACCGGCCACCGCTATCAGCGCTACGAAATGCTAAAATGGGCCGAAACTTTTCGCCGCGAATTTGGTTTGCCGGGCCTTGCGCATCTGCTGTGGGTTGTGAATCTGCGCAGTTTTCCCTGGTCCACCAGTCGAGGCACTGTTATCAGTCAATGGCGGGATTTTAACGCTCCCATCCCGGTTCTTATGGACTGGCAAGGCATGGTCGGTAAAAGTCTTAAGGTTAATTACAATGTTCCGAATATCATTATCATCGACGCCTTTGGCAGACTGGCTCTGCACGAAATGCATACCTATAATCCCGAAGTTTACGCTGCCGTATCAGCAAGGGTAAAGAGTCTGCTCTCGGTTAACCCCGGAGTAGACCCTTATATGTCGCCAATGATGGCGCAGCCCGTAGTTCCCGGTGTACCCGTAGGCAGTCCGGCAGGCCGTCGCGGCGACTCCCTCTGATGTAACTTATTGAACTGCACAAAAAGGCAGTCAGCTGTATGTGTAGCTGACTGCCTTTTTGTTGCTGGCGAATCCCTCTATTTTTCGGCGAATACCTTTATTTCTGATGGTCGCAGCGAGTAGTTGAGCTCTTGTGGAACCACAGTGAAGGTATTTTCAGGGCTGATGTCGATGAATGATTTTGAGCCGATTATAGCTGAGAGATCAGGTATGTAGACATGCTGGTGATTGAGGCTGTCTTTGTTAAGAATAACAAAGACCGTTTTCATTCCGGGTTGTGATTTTTTAAAGCAGAACACATTCGGCCAGTTCGCCTGATCGACTATTTCGATACCGGGTTCGGTTTTGAGAACTGGGTATTGATCCTTCATTTCGGATATATTTTTGAGATATCCGCTCAAATCAATTTCGGTTTCTTCCCACCAGGTTGGGTCAGTTTTGACGACGTTGAGCGCTTTGTGGAAACCATATTCAAAGCCAGTCGGAATCATATAGCCCGAGCTGAACAGCGCAGAGAAAAGCATCTGTCGCTTAACCGCAGCAAGGTCGCCTTTGAGTTGCTCCAGCAGTCTTGGTGTGTCATGAGACTCCGGGAAAGCAATCGATGGTTTAAGTTTCGATAGTTTGTCGTATTGTTCCATGGCCCAGGGTTCGTTAAAATCCCAGTATTTAATCGAATTGAACAGATAGTCGAAGCCCATGCCAGCGAGTTCGACTACCTGTTTGAAATCGCAGCCAAGTGACTCGGCCAGGAACAGGCAGCCAGGCTTTTGGACACGCGCTTTCTGCATTAGATCGTTCCATAGATCGCCCGGCACCTGATAGGCCATATCGCAGCGAAAGCCATCGACGCCCATTTCAATATAATATGACATCATCTTCCACCAGAACTGCCAGAGATTCTCGCGGTCTTTGGATTCAAAGTTGTCAACCTCGGCGAGGTCGCCCCACGCAACCCATTTGCCATCATGCATGGCACCCGGGTTGATGACCTTGCCCTGCTCGTCGCGCTTATACCAGTCGGGATGTTCTTCGATCAGAGTGCAGTCAATGGCGGTATGATTGATTACCAGATCCATTATGAAGAGCATACCGCGTTTGTGGCAGGCTTTGATAAAATCGCGCAGCTGCTCTGCCGGTGCTTTTGCAGAGTCATTGTGAATAAAAAGCGGGTTGAATTTATAGTAATCTTTTGGCGAATAGAGGCTGCCGCTGAAGCCCGGGTAATGAAATGGGTTCACCCAGATCATGTTGAATCCCATGTCTCTAATGCGGTCGAGATGCTCACTCCATTTGCTCATGCTGCCAAGCAGGCGTGGGTAGAGGTTATACAGCTTTATGCTGTCGTTGCCGAGCAATGGGTGATTCATGGTGATTCCTCCTCAGGTTTTTTTCGTAATTCATTCAGGGCGGTGATGATACTGTTGATTTCTTTGCGATTAACGCTTTTATAAAATTCTCTATCACCCTGTGAAGTTTTGAGCAGAATACTTGTAAAAATTTCGTCCTTCTCGCCTGTTTCGCTGGTTTTTATGCCCAGCCAGTCGCTGCTTTTAAGGTCAATTGTCAGGGCCGGTTCGCGCAGATTCTGGTAAAAGTGAAAGCCCTGCTCAGTCTTGCGCACTGTGAGGCTTTGAAACATCAGTGAACGCCCCATAAAGAAGAAGAGCATAAAAAAGCCGGCACAAAAGAGCAGTTCGCCCCATTGTTCTGCTTTGATGCCGTTGTACACGAGAAACAACACGGGTACGACAAAGGCCATGGTCAGCAGAAAAATGCCGACCGCAATTTCCAGAAGCGGGTAATAGGTAAACGCTGGCAGCTTAGAACCAGCACTCTCCCAACTTATCATCAGCGCCCCGTCTTTCGTATGGGTATTACTACCCGCCAGTTTCCTTCGCCTGTGATTATTTCGAGTTCACAGTCAAGAGTTGCTTCGACCCGCGCACATGCCTTTTCTTGAAGCACCAGAATGGTGTCAGAATCAACTGCTTTGCGGAGAGCATCGTCTCCGTTTAATACTAATGCAGCTGCAGTCTCCTTGTCAAACCCGGTCTTTCGCTCGACATTCCAAGTGATTACACTGCGGCCTGTGTAAAAATACCAGCCTTCGATCATTTTGTCGATACAGATAATCTTCTGGTTGGTCGGAAGCGTTGCTATTCGCTTGAGCAGCATCCACTGACTGGTCAGGTAGCGATTGCGGGAATATGCCTCGTTGCCTTTGAGTCCTGGCAGCACAAAGAACATCAGGCCGGGTAAGAGCAGGCAGCTTACGGCCAGAACGCCGATGCGATGGCGCATGGCTACAAACCAGCCGAGAAATGCTGCAGAGAATATCCAGAAAACTCCCGAAAAAATAGCGATCTTTGCGATACTGTTAAATTCTTCGTAGTACTGATAGCCAGCGATAATCATGCCCAGGCCGCTGAGTCCGACAATGACAGCGATTGCTTTAAAATAACCGAATTTATACTCGCTGTCTGTCTGCTTCGCTTTTAAAAGAGTTTTTCTGAGTGCTTGCGCTGTAAGCAGAGCAAGCGGAATCAGCAGCGGCAAGGTATAGCTGGCCAGTTTTGAGCGACTCAAAGAAAAGATCAGCAGCGGAACGCCGATCCATAAAAGCAGGAAGGTGGCACTGCGACTTTTGCGAAACTTGCTGATCTGTTCTTTGAGAGCGAGCAAAAGATAGCCAGACCAGGGAAATATAGCGACAGGCAACAACACCAGAAAATAGTAAAAGGGCGCCGAACGCTGATGCGTGTCGCTAGCTACCCGATTAATCGTTTCTTCGATAACGAAATAGCTCAGCAGTCCCGGGTTCATGACAGCGACCAGCAGATACCAGCCCAGCCCGAAGATGATAAAGATTGCCCAGCCGACGATTGAACCAAAAAGTGCCTTAAGTTTGGATTTATAACCTGTTAACAGTGCGGCCGGAATGAGTCCGGCAAGAGGCAGCAGTCCCGGAGGGCCCTTGGTCATCATGGCGGCAGATGTTGCCAGCCAGAATGTGATATACCAACGTTTTTTCTGCTTGTTCAAATAGGAAAAAAAGGCAAGAGCCATAAGGGTCTCGAAAAGAGCCAGAAAAGGGTCGGTGGTTAAGCCTCTGAACAGAACCTGAAAATAGATCGAACTTATTAGAACCAGGGCAGCCATAAGACCGGTTACTTTGCAGAACAGCAGTTTGCCAAGATACCAGGTGGCCAGCGCAGTTGCCCCGGCGGCAATGCTTAAAAAAAATCTGGCGCCAAATTCATTTACGCCAAAGATTTTCATGCCGGCGGCACCAAGCCAGTAAGTAACCGGCGGTTTGGTAAAATGGCGTAGACCATTGTGGCGTGGCGTCAACCAGTCGCCAGAATCAAGCATCTGACGAGCAACTGAGGCGTATCTTCCCTCGGAGGTTTCAAACAGTCCGGTGCTACCGCAGTGATAGAGAACCGGGAGCATGCCTGCCAGAAAAATCAGTAGCCCCAGCGCCTTTTGGCTTAACTTGGGAACTCTGAATTTACTCATCCGGTTTCATGGTTTCCTGAGCTGCCAGGCTATTACGCTTGTCGCGGCCGATCAACACAAGGTTGCGGAAGTAAATGACGAAACCCATTGACTGACCAAGTATGAAAACCGGGTCTTCGCGGTGAATTGCGTATGCCAGCAGGAAAAACGAACCGCCAATGCTGAAATACCAGAACGAAACGGGTACAACGCTTTTTTTCTGCTTTTCAGATGCAAGCCACTGCACAAAAAAGCGCAGCGTAAACAACACCTGTCCACCAAGGCCTACTATCAGCCAGATATCAAACTTGCTCATCTACCTGATACCTCAATTTGCGCCATTTCATCCATCTGATTGCGAGCAGATCCAGAAATGATCTGAAAACACGGTTCCAGACGTTGTATTTTGATACACCCTTCTGGCGGGGATGATGACTGACCTCGATCTCGATGACCTTGCCGCCGTTCATCTTTACCAGTGTCGGCAGAAAGCGGTGCATGCCTTCAAACAGTTCTATCGGTTTGATGACTTCTGCCTTAAAGGCTTTTAGCGAACACCCGGTGTCTTTGATTGTTTCGCTGCTGATAAGATTGCGCACCCAGTTGGCAAAGCGCGAAGACAGGCGGCGCACCATATTGTCGTTGCGCTTTTTCCGCCAGCCAACTGCTGCATCGAAACCCTGTTCGATGCCTGCAAGCAGCAGAGGAATATCAGCGGGATCGTTTTGCAGATCAGCATCGAGAGTAACAACTATATCGCCTCGCGCAGCTTGGATTCCCGCGCCCATTGCGGCTGTCTGCCCGTTGTTCTTTGAGAACCTGAGGCCGCGCAGGAAGGGGCATTTCTGCTTGATGCTCGTTATTTTTTCAAAACTGCCGTCGTTAGATCCATCATCGACCAGAATGAGCTCCCATGGACGTCCAATCTGATTCAGGCTGAGTTCAACACGGCTGATAAGGTCTTCCAGGTTGTCTACTTCATTAAAAACTGGTATAGCAACACTGATCGCGATATTTTCCATTTTAGTTCCAGATGTTTGGTATTTATTCGGACTTTCGGGCATTATTATACCACATTGTGTCGAGAAAGTTGATGATAAATACCGATAAAAAGAAGCCGCTCATACTTTAACAACCCGCAAAACGAAAAACAAATCTGGTATTTGCTCAGGCAGTCAGCCGGAAAAACGAAACCCCGAAAACTGGCTTTCGGGGTTTCATTATCTGCTGCTTTATATCATGCCGTCATTGCTTTGCGCACCTGATCCATGCCGTTCATACGATAAGTGCCCTTGTAAAACTGAAATTTTTCGGCAGGCAATATATGGACCTCTGCGGTATCGCCCATCTGCATGACCAGAATGTTGCCCTGACTGTCTTTGCCTTTGTAGATCATCGAATGACCATACCGATTATGGCCGTAGTCGAGCAGAATCATGTCGCCAGGTCTGATATCCGGTGGTGGCGGCGGCTTAACGCCGGGATTGATCGACTTTGTATATTTTTCAGACCAGAGGCCGCTGGTTGAAGTGCGGCCGGTACTGATCGGGTATTTTACGCCAGCCTGTTGGTATGCATCCTTTTGTATCATCTGAACGAATCCGCTGCAGTCAATACCGCCTATTTTTTCGAATTCTTTGTAGGCGGAGTTGGAGCGCCATTTCCAGGTGTTTATATCGACGTATTTTTCGTAATATTCAGCTGAATTGAGGCCGATTCGGTTGCCTGCGCTTTTCTTTTGTCTATAGGCGTCGATATCGTCGAATCCACCAAACTTGAATACAATCGGTTCGTTGATATAGGGGTCAGCCAGCGCCTGCATCTTGCGGGAGAAGACCAGATCTTCGAATGGCTTTTCTAGAGACTTGAGCAGCTGATTTGCCTTTTCCTGCTGGCCCATCTTGTCGAGACACATGGCCTGCATATAAGCGGCTTCAATCGGGTTACCGCTGGCTTTGCAGGCGAGTTCATAAGCGTCTTTGTAATTGCCCTTTTCGAAGGCCTTGTTCGCACGGTTAAGCCGCCAATACCACGGAAACTTGTCATAGTTGAGCAGGTCATCACCAAGGTGGCGATTCCATCTTTCGAACTGGGTTGTGTTATAGGTGGCAATGCTTGAATTTACCGGAGCAGGTTGGGAAGGAGCTGCAGCAGATGTCTGGGTAACCAGGTCGCCGCGCACCCAGCCAATCAGGCCATTGCCAAAGTCGATTTTGAACCAGCTGTTTTTTTCTTCGAGCTTAGTGCCCTCTGAGCCGCGCGGAAGGGTTTTGAGAACAGAATTGCCGGTGCCCGGGCCGGATCGCACGTTGACCCACGAACCGTTGATTTCAAACGTGGCTGCACTTGCAGCAGCATCAACCGCAAACAGACCACTCGAAGACTGTGGATTGTTGACTGAAGTCTGCTCGTCAAACGGGTCATTCTGAGCCATAAGACTATTGGTCAACATCAACAAGGTCAAAACCAGGAAGATCACTGTAAATTTCCTGTGCATAAGCTACTCCATACTAATTGAATATCTAAATTTTACCCGAAAAATCTGACTCTGTCGAGAGTAAATCACGCCCAAAATTTGCTATGCAGCTTGTTGCTACAATTTGCCGTCGTAGCGGTGAACTTTGAAGCCGTCTTTCGCGTGCCCTTCAAAGCCGTAGAGGCGACCATCGCTACAGAGTTTCCAGTTGCTGGTGAGGAAGGGCGCATCGAAAATAGGCAGTTCGGCCTTTTTTACCGACTGCAGCGCGGCGTCAAGTGCGTAAAAGATCATGATTCCAGGTTTTGACTGAGTCACAATCATGAACATGGGCTGATCTTTGAGCATACCGACTATTTTGCAGTAGACAATACTTTCGCCGGCTTCGAATAGAGCTAATGTTTCTGGCTCCTGGTGCTGCTCAGCAAATTCAGCTTTGATAATACTGCGAGATTCTGCTTCTAAATTGTACTGAAGCCCGTAGAGCGATTTATTGCTGCCTGCTGCTTCAAGAGCTGCGGCAGGATGCAGCTCAGCCACACCCTTTCGGCAGATCCACAAACCTACGCCAGGCTCTTCCACACCGATAAGATCTGGCTCGAAAACCTTAATACGACCGGGGTTTTTGAAGTCGATTCGTAACTGTTGTTCGACCTTGCCGTTCTCAGTATTAATGATTGCTACGCCGTCAGGTGCGCGGGTGACAATATATAGACGGTGGTTGAAAAAGCTGATATCACCAGTTTTGTCAAAGCTGGTCATCAAATAGGACCACTTTTTGTCTTTGTAGCGCTTGATCATGTGATTAATCGAATCGGTTATCCAGAGATTGCCATCAGCATCAACATCGTAGCCGCCAAGGCATTCATAAGGCGCCAATGGCATAACGCCGGGCGATGGAAAGCGTATGCCGATCTGATCGCCAGCTTTTCCCCACTGGCCTTTTACCAGGACACTGGTGTTGTCGCCATGCACAGCATTTCCGGCAAAAAGAATCATTCCGAGAATAACTAAAAGATATGAACGCATAACTTCAGCTCCATAATTTTATTTTACAGATTCTACCACAAAACCTCAGTGTTTGACTTGCATGAGGCTGCGAGTTAGTATTAGACCATTCGGAGAATTAGAAATGTTCAAATATCTGCGTGTTTCGGTTACCGACCGCTGTAATTATCGCTGTGTCTATTGCATGCCGGAAGACGGCGTTCGCAAACAGTCGCATGACGATATAATGCGCTACGAGGAAATTCTCGTTGTTATCAAAGCCGCAGTTGAATCAGGTATCGAACAGGTTCGCATTACCGGCGGTGAGCCGCTGGTGCGAAACGGAATTGTCGAATTTATCGCTGATGTTGCGAAGTTGCCAGGATTGAAAGACCTGACGCTGACCACCAACGGCGCTTTGTTGCCAAAATATGCCATGGCACTTAAAAAGGCCGGACTGAACCGGGTTAATATCAGCCTCGACTCGCTCAATCCTAAGACTTTTGCTGAGATTACACGCGTTGGCGACCTTTCAGCCGTCATCGCGGGTATCAATGCAGCGATTGAGGCTGGTCTTAATCCGATAAAGCTGAACACCGTTCTGATTCCAAGGGTCAACGATAGTGAAATAATGGATTTTGTTGATTTCGCAGTAGATAAGCAAATTGCTGTCCGTTTTATTGAGAGAATGCCTTTTAATGCTGATGAGCGGTTGGCGGCTGATCCTTATGTCTCTCAAGCCCAGGTGATGGCAGTTATTGCGCAAAAATATCAGCTCGAAAAAAGCACAGATGAGTCGCTTGGGCCTTCCAATGACTATCTGGTAACTGGTAGCAGGGCAGGGGTCGGATTTATCAGTTCGCGTTCCCAGCCTTTTTGTCAGCGATGCGCTCGTATCAGACTGACTTCAAGTGGTTATTTGCTTCCATGTCTCGATTCCAAGGTTGGTGTAGAAGTCAGAGGACTGACACCAGACAAAGTTAAAGAGACTATTAAGCAGCTTTTTAACGAAAAATCTTCATGGCAGAAGCAGTATGCCTGCTATGCATCGACCTTTGAGTCTTCTCTTTCTAAAATCGGTGGTTAATGGAGTAGATTATGGCAAAAGCAAAAAACCTCAGTATCGGGGTCGATCTCGGTGGCACCAAAATCGCAGTCGGACTGTGTCGTGATGGTGAAATTCTCAAAAAAGTTATTTTTCCGACACATGCTGCAGCTGGCTTTGATGGCGTGATTTCAGTAATTCTTGGCGCCATTGAGAAGGTTATGGAAGGGCAGAATCACAAAGACATTCTCGGTCTTGGTATCGGATCAGCTGGCCAGATCAACGCTGCCACCGGCGAAGTTATTTATTCGCCGAACCTCAACTGGCGAAATGCCCCCCTTGGAAATACAATTGCCAAGGCGATAGATCTAAAGGTGCAGGTGCTTAACGACGTGCGGGCGGCGACATTGGCCGAACTCAAGTTTGGCAATGGCAAAGGCCTCGATAGTTTTGCCAATGTTTTTGTTGGAACCGGCATAGGCTCCGGTTTTGTGATCAATGGCAAGTTGATCAATGGTGCTACGAACTCGGCCGGCGAAGTTGGACATACCTGTCTGGACCCGGAAGGGCCACTCTGCGGTTGTGGCAACAAGGGCTGCCTTGAGGCATTCGCGTCTGGCACTGGCATGGAGAACTATGTAAAAGCCGAGCTTAAAAAGGGGCGCAAAAGTATTATCAAGGATCTTGTCGAAAACAGAATAGATCACGTCAGAGGCCCAATTATCGCTAAGGCTGCTGAACAGGGTGACGAGCTCGCACTTGCCGCGATTGAAAGAGTAGGATTCTATCTTGGCATTTCTCTGGCCAATATTCATACCATGCTTAATCCGGAAATAATTCTTCTTGGTGGAGGTATGATGGCTCTGAAAAAATACTTTATGCCGATATTGTTGAGCACTATGCAAACACATATTCTTCCGGTCGCCAGGCAAAATCGAGAACTGGTTGGCGAAGCCAGATTTGAAAACGATGCCGTTCTTCTTGGCGGCTCTGCAATTTTTGCATGAAACCGCTGTACCCCGCCATATTCAATGAACGTCAGGTAAATCATCACTTATGGGGTGCGTTGCCCGAAAATAAGACTTTTTTCAGGCATCTTATCAATAGCGGAAAAAGCTTTCCCAGTCTGGTTCTTGCTTTCTCTGCAGCAGAGGGAATGCCGGAGATTGCGGCCGCATTGACTGAGGGATTGCTCAATAGTGGCGTTAATGTCTTTATGCCCTCAGAAGCCGCTCCCATCTGCTCTCTTTCGCAGGCTCTGACCAGCCGCAATTTGCCGGTTGGCCTTTATCTTGATCGGATAGCTGATCAGTCGTTGCTGACCCTGGCATTGCTTGCCAGTCATGGTGGCCCGCTTGACGAAAAAGATGTTCTTGATGATGCGATCGATAATACGTTGCAAAAATCCGGTTTGGCTGGCACTACCGAGCTCGACCGCTATTATGTTAATAACCTTGCTGGCCTTGCTGATCGCTTTATCGAAGACGGAGTCGGCTTCAAAGAGATTGAAATTCCATTTGCCAGTATCGAAAAGAGTTTGCGCGAGGCACCTGAACTCAAAATCCTTTTTCAAAGCGATCCGTATGGTCCGGTTGCACGAGTCAGCCCAGATGGGCAGAGTCTGCAGATAATTGGCAAAGACAATCACGCGATAGCCGCTCACGAGATTGCTGGCGATATTGCGCGTTACCTGGTAAAAGAACGCCTTGCTTCCGGCACGGTTATTGGTCCTGCCGGCCAGGTCAGCAATTTCTCTACTGGCTGCGAAACCCTTGCTGTCGGCGGTAGTGCTTTTGACATGAGCTATCATGCCGGTTTCACCGACCTGCTGGTTGGCTGGTGGGGTGACGGCGTGCTAGCTCATCAGGGCAGCAGCTGCTTCGGCGATGCTATACTAACCGCAATCTATTACCTCGAAGCCCAGCGCTGCAAAAAAGCCTGAAAACAGAAAGACTCGCACAAAGCACTAAGCCGCAAAGAAGGCAGATTAAAGGCTTAGAGAAAACTTTAAATAAGATTTTGTTTTCTTTGTGTCTCGGCGTCTTAGTGCGAGGTCTCTTTTCATCTGTTCAGGCTCTTTCGAACAGGCAGACGAGTTCGACGTGGTGGGTGCGCGGGTAAAGGTCGAGTCCGGCGGCTTCAGTCAGTTTGTAACCGCTTCTGATTATCGCTATGCTGTCGCGTTCGCAGGCTTCAAGGTCACAGAATACGCAGACGATTTTTTTGGGCAGCAGCTTGGCAATGGTGCGACCAATGCTCGGGGTGCCGGTGCGTGGCGGGTCAAGCAGCAGCACATCTGGTTCTGGCTTGAACTTTGATAATTCCTTGATCGCATCGCCTTCAACCAGCGTGATTTTTTCTTCAAAACCACTGCGCTTGATGTTTTTTACACCGGTTCTGATTGCGCCGGGATGCGATTCAATCGCATCAACCTGAGCACCTTTGGCGGCAAGAGCCAAAGTGAAATTGCCGGCGCCGGCAAAGCCTTCAACTATTCTGATTCCCGTTGCCGGTTTACATAATTCTATGATTTTGCGAATCAACACCTGGTTCTGAAAAATATTGCCCTGCACGAAGAAAGAAGGCTCAGCGTCATATGGCCCGCCAGCGACTTCTGGAGCGATCAGTCCGGTTACGCTGACAGAACCAAGCACTTCCTTGATTTTGCCTTCGTTATTGGCTACAGACAGTCCCTTCAGGTTCGCTGCCCGCATGATCTTGGTCAGATCATCGTGATGATGCCCGACTGGCCGGCCTTTCATCAAGACAGCATGCCCGACTACACGATCTGAGCGTTGTGACGAAGAGGACATTAAGGTCAGGTTATCGAGGAAAACCGGAAGCTGATTGAGAATCTTACGGGCAGCAACCAGTCGTCGCGACAGCGCCTGGGTGATGATGGCACAGGCTGTTACCGGTACAACACCACCTGGAGTCTGCGAATAATTTTCGGAGGCCAGATAGCCAGATTCGCGCGCGTCATAATTTCTGCTCTGATGCAGGCGCACCCGTGGCAGATAACGAATAATTTCGCGCGATGCCTGAAAGCTATGGAGATAGGCATCATTGCCGCCTGGTATACGGTTGAGTGTGCGTGCTATCATCGCCTGCTTCTCTTTTTTTCGACCCTTTTCTGATAACTCGAGCAGGTCGCAGCCGCCACAGGGACCGTGAAAGAAGCAGTCCGGCTTTACCCGTTCCGGGGAGGGCTCAAGCATTTGTGCGTCGGCAACTTTGCCGTTCTCATGCAGTTTAAGCTCGATTTTATCGCCAGGCAGAAGTCCCGGTACTCTCACCATTACGTTGTCAATGCTGACAAAAGCCTCACCATTGCAGGTCAGGCCTTCGACAACAGCTATCACAGACTGTAGTTTTGCCGCACTCACTTTTTGGGGACTTCCGGGCACTGCAGCCTTTCGTAGCTCGGCATGATGCCTAGCAACGGTCTTGCGTAGTTAAGGAAGTCGGTGGTTACACCGTTGCCCTGTTCGTTAATGAAGGTGCGTGGCATGGATTTTGTTTCCCTTGCCACGGTATTGAGTGGAGTCAGGAAATAATCTACTGAATAATCACCGGTTCTGCGAATGGCAACTGAACCATCAACGTTGTTCCAGACCGCGAATTGAGCGGCTTTCTCACCAACTTCACGGGCTTCTGCCTGATCAACTTCTGACACAATGCCGAGAAAGCTGCGTTGCAGATAACCAAAAGTGTCTGAGCGAACACGTTTGATTTTGAGTTCATCCTTGACGATTTTGCCAAGAGCGTCGCCAAGTGCGCCGGTGCCAGAAAGCTGTATGTTGCCGTGCGCGTCTCTTTCTGCATCGCCCGCATTGCCCACGAGCTGAGATATGACCGGCTTGCCGTCGGCGCCCATGATTCCCTCTGATACTGCAATGACGCATCTGCCAAAGCGGCTGTAGACTTCTTCAACATCCTTGAGAAAAGTTTCTTTTTCAAAGACTCTTTCGGGCACATAAATCAGGTGTGGGCCGTCGTCTTCATATTTCTGGGCAAAGGCCGCAGCGGCAGTCAAAAAGCCAGCGTGGCGACCCATAACAACGCCGATGTAGACGCCCGGGATTGCGCGATTGTCGAGATTTATGCCGGCAAAAGCCGAAGCCACAAATTTGGCAGCCGAGCCATAGCCTGGGCAGTGGTCGGTTACGCGCAGATCGTTGTCAATAGTTTTTGGGATATGGATGCATCTGAGCTCGTAACCAGCAGCAGCGGCGTTATCGTTTACAATACGCACGGCGTCGGCTGAGTCGTTGCCGCCGATATAAAAGAAGTAGCGCACGTTATGCTTCATGCACACTTTGAAAATCTTTTCGCAATAATCCGCATCAGGTTTGTCGCGGGTTGAAAGCAGTGCTGAACTTGGGGTGCAGGCAACTCTTTCGAGGTTGTGGGTGGTGGCCTGAGTCAGATCGATAAAGTTTTCGTCAATAATGCCGCGAACGCCA
>JAHISQ010000073.1 GCA_018818125.1 Candidatus Rifleibacteriota bacterium
TTACTTCTTAAAACCACAATCTTCACGTAGGGATATAACTTATTGTCCCTCTACGGATAGAGAAACAAACCATCAACACCCAAGCTGAGTCCGTATTACAGCGACTCCGCCGGCACAACCAATCCAGATAAGATTTTCAATTTTCACACCGGTTTCCCGGCCCCTCCCTTGAGGGTTTCGCCAGTATACCAGAACATGAATCCGATTGCAACTAAAAAAGGTACGCAAATTTTATGCCAGATAAGATCTGGGGTCATTAGACATGATAGCAAGCTTACAGCCGCCGGCAAAGCTGCTATAAGGTATTTCCTCCAGGTAGATGGTATTGCACAGAACAGTTTGAGCCAAGACACTTAAGGAAATCAACATGTATCTATCCGCAATCTCTTGGACTATATCTTTTCTGACAAACACCTTAGCTTAGATGGATTGTTTCGCCAGAACAGCTTTTTCAACAGAAAGCTGCAAGAAAACTACTCTTGATTTCATGTGCTTTTCGAAAATAGATCACCGAAATTATCAACTGGTTCTGTTGCCCCAATCAGCAGAAATCCAATAGACTCAAGATGCTGGTGATCTTGCCAAACAGCTCTTCTCTTAGCTTTAATGAAAAGTAGATAGCTACATTACGGCATACAATCAAATCATAAAGTTAAGGCATAAGAAATGGCCGATTCAGAGACTGTTGCTAAAATGCCAGAGATTCTCTTAGTGAATCTTTGACCTGCCAGTTGTCTTTGCCGCTCACAAAAAAGCGTTCGAGTAGTTCCTGCGAAACTCTCCCGTTCCACTTAAAAGGGGTTGTAGAATCCCATATTACGGCATCAAGTGTATATCGCAAGATGTCAGCAGCAGATTGTGGCAATCACGCGGTGCAACACCCAGGCCCTGAAGAATCATGGTGATACTATAGACTTCCTGTCCAGTCGAACAGGCGACACTCCAAATATCCAAATTGGACGTTTTGCAGATGATTTGCGAAAACCCGAATATCACGCCTGAATAGCACAATAAATTTTACCTCACAATATTATATTGTTGTTACATCAGACTAGACCTCATGACGGCTGATTCTGAGTTAGCTCTACGCAAAACTCAATTCTTAAAAAATGCGAATGCAAATTCGCAGTGTTTTGAGTAAAGTAGTATAACGACTAAACTTAATCACGAATCGGAAAATATATGTCTGACAGGCAGAAACAGGACACAATCAACAGTTTTCTGGGGGCAACGCGAAAACACATCCAAACCCTGATCGATTACATTCCTCAATTATACCGAAGTCTGAAGCTTCAACAACCAGAACTTGAGCCAGTTAAGCTGCTAGAAAAAATGCCGCTGCAGATTATAGAGGCAAAAGGACTGCCGCTGGTTGCAACTGCTTTCTGTGGTCCCAGCGGCGCCGGAAAAAGCACTATCTTCAACCTCATCACTCAACTTCAAGTGCCGGCGGGAGGAGCTGTTCGCCCAATGACACACACATCACTGGTTGCAGCCCCGGAACAGGCAATCTGTGATGTCGATTTCTCGCGTTTGTTTCCAGGATTCCAGCTTGAGCCCATGGGTGCAACCAGTGACCTGCGCAACCCCGGAGCCCCAAGCGAGCGCCTTTTTTACTGCTCCTATAACAGCGCGCCTGATAACAAGGGGCTCTGGGTTTGTCTAATCGACATTCCAGATTTCAACACTACTCACCGCGAAAACTGGGATAAAGCAGAACAGATGATCGAAAGAGCCGATTCTGTAATATTCACTGTCTACAATGAAGCATACAAAAGCCAGAAAACGTTCGAGATACTTCGCCGGGTTCTTCAACTGAGCGGCAGTGTCACCTACCTGCTGACCAAGATTGATCCGGCAAATTGCCGGGAAAATGCCATCGCAATTCGCGACGATCTGATTATCTGTGCCAGACAGGATGCTGAATTTCAAGGCGGCCGCGCCGATGGCGAAACTCTCGTTGATTTTCTTGAAAAAGCACCATTTTATTACAGCGCCTACGACAATTCGCTGAATTTATCCGGAATTTTGCCGCTAGCCAATTGTAAAGAAGACTTTTTAGACCACATTTTTGGGCAGCAAGGTCTGGCAACCATTCTAAAACGACAGTTACAGACCATTGCTGCCGGCAGAGAACTCTGTGAGAAAACCTGCGAATCAGCACGCCACCTGTATAATATCAACCACCAGAAGTTAGGCGAAGCAGAAGCTCAGCTGCTTGGTGCAGCAACTAGAACAGTTGGCGAGGAGTTTCCTGTCTTCGTTATTATAGAAATGATCAGCAAAATTCTTGAAGAGAACCGACCAAATATTGTTAAACGCCTATTTTTGCCGCTTACCAAACTTGGCTCTGGCCTTCGCAGCGTATTTGACTCTGTGCGCAGCCTGCTGGGTTCGTCAAAAAAGACAGAAGGGGTATATCAGCGCAGTGAGATCGAACGCACGCGCATGCGCAATGAGGTAGACAGGCTGATCGAAGACTGGCGCGGCCTTACCAGCTCTCAGGATCTGCATTACGAAAAATGCCGCCGACAGGCGGATTCCCTGCTAAGTTCAGATCTGCCACCGGTCAGCAGGGAATGGGAAAAGCATGTAGAAATCGAATTGCGCAAATATCTGCAGCAAAACCCTAATCTCTGGATCTGGATTGATGTGATAAAAGAACTGGCAAAAGGCGCTGGAGCCGGTCTAATTGCTGCTGATATCGTAATCGACGGCGGCCTTGGCACCCTCGGCACTCTTAGTGTAATCGGTGGCTGCGGCGCATTGAGCGGCGTATTATCAGAAATTTTCACTCTCATGGGTCTCAGAGAACAAATTAAAAGCGCCAACCGCAAATGGATAGCCGAACGCAGAGAGTCCTACATAAAACATCTTCGTGACAATCTGGCACGCCCCCTGTTTCTAGATAAAATGCTAATAACTGCAGATGAATTGAAGCCAGAGATTATAGCAAGCTGTGAATCAGCCTGCCAGGAACTCAAGGAGATCAGCGCAAAAAATGGAACCCTTTAAAATACAGCTCCTGGTCGAGCGCGCCAAAGAAATAAAAGACAAGGCGGAAGCTCTTAACCGCAACGACGAGTTTGCAAGACTGGAACACAATCTTGAGTTGGCCTGTGAATACAGTAACAGAGAAGAGCAAAGAAGGCCTTTAATCATAACGCTGGCCGGCGGAACCGGAGTTGGGAAATCATACATTTTCAGCTCCCTCTGTGGCGTTGACGGCTTAAGTCCGTCATCACCATCGGTGCGTGGATTCACCCGAAAACTCTATATTAGCGCAAGCGAAGAAGATCGTTGTTTTCTGCCATTTTCCAGCGAAGAGGCTAATTTTGTAGATATCAGCCTGCCTGGCCTTGTGCTGATCGACACGCCAGACCTTGATACCATTCATGCCGAGAACGCCAGAATTGCAAAAAAAACGGTAGCCGCATCAGATATAATCGTCTGTGTAACCACACCAGACAAGCGCTCTGACTTTATAGTTAACCAGAACGTTATTGAGTGGGCCGAACGTAAGCGTTGGTTTTTCGTTATGAATAAAGCCGACACCGCAGACGTGACCAGCGATCAGCTACGCCGCGACTTCATCGGCCGACTTAAGGCGCTGGGGTTTGCAGATTGCAATCAGGCTACCTTTGTATTCAGTGCTAACGACAAGAACTGCAAAGAGTTCAAAAATTTCAGTGATAACATAGTTTCAGCGCGATCATTACTGAGCAATAGGCTTCTCAAGCAGGAAGCCTGCCTGCGCCAGTTCATCCATGCCTTCAATCACGGGCAGATTACCGAACATCTGCTTAAACTGCTGATGGAGCTTAAAAATAGCAGAGAAAGTTTTAAAAGTAGATTGTTAGAGATAGAGAATTCTATCGCCAACTCAGAATCTATTTGCAATGCATCTCAACAGGCTTTTCTTGCCGGGGCATATCTTTCGATGAGTCGGCGACGCAGTTTTTTTCTGTTTCCGTATCTTCTGGTAAACCGTTGGCTGGCTGACGGCAAAGATTTTTCATTTCTGGAGAAAGAAGTAGAACGGGCATACCGCAACAGCAATGCACTCAAAGACTGCTTTATTGACGAGCGCCGCAGCATAGAAGACAAGGGTCTTGCCATGCCGCACGACTACAATGACCAAGATCCTGACTTGTATTACTATTTTCGTGATGCCGGCGCCGACATAAGCCACCAGATCAGAGTCTCAGCGGAGCAAGCAACGAACTCCCAGTTGTTCTCTTTTTACATAGTATTAGCCAACCTTTTGCCGCTTCTGGTTTTGCTTCAGGTCCTCTACCGCGCGATCATCGGCTGGCTGACAGCAGTCTGGCTGCCCACCGACTTTTTCGTGCATGCCCTTTTTATGATACTTGCTGCGACAATACCCGGCTATCTGCTTGTCATAAAAGGCCTGACCAGACTTAGCGACCAGGCGATGGCAAAAGCACCCAGGCGAGATGCAGCTCTGAATCAGCTAAACACCAGAATCGAACAGATCGAAGATATTCTGCAGCTGTCTTCGCAACTCCACTCTTCAGCCGAAAGCGAGCTTAAAAAGATACAGGCTGTATTGCCCGAAAAAAGCTACGGTATAAGCGCCAGCAATTGATTATTCGGACATAAATGGGCGCAACAGATAATAAAAAATCAACAGCGGAACTGATGCCGCGATGAGGTCTATAAAACCAAAGCGAAAGCGTTGATATCTTGTTCTCTGCGCCGAGACCCGATAGCCACGTGCTTCCATTGCCTGGGCGAGTTCGCCAGCTCTTATTACTGCCTGAGTTAGGGTTGGTATCATCAATGGCATTAATGCCGTAGCTGAAGACAACAACCCGCCACCGTTCAGTCGCGCACCGCGAGCAATCTGAGCCATGCGTATGCGTTCTATTTCGCCGAGAATTACGGGGAAAAACCTTACTGCAATAACCATGATAAGAGCAAATTCGCGAGCCGGAAACCCTATCAGGGCCAGGGGTCGGAAACATGCTTCCCAGAAGCAGGTCAGCTCTGATTGAGATGAGATAGTCAAGTAGACGCCAGCAACCAAAAAAACACCAACTATGCGAAGAACTGCTTCAACAGCTAACATAGGGTTGAAACCATCGACGCTAAATCCCTGAATCAGCGCTACAATCACCAGCAGTAAACCTATGCGTCTGATCGACATGATGACATCAAGAAGTGCGACTCCTGAAAGTTTGCAAATCAGCAGGAAGCCAGCAATAATCGTAGCAATGACCGCGCCACTCAGGTTATTAACCGAGAAAAAAATAATTGCCGCAAAAGCCACCGTTCCCTTGGTCAGGGGATTAAGCCGATGTAGCAGACCAGAGCCAGGCTTATAGCTTATCTGCATCTGCCCGCCTCCACTCTTGAATAAATTTATGAACAGCCCCGGCTTCAAGCCTTGGTAAAGCCGGCTTTTCACGAAATGGCGTAACTGCACTACTATACCAGTGTGGCAACGGAAAAAAGTCACTCTCGCTAAGCGCCTGATACAAAAACGTTTCAGGCGTAAACCACAGTCCACAGCCTGAACGCAAATACAGCAACGAGCTGCTGTCTGTCATCAGGGCTTCGGGCTCATGAGTTACAACTATCACAATGTGGTCAGTCGCCATAGCCTTAAGCATATCGGCAAGAGCATGCTGTCCCTTTACGTCAAGTCCTGCCAGCGGCTCGTCGAGCAAAACTACTGGCGGCAAAAAAACAGTACAGGCAGCCAGAGCAAGACGGCGCTTTTCGCCTCCAGACAATTCCAGCGGGTGGCGGTGCCAACAGCATTCAGGGTCAAGCCCCCACTGCTGCAGCCATTTTTTCGAGGTGCACTCAATTTCATCAGGCAGAACACCGCGCATTTTAAGGGCGTATCCAACCTCTTCGCCCACACTGCCGTTAAAAAACAGTGCCTCGGGATTCTGAAAAACCAACGAAATATTACCAGATGGATCAAAAGCTTTATCATCAGCCATTATAGAACCTGAAAATTCTTTATGGAAGCCGGCTATTGTGCGCAAAAGCGTGCTCTTGCCGGAGCCAGCACGACCGACGATCAAATTCAGTTGACCTCGCGTAAAGTTGCCGCAAAGATTATCAAGCAACGTAGCGCTGCCATACTTAACCTTGATATTATTCAGTTTTAGTTCAGTTACATGACTGGCCATAGACCCGATCCAATATTCTAACTGAGGCTTCTACGCCAAACATCCTGTAAAGACACCAATCATGAGTATCAACATCGGGTTCCCCCAAAAGGCAGAAATCAGATGTGCAACAACAATGATGCATTTATTATGGGTGTTCGGCCAACATCAGACTCTCAAATTTCCATGATTCAGGAAAATTAAAGTGTTCGTGAACATCATTGTCAGCCATCTTAAACTCATCCCGCACGCCGTTAAAAATAAGTTTGCCGGCTTTAAAACCAAGAATGTTCTCGAACCTGGTGAGATCTTCGGCAAGTTGTGAAATTATTACCACACCAAGACCGTGGTGATGAACAAATTCGTCGATTATCTTCCAGAAGTCCAGACGCGCCCAAGGGTCCAGATGGGAAGTTGGTTCGTCAAAGATCACCCATGCCGGTTCCATCACCATCACAGAAGCAATGCACAAAAGCTGTTTTTGACCACCAGAAAGGCTGGTCACCGGCTGACGCAAAAGACTGGTCAGGCCAAAACGCTCTGCCGTCGAAACAATACGATGATGCATTACTTCGTGACTGAGTCCCAAATTTTCGAGCCCAAAAGCCAAATCCTCTTCTACGGTAGTGCCTACAATCTGGTTCTCTGGGTTCTGAAAAATCAACCCGGCCAAAAAACCTGACTGATGTAGCTGTTGGTATGGATTCTGGCCTTCAACATCCAAATTGCCTGCATTGGCCGGAATCAGCCCGGCAATGAGCTTGGCGACAGTCGACTTGCCACTGCCGTTGCCACCAACTATACCGTTGATTCTGCCCTTATTAAGCGAAAAAGAGACCTCCTTCAGTTCGAAGGAGGTCTCTGATTTATCTTTGTACCAGAAAGAAACCTGGTCAAAAACGATCATCTCGAATGCTACCCAATCAATGGGTAAATTCGATTATTGCCATTTCAGCATTGTCACCACGGCGATTACCAAGCTTATAAATTCGGGTATAGCCACCGGGAATGCTTTCAAATCTAGGGGCGATGCGGTTTACCAGTTTAGTGACAGTACCCTCAACCCTGAGAATTTTCTGAGCATTTTTACGCTCTTTTACAATTTCCTTGCCATCTTTGCCTTTGGTGGTTCTTGTGCAGGTGGCAGGAATGTAATCAACGATGAATTCCGGTTTTGGATTCTTTTCGGGATCTGCGAGATACTTTTCAGCAGCTTCACGAGTCTCTTTGCTTAGATTTGAAATATAGCGCTTGATTTCATTTCTGCCAAGAATTTCGCGATCATCGCAACCGTGGAAGAAATTCTCAAGCAGGGTTATTTTAGAAGATCTGAGACCTCTGGTCTGAGCTTCGTCTTCGCCTTTGATCACTCGATATTTCTTGGCAATCGTCACTGCTTTTTCGATCTCACGACGCAGGTCTTTTGCCTTCTGCAGGGTAGTTTCGATTCTTTCGTATTTTACAAGTGAGGTACAGAGAGATCTAAGCAACGCTTTGCGCTGATGCGATTCTCTTCCAAACTTGCGGCCTGATTTCATATGTCTCATTCGTCATTACCTCCGGCGGTATCGTCATCGGGTAGACCCAGACTAAACTGACTGAGTTTCTCCCGGACTTCTTTAAGCGACTTCTTACCAAAGTTCTTAATTTCGAGTAGTTCAGAAACTTTCTTGTTTACCAGTTCTCCAAGTGATTGGATACCAGCTTTCTTGAGGCAATTCCGTGAGCGTACTGAAAACTCGAGATCCTTGATCAGGATATCATGATGACCCTTTTGTGGTGCTTCCTGTTTCTGGGCAGAAATCATCACCAATTCTTCCTTGTGAGTCGGCAGTTTCTTGTCTTCGACAATTTCTTCTTCCAGAGCCTGGAAGAGATCAACATGCGCTCGGAGGAATTTGGCTGCAAGCTCCACTGCTTCGGCGGGCTGCATGCTGCCATTGGTCCAAAGTTGGAGGGTGAGCTTGTCAAAATCAATGTTCTGACCAACACGCGCGTCTTCAACGTTGTACATTACTCTGGTCACTGGCGAAAACTGTGAATCGACGAGAATGGTACCTATTGGCTGATTAGCGTCTTTGTGATTATCAGCAAGAACATAACCACGTCCACGCTTGAAGGTAATCTCCATGCCAAGGGTGATATCACCAGTAACCTGGGCGATATGCATATCTTCATCAATAACCAGCAGGTCGGAATGCTCAGGAAGATCAGCAGCAGTAACGTCAGCCGGTCCTTTAATGTCAAGGCGAAGAGTTATCGGCTCTTCTTCTTCTACATTCACTATGAGCTTTTTAAGATTGAGAACAATGGCGGTAACATCTTCAACAACGCCTGGAATGCTGCAGAATTCATGAAGAACTCCGTCTATTTTAACACCACTTACGGCTGAACCGGGCAGTGAAGCAAGAAGCACTCTGCGAAAAGCGTTACCAAGAGTCTGGCCATAACCTCTTTCAAGGGGTTCAAGAGTAATGATGCCATGATTAGGGCTTTCGCCCTCGGCATATTTAATTTTGGGTCGGTTAATTTCAATCACGCGAACTAGCCTCCTATTAATGCTTAGCGGGAGTAGAATTCAATTATCAGATGTTCCTGAATCTTCGGATCAAGCTGTGAGCGTTCCGGCAGAGCAACAAACTTGCCCTTGAGTTTCTCTCGATCGAGTTCAAGCCAGGCGCTTGAATCGCGGCCGGAAGTAATTTCGAGTGCATCTTTGATCTGATTCTTGATCTTGCTACTTTCGCGAATTGCGATAACATCACCAGCTCTGAGTTGAACGCTGGGGATATTGCACTTGTGACCGTTAACTTCGAAGTGACCCTGAGTTACCCACATTCGGGTCTGGGCACGAGACATACCAAAACCGAGGCGAAAAGCGACGTTGTCAAGGCGTGTTTCGAGCTGATGAAGGAGGTTAGTACCAGTATTACCAGTTTTGCGATTAGCTACTTCATAATATTTACGGAACTGTTTTTCAAGAACCCCGTAAGCTTTTCTGACTTTCTGCTTGGCACGAAGTTGAACTTCGTAACCAGTAGTCTTTTTGCGCATCTGCTGATTACCATGCTGACCGGGAACGGTAGCGCGGCGTTTAAATGCACACTTTTCTGTAAAACAGCGTGCACCTTTGAGGAAAAGTTGATCGCCTTCTCGGCGACAAATTCTACAAACTGAACCAATATATCTAGCCATTTTGAACTACCTCCTCAGACGCGGCGTCGCTTGGGTGGGCGACAACCATTGTGCGGAATCCCGGAAACATCTTTGATAGCCGTGACTGACAGACCATTGGTCTGCAGTGCGCGAATAGCAGATTCGCGGCTCATGCCGGGTCCTGATACGAACACTTCAATTTCTCTCATACCAAATTCAAGTGCCCGTTTGGCAGTGATTTCAGCAGAAACCTGTGCAGCGTAAGGGGTAGATTTTCTGGAACCTCTAAAACTATTTGATCCAGAGGATGACCAGCATAGAACATTACCGCTCATATCGGTAATGGTAACAATGACATTGTTAAAAGTGGACTGAATATGTGCCTGACCTCTAGCAACGATTTTCTTTTCGCGCTTTTTCGTCCGGACTTTGGACTTAACTCCTGATTTCGCCATTTTGTGCTCCTTAAATCAGTTTACATCCTTTAGGAAGGAATAAATTACTTACAATCGTTTATAAATTATTTCTTTCTAATCGCTTTTCTCGGACCTTTGCGGGTGCGAGCATTAGTTTTGGTTCTCTGACCGCGAACGGGCAAGCCCTTGCGGTGTCTGAGACCACGATAGCAACCGATTTCCATCAATCGCTTGATGCTCATCGATACTTCACGTCTGAGATCGCCTTCAACGCGATGTTCTGAATCAATAACCTTCTTGATCGCAGAAATTTCGTTTTCGGTCAGATCTTTAACTCGGGTGTCTGGGTTGATATTGGTTTGCTTGAGAATAACAACTGCAGTAGGTCTGCCAATCCCATAGATATAGGGAAGAGCTGCCTCAACGCGCTTGTTATTAGGCAGATCAACGCCTGCGATACGTGCCATAATTTTCCTCCTGAATCTTAGCCCTGTCGCTGTTTGTGTCTGGGGTTTTCACACAGAACACGGATTATTCCACGACGTTTAATAATTTTACACTTTTCACAAATTTTCTTTACAGATGCCCTGACTCGCATATTTTTCCTCCTGCGTGCTGATTTTACCGTTTGCCCTGGACTTATTTGAAACGATAAACGATGCGCCCTCGGGTCAAATCATAGGGTGTCAATTCTACGGTAACCTTGTCGCCCGGAAGAATACGGATATAATGCATGCGCATCTTGCCGGAAATGTGGGCGAGTACTAAATGCCCATTTTCAAGCTCTACCTTGAACATGGCGTTTGGAAGAGGCTCTACTACCTTTCCGTTGACCTGGATGGTATCACCTTTGCTCATTTTTTGACTTCTAACCCTTTCTTTAACCCGCTTGGCAGGTCGATGTGAGAATAACTGGCCCCCGAGAGGTAATGGCCACTGTGTGCTCGAAATGTGCGGACAAAGCACCGTTTGCCGTTATCGCTGTCCAGCCATCCTGCTTTATGGCTATCTCGGGGCTACCGAAGGTGGCTATGGGTTCAATTGCAAGCACCATTCCAACTTCGAGCCGCGGCCCCCCGATGGAGGATCCGAAGTTGGGAACTGGTGGTTTTTCGTGAAGGCTCCTGCCTATCCCATGACCAACAAATCGCTTAACCACTGACAAATTACCAGTCTCAATGACTTTCTGAATGCTTTGTGAAATTTTTCCCAAAGTTTCGCCGGCAATACAATTACGAATTCCCGTGATCAGAGCAGTCTTTGTAGTAGCCAGCAGACGAGCTATTTCCAGGGGAACTTCTTCTCCCAGATAAACCGTCTCGGCCATGTCTGCGTAGAAGCCTTTACGTTTGATTCCAATGTCGATCTTTACCAGGTCGCCCTGGCGCATAATGCGGGTCGCCGATGGAATGCCGTGTACGACTTCTTCGTTGAGACTGATACAAATTACCCCCGGAAAACCTCTATAGCCGATAAACGCTGATTCAGCGCCGACCGCCTCAATTTCTTCGCGAGCAATTTCTGCCAGTTGCAGAGTCGAAACACCGGGTTTGGCCTGAAGCTTGACTCTAGTGAGAACAGCCGCCAATAAACGGCCGTTTTCCTGCATCAGTTCAACTTCCTCATTAGTTTTCAAGGAAATCAAGCTAATTCAGGCTATCAATTATATCACAGATTTCTGAAAAAATCATCTCTATTTTATTATTTCCATCAACGGTGTACAACTTTTTTTGCTTCTGATAAAAATCTATCAGTGGTGAAGTCTGATCGTGGTACACTTTGAGACGGTTGAGAATGACTTCTTCGGAGTCGTCCTTGCGCTGATATAGCTCTCCCTGGCAGCGATCACAAACCCCGTCAACCTTTGGTTTAAGAAATTCGAGGTGATAACTGGCGCTACATCCACGGCAAATACGCCGTGCTGTAAGGCGACCTAGCAATGCTTCGTCAGGAACGATCATGGCAACTACTCCAGAGAGTGGCATGCCACGGCTTACAAGCGCTTTTTCAAGAGATTCGGCTTGAGCAACAGTGCGGGGAAAACCATCGAGAATGAAACCATCACGACAGTCATCACCAGAAAGTCGATCAAGAAGTATGTCAACGACCAGAGCATCAGGCACCAATGCTCCGGACGCCATGTATCCCTTTACCTCGTCTCCAATGGAAGAACCTGATGAGACAGCAGCTCTCATCAGGTCTCCAGTGGATAACTGAGGTATGGAATACTTATCTACGATCATCTTGGCCTGGGTGCCTTTGCCGGCACCCGGAGGACCAAGAAAAATCAGATTAAGATTCCTTTTACTCATCTCAAGCCCTTTTTCTTCATGAAACCTTCATAATGTCTGGTTACCAGATGTGATTCGAGCTGACGCATGGTATCCATGGCAACACCGACCACAATCAGCAGCGCTGTGCCGCCAAAGTAAAAGTTTACATTCATGACCATTATGAGGAAATTGGGAACAATTGAGACTACAGCCAGGAAGATGCCGCCGGCCAGAGTAACTCTGGAAACGGTTCTTTCAAGAAATTCTACGGTTTTCTGACCAGCGCGAATGCCGGGTATGAAGCCGCCGTATTTTTTCATGTTATCAGCAAGATCCTGAACATTGAAAGTGATGGCTGTGTAGAAATAGGTGAAGAATATGATCAGAGAAATATAGATCAGTATGTAAGTCACACTGTTATAGGTGAAAATATTCAGAAGCCAGAAGACGAAAGGATTCTTAACAGCTTCTTGCATCGATTCCAAGCTTTGTATCCAGCTCAATATCATCGCAGGAAACATCAAGATCGAACTAGCGAAAATAACCGGAATAACGCCAGCTTGATTTACTCTCAGAGGGATGTAAGTATTCTGACCACCGTATACACGGCGCCCAACTACACGTTTGGCATATTGTACCGGGATCTTGCGCACACCGTCCTGAACATATACGATCCCCATGATGGTAATAACACTGAATACCAACAGAAAAACAGTCTTAACAACATCATGAGCATCACCACTGAACAGGGCAATCTGCTGAATAACAGCTTCAGGCAGACCGGCGAGAATACCAGCAGTAATCAGGATAGAAATACCGTTACCGATACCTCTTGCTGTCATCTGCTCTCCCAGCCACATGATAAACGCGGTTCCGGCAGTCAGCGTGATAACCGCCATCAGCTTAAAACCAATACCAGGATTAGGAACAACCCCGTATCTTTCAAGCATGAAACTGATACCTAATGCTTGCAAAGCGCCTATCAAAACTGTTCCGTATCTTGTATACTGGCTGATCATCTTACGACCTTCTTCGCCCTCTTCCTTGGAGAGATGTTCGAAGTAAGGGATAACATAAACAAGCAGCTGCATGATAATAGATGCGTTGATGTACGGTGCGATCCCGAGCGCAAAGACCGAAAAGCGTCTCAGCGCGCCACCTGAAAACATGTTCAGGAAGCTGAACAACTCAGATGAAGGAAGATTCTGAGTGAGAAGTTTGGCGTCGACACCCGGTGTCGGAATATGAGTTCCGACACGGAATACGAGGATCATGCCAAGAGTGAAAAGAATACGATTCCGGAGTTCCGGAATCCTCATGGAGTTTGACAGGCTCTGAAGCAATTAGATCACCTCCGCTTTTCCACCGGCTTTTTCAATTTTGTCCTTAGCGGAATCTGAAAATTGATTGGCCTTAACGGTAAGGGGCTTGGTTATTTCGCCTCGAGCAAGAACCTTTACAGGGTACTTGAGGTTTTTAATAAGACCTTTTTCCATCATCTTATCGAGAGTTACTTCGGCGTTGGCATCAAATGCCAGTTCAAGCGCTGCTACGTTTACAAGTGTGAATTCAACTTTGTGTGGACTGGTGAAACCGCGCTTGGGCATAATGCGTGTAAAACGCATCTGGCCGCCTTCAAAACCAGCATAAGGATGAACCTTACTGCCGCGTCCGAGCTGACCGTCATGACCCCTGGTGGCCTGGTTTCCCATGCCGGAGCCTTTACCGCGGCCCACTCTCTTACGTTTTGTGGTAGACCCTTTGGCCTTTTTAAGATTACCAAGATTCAACATTTCAAGGTCTCCTTACTTTACTTCGACCCAGCGCTGAACCTTGTCGAGCATACCCAGAATCTGAGGAGTTGTCACTTGTTCAACTTCCTGTTGCATTCTGCGAAGGCCGAGGGCTCTGAGGGTCTTGATCTGACGCTGGGAGGCGCCAATCATGCTTTTGATCAGTTTAATTGTCACTTTTTTTTCTGTCATGGTATTTCTCCTTAGCCGTTGATGACCTGGGCGGGAGTGATGCCACGATGCTTGGCTACAGCATCCACACCACGCATTTCGCGCAGAGCATTCATAGTGGCCTTGGCCATGTTAACAGGGTTCTTTGAGCCAATGCGCTTTGCCAGGACGTCTTTCACGCCTAGAGCTTCAAAGATCGCACGAACTGCGCCGCCGGCAATAACGCCTGTGCCTGGTGCAGCTGGCTTGATGATGACCTGAGAAGAACCGAAACGACCCAGATATGGGTGAGTAACGGTTTCTTTGTTCATTGGAATCAGCACCATAGCTTTGCGAGCCTTTTCCAGGCCTTTGCGAACCGCATCCGGAACAGCTTTAGCTTTTCCGATAGCTATTCCAACTTTACCCTTCTGATCGCCTACGCAAACCAGAACTGAAAAGCCGAAATGTCTACCACCTTTAACGGTTTTGCTGACGCGATTAACAGAAATAATTTTTTCGGTGAATTCGTTTTCTATAACCTGGTCACGCTGACGACCACCACGGCGAAAACGAGGATTTCCTTGTTCGTTCATCTGGTTTTCCTCCTAGAATTTCAAGCCAGCGGCTCTGGCGCCTTCGGCCAGTTCCTTGACGCGACCATGATACTTGTAACCGCCCTTGTCGAATACGACGGCAGAAACGCCTTTAGCCATAGCTCTTTCGGCCAGTTTCTGACCAATAGTTTTGGCGCCGTTCTTATTGCCACCAGTTGTGGTGCCGCGAAGATCCTTGTCGAGAGAACTGGCCATTGCTATGGTCTGACCAGTTTCGTCATCGATGACCTGAGCGTATACGTGCTTCAGGCTGCGGAAAACGGCAAGTCTGGGCTTCTGAGCGGTACCGGACAAATAAAATCTGCTGCGTTCGTGACGCCGCTGACGCATTTCCTGTTTACCGAGTTTCATATTTTACCTTCCTTTACTGCCTTAAGCTGCAAGTTTCTTGCCGACCTTGATGCGTACATTTTCGCCGAGGTATCTGATACCAGCGCCGTCTTTGTAGTGCTTGGGCGGTCGAATTTTCCTGATTTCAGAAGCAGTCTGACCAACAGCTTCTTTATCAACGCCGTTAACGTATACCTTATTACCTTCAACTTTGAGAGTAACAAAGGCTGGTGCTTCATATATTACGGGGTGCGAATAACCAACGTTAAACTGGATCTTGCTATCACCCTGATTCTGAGCTTTGTAACCAACACCGACGATTTCCAGGCCTTTGGTATAACCAGTGTGGACGCCAATAACCATGTTGTTTACAAGAGCTCTGACCAGACCGAATTTCGCTCTGACAGTTTTAGGGCTGTTCTCGGGAATAGAACAGACGATTTTGTCTTCTTCATGGTTGATCTTAACTTCGCCGGGCAGGTCTCTGCTGATCCGGCCTTTAGGACCTTTGGCAGAAAATACAGTGCCAGTGATGTTAATTTCAACACCTTTGGGAACTATTACAGGTTGTTTACCAATTCTTGACATGTCTATTCCTCCAATTACCAGACGTGGCAGATAACTTCGCCGCCGACACCGGCTTTGCGGGCTTCTTTATCTGTCAAAACACCCTTGGAAGTGGTGAGAATGGAAATGCCAAGTCCGCCGAGAACCTTGATGATCTCTTCCTTGCCAGAATATTCTCTGCGGCCAGGTTTAGAGACTCTTTTGATTCCTTTAAGAATCTGACAATTCTTTTCACCATACTTCAGGAAAACTTTCAGATTGAATTTATTCTGAAATTTGTAATAACGGAAATCCCGAATATAGCCTTCTTTTTTGAGGATCTTAGCGATCTCTATCTTCATCTTAGAAGAAGGCATTTCAACGCTTTCATGCTTAACCATGTTGGCATTCCGGATTCGAGTCAGCATATCGCCAATGGGATCTGTCATACTCATATCTTAGTCTCCTTTACCAACTTGATTTAGTAACGCCGGGAATTCTGCCAACAGAAGCGAGATCCCTGAAGCATATTCGACACATCTGAAATTCTCTCATATAGCCGCGCGGCCGACCGCAAAGATGGCAGCGATTATAGGCGCGGGTAGAGAATTTGGGAGTCTTCTTCCACTTTTCTACAAGTGATTTCTTAGCCATAACAACTCCTTAATTATTCTACGCTTTTTTAGCGACGATCTTGCGGAACGGCATGCCCATCATTTCCAGCAATTCCAGTGCTTCACCGTCGTTATGAGCGGTGGTTACGATTGTAATGTTCATACCTTGAACTTTATCTACTGAATCGTATTGGATTTCGGGAAATACGAGCTGTTCCTGAAGACCAAGACTGTAGTTGCCACGACCGTCAAAAGCCTTCTGAGAGAGACCACGAAAGTCTCTGATGCGGGGGACGACTATAGTAAACAATTTGTCCAGGAAATAGAAGCATCTATCGCCCCGGAGAGTAACACGGCATCCGATTGGAACGCCTGCGCGCAGCTTGAAGTTGGAGATTGACTTCTTAGCCTTGGTGATTACCGGCTTTTGACCGGCGATAGTTGTAAGTTCTCTGGTAGCGGCTTCGAGAAGTTTAGCATTCTGAGTAGCTGCGCCAACGCCCATGTTGATAACCACTTTGGTTACCTTTGGGACTCTCATCGGGTTTCCATATTTGGAAACCAGCTTTGGAGCGATTTCTTTCAGATACTTTTCCTTCAGCCTTGGGAGAGACTTTGGCCCCTTTGGCTCCTTAGAGGGAGCTGCCTTTGCGGGGGCTGCCTTTTCTGTCTTTGCCATGCCGAAACTCCTTATGATATCTTTTCCTGAACAAGTTCAGGTTACTTACTTGCGGCCGAGGGGCTCGTTAGTTTTTACACACACACGGTTCTTTTCTTCGCCCTGCTTGATGATCTTGGCATGGGTGAGTTTTGAGCCGTCTGGAGTGAGAAGTCCAAGTCTGCCAACGGCAATCGGAGCTTCTTTTTCAATGATCCCACCCTTACCCACGTTTTTACTGGGTCGGGTGTGTCTCTTCATAAAGTTAATGCCTTCAACGATTGCGCAGCCCTTCTCTGAAGTTACAGAGAGAACACGGCCTTTCTTGCCTTTATCGTCACCGCTGAGAACAACCACCTGGTCGTCTTTCTTGATGTGGGGCTTTGCAACGGCCCGTCTGGCTTTAATCTTCTTGTGCATCTTATCGCTCCCTTAAAGTACTTCGGGTGCCAAAGAGACTATCTTCATGAACTGTTTTTCGCGAAGTTCTCTGGCTACCGGCCCGAAAATGCGTGTGCCACGCGGATTATTTTCGTTATTGATGATAACAGCAGCATTGTCGTCGAAACGAATGAAGCTGCCGTCGGCGCGACGAGTTTCTTTTTTTGTGCGAACGATAACAGCTTTAACAACTTCTTTTTTCTTGACGGTTCCGTCCGGGATCGCGTCTTTAACAGAAGCAACAATTACATCGCCTACTCGGCCGAAAGATCTGCCACTGCAACCGGATACGCGGATGCATAGCAATTTTTTGGCGCCGGAGTTATCAGCAACTTTTAATACAGTTTCTTGTCTGATCATTGCTGTTCTCCTTTTTCTGCAACTGCAACGTCGGCCTTAACGATTTCGCGCACGACCCATTTTTTGGTCCTGCTAACAGGTCTGCACTCTTCGATGCGTACCATATCGCCGACCTTGCACTTTTCTTCAGGGTCATGTACCAGAAATCTGGTGTGACGCTTGATGTATTTTTTGTAGCGGGGATGCTGAATTATGCTTTCGATTTCAACCTTGATGGTTTTTTCGGTGCTGTCAGCAACAACCTTGGCAACGCGGCTGCGTCGTATTACTTTAGTGTTTTCCATTGTTTACTCCTGCTTAAAAAGGAAGCCGACCAGCGGTCAGTTCACGCTGCAGAACTCTTATGTTTTCGAGTTCGCGCAGTTTTGCCCGCTTGTTTTCCTTGATTGTGGCGATCTGAGAAGCATCATTTAATCCCATTTCAGACAATTTGTCAAGAAACTTCTTTCTAATTGTACACTTAGGATCTTTCAGACGCTTAGAAGCTGCTCGTAGCTGGGCTTCGTCTTTGCCGCTTGAATCTTTGAGCTTTTTAGAGATTTCGCCGCGGATATTCTTGAGCAGCTCGGAAACCCTTTTGTCGCAGTTTGTGCGAATTTCCTGGTTTACCTTGCGTGCCTTGATTGACAAACGTGCTTTCAGCCTGGCAATCTTTTCGGAGAGAGGCGTCTTTGTGGTGTCGATCTTTTCTTCCTTGAGAAGCGCATTGTATTCGCTTTTCAGCATGTCAAAGATTCTGGCCTTTTCCATGCGGGTCAGGTAAGTTTTGGCCCTGGCAATATTTCGGCGCACCAGGCTGATGCGTGAAGGATTGGCCAACTGACCTGTTACAGCCTGAAACCTCAGGTTGAAAAGTTCTTCCTTATAGTGTTTATATTTTTCTTCGAGTTCCTGCTCGTTGAGTTCAGAAAAATCTTCTCGATTCTTCATTTTTCACCTTCCTGATTACATGTTGTTAGTTACAACCTGGCAGCGGATCGGGAGCTTGTTTGCGGCCTGGTTGAGAGATTCGATAGCGATGTTTTCGGGTACACCTTCAAGTTCAAACAGAATCTTGCCGGGTTTAACTACTGCAACCCAGAATTCCGGAGCGCCTTTACCCTTACCCATACGAACTTCGAGAGGCTTTTTAGATACTGGTTTGTCCGGGAAAATGCGAATCCACATTTTGCCGGCACGCTTGACGGTGCGGGTGATAACCTTACGGGCTGCTTCTATTTGAGCACTGGTAATCCAATGCGGATCCATGGCCTGAAGTCCGAAGGAACCGAATGCCAGGTATTTGCCGCCCTTGGCCAAACCCTTCATTCTGCCACGGTGCTGCTTGCGATATTTTGTCCTTGCTGGTATCAACATGAGTGGTTTCCTCCTTACTTCCTGTTGCTTGTCGGAGTGTTGCTGCCGGTAGTGGTATTTTCACGACCATACAGATGTGCTTTGCCAATTTTTTCGCCCTTGAATATCCAAACCTTTACGCCAACACAACCAAAGGTGGTGATAGCGGTATCGGTTGCATAGTCAATCTCGGCACGCAAAGTGTGTAGAGGAACACGACCTTCGCGAACCCATTCGCGACGAGCAATTTCGGCACCGTTCAGACGGCCTGAGCAGAGAATTTTGATCCCTTTGGCACCAGCACGCATAGCACGGCTGATTGTCTGTTTTGTGGCACGGCGATGTGAAACGCGGCGCTCTAGCTGCATTGCGATACTTTCGGCGATAAGCTTGGCATCAACATCGGGTTGTTTGATTTCCTGAATGTTGAGAAATACTGATTTACCGGTGAGGTCTTCGAGTTCCTTCTTCAGAATCTCAACCTTGTCTCCACCACGGCCAATGATTACGCCAGGCTTAGCAGTATGAATAGTAATGCGTATCTTGTTGTTAGACTTGCGTTCGATTTCGATTTTGCTGATGCCTTCGCGGCGGAACTGCTTTTTATCGATGAATTCGCGAACCTTAACATCTTCGAGTACGAATTTGGCGTAGTCTGCGCGTTTGGCGAACCATCTTGAATCCCAGGTCCTGGTGATGCCAAGTCGAATTCCAATTGGATTAATCTTCTGGCCCATTATTCATTACCTCCGGCTGGTTTGGTGGTCTTTTTAGCAGTGGTTTTCTTGGCTGCAGCCGGTTTGGCAGCAGCAGCTGGCTTACTGGAGGAAGGCTTGGCGGCAGTCTTTTTAACTGTCTTTTTGGCACCTGCTTCAGAAGTCTGAGCACTTACGGCAAACTTGGCCATTGAGAATTTTTCACGCAGAACAATAACAGCGTGTGAGGTTCTTTTGCGAATGCGATTGGCGCGACCGCGAGCACGAGCCATGAATCTCTTCATAGTAGCGCCACCGTCAATGGTGATCTTGGCGACATAGAGGTCGTCAGCGCGAAGATCATGGTTGCTGCCAGCATTGGCAATAGCCGATTTGAGAAGTTTAAGTAGAGTTGGAGCGCCGCCCTTCTGCATGAACTGCAGAGTAGCAAGTGCTTCGTCTACGTTTTTGCCACGAATTACATCAGCGATGAGTCTGAGTTTTTTCGGGCTGGAGCCGATGTTTCTCAGAACTGCTCTTGGCATGTCAAGAAGATCGATAAGTCTGGATTTTTCTTTCCAGTCCAGTTCGCCCACTTTGGGGTACACCTTTTCGAACTTGCCATTTGGCTGAAGCTGGCGATTATACAGACCGGCCTTGGTCAGAACAGTTTCGATTTTGGCGCGGCTGTTTTTAGTGTCAAGGCCTTTGATCATACGCAGGCCGTTGAACAGATCAACGTCATCGGGAATGGTTACACCAACAAGTCGTAACATTCTTATTTCTCCTTCCCTATTTAAGCTTGGTAGCTTTTTCGCCAGCATGAGCCCTGAAGGTTCTTGTTGCTGCGAATTCGCCAAGCTTGTGGCCAACCATGTTTTCTGTAATGAAAACTGGCACGTGTTTTCTACCATTATGAACGGCGATGGTGTGTCCAACCATTTCTGGGTAAACGGTTGAAGCTCTAGACCAAGTCTTGAGCTGGCGCTTTTCACCGGCCTGATTCATATCATGAACTCTTTTGAGCAATCTTACACAAACAAATGGAGCTTTTTTAGCCATTGGTAATCTCCCTTACTTCTTGCAACGCGAAATGATGTACTTGCTGGACTGGTTCTTTTTCTTTCTGGTTTTATAACCCTGAGCAGGTGTCCCCCAGAGAGATACTGGTGTGCGGCCGCGACTGGAGCGAGCTTCACCACCACCGTGCGGGTGATCACACGGGTTCATTGCAGAACCTCTGACGAATGGGCGAATTCCCATCCATCTTTTGCGTCCGGCCTTGCCCAAGGTAACATTCATGTGATCTGAGTTACCAATTTTGCCAAGGGTTGCACGGCAATCAATGAGAATCATTCTCATTTCGCCTGAGGGCATGTTGATCTGGGCGTATTTGCCTTCTTTACCAACGAGCTGTGCGCAAGCACCTGCAGATCTGGCGATCTGAGCACCTTTGCCCGGCTTCATTTCGATACTGTGGATGGTAGAGCCCAGGGGGATATTTTTGAGAGGGAGAGTGTTACCGGGCAGAATGTCAGCATTCACGCCACTTTCGATAACATCGCCTACTTTGATACCTTCGTGGGCAAGAATGTAGCGCTTTTCGCCATCACGGTAATTAACCAGCGCGATGCGACAAGTGCGGTTGGGATCATATTCGATAGTTGCAACAGTGCCGGGAACGCCGTCTTTGTCGCGCTTGAAATCGATGATACGGTAAATGCGTCTTGCACCACCACCCCTGTGTCTCAGGGTAACATGTCCATGATGGTTGCGACCAGCAGTTGTCTTGAGCCACTCACACAGCGGCTTATGAGGTTTGTCAGTGGTGATATCATCAACGCTGTAAGCGGTCATGAAGCGGCGAGACGGCGTGGTTGGCTTATAACTCTTGATACTCATAACTTTCTCCTATTCCTGCACTCAGGCAATTCCTTCAAAGAATGGGATTGAATCGCCTTCTTTGAGGGTAACGATGGCTTTTTTCCATGTAGAAGTGTAGCCATGAAAAACTCCGCGGCGCTTAGGCTTTCTTACTACGTTCAAAGTGTTTACCTTGTTCACGGTAACTTTAAAAAGCACTTCAATTGCGTCTTTAATTTGACTCTTGTTGGCGCTTTTGGCGACCTTGAACTGATAAATGCCTTCGCCCATGCGATCATAGCTCTTCTCAGAAACGATTGGCTGAATTACGATATCCTGAGGTGCTTTCATTTTACGAGTACCTCCTCGAGCATTTTCACTGCTTTATCATTAATGGCTATATTGCCAAACTTAAGCATGTCAACAACGTTAACGTTCATCGGAGTTACAACCTTCACATTGTAAAGGTTGGAAACCGCACGGCGGGTATTCTCAGAAATCTCAGGAACCACGAACAGAACCTTTTTGAGTTTGTGTGATTCGAGGAAAATTCTAACATCTTTAGTTTTGCCAGTGGCAAATTCAAGATTTTCAACAACGCGTACGGTGCCGGCATTGGCAAGTTCAGTGAGAACGCCAATGATAGCGCGGTCAACGACCTTTTTGGGTGGGCGATGATCGAATATTCTCGGCTTGGGTCCAAATGCCTGACCGCCACCTGGGTGCAGAGGAGACTTGATGTCATGCTGTCTCGCACGGCCGGTGCCTTTTTGCTTGAACAACTTTCTGGTGCTGCCAGCTACTTCGCTTCTGGTTTTGGTAGAAACAGTACCCTGGCGCTCATTGTTTAGCTGAGCTTTTACCACATCGGTGATGGTCTGAGGATGTGCCTTAACAGCAAATACTCTTTCATCAAGATTTACTGAACCGCTGGCGGTTCCATTCATTTTAAAAATTTTGGTTTCCATGATTTCCTCCGTTCCTTAAGCCTGACGTCTGATAATAACCAGACCGTTCGCGGCTCCAGGGATGGAACCCTTTACCAGCAGAAGATTCTTCTGCTCGTCAACCTTAACGATCTTCAGACCTTTTACAGTCTTGCGTACATTACCCATTTGACCAGGCAGCTTTTTGCCTTTCCAGGTTCTTGATGCTTGAGTACCAGAACCGCAGGAACCGGTCGCGCGTGCACGATCGGACTGACCGTGTGTCGTCATTGCTCCGCTGAAGTTATGACGCTCCATTGCGCCGGAAAAACCTTTACCCTTGCTGGTTCCAGTGACACTTACCTGGTCACCTTCTTTAAACATTGAAACATTGATTTCGGTGTTCGGCTCAATGCCTTCAAGTTCGTCAGCGGGCAAGGTTCTTACAAAACGGAATGGTTTAACACCGGCTTTTTCAAAGCTCATGCGCAGAGGTTTGTTAAGCAAACGCTTAACTGCTTCAGGTCTGATCTCACGATAACCAACCTGAACACTGCTGTCGCTTTTTCTGATAATAGTGCAGGGGCCCACACTGATTACGGTTACTGGAACTACATTTCCATCATCTGTAAAAATCTGGGTCATACCAACTTTGGTACCCAATATTGCCTTAACGCCCATTATTATTTCCTCCTGATTTCCTTCCGATTACAACATCTTAATTTCGATGTTTACGCCGGAGGGAAGGTCCATGTTCATGAGAGAATCAACTGTCTGGCCTGACGGGTTATACAGGTCGATGTTGCGCTTGTGAATTCTCATTTCGAACTGCTCGCGCGCATCTTTGTTAACGAAAGGCGAGCGAAGAACTGTGTATTTCCGGAGCTCGGTCGGTAAGGGGGTCGGCCCGGAAATTTTAGTTCCATTACGTTTTACGGTGTCACAGATTCTGGCCACTGACTGGTCAAGAAGACGATGATCAAAAGCCTTCAGAGACAACCGCATCTTCTGTTTAGCCATTGTAAAATCCTCCTTGGATTTTAGTAAGAAATTGATGTTCGATGATTAGTTATCGCCGGCCATCATTTGCTGCGGCGCCTGGCCGTAGCCAAACACGCCAAGAATACGTTCTGTTACAGACTTGGGGGCTTCATCATAGTGTAACAACTCCATGGTGAAGGTGGCGCGCCCCTGCGACAGTGATCGCAGCTGGGTTGAATAACCAAACATATCGGAAAGCGGCGCATGACAGTCAATTACTCTAATGTCTTCACGCATCTCCATGTTGATTACCTTACCGCGCCGGGAATTCATATTGCCAATGATATCGCCGACATAACTTTCGGGAGTCTCGATCTCGACCTTCATAAATGGCTCGAGAATTACCGGTCTGGCGCTACGCATGGCTGCTTTCATGGCTTCGTAAGTCGCTATTTTAAAAGCAATTTCATTGCTCTCTGTTTCACGATACATTGCCGAAGTAAGCTTTACCATAACATCAACCACCGGGAAGCCTGCTAAGATACCATCATTCATGGCATCGTTGCAACCTTTTTCGATGGCAGTTGCAAACAGCGCCGGCAGAGTGCCGAAAGCCAACTGACTGACGAATTTGAAACCCTGCCCTCTTTCGAGAGGAGAAACCTCAACCGAGACCTGAGCAAACTGATTTTTACCACCAATCTGCCTTTCGTAGAGACTTTCGCCTTTGCCGGCGGCGGTGATTCCCTCTTTATAGGCAACCTGCGGCTTGCCAACTGAAGCTTTTACGTTGAATTCGCGAATTATACGATCAACGATGACTTCGAGGTGCAACTCGCCCATACCTGATATGAGGGTTTCGCCAGTCTCTGAATCAATCTTGGCCTTGAAGGTCGGGTCTTCGTTCATAAGAGCTTCGAGAACCTCGGTCAATCTAGAAAGCTCACCCTGAGTCTTCGGCTCTATGGCAACAGAAATTACAGTTTCAGGAAAAGTGATTTTTTCGAGAGTCGGACGATCGGTTGAACTGGCGAGAGAATCGCCGGTTGCGATGTTCTTCAGTCCTACCGCAGCAACTATATCTCCAGCAGCGGCAACAGTTAGATCCTGGCGCTGATTGGCATGCATCTGCAGCAGTCTGCCAATTCGTTCCTTGCGACCATCGCGAGTTACATTATAAACCACCTTACCAGATTCAACACTTCCAGAATAAATCCTCAGATAAGCGATTTTGCCTACATGCGGATCAGTTGCAATTTTAAAGACAAGTGCGGCAAATTCGCCGGCCGGGTCAGTCTTGATAGCCACTTCTTCGTGAGTCACAGGCATGTAAGCCACGGTCGGCGGAATATCGAGCGGGGAAGGAAGGTAATAAGTAACTGCATCAAGAAGAGCCTGAACTCCCTTGTTGCGGAGACTTGAACCACAAAGCACCGGTATCACCCTGTTCTCGATCGTAGCCTGACGGAGTGTTTTCTGTAGAAGATCAAAAGGTATCTCTTTATCTTCAAGATATAGCTCAAGAATCTCATCGTTATATGCTGATAGAGTTTCGATCATGACATCTCTGGCCACTTTGGCCCTTTCAAGATACTCGACCGGAACATCGATCGTCTTGAATTCTGCTCCGAGCGTCTTCTGTGATTCTTCATCCCAGAGGTGCTCTTTCATGGTAAGCAGATCAATGTGACCGACGAAATTCTCTTCGGCACCAAGTGGAAGAACTATCGGCAGCGGCTTTGAAGCAAGCCGATCAGCGATCTGCTGCACAACTTTTTCAAAGCTCGCACCTGTTCTATCCATTTTGTTAACGAAAGCGATTCTCGGAACCTTGTAGCGATTGGCCTGGCGCCAGACAGTTTCGGACTGTGGCTGAACACCTGCAACCGCACAAAAAACCACCACTGCCCCGTCCAGCACTCTGAGTGAGCGCTCAACTTCAGCAGTGAAATCCACGTGACCGGGTGTGTCTATAATATTGACATCACAATCACGCCAGTGGCATTTTGTTGCCGCACTCGTAATTGTGATTCCGCGCTCCTGTTCCTGGACCATCCAGTCCATGACAGCTGTTCCCTCGTGAACTTCACCCATTTTGTAGGCTTTACCAGTGTAGTACAGAATCCGCTCGGTAGTTGTGGTTTTGCCCGCGTCGATGTGGGCCACAATACCGATGTTTCTAATTTTACTGATTGTCTCGAGAGTCGTCATTTAAAGGATACCCGCCTTAATGCAACAGATTATACACGAAAACTTATCAAACTTTGAAGTGTGCGAAAGCCTTGTTAGCGTCGGCCATTCTGTGTACTTCGTCGCGCTTTTTCATGGTTGAGCCGGTGTTGTTGAGAATATCGTCGAATTCTCCTGACAGACGGTCAGCCATTGATTTTTCTTTTCTGGCTCTTGAATGCTTAAGGATCCAGCGGAAAGCCAGAGCAACAGCGCGATCGGGTTTAACTTCGATCGGAACCTGATAGTTAGCACCACCAACTCGTTTGCTGCGAACTTCAACGATCGGTTTGGCGCTGTCTACAACCTTTTTGAAAAGTTCAAGACCATTGTCGTCTTTTCTTTTCTTGGTCAGCATGTCAACTGCATCATAGAATATGCGGCTGCCGATGCTCTTTTTACCACACATCATCAGATTATTGATGAAGCGGGTGACCAGTTTTGAGTTGTAAACTGAATCAGGAGTCAATTCTCTTTTGGATACGTGACCACGACGTGGCATGAATTATCTCCTTATTTCTTGGGCCGTTTGGCACCATACTTAGAGCGAGACTGCATGCGGTTGGCTACGCCAGCGCAATCCAGTGCTCCGCGAATGATGTGGTAACGAACACCCGGCAAATCTTTTACACGGCCGCCGCGGATCATTACAACTGAATGTTCCTGCAGATTGTGACCGATACCAGGAATGTAGGCGGTTACCTCAATCTTGTTAGTCAGCCTGATGCGGGCGATTTTACGAAGAGCCGAGTTCGGTTTCTTCGGTGTAGTGGTTTTAACTACAGTACAAACACCGCGACGCTGTGGGCAGCTATCAAGTGCCGGCGAGTTGGATTTGTACTTAACCGCCTGTCTGGCCTTTCTGATTAATTGATTAATAGTTGGCACGACAACACCTTCCTTTAAAAATTTGATTCTGCAGACTGCAAAATCCCCACCAGATACAAAGAGGTGGAAACTGATCTTAGCACATGTTTACAACGCTGTCAACTGCCTTTTGTGATCAAAAGACCACATCATCCAATCTAAACCCTGTACACAAAAAAGCCGCCCCTTTGTTGGGGCGGCTTTTGAGTGTCTTATACGAGAAAGTTCAGATTATTTTTTTTCTGGAACTTCCAGGAAGAGTTCTTTCTCAAGCTCGTCAAGTTTCTCAGTTTCGGCAACATCCGCCGGGCTCTGGAAGAGCTCTGCGTTGTCATCGCTGCTGACTGGTTCGATTTCTATCGGCAGGTTCTTGAAGTTGATATTTTTAGTGACTGACAAACCTGTTCCGGCAGGAATCAGTTTACCAATAATCAGGTTTTCCTTCAGCCCCTTGAGATAGTCAACCTTTGACTTGATAGCTGCCTTAGTGAGAACTCTGGTCGTTTCCTGGAACGAAGCTGCCGAGATAAAGCTGTCGGTGGTCAAAGATGCCTTGGTGATACCCTGAATCATTGGGACACCCTGTGGCGGACGCTTGCCCTTTTCGATCAGCTTGTTAACGCGTTCTTCGAACTTTCTGACCTGAACAGATTCGTTCTGCAGGAATTCAGAGTCACCGGATTCGGTAATCACAACCTTACGCAGCATCTGCCTGACGATAATTTCAATGTGCTTATCGTTGATGCTTACGCCCTGATCGCGATAAACGCGCTGGATTTCATCCATCAGATAGCGACGAACAATTGGCAAACCCACAACTTTAACAAGTTTCTTGGTGAAAACCTTGCCGTCAGTGAGAACATCGCCGGCTTCTACATATTCGCCATCGTGAACAACCAGACCAGCAGCACCAAAGGCCAGGCGCACCGGTTTTTCGATGCCGGTCTTGTAGTCCTGAATGGTCACTGCGTTACCTGCGACGTGAATAACGCCAGCTTCTTCGGCAATAACTGCTTCCTTCTTGGGTCGGCGAACTTCAAACAGTTCGGCAACACGCGGCAGACCCTGGATGATGTCGGTAGTTTTTCGAGCTGAGGCGCCCCACTTGGCGAGAATCTCACCTTTCTTAACCTTCGAACCATCTTCTATTCTGAGCTCAGCACCATCAAGAATCTGATGTGATTCGCCGGGCTGAACGATAATAGTCTTGAGCGTGCTCTTGACTTTACCTTCTTTGGAGATATCGTGATCGAGCAGAACAACACCCTTGTTAGCGGCCTTGAGTACTGCCAGAATCTGACCTTCTTTAACGTTTTTGCCTTCTTCGACGACCAAAGCGCCACTGGCAACCATTTCTTTAGTGATTGCATATTTCTTTTCGCGAATTACTCTCTGGCAAATTCTGATACCAGCGCCATCACTATCTTCAACCTGAGTGTAACTCTCAAACGGAATCGGTGTTACAGTCAGTTCGCCATCCTTTACAACGGTCGGCGGGAACTTCAGACTTAGAGCTGCCGGATAACTGAATTCAACGCCACTGTAGACAAGAACCTTTTCGATGATTTCTTCACAGATGATCTTGTTATAGCCGTAGATGTAGTTAACCTTACCAGAGATTTCGCTGGTCATGGGTTCGATATCGCTTACAAGCTTGTCGCCGGCCTTTACAACCTGACCATCTTCAACATTTATTGTAGCACCAGCTGGTACGGGATACTGAACCTTGATGTCGTCTTCGCCGATTATATTGACAGCTTCCTGTTCGCCTTTTACGATATATACTTCGCGCACTGCAGCCCGATTATCATCGAGAATCGCAAAGAGATCGTCGTCAATCACTGAACCGCTGTCCGCAATCACATCGTCTGTTTCGCGATTGATGGCCGCTCTCGCCAGAGTTGCATTTCTGATCACTTCGATGTCTTCGGTAATCATGTGGACACGCACTTCTGAGCTTATCTTAGCGATCTCGATAGCGCCATCGATCTCGGCTTGAATGAAGAGTTTTGTGGTCAGTTCGGCATTCTCGGAAACGTCACCACCATTGGGAATCTTGCAGTTTTCTTTTGGGCGCAGTATTACGCCGCGTGGTACATAATACTCGATCTCATTTTTCACGATAACGCGTTTGCGATCAAGTGTCTTGTTAGCTGCGCTCTTCTCATTGATAACTCTTACCAGACCCGAGATCGGGGCAATAAGGGAGAGCAATTTGTTCTGCTCATCAATTGCAGCAGCCATTTCGCCCTTGAATTCATATTCTTCTACGACCTCTTTGGCAACAGAGATCTTGGTACCACCAGCGCTGAGAGCTATTGTGCCATCAACTTCAGAGATTATAGAGACCAGCTTCTGATTCGGGTAAACTTCGTCACCGTTCTTTACGTTGAGAATAATACCACAGTTCTTAATAGCTGCTTCTTTGGCTTCCTTAACTCCCTTGGGCAGGCTGTATTCCTTGCGTTCGCCATGTTTGTCGCCAACCGGAAAGATAAAGGCCATACCGTTATCGCTGATTACCTGCTTGTTTTTGACGCGAATATTTTCGAATCTTGCAATACCGTCCATGCGTGCGATTGCAGCATGTGATTGCGCCGAAATTTCGGCCAACAGGTTACCAGCGTGAATGATTTCATTGTCTTCTACTCTCAGGGTCGCGCCCTGTGGGATCTTGTAGTCTTCAATAATGAAGTCTTTGGTAATCGGATCAAAATCCTGGGTAAGAATTCTGATAATACCGGTTTCAGAAACAACCATACCGTCTTTCTGTTCGATGCCATCAAAAATGACTTCGCCAGTGTAACCGGTAACGATGTTATTGGGGTTATACTCGGCAACCGCTTTACCTGGTACTACTTTTTCGCCAGGTTCAACACGCATTTCCGAGCCAACCGGTACGTGAAGTCGATCTTTGCGATTATTTTTACCTTCTACGATCAGGTGACCACCGACAACAACGGTTTTGATACTTGTACCAAATTCGCTCTTGTCAAATGTCTCGGTTCCTGAGCCAATTTCGAATTTTGAGCGGTCAGAGATCTTGGCTAGCTTAAGTGCGTCAAATCTGGCAACACCGGCGCTTCTTGACTTAATGTAAGAGCGCTGAGCAATAGCTACACCGCCAAGGTGGAAGGTTCTCATTGTCAGCTGGGTGCCTGGTTCACCGATAGACTGAGCAGCAATAATACCAACAGCTTCGCCTATATCGACAACTTTGCCGGTGGCAAGGTCGGCTCCATAGCAGCACTGGCAGATCCCTACTTTGGAACGGCAGGCCAGTGGAGAGCGCATTAAGATTTTGCTGCGAATCTTGAGTTCTGGGAACCCTGAATCGCGGACGCGATCAAGAACATATTCATTGACCAGGCGGTCAGGCCTTACAATAATGCGGTTGGTTTTGGGGTCAATCAGCTGCTCGGCGCAGATCATGTCGAGCTTAATTTCATCGATCGGCACAGGGAATTCGCAATGGCTTTCAATTTCGGCGGCGATATCATCGGTGCAGTATAAGCCTGCACTGAGTTTGATTTTCTTACCTTCAAGCTCAATGTAAATAATGTCACCGTTAATCGGACTGACAATCGGCTTGGCAAGAACGCGCCCGGCGATTCGGTAGCGAATTGGCACGACGATGTCATCGATCATGATGTTATTTGAGGTTCTATTCTGTCTGATCGGCGACACTTCTACGCCAAGCTCAGTGCCGCAGTCAGGCACGGTGATAACAACGTCCTGGGCAACGTCAACGAGACGACGGGTCAGGTATCCTGAGTCGGCAGTGCGCAGAGCGGTATCAACAAGACCCTTTCTGGCGCCGTATGTTGAGATGAAATATTCAGACTGGTTCAAGCCTTCGCGAAAGTTTGATTTAATCGGAAAGGCAAGAATGTCGCCGCGCGGATTCGACATAAGACCACGCATCGCTGCGAGCTGACGAATCTGCTGCATATTACCTCTCGCACCTGAGAATGCCATCATGTAAACTGGGTTGAATTCACCAAGATGAGCAGTTGACTCGAATTTCTGCAACAGATCGTCTGTTACGTCTTCAGTTGCTTTAGTCCAGACGTCAACTTCGTTCTGCTTGCGTTCATCACGTGAAATCTCGTTCTTTTCCCAGCGCTCGCGGATCTTAAGGATCTTTTTGTCGGCCTGTTCAAGAATCTCTTTCTTTTTCGGCGGATTGATCATGTCAACGATTGAGATGGTCAGACCGCTGATAGTAGCGTATTTGAATCCCAGGGATTTTAGCTTGTCAAGAGTTTCGCCAACTATGGTAAGTGAATATTCGTTAAACATACGCTTAACAATAGTAGAAACATTGCCCTTCTTGATCTGCATGTTCTGGAAGGGGAAGTGTGCCGGCAGATTGTCATTAAAGATAACCCTGCCGATAGTAGTGCGCACATAATGATCTCTGGCAACAGAGTGTTTTTCTTCTTTGCCGACAAGTCCTGAAATTTCAGAATTTTTAAGATAGACCGGCCACAAAAGATTGAATCTACCGGTTTCAAAAGCATTAACAGCTTCACCAAAGCTATGAAACACCGGTGAATGATAAACGGTAATGCTTTCTGCCTTAGTCTTTTTGAGAAGTTCTACGGTTTCAGAAGAATCAAATACTGTTCCGGGAAGAAGGTTTTCAGAAATTTCTTCGGCTAGCTTGAGGTTATAGGGTCGACCTTCATTGAGAAGAAGTTTTTCCCAGGTAGCGCCCTTGCTGAGTTTGATTTCTGTTGTCGGATACCCTTCACCTTCGGGCTTCTCGATGGTCAGATAGAACAGACCAATGGTCATATCCTGGCTGGGCGCGGATATCGGCAGACCATCTGCTGGCTTAAGAATGTTGTTGCTGGAAAGCATGAGCATTCTGGCTTCGATCTGAGCGTCGAGCATCAAAGGAACGTGAACAGCCATCTGGTCACCATCAAAGTCGGCGTTGTATGCAGCGCAAACGAGAGGGTGAATCTGAATAGCTTTGCCTTCGATGAGAACTGGTTCAAAAGCCTGAATACCGAGTCGATGCAGTGTTGGAGCACGATTCAGCATGATCGGGTGATGTCTGATAACTTCTTCAAGAACGTCCCAGACTTCATTGCGCTCGCGTTCGATCATTTTTTTTGCGCTCTTAATGTTGGCGGCGAGGCCAACCTGCTGAAGACGGTTCATGACAAAAGGCTTGAACAGTTCGAGAGCCATCTTCTTGGGTAAGCCGGCCTGATGAAGCTTAAGAGTCGGACCAACAACGATAACCGAGCGGCCTGAATAGTCAACACGCTTTCCAAGCAGGTTCTGTCTGAATCGACCCTGTTTACCCTTGAGCATGTCAGTGAGCGACTTGAGAGGGCGGTTATTCGGGCCGGTTACCAGCTTGCCACGACGACCATTATCAATCAGCGCGTTAACTGCTTCCTGAAGCATGCGCTTTTCATTCTTGATAATGATATCAGGAGCCTGCAGCTTGATAAGTCTTTTAAGACGATTATTGCGGTTGATAACTCTGCGATACAGATCATTCAGATCGGAAGTGGCAAAGCGGCCACCGTCGAGCTGAACCATCGGGCGCAGGTCAGGCGGAATTACAGGTATTACGTCAAGAACCATCCATTCTGGGCGGCTGATCGAACGAGCAAACATTTTGACCAGTTCCATGCGCTTGAGAAGATGAGTTCTTTTGGTGCCAGTAGAAGTCTTCAGCTGTTCAGCAAGCTCTTTTTCAAGCTTCGGCAGATCGATTTCTGCCAACAATTCTCTGATTGCTTCAGCACCCATTTTAGCAGTGAACATGTCGCCATATTTTTCGCGCAGTTCGCGATAGCCCATTTCGCCGGCTGAGCCCTCTTCGGGCAACAGTTGCTTTTTAGAAAGCGGCAGATTGCCGGGGTCAATGACGATATAGCTTTGGAAATACAGTACTTTTTCGAGATCTCTTGCCGAGATGTCAAGTAAAAGAGCGATATAGTTGGGGCTGCCTTTTGAATACCAGATGTGGCCAACTGGTGTTACCAGCTGAATATGGCCCATGCGCTCGCGGCGCACTGCGGCCTTGGTGATTTCGACATTACATCTTTCACAAATAATACCGCGATAGCGAATACTCTTATATTTTCCGCAAAAACACTCCCAGTCCTTCTGTGGACCAAAAATTCTTTCACAGAAGAGTCCGTCGCGTTCCGGTTTGTGCGTTCGGTAGTTGATGGTTTCGGGTTTTTTGACCTCGCCGTAAGACCATGATCTGACCTTTTCGGGAGAGGCAATGCTGATCTGCATCGCATCAAATTTGTCCATATCTAACATGTTAAAATGTCTCCTTCCTTATGCTAATACCGGAATCGGGCTTATTCTTCAGCTTCAGTGTCATCATCATCTTCTTCTTCTTCGGCTTCAGCTTCGCCATCTTCACCGACATCGGTGCTTATGAGTTCTTCTTCACTATCGTCTGAGGCATCTTCCATCCAGTCTTCTTCGGTGTCGGCTGCCATAACGCGTTCGCCACCTTCGTCAATCTGAACCTCTTTGGCGTCTTTCTTGAGGTCGACCTGAAGACCAAGGCTCTGGAGTTCAGAAACAACAACCTTGAATGATTCTGGAATACCAGGTTTCATGATTGTGCGACCCTTAATAATAGTCTCGTAAACCTGAACACGTCCTTCGACGTCATCTGATTTAACGGTGAGAATTTCCTGAAGCACGTGAGCAGCACCATAGGCTTCGAGTGCCCAGACTTCCATTTCTCCGAAGCGCTGACCACCGAACTGGGCTTTACCACCGAGCGGTTGCTGGGTAACAAGGCTGTATGGTCCGGTTGAGCGAGCATGCATCTTGTCGTCAACAAGGTGAGCGAGTTTGAGTATGTAGATGATACCGACCATTATCTTCTTGTGGAAAGGTTCTCCGCTGCGTCCATCATAAAGAGTAGCCTTACCTTCTACATCAACCATTTTGTATGGGTCTTTATCGTAGGTTTCCTTGAGCTGCTTCATGACAAATTCTTCATTCTTCACTTCGACGCCGTCGATCTGACGACCTTTGTTGAAAATAGAAGTGCAGTAACGGCGGTTTTGACGTTCTGCAGCCCAGCCAAGATGAGTTTCGAGAACCTGTCCGACGTTCATACGAGAAGGAACGCCGAGTGGATTGAGAATGATGTCGACCGGGCGGCCATCTGCCAGATATGGCATATCTTCGCTACGGACGATTCTTGAGATAACACCCTTGTTACCATGTCGACCGGCCATTTTGTCGCCAACGGTGATCTTACGCTTCTGAGCGACGAAAACGCGAACCAGCTTGTTAACGCCATACTGCAACTCATCGCCGTTGTCTCTTGAGAACACCATTACATCGACTATCTTGCCTTTTTCGCCGTGCGGAACAGTCAACGAGGTGTTTCTAACTTCGCGAGCCTTTTCGCCAAAGATGGCTCTGAGGAGCTTGTCTTCAGCAGTCAGTTCAGTTTCGCCCTTGGGAGTTACTTTGCCGACCAGAATGTCGCCAGCTTCTACTTCAGCGCCAATTCTGATGATGCCGTTTTCGTCGAGGTTATGCAAGGCTTCTTCGCCGACATTAGGAATGTCGCGAGTGATTTCTTCGGGTCCGAGCTTGGTATCTCGGGCGTCTATTTCATATTCTTCAATGTGAATCGAAGTGAATACATCTTCTTTGACCATGCGGTCAGAGAGGATGATCGCATCTTCAAAGTTGTAGCCCTCCCAGGACATGAACGCAACCAGAACATTGCGGCCAAGTGCCAGTTCGCCTACAGAAGTCGCCGGACCATCAGCCAGAACAGTACCCGGTTTAACCCTGTCACCGAGCTTCACAAGGGGCTTTTGGTTGATACATGTTCCCTGATTGGAGCGAACAAATTTCTGCATGCGATATACATCGATAGATTCCTGCTGCAGACGCACTTCGTCAGTTGATGCCTTGATGCGCGAGAGATAGGTGATATCAAGGGTCTGACCAGCTTCAATGATAATTTCACCAGTCAAGCCATCAACGATAGTATCCATGATCTTGCGACCTTGAATCTTTCTGAACGACTGTTCGCTGACTATTATCTTTTCATCATCTTTGCGGCGACTGGCGCGCTTGATTTTTACACACTCAGCATCGACATAAGTAACGGTACCAGCGCTTCTTGATAGAAGAACCGCACCAGAATCGTGGGCTGCGATGGCTTCAAGGCCAGTGCCGATAAGCGGCGACTCGGTCTGAATAAGAGGAACTGCCTGCCGCTGCATGTTTGTGCCCATGAGTGCGCGGTTGGCGTCATCGTGTTCCAGGAATGGAATAAGAGCCGACGCCACACTGACCATCTGCAATGGGGAGAATTTGATGTATTCAATTTTTTCGATGGGCAGGTAGTCGAATTCATAGTCATCAGTGAAATACTTGGCGGGGATAACATCCTGCATTATATGGGCATCATCACTGATCTTTACATCTGGCTGAGCGACACAATAGCGATCTTCGTCGTATGCGTCTTTATATTCCATTTCGCGATAGTTGATATGACCTGTTTCCGGGTCAACACGACACAACGGAGTAGTCAGGAAACCGTATTCATCGACCTTGGCATAAACTGCCAGACTGGCGATTAGACCGGCATTCGGACCTTCAGGTGTTTCAATAGGGCAGATTCTGCCGTCGTGAGTCGGGTGAACGTCACGCACTTCAAACCCAGCACGCTCACGCTTGAGACCACCGGGCCCGAGGGCTGACAGTCTGCGCTTGTGCGTAAGCTCAGCAAGCGGGTTAGTCTGATCCATGAATTGTGAAAGCTGTGAACTCCCGAAGAATTCATCAACTACTGCAGACACGGGGCGAGTATTGATAAGCAGCTGAGGAGTATAGCTATCAAGGTCATGAATAGTCATTCTTTCCTTGATGACGCGTTCCATTCGCGAGAGAGAAATGCGGAACTGGTTCTGCAAAAGCTCTCCGCAGCGGCGGATACGACGATTGGAGAGATGGTCAATATCATCCAGACGGCCGATGCCGTTGGAAAGATCGATAAGGTATCTGATTACTCCAACGATGTCTTCAACACTGAGAACGCGATCTTTTTTGATTTTCACCATATCAAGTTTAAGTTCTTGAATTTTGGCAAAAGCGTCTTCTGAAATCTCGTCACCTTGCTCAACAATTATTTCGCCGGTCTTTTTATCGGTGACAGATTCAAAAGCCACTCTGCCAAGAAGATCGACAATGCCTTTATCTACATCAGACAGCTTTACCTCTGCACATACGGGATTGAACATAATGCGATAGCCACGATTATCTTCGCCTATTTTGATAAACGAAGGGATCTGCATGGCTTCGATCTGTGCAGCAACGGCCTTACTAATGCGTTTGTCGGCTTCTACCATCAATTCCTTGTTAGCAGGATTAATAATGTCTTTAAAAGCGATCTGCTCGGAGAGGCGATCAACCAGGCGTAGTTTTTTGTTGACCTTGTAACGCCCCACGTCTCCGAGATCATATTTTTTAGCATCAAAAAACAGGCTTTTGATCAGTCCACGCGCGTTTTCTTCAACAAACAGATCACCCTGGCGCAGTTTGCTGAATATTGCCTTGAGCGCATCAGTAACGGCCTTAGACACTTTGTCGGGGCCCTCTGAGGCACTGATTGCCTGTTTATCGAACTTTAATGAACTGGCGATGCTTTCGTTGTTGTCGAAAAGTCCGAGAATACTTTCGTCATCAGCGTAGCCGAGTGATCTAAGGAAAGTTGTGATCGGGATTTTGCGTTTGCGATCAAGGCGAACAAAAATCGCGTCTTTCATAAGATCGAGCTCAAATTCCATCCAGGCACCACGATAAGGAACAATTTTTGCTGAATACAGCTTCTTAGCGCGATTAAAGCTGTAGTAGACGCCTGGCGAGCGATGCAACTGACTAACGACTACGCGTTCGGCACCGTTAATGATAAATGTACCGCGATCGGTCATACAAGGCAGGTTGACCAGGAAAATTTCCTGCTCTTTTACTTCGCCGGTCTGCTGCATTATCAGTTGAACTCTTATGTTCAACGGAATCGAATAGGTCAAATCTCTTTTGCGGCATTGATCCGGGCTGTGCTTAATTCTGAACGGAGCGTCACCGATAAACGCTATTTCACATTCTTTTTCTGTGAAGCTGCAATCATCGAATAGACACTTTTTGCGGAGCTTGATCTGCGGACAATTTTTACACATCGGCAAACCGAGACTGTAATCATTGTACTCAAGGCAAAGATTTCCGACATAATCCTGGATTGGAAAAACTTCTCTAAACACTTCTTCCAGTCCATGCCTGGCTCGTTTACCAGGTTCTCTGTTCGCCTGAAGAAACCACTCGAAAGACTTGAGCTGGATGTCGATAAGATTCGGTATATTCTCGAATAGCCGTTCTCTCGCCATCAGATACTTTTTGGCTACAGGCTGCTGCTTTGTGACCATCATTCTGCCTTGCTCCTTAAATTAGTTACATGCATTACGCACAGTTTACAAAACTCGACAACAAAAAACGGGGTCTCAGAATTTAGCCTGAAACACCCGTATATCGTACGTAAAAAAGAGTATTTTTGATTTCCAGTTTTCCGGAAAGTAATATTTTTTTTGCAGTTAATGCTAACAATGCCGGCTTTACTCCGAAAACTAAGCAATTTATGTGCCCATTCGCGAAATGGTTTTGGATTATAACATCTGTATTGACTTGAGTCAATATTTTCGTAATTTATTTTCTGCCGTTTCTACCAGTAAGGTTTTGACAAACCTTCAGTTTTATTGATTGACGACTGCCAATTGCCAGAAAACGTCTTTGCAACAACAATCATAGGAGATTGCATATTTCATCTTCTTCTGCTAACGCCTGGTTAATCGGCAAAATTGCCCAGATAACTTTTTCTGCAAATACGACAAAAACTTTATTCTCAACAAATTGATAAATTAATAAACTGTTGGTATAATCCCGTTATGCAAACCAACATCGAAATTTCTCGCGCTTTCATGGAGACCCCAGATGGCGTGATGTCTATCCACCAACTCTCTCGCAGACTCAAACTGCCCTACGGCACGGCATATAACCGAATACATATTTTGCACGAGCAGGGAATTGTTCAGATGCTGGCACAGGGCAAGGCCAAGCTGTGCGCACTAAACCCTGAAAACCCGATGACCGCATGCCTGCTTGCCCTTGGCTCTGCTCAATTAACCGAACATTTCATCAGGGAAAACCCTGACAGCGGCAAGCTGCTGAAAACCATCAAGACCAACCTTGAAGCGAATTTTGCCGGAAGCTTAGTTACAGCAATACTACTTACACCCGGCCAACTCAAAAGCATCGGCAATCACATACCCGGAAATGCCGGACAAGCCGAAGACGCGGAGACTGGCCGTGAATTGACACTCGACTTCTTCTACATTTGTAACGACTCAGGCTTCGACGAAGCCGCCGCCGAAAACATCACAGCCGGACTTCTACCACCAGGATTGCCGGTCAAGGTTACCAGCATGTCGCTAGATTGCAGCACTCTCCTCGGCATGTTTACCGAGAACGAGAATGAAGCTGGCCTCTCAGCCTACGGCATGCTGCACGAGGGCTTGATCATGTTTGGCTTTGAAAGTTTCTATCGCCTTATTCTTGAGGCTTTCTCGCGCAAGCTTGGCAGATAAGGAAAAACCATGAACAAGAAATTTTTAGCAACACTGTTTTGTTCGTCTCTGATTGCAACCAGTCTTTCAGCTCAGCCTGCCAGCAGAAAAAGCCCCCTGTCGATGCCGTCAGGAGCCGGATTCAACCAGACCGGTGAAACAGCGACACCCGCAGCAGACCCCACTCTACCGTTTATCGAAAGCTCCAGGGCGCTCATGTTGGAGACAAAATTTACGCAGGCCAAAGAAGCGTTGCGAACGGCTATCAGGCTTGCTCCGATGAGCCTTGAAATTTGGGCCATGTATGACGAAGCGGTAAACGCCGATTATGTCGACAAGAAGCGCCGGGAAAAGTTCAATCCAGTTATTGATCGCGACATACAACCAATTTTCTCGATCAACCGAGTCGACAGCTACATCGAACTCGGGACTCTTTACGTAGTCGGTTCCCTGCAAAACATCTCAAAAGAACCACGACAGAAGCTAGTGATTACCGCAAAAATACTGGATGAAAACAAAAGAGAGCTCCGCCAGGAAACAGGCACGCTTCTGATTCCAGAGCGCGGCCTGATGCCAAACGAGAGCTCACTTTTTGAGATCCCCTTCAAAAACTTTCCACCGGGTGGGAAATCTTTCAGGGTTCAGGTCTCAACCTACGAATGATCAGCTGTTGGGGTCTGTCAGCCTGATGAGAGTGTGTTTGCCATCAAAAATTCTGGCGATATGAGCCATGGCGCCGACAAATAGCACAAAGCCGATCCAGCGCAGCCATGAATTTTCAAGCATGTCTACGAGGTCTTTTTTGAATTCTTTCATCTCTTCGGGAAACGCAAACATAAGAACGCCAGTAAGCGCTACAAAAGGAAGAATCAGCATCCAGAATATCTTTCTAATAAACCACACTTTTGAATTTCCTCACTTAGTTTCTTGATTAACTCGACTATACCAGACTATTGTGCGCTTGTAAATATTCCTGTCAATTGAGTGATAATAAATTTTTATCGTGTGTGTGGTGCCGAATTAGGTTATACTTTTATTTTTGCCATACTCCTATTCACTTAATCCAAAAATGAGTCGATGTATAGGAAGAATCCTAAACAAGACAGGGTACATTGATGGGCTGGTTTACAAGAAAACTGACAGATCCCCAGGAAGCCTATGAGCGTCTCATTCAGAAAGACAAAAAGATTTCTGAGAGAGCCAAGAGCGATTTTGTCAGCAACCTTAATAATGGACTTATCGAATTTCTCGTCGAGAAATTCGAAGCTGACGAAACCCTTGAGTTCAGGCTAAAAATCCTCGAAATTTTTGCTGCCGCACGCAGCAAGCTCAACGAAGACGATCTTCGGCTTATTCTTACACTGATTAAATATCCAGACACCCTTTTGCGCGAGACATTCAAAGAAATTCTCGCCGAGATTAACCAGGAAAATCTTAAGGCTGTCACCGAAACCCTGGCCAACACTGTCGACAAAGACATTCATCGAACCATTCAGCATGGCGTTGAGGCTTCTGGACTGCTTACGGAACTTCTCGCCAAATGGGGCAAGTATTCTGTAAAAGAGCAAATTCTTTACTTAGAAGAAATTGTAAAACTGCAAAACCCAAAGACCTATCCAATCTTCCTCGACATTATGAAGGAAGAGGTTGTCGAGGCAAAAAAAGATGAAAAGAAAATCATTCAGGTTGAGTTCTCAAAACACGTTGACAAGATCAAAAGTCCTGATTTTCTAGACTTATGCATACGTGAATTGCCGGCTATTTCCGCCAGTATGCGCTACCCTGTTTTCAAGTGTCTGCAATTACATGGCAAAGTGTTTTTTGAAAAGGTTTTTGACGGACTCGGCAAAAAAAGCGAAGGTTTTCGTCAGCATACTTTGAAGCTGATGGAACAGCTTTCCGACCCCATGTCGTATCCTTACCTTTTCCCTTTCCTTCAGGATCCCTACAAGAGCATACCGGTTACAGTGGCGGATACAATTGGCAAAGTCGTAAGAGATTATGCGGATAAGCTTGAAGCGATGACTCCTGAAGCAAGAAAGTCTCCGGAAGTTAAGGAACAGATCAAATATTTCACCGATCCACTTGAAGCAAATCTGAATGACCGCTATTTTCACAGCATCAAGCTGCTGACCGAATGTCTACTACGCCTTGGGCGGTTTGACGAAGACGTTATTCTGCGCAATTTTTCTAAAATCTATCGCTACAATGAGGGTTACTTCAAAAGCTTCTTAAAGGGTCTTGACGCTGTGGTGCGCAAAAAACTACTTATTGACGCCTGTTGCTACCACGACACAGAGACAGGTACAACAGCCCTGAAAATTCTCGGCGATCCTTCAGAGAATTACATCATAGAAACGCTTAACACTCTTCTTCTTGAAAACTTCATGGAAGTTCCGCAAAAGGTGCAGGCAGAAGTCATCAACCTGATGATGGATCCTAGATTACAGCGATTTGTAACTGAAGTGCTTTACCACCAGGACCCGGCTCTGCGTTCACGAATTCTCTGGATTCTCGGCGAATCCGGCTCAATGAATGCGCTGCAGATAATCGAAACCAAGCTGCGTGACCCTGACTATTCGGTACGCGAAAATATACTTAAAATTCTCGACCTTCCGCATTTTCAAAATGCGCCAGGATGTGAGATGCTGCTTAATCTGCTTAAAGACTCAGATTCAAGCATAGTTTTAAAAACTATTGAAAAACTGCAGGAACGTGACCACCCCGCCATCATCAGCAGCCTTACCAAGCTGCTTTCATCGAACGTTGTTGAGATCAAGCAGGCTGCACATAAAGCAATTGCTCAAATTACCCGGCGCAAATACATGACCGGTTTTGACAAGATGTCAGACGAAACTCGGCTTGCAATAGGCACTTCGCTGATCAGAATGGACATGTCGTTCATGGAAGACATAACTCGTGATCTTTCTGCTTCCGATCAGCGCACGCGTGTTCTCTCCGCTAAGATTCTTGAAGTATTATGTGATTTTATCCCCCCTGAGCTTAAAACCGACTTAATCGTGGCCATCCAGGATCCCGACCCGCAAGTTCGCGCGGTGGTAATAATGGGTCTTGGTAAAATTGGTGGTCCATCAGTATCTGGAATGCTTGTCAGCTTTCTGAGAGATCAGGATGACCGTGTGCGTGCCAACGCGGTAGAAGCGATGGGAGTCGTTGGTGATCTGTCACTTGTTGAGGAGATCTTGCCCTGCCTGTATGATGATAACAACAGAGTACGCGCGAACACCATCATAACTCTCTGGAAACTTGGCTATTACCAGATATACGAAGCAATAATCGAGATGCTTCGCCACCCTGACCGCTGGATGCGAGCCTCTGCCGCCTTTGCACTTGGTGAACTGAAAGACGGTAGATTTATGCCGATACTGATTCAGTCAATCAGAGACCCTGAACCAGATGTACGCCGAAACATTATCAAAGCACTCGGCAAGATCGCCAATCCGCTCATGTTGGCGCCATATATAAGGCCGCTGCGTTTCGACCCAGATGAAAACGTGAGGAAGGAGGTATTGGCTGTACTCTCAGCCAAACCAACTCCACAGCAATGATCTGGCCATTCGGAAATACAAAACGGGATCCGGAAATCCTCTTCAAAGAACTCGAAAATGCAGACGCAAAAATGCGTGAAGCAGCTTTTCACGAGCTTTTAGAACATGAAGACGAGAAAACAGATCAGATGGTGTTAGCGGCTCTGGAATCATTTAACGAGAGCTCGCGCGATCTGATTCTGCCACTGATCGACATTGCCGGCAAGCGTCGAATCGAAGAAGCCATGCCTGTTTTCAAAGCTCTGCTCAAAGGTGCAGATTCACAACTACGAGAAAGCGCTCTGCAGGCGCTTTCGGCTCTTGGCACTCAGGAAAGCCTTGACGCGATGATTTCCTGTCTGAATGATTCAGATCCTGGCATCAGACAAAAAGTGCAGATCGCCATCACAGAAGAATTTGGCAAAGAAGCGCTTGGCGCACTGATCAGAGCCTTACCTGATGATCGCAATTCTCCAATGTATTTTGAGATTGTCAACATTCTGGAAGACCTTGATCTGTTCAGCGACATCAAGGCAAATTTTGCACACCCTGATCTCAAAA
>JAHISQ010000008.1 GCA_018818125.1 Candidatus Rifleibacteriota bacterium
AGGCAGTCTGCCTCGATCATCACCCAGAACTCAAGCGCAGTGAAGGCGGCGTTCTGATTAATCAAGAGGCCGTCAGAAAGCAGGAAGCCAAGCAGTGAAAGTTCAGCTTTACCCTGAAGATATTCTGCTCGAATTCGTTGCGAGCCTCTTGCCGGGCGGCGAAAACGTAAAGATACCTCATGCTCCTTATCTGAGGCATCTGCCTCGCCAGATTGATTTTTCAGAAGAATTCGCCGAACGCTGGCAGGCTTTGTTTAAGCCGGTAGTAAAACGTCTGGTCGCTGACACATTCAGGTTGCGCCCCTTTCTGTTCGATGTAGACGGCTACACGAAACGCTTTAACTGTGCTGATGAGCAATTCTGGAATACCTGCAGCTTTTCGTTCTCGCAACGCGGCGCTGAACGGCTTTATGAGCTGATGGTGCGTGAGTTTATTGAGGAAGAGCCGATGTTTCTGGTCGCTTTGCCTGATGATGCGCTTATTTTAAGCATCTGCACGCAGAATTTCGGACGCTACTCGTTTCCATGGCTGTGTCGCAATCATGCGGGTTGGCTCACCAAAGCACTGTTTGTGGCCTGGCAGCATGTGCAGGTCAACAAGGTGCCCTGGCTCTATTTGCTAGAAAATCCGACTGAGGTTGAATTGCCTTTGCGCGATTATCTGATTGAGCGCTGCGCTGATCTGGTGGCTGCATGCAATGAACGTATGTTGTCGCTATACAATGTGCCGGGTTCGAACGAGCAGGCCAGGTCGACAGTGCGTTCTGAGCATTTGCCTCTTGAAGTCAGTTTTTACAGTTTGACAATTTTTGAGCTGATTGAAACGGTCAGGGGTTTTATCAGCAAGTCACAGGTAGCATTTAATGTGTGGTCTGGTGATGGCGCGCTTGGTATCGACGACGAACGCTTTATTAAGGGTGCGGTGCAGCAGAGTGGATTTGCCGAAGAGGCTCGCGAGTTCGAGCGTCTGGTTGGCGACTATCTTGAAAACAAGGGCATGGAGGAAACAATTTATGAGTCGATCATACAAAATCAGAGTTCCGATCGAAGTTCTACTGAGTAACGACAGACTCGACAAGCTGGGCAGGTTTTCCATGCCGTTTGATCTAATGCAAATTCTGGCGCTTGCCCGTATGCAGGAATTGTTGACCGAAGCTTTGCTGCGCGCCGGCTGCAGTGACACTGGCGCGGGCCTGTCTGTGCCCTGTGGCGTCGGACAAACAGCGGTTATCGACGTCGAAAATCTCAAGATACGTCTTGAAATAGCACCGCCAGACGACTATGGCATCTGGACAGAAGAAGAATACATGGGCCGGGTTACAGAAAGGGTTCAGCAGGCCCTTGAAAAGGGCGAGCAGCTTGATAATCACTTAGGCGCTCAAGCCGAAAGAGAAGTTGCGGCAGTAATGGCACTCGAATTGCGAGATCTCGCACTGGCCGCGCGTAAGGTTCTTAACTCAGCCATCAAAGAAGCCTATCGCGAAGCGATAAAGGAAAAAGCCGCGCAGATCGGTAATGTCAGCGCTATCAGCGAAAGTAGTGACGGTAACATCACCCGAATCCGTATAGAAGTCAGTGTCTGATCAGGAGTAACTTCGGTGGCTCTTATGGATTTTTGTCGTTAGAACCACGTGCCTCGCAGTACTCAACGGGTGGCGAGCTGAGTTAAAAAGTCGATGCGGTTTTGCAGTTCTTCATCCGGAATCGAACTGGTCTGCTGATTTTTAAGAAACATCAGCATTCCTGAGATGTCGCGGGCAAAGGGTGCAAGAGCTTTTTGATCACCAGCTGATTCGATGAAATTGTCTACAGTCTGCAGTGAACCGCGCTCTGCATCTCGTTTTACTGTTCTGATCAGCAGGTTCGCATAGTGTTCGCGCAGTCTGAAGGCAGCTTCGCTCTGGCTGTCTGCTATTTCAGTTACTGACTGCGAAAAGGCCTGCATGTCGACGTTGTGTGCCGCTCTGGTTACATTGGTGATAGATTGATCTGCTTCAAAAATCAGGTCGTAGATAAAGCCTGAAGCAGGCATGTATTCGCTGTCTTCGACATCCTCGGGAGCCAATGCTATTACAGTAGTGGTAAGATTGTCATAGCTGCCGTCGCAATTGAGGCTGAAACTGCCGATCAACCGGTTTTTGTCGGCCGGATTAACATTGAGTTTGAAAAAGCTGATTTTGGGTGCCTTTATGCCGGTGGAATCCTGTAAAATCACGGCTACCCGGAAATATGGATAGGTAGGCCCAATACTGCGGCGATAGCCGGAGAAAGAGATTTTGAGGTGGCTGGAAATGTCGGCGATATCGATAAAAAAGGCATCAGAGCCCCATACGTATACGCTTTCACTGATTTTAGCCGGAAGTGTGTTGATATGGCGAGTTGGTGGCAGTTTGAACTTCTTCAAAACCGGCTGTTTGTAGGCAAAGCGGCCATCAGCAAGTTTTGCGTCATTGATGCGGTTGGTAATGGCAAAATCGGTGAACAGGTTGGTGAAAGACATCTCTGAAGGCTTGAGAGCATCTATATAGCCACCGATGCTTTTGCGTTTAGAACTGGCCAGCGTTTTGAAGAAACTGGTGCGGGTTTTTGCGTCGTGCAGCAGACGGTCAATTATGTATTGGTTCCATAAATAGACCTGCCCGTAATCTGGCATTGGATTCCATTGCGCCCAGTTATTTAGGCTGCGGTCGGGGTCTTCTTTGAGCAGTTTGTAATGCCCGGGCGGCGCAAAACCGCAGAAAACCGGTGCTATCTGTGAGCAGCCCTCGTTTACCCAGCTTACTTCGTCTTTGTCCTGATTGTGGTGAATCATATGCTGAAACTCGTGGGCGACTATTTCGAGATAGTCGTCGGCATCAGGGTCGCAGGGCCAGGTGTCAATGTAGAGAATCTCGCGCTGATTGCTCTTGGTTTTGCTGTGTGAAGGAAATTCAGACTGCAGCATCTGATCGCCGGCGAAGAAATAACCTGCAACATATCCGTCATCAGGGTTTGTGTAGCCATCTTTGATGTCTACCAGCAGCAGGTTGATGTGACTGTCGCCGTCCAGGCCTGGTCTTGCTTCTGCACCAAAATGCCCGGTAGTTACCGGGTAGATTGTCTGGTCGAACTGCTTTTGTACACGCTCGATTGACTGTTGTTTTACACTTTGGGTGTCTTCAACGTAAACGTAGCAGTATTTGCCAACTGCACGCAGAATTGCTGTTATCTGGTCGAACTGGCCGCTGGCCATATTGCGAACCCAGAATTGCTCTTTGTGGCCGACTGTTCTGATCGCGGCTTTACTAACTACCAGTTCAGGATTGCTATCGGCATAAGATACACCAGAAGTCGGGGTAAGTGCACGGCTGCTCTGTTTTGGCAGTTCAATTTCGCGGGCTAGAATATGAGTAGCGTCTATGCGGTTGCCGGGTGCCGCATTGGCAGGAATTCCGTAAAGCATAACAGCTGAAAGCATCAAGACCAAGCTTGCCTTGTTCAGTGCGCATCTTATGTACATAATTATCTCCATTATCTGACAAGTATACAGAAAAAATTGCTAACCCGAAATGCCTTTTCTGCGATTTATATAATCGCTCAATATGCCATTATCTTAATCGGGTTAAAGAATCTTCGCTGTGAGCCGATAATTTGCTGGTAATTGGCATCATTTAAGTGAAATTTCAGGTAAAAACGAATAGATTATGCGTATATTATTGGTTTCCATGTGTTCTCTGATGTTGATAGGGTTGTTCTGGTCATATCGTCCGGTCATTGCAGACACCAGATATGGGTTTGTCGAGCCTGAGTTGCTTGAAATCATCAGTGTAGAGTTTGCCGCTGATCCATACTCCAGGGCGAATTATGACCCGTTCGTAAAAATGCGGGTTTTTAACAACTCGCCAGAGACGATAACCCGTGCTTTTGTTAAGGTAACGGTTAGTGCTGACCGTGGTCGCTTCAAGCTTTTTACCGATCGTTTTGTACAGATAGTTGATGGTGGTCTGCGCCCTTACAGTAGCGATGTCTGGAAATTTTACCCGCGTGGGTCTAGTGCCATGGCGCTTAAGGGACTGCCCCGCGATGCCACTATCACTGCCGTCGTCGAAACTGTTTTTTGCCCTAAGAAAAACTCACCCTGGCATTACGAGCACAAATTTGACTACCCGAAACGCCACGACTTCGCTTACTGATGAAACCTTTTTTTGCCTCTCTTTCGCTTAAATTTCATAACCAATCTATCTGAAGTCGTGATTAAACCGTTGCATATCTTAATCTTGGTTACTTTCAGCAGGATCAGTATTTTTCTGATATGCTTGCTAACCTGAAATAAATAGCTTCCAAAGAGTACGATCAAGTTTCTGGTTATAGATAGCAGAAAAAGTCTCGGATCTTGAAGATTTGTTGTGTAAATTAGCTTTTGCCAAATTCCTTGTTATAATGGCAGTTGAGTTAAGCAATCCAGACTGGCTGAATCTCTTGTCGGGGCATAGTTTGAAAATGGCATGGCATAAGCAGCACAAGGGAACCTGAGCCGCTCTGATTAAACAGGCTGTAAGCAGAGATGATTATGCCTGCCGAGAGTGACTGACTATTTATTCTCTTTTTTGCTAACTGGAAGCCAGATTTCGCTCTTGTAATCAGGACTATCAACGTCACCAGAAGTGTACATTTCAATGTCGTGCCCTGTAACGATTTCGTAGTCAGCAGTGGGAAGCCATTCGCTGTAGATTCGTTTCCACATGTTCTGGATACTGTGCGGCATCGGACCAATACAGGAAAATGTTGCCCAGGTCTGAGCAGGAATATTGAGTATTTCAAAATCCTTTGGCAGATCTGATTCGCTTTTTATCGTGGCTTCTTTCAGGTAATTGCCGATGCAGTAATTAAAGTTTTTTTTGCTTTTTTCGGGGGGGCAGCAGATGCCAAATCTGCCACAGGCAACCTTGTTGTGCCCCTTTTTGAAGTATTCATCCCAGAACTTCGGTATTTCGGCTGATGATGTCTCTGTGTTAAACTGCCGACTCATAGCAATAACTTTAAATGCGTTTTTGTTTTCGATTTTGTAATCCATAGTTGTACCGCCTTCGATGGTGATTTTTAACACAAGGGGGCTGAATGACTTTAGACTTGTGCCTGGTGTTCGTGCTGCTGTCGGAGTAATACCATGAAACCTGGTAAACGCTTTGCTGAAGCTTTCTGGTGAATCGTAGCCATATTTCAGGGCTGCATCAATCACTTTGTTGTCAGAAGCGGAAAGTTCCTGCCCGGCCATTGCCAGTCTTCTTTTGCGTATATATTCACTGATTGTCATCTGAGTCAGAAGACTGAAAATTCTCTGATAGTGAAAAGACGACACAAAAGCTGTTTCGGCTATTTCTTCAATGCTCACTTTTTCCAGCAGGTGGCTTTCGATATAATCGATAGATTTTTGCAGGCGTGTAATCCAGTCCATTTTTGCCCTTTCATGTGTTTATAAAGGCAGTATAAATTTACAGAACCATTTTATCCTGACAAATCATGCTTTCATTTGTCAGATTATGGGTGCTTTTTTATGTCAGTCTGCTGCAGGTTTCAGGAAACAGCTGAGAATAGTTATTTGAATTGACTGCTGCAGTTGCAAAGTATGCTGGCAGCATAAAGATTATCACAGTCAGAAATGAAAAAACTCCGTATTTTTTCATAATGCTTGCTTTATTGGGGTAAACGCAATTTTTTTTCTTTTATTTAAGCGCGTTTTGCGCTGAACAAATAGAATGATTTGAGCCTGCCCTTTTTTTCTTCCGTTTGGAATTGCTTGTGCGTGGCTTCACCAGATAAGTCGTTATAGCAGATAATTTGCCGGTAGTCAAAATGCTTGCCAATAGTCCGCCGATAACGAAATTTTCCTTTTGCGCGTTTACTGATATAATATCTTGGAGAAAAAGGATTAACTGTTGTTTGAGCGCATGGTTCTGTTTCAGCGCTCAGGATAATGCTGATATTCTATAGCTTCAGGTGCCAATGTAGCCACGAATTTGCTCAATAGTGAAAATGCTGTAAAGTCAACAAAAGCGGTCAAGAAATTCACTTTTGCACAATGATAATCTTTAAGCAGTGAGGTAGTTGTGCAAAGGGAAAAATACGAATCAGTTCAGCGCATGCAGGATTACATTGAGACTAACCTGGACACTCAGATTAGTCTCAGTGATCTGGCTGACGCGGCTGGCTATTCAGAATGCCATGCATCTAGAGTCTTTAAAGAATTAGTGGGAATTGCACCTCTTGAATATCTGCGCGCAAGAAGACTGTCCCGGGCAGCTGAGAAGTTGCGTGATTCAACAGGGAAGATTCTGGAAATCAGCCTGGAAGCAAATTTCGATTCACACGAAGGGTTTATCAGAGCATTCAAAAGACGTTTTGGATTCTCTCCAGGCTATTATCGCCGCAATACTCCCCCAATTCCTTTGTTTTTCCCGAGAAGCGCAAGAGATTATTACCTCCATTATTTCAAAGGAGAAACTTCAACAATGGAAACACAAATGGAAAACACTGTTTTTGTGCAAGTGGTCGAAAGACCAGAAAGAAAGCTGATCTTACATCGCGGAAAAGCCGCCACTCATTACTTTGAATACTGCGAAGAGGTAGGGTGTGACGTATGGGGCGTTTTGAGTAGTATAAAAGAAGCTTTATACGAGCCAATTGGCATGTGGTTACCAGACAATATGATAAAACCGGGAACTTCGAAGTATGCTCAGGGTGTCGAAATCCCTGTAAATTACGCGGGACCTGTTCCAGAAGGCATGGAAATAATTGATCTGAAGCCATGTAGAATGATGCTGTTTCAAACGCCACCATATCGGGATGAAGAAATGGGACCTGTAATATGTGGATTACAAAAGCGAATCGATGCTTACAACCCAACAGTGTTCGGCTATGAATGGGCCGACAGAGATGGTCCAAGGTATCAGCTTATTCCTTTGCCAGAGCGTGGATATATAGAAGCCAGGCCAGTTAAAAAGCACCTGTAGACTCATGGCTGCCTTGCAAAAGGCAGCCTTTTTGTTTCTGCTCACACCTCATGTCTGAATAGCTTATTTGCTATTAATAGAGGTGCTACAGCGAAGCCAACATCAACGACTCATTATAGCCATACAGCCCAGTCTCCGTAGGCAAATGTTCCGCTGCCATGCTGCAATTTGCCTGCATTTTGCAACTGACGAAAAGCGTCTCGCATTCGAACCAGAATCTCAGGTTGAATGTCCAAAGTGTGATGTGCCGGTAACACATGCTTTGCCGGTAGCGCAGATATCCTCTCCAGAGAATTGAGATACGCCTCTGGATCTGTGGACGGATAGTATGCAAATAATGTGTCTTTATAAACTAAATCACCGGTAAAAAGATAACCGCGCTCTTTTTCCCAAAAACACATATGTCCCGGCGAATGGCCGGGCGTATGAACTATTTGAATACATCGATTTCCAACATCAATCACATCGTTATCCTTAAGCACCCTTGTTGGTTTTCCTTGAAAGAACTCATATTTGTCTACATCATAATTTTCTGGTAGATCACAGCGGTCAACGACCATGGCTTTGATTTGCTCCATCGTCAGAGGAAATGCTCCGCTAAGCCAGTTTAGTTCATTCTCATGAGCGTAAAAGTCTGAAAAGTATTTATGACCGCCGACATGATCCCAGTGAATGTGGGTGGCTACTGCGATAATTGGCTTATCAGTCAGTTTGATGACTGTGTCATAGATATTGCAGATTCCAAGCCCGGTATCAATCAGTAGACTGTGCTTAGAGCCATTCAGGAGATAACAGTGCGTTTCCTCCCAGTGGCGGTATTCGCTGATGATATAAGTTTCCTTGTCCATTTGCTCTATTGTAAACCAATCGCTCATTTTGTTGGCCAATTCAGGTTTCTTATGTCAATTTCAAATACCACATCGTCCCTTATCTTATCCAGATTTGCATCTTCAAAGTAGAGTAGCAAAAATGAATTCGTCAGATCCGATTTCGGTAACGAATAAACAGTTCTAAAGTGCTCGTCCCCATCGGTGCGTAGGCGATTTCGAAAATCTGGCTCCCATTGTCTGATAACTTTTCCATCCCTATTTCGGACTTGCCAGTAGACAATATAGGGAATGACTTGCCCAGAATTTGCATATTTCCTTGTTGTCTCGTCAAGTTCTATGACTTCCAGTTGACCTGGCTCAGTTGCCATCGCAATGTCTGTACATGGCCGGTTTCTGGTAACTATAAGATCAAGCATAGGGAAACCGTCACAACTTACGGGCTCAATGTGAAAATAGAGTTTGTGAGCTGATACAGGTTTGTCAAAGTCACTTTTTGTGACAAAAATTCGTTGCTTCTCAAACAATCCAAATTCCTTTCCTGGTGTAAAAGGAAGAGAGAATGGCGACTCCTTGATTCGTGTTTGTGCTGAAACAACGACGGTAGTCATTAGAATCAAAAGAAAGATTACTAATTTCTGTTTCATTGATTTTCCTTAAAATATCCCATTTTATTTTGATCTGGCAGACTCAGGATATGTAGAAATAGCCGAAAAAACAACCTCTGCCATTGGCCATGGCTCGTTTAATGCTTACTCTATTTTCTGTTTTTTTGAGTTTTATTGATTGAAGGAAGCTTGTGTCGTTCCATGTATTCCATGACTTCTGTTGTCATAGCCTCATCTGCATTGGGTTCCTTTTCTCCTTTGCTATGCCAGGCGCATTTCAGCTCAAATATTGATAAGGGCGTCATAAGAGCGATTGATTCAGTCCTTTTTAAGTGAAGTCTTTCTATCATTTGAGATGCTGCCTTTTCGCTTTTGCAAAACTCAAAAATCCATGCTTCATCATCGTAGTCCAGCGCTGATTTATCGTTGGCGTCTTTTATAAAAACATCAGCATCGGCATACATAAAGTTGAAAACTGATCCTTTCTGATCATGCTTCAGAGCTGTAATCAATGGCGTTTCACCATTCTTGTCTCTGGCGTTGATTTTTTCTACACCAATTTTCTGCAGATCAGGGAATGTCGCAAATTCATTCATGGCATGGTAATGCAGGATATTTCTCTGCTCGGCATCGGTTAGAGATTGATCTGCACCGTTTTCCAGCAAAAGATCAACTGTACCGCTCCCAGTGGCGGCGAGAATGCTATACATTAGCGGTGTCTGGTGCTGATTGTTTCTGGCATTTATGTCTATTCCAGCCTTGATAAGGCGTTCAATAGTTTCTTTTTGAGTATTTCTGTTTGATGCTGCAGCAAACAGAAGGTTCTCGCCATTCCTGTTTACAAATTCGACAGCCTTAGCTCCAATGAAGTCTAGTATTACGCTGTTAGTCATACTTTTTGCCATAAGGTTGAAACCAAGTTCGATACCACCAGATGTTGCATTATCAATACTGAGTTTTGTCAGTGCCAAAGACCTTTTTAGCTCATCCAGTGATTCACACTTGCTCAGCATGATCTCATAAGGAGTGTCGCCAAACTTGTTTCTGCTACCGGGTTTACAGCCGTGACTGAGGAAGTAGTCGATGACTTTGCTTTCTGCTCCCGCCATCATGGCAATGTGCAGCAGGTTATTTCCCTCACCATCCGAAACGTTAAAATCTGCGTTATAATGTGCTAAGAGTCTAAGTACATCGAAAAAAGCGTCATTGACTCGAGCTGGATTTTCATCGAGAGCAAACTTCCCTCCGTAACTGCACCTTTTGCTGTAAGCCATTTCCTCATCAAATCCAATCTCCTTTAACAGGTCAGACAAATCATATCTGTTGCCATAAAAGTGTTTATAGAATTTGAAAACATTCTGGCTATAGACTCTTCTTACGAATTCGATGATTGGCGGATCATAATATTTGTCACTCCTATTGGGGGAGGCGCCGTTTTCCAGTAATAGCTTTAATTTGGCAATGTCAAGGTTTTCGGCACTTACAACTGCTAATATCGGCAGATCGCCTTTTTGGCTTGGAGTATCCACGGGTATTCCTGCTACCATCATTTCTTTGAAACGGGCAAAATCTCCCCTGTTGCTGCACTGGTGAAGGAATTCGTCCATTGCAGCTACACTGGTAAGATCAATTTTGTTACCCTTGCTTACGATAATTTCACGGATCTTTTTGCCAGCCTTGAAATTTTTTAAAGCAAGATCGGAAATTGATGCGCCATTGTCTAATTTGTCGTTCAAGTTCGCTCCGGCATCGATTAGAACCTGAAAAACCTGGTCGTTGGGGCATTTCTCTGCAGCTATCAGTAACGGCGAAATTCCGTTGATACCTTTTGCGTTAACATCTGCTCCGTGTCTTAACAGGGTTTTGACAATTTCGACATTGTCATTGTTCGATGCTGCCGCGATCAAAGGTGTCATGCCACCTTTCAAACTGTTTACCGAGGCTCCGCCCTTGATCAGTTCCTCAATAACTTCCGGCGAATTGTTAAAAAACGCTGCCATCAACAATGGAGTATACCCGTTTGAGAAGGTTGGGTCGGGCTTATACCCAGCCTTTATACCGCTTTTTACTTCTTCAAGTGTTGCACTTTTCCAGAAGGTTGGCGTCAGCCATTGATCCTTATCCGGCGCAGTGCTACCGCAACCGATGGTGTAGATTAAACACACAATGGCAGCAGCAGCCAAAGATCTTAGATGTTTTTTTCGCATTGTATTATACCTTCTATCTAGTCGGGAAGCGGTGTCTGAAAGAGCAACAGCATTAAATTCAGTTTTATGCGGCAATTAGAAATCTATTCTTATTGTTGAGATTATCAAAAAAGGCTGTCTCGATTGATGAGACAGCCTTTTTTGATAAGCGAATATCAGTTTTTTATTTCGTGGTAGTCCTGATGGATTGCTGTCTGTGATTCTAGGCCGAGGAAGGCTAACAGAGAGGCGATGAGCCGAGTTTTCTGCTCGGCGTCAATGTGGCTCCAGGTTTTGCTTTTGACTTCGACGAATTTGCCGATTTCTGGCTGAACCATGGTGTCGACATTGATAAAGAACTTGATGCCCTTGAAGGAAACATGGAAGCGCTGTCGATCCTTCTGAATCTCGAACATTGAATCGGGTCGGAAATATTCGCGATAGAAGCGCAGTGAATTGCCAGCCTGGGCGATATAACGGCTGCGTGAAAGCAATACTTTGCTTTCTGGATGAACTCCGTGCTTGCTGTCGCCAATCATGGTCAGTCGCGGCCGCACGCTTTTTACAGCGCCTTTTTCGTCGAGCAGTTCATCTTCGCGGTAGCGGATCATCTCGTCGGTGTTATTGAATTTGAAATAGGTATCGAATTGTTTGTAATGCTTCTTCTGTTCGATAATAATTTCGGGCAGATTGATTTTTTCGAGAACGGCATTGATATCGTCGACCCTGACCTTGGTCTGAATTTCGAAGCTTTCTTCCTGAGTAGCGCCGCCGATGGCAACCAGTTTTGAGAGCAGTGACTGTTCGCGTTCGCTCAGGAATTTGTCAACCTTGGCGGCAAAAACTTTTGCTTCCGCGAGCAGAGATGATTCATCGACGGTGAGTAACTGGCGTTCTTTCATGAGCCATGCGCCGTTGACCATAACATGAGTTACATCGGTTGACTTGGTTGCATAAACGAGCTGAGAGTAAGCGCCATCTGGATCACGCAAAAAGCGTGGCGAGTTGTGAACTGGTTCGATGTCGACCAGAATCATGTCGGCACGCTTACCTGGCGCAATTGAGCCGGTTATGTTTTCCATGTGCAGCGCTTTAGCTCCGCCACGGGTAGCCATGTAAACCACGGTTTTAGACGGCAGAGTTGTCGGGTCGCCAGATTTGAGCTTGGCCAGGAAAGAGGTCAGGCGCATTTCTTCGAACATGTCGAGGTCGTTATTTGAAGCCGGGCCATCGGTGCCGATACCGACGTTCATGTTGAGTTCGACCATCTTTGCGACAGGAGCTGCGCCAGAAGCCAACTTTAGATTTGACGATGGATTATGAACCCCACCGCAGCCATATTTGGCGAGATCGCGTATTTCGCCTTCGTCGATATGCACGAGGTGGGCACCGATCAGCTTGGCATCCAGCAGGTGATGGCGCTTGATGTATGGAATAACCGGCACGCCGTGTTCTTCGCGCGACTGGTCTACTTCCCATGCGGTTTCGGCGAGGTGGATCATCAGCGGCACGTCGAATTCGCGGGCGATAGATGAACAGGCCTCCAGAATCTCAGGAGTGCAGGTGTAGGGTGCATGTGGCGCGATTGCCGGTATGACAAGCGGGTGGTTTTTCCACTCTTCGATGAAGCTTCGAGTTCGGGTAAGCGCCTCTTCATAATACTTTGCGTCAGGTGCCGGGAACTTAAGAACGCTCTCAGCGCAGATTGCACGCATGCCAGCTTCGGCAGTGGCTTTGGCGATGTGTTCTTCAAAATAATACATGTCAGCAAAAGTGGTGGTGCCACCTCGGATCATTTCAGCACAGGCCAGCTTGGTGCCGAGGACCACGAATTCCGGCGATACAAATTCACGTTCTACCGGCATAATGTAGCCCATCAGCCAGACATCGAGGCGTAAATCATCAGATAGGCCTCGCAGCAAAGTCATCGGAACGTGAGTGTGTCCGTTTATCAACCCTGGCATGAGGATCTTGCCGTGGCAGTCCATGATCTCAGCGGCTTCATATTGGCTGCAGATGTCTTCCTGTTTGCCGACAGCGACTATCGAGTCGCCTTTAATGGCTACTGCGCCAGGAAAATACTGGTTAAAATTCTCATCGATGGTCAGCACTGTGGCATTTTTGAACAGCTTATCAACTTTTATCATCTATTATTTTGCCTTTCTCTTGTTCTGTTTTGAAGTTGTAAAAAGGATAGCAGCATATTCAACTAAAATCCAGCGCACAATCGCTCAAAAGATATGGCGAATTGAATACGATTATGTACTCCATGTTATGCTGGTCGCAGGGCTTGGTTTTATGGACATTTGTCGGTTTTGCTGTGGCTCGATTACTATTCTGATGACAATTTCTACAATAAATCGTTATATTGCTTTGTAGACTATAGAGTTTTTTTGGGCAAGAGGGAATTGTTAATGGGTTGGTTTGCTGAGACTTTCCAGAAGCACCGTCATCTCGACTCCAGAGGGTTTTTGCTGGGGCTTGCGGCGGTACTTGTTCCGATAATGATTGTCATGGTTGTGGCTTACCAGTCACACGTCAGACAGGAAGCGTTGCGTGCTCATCGCGTATACTGGAACGATCTGGTAACCAAGTCAGCTGAAGGCACTGCTGAAGAAGCTTTTCGCTGGTTGATAGATCACCCTGATGATCCGGCAAATCTTATTTTTGCCAGGTTGCGACAGGCCCCGACAACAGCAGCGCCTACAACTGTGAGTATGACTCTGAGCGAAGCGCAGTTGCCGTTCATAGCTGCGCTGCGGGTTAGCTATGATGGTATCGATGTTATCAGGAGTGTCAGCCTTACGCTTTCTGGCATCAAGCCTCTCTTTACTGCTGTAGCCGTTCCGCCCGCCGGATTTGACCCAAGAACCCAGGGACAGATATATCCTGACCCAACTGACGTTTTAGGGTTGCTCAAAGTAGAAATTGAGGCTGATTATCGTGGCTTCAAGCGAAAATTTGTGGTGGTGCGCGATCTCAAGGCGATAAACATATTGCCGGGCATATTTGGGCAGTTCACATTGTTTGTTAAAGAAAAGAAGAACGGAACTAACAACGACTGGAACAAGCTTCGGAATTCCTCGCGGGTTAGTCCGGCATTTCTTGATTCGTTCGGGTTCATACAGCCTGATGCAAATACTCTGAATAACCCGATTACTCTAATTCACCACCCGGATGACGTGATCAGAACATGCAGTCCGTCAGAGATTCCTGAAGATTCTGTAGCCCCGCCGATTCCCGCTGATTGGGCAAGTATGAATTTGACCCGCCGTGGCTGGGTCTATATGGGTCGCAGCCAGGATAGCGGCCCATTACAATATTACATTTTTCAGCCCATGCATGGCGATGTTAAAATCGCCGCGAACCACCCGACTTTGCCGGCGGCTTTTCAGAACCGCCCACATCTATTCTACGGTGGCACCTACATGCTTTCAGACCGGAGCAAGCTTTATTATCTGCTGCGCGATGATTCGCCAACCAGCCCGCCCTGGAACAATTTTTTTCCGAACAAAGGCGGAATAAATCTTCCGGCTGCTAACCTTGTTGATGCATCTGGAACGCCTCTCATCGGTTGGGTCGCCTGGCAGTCGAGGTTTGGGCTGATGTCAATGACTAAGGAATTGCTTGAATCTCTCTCTTTTTATCACCTGCTTAAGAGCTACTATGAACATCCGCAGCATCAGGTAGGCGACACGCCATCCAGTCTTGAATCATCGCATGCCTCATTAATTCTGCCCATGGGAGATATGTTCCCACTAAATTCCAGTCAGATTGCCGACCGGCGGTCGCCGACCATTATACTTGGAGCCTGGCTGCGATTTATGCAGGTTGGCAACATAGTTCAGGTTGACGAAGACATAGAGAGTGCACTCGATGAAACTCCGCCAGGAGACTGGCTGAAACGACTCAATAGTCCTGCTAACCTTATGGCGCCGGTTAAATACTACCTCCCATTTTTCCCGATTAACGCGAATCGCCCGCCACTACAGCCGCCGATTGTTTCGCTTGATTTCCTTAACGACAGGCTTGGTTGGGCAAATTATCCGGTATGGGGCAAGGTGAACGATTACTTTACAGATGATCCGGTTGATTTCGCCAAGGTCCCTTATAACGTGGTTACTCACATTTTTGAAAAATTAGGTGATCCGATAAATATTTATGAAATTGTCATGACCAAGATGCTGGTATACCCAGGCATGATGATTTTTGAGCAGATGATGAATGACAACATGCGTGGAATTCCGATCAGTCTGTTTGTGCCGGGTGGAGCTGCGCCAACCGACCCTCCTCTCAAGCTCAAGAACCTGCCTGCAGAACTTTCTGCGGTTCTTCACGGAGCAGTAGTGGTGCACCTGTTTCTGGCTCAGTAGCAGGTTTTGGCGAAAACTTTTTTTACAAAAATCCCGATAGCTCGCAAAACGGGCGCGGAATAACCGGGGAGTGTGTTTCCATCAAAGACACTGCCGGCCGTCAGCTGGCTCTCGGTTCTCTAGGCGTGCTCTGGCCTTTTTCGCCTGATTTCTCATTAGGGTCAACAGTTCAGACGGCAAACACGACGCGTGGTTATGATCTACGCCAGAAGACAACCTTCCTGGCCTCGTCGTCACAGCTTTTTGAAGAGAATTTTTTGCTTGAAGATAACGGAAAGACCTGTCTTGATCTGCGTGGCGGCGTGGTCACAGTGCTTAATGACACGATTCGGTTGTTTGCGCGCTCTGGCAACGAAATTGTATGCCGCAGTGGCGGCATACTTATCGCTTCCGGTGGTGAAATTTTACTCGAAAATTCGATCAGAATGCTGAATCCTGATGACACCCTGGTAATCGCAACAGCCAACGAGGGTAAAGATATCAGACTTAAACCCGGCACTTTTAATGCTTACCTGATCTCATCAGGCACCATTCGGCGGCTGACGGCTGGTTCTATCAAAATAATCGGTGGTGTCGCAGTTAATAATTTCGATTTTCGCAATAATACAGATTCTGTTTTTCGCGGCTACCCAAATTCAACTGATGACAGGCAGACGATTGTCTGGGACGAGAGTTTCAATATTCTTGATCCTGACCGTTTTGCAGCTGGCATTCGCATCCATCTTGGCAAATCTCTTGTATACTGGGCTGACGAAAAGGCGGATCAACCATGACAGGTTATCGCAGCCGTGGCTTCAGCTTTATAGAACTGGTACTGACACTGGTGGTTATCGGGCTTGCCCTTTTGCCAATCCTGTCGACCTATTCCGCTTCTCACCAGAACACCAGGGCGACCATGGAAGAAGTAATTTCGGTGAATTTTGCTTCTGAACTGATGGAAGCTCTGCAGGCGCTGCCCTTTGACCAACTTTGTCTGATGAATTCCCCGGTTGTGTTTGATAATGGCAACTTTTCGCCGGACCCTTTCGAAATTGCATTGGCAAACGGAAATCATCACGGTTTGAGCGGTCGCGCATTGCCGCCAGATTTTGAAACGCACCTGCTGGTTGATACGTACCCTGATACTGGTTTGTTGATTCCAGATGCCAATATGCTTTGTATCACTGTAACTGTGCGTTGGGGACAGCGCAATCGTAAAATACAGCTGATGACACTTAAAGGTCGGTATTGAATATGAATCGGCGAGCTTTTACCATGATAGAAATGATGATTGTTACTCTAGTGACGGCTGTAGTATTGACTGTGATACTGAAATTGCTGAGCGGCGCTTTTGCCGGTGCTGCCAAAGGTTATGACAATCTGTCGATTCTGCAGGAAAAATCCCGTCTGATCGCTGTGCTCAAGCAGGATTTGCGCACGCTCATCTTTGCCGGAGTCGATAATGTCGCCGTGCCGTCGGTGAACTATGATTCTAACGGTCAAACCAGTGGGCTTGAATTTCAAAAGGTTTATGGAATCGACGAAAACGGCAGACCGCTGATCGAGAAAATTACCTATCAGCAGTTCCCGCCAAGTCCGGCGATTGGCAGCACCTTTGGCATAATCAGAAAATGTGAAGTAGGGCAGACTCTTGAGAGAAAGTATCTGCAGGGCATGCTCACCAGCTTTCGCGTTGATCTGCTCAATGCAACCGGTGTTCCGATTGGCAGCCCGACAGATTATAAAGAACTGAAAAAAGTGCGCCTGACAATGGAAAGTAAGGGCAGTGAGCTCCTTGCGACAACTCTTAGCGTGTATTCGCCATATATTCCAGCTTCAGGGACTGCCAGTGCCGGTGACCTCTGGTGTCCGAACTACATGTTTGCAGAATATACACCAGGAGCTCCCATAAAACTTTTTCAGGGCGGGATGATTCAGCTCTCGGGGAACACTGCATTGGGAACACCTTTATCATTGGCTGGCGCAACCACTTTGGGCGCTCCTTAAATTCGCGATGACAAATTTCCATGAATTTCGTATTTACTAGTAGAAATAGAAACAACTAAGACGTATGACCTCTGCAGATAATCAAAAAAACACCGATGAACAGCTTGTTGCCAGGATTCTCCGTGGCGAGAAGAAACTTTTCGATGTTTTGTTTGATCGCTATATCGAACGGCTTTTGCGCTATGTTGTGCTGTTTTTAAAGAGCGACGAGGAGGCCAGAGATCTCACACAGGAGATTTTTATTAAGGTTTTTCGGTCGCTGGATCAATACAAATTTATGGGAAAGTTCGAGCGCTGGCTATTTGTCATCGCACGTAGAACCCTGATCGATCAGTATCGCAAAAAAAAGCTCAAGACATTTTCATTTGACAGCATGGACATGGATGAATCAGCTATTCCAGTTCAGGAAGAAAGTCCAGATAAAGCACCTGAGCTTTTGCAGGGGCTTCCGGTAAGGGATCGTGAGATATTGCAGCTTCGCTTCATGGAAAATATGTCATACGAGGAAATATCTGAAATTACAGGAATGACACAGGGAAGCCTGAGGAACGTGGTCTGTCGGTGGATCAGGCGTATTCAGGAGGACAATTCGGATGAGTTGCCAAAAAGCCAGGGAATGGCTCGAGAATAGTTCGGCCGCCGGCCTGTCCAAACTGCCTGCCGATTTGAGGCAGCATCTGGTTGAATGCCCGGCGTGTGCAACACTGATCAGCAAAATCAGTTATCAGTGTGTTACGCGGCTGCCAGAAAATCTGGTTGCCGGCATTCCCGCTATGAAGAAGCAGATTTGGGCAGAGATAAGCAAACAGAGGGTGCAGCAGGCCGAAAAAACCGGCATCTTTGCCTGGCCACCGCTGTGGAAGCTTGCGTTCATACCACTAATTCTCCTTTTGTCGCTGATAGTCGTCTATGTTAAGTCTAATACAACGACTCGCGTGGATGATCATAAGGCTGGCTTGACTTCAGCCGTTGCTACTGTTGTGCGGATTAGCAACCAGGTGGAAAGACAATGCGCCGGATCAATAGACTTCCTTGAGGTAAAGGCTGCCGATTTGCTTGTGCCTGGCGATGCAATCAAAACCGGAAAGAATAGCTCAGTCGAACTTATTTTCGCTGATGGCTCGAAGATTGCTTTCGGCTCAGAGGCGTATTTCCAGGTGAAAGGCGAAAAATGCCTCGGAGACCATCGCCTGGGGCGTGCAGTGTTCGAGATTAAGAAGCAGACGCCGGCGGTTTCTGTTGAAGTGTCCACCCCGCAGGGAATTACCGCAGTTCTTGGTACGGTATTCGTTCAGGAACTTGGCAAAGAAAAATGTTTTATTGCTGTTGCAGAAGGTGTTGTCGAATTCAGGCCGAACAACAATGCTGGCAAACATTTGCTTAGAAAAGGCGATTTACTGCGTTTTGACAGCTCCGGAAAAATTATTGATCGCAAAGAACTTGACTCTGCAGCGCTTTTAAAACTGTCTGATCTTGCCGGACTTGTGCCGGTAGAAACTGTAAGTGGCTTGAACAGCGTCGGTCAGGATGCTTCGTCAACGATAATACCTGAGGCTGTACCGTCTGAAATACCTGACGCCAGTGAAAGCTCAACTGAGGAGATTGACAAAATCATCGACGAGGGCGAGTTGTCATCTGATTCTGTCCAGATTGTTCCAATAATTGGGACAGAGGAACTGACAAATGAAGAAGATGTTCCGAATAAAGATCCTTATCAGCCTGAGGGCACGGGCCAGTCGTCGCTTGGTGTTTCAGGATTTTAGAGACTGGAGAATATAAAAATATCTGTGCTGTACATCGCGTTGGGGTAAAATGGCCGGAAGATAATGCTCATAAGGTTTTTCGAGAATCAATTTAGAGATTAAACTGTAGGAGGGTGTATGAAAAAGAGATTACTGTTTGTGTGTGCCGTTTATTTGTTTGTGGCTGGCGTGCTTGGCGCAGCGATTACTGCAGACCAATGGGCGGCGGATTTTTCGCTGTTTCAGGATTACATGAACGCAACGCCAAAAGACTATGCGGCGGCTGTGAATGTAACGCGGAAATGGGTTGATTATGCTGGGCAGGATGCTGCACAGGTAGCGGCAATTGCTGGCGAAGGTGTAACCCAGGAGTCTTTGACCGCTGCGTTAAACAATGTTTATCGCGAAGCTGCCGGCGTTATTTGCAATGATTACAATTCGCTCATGGCCGCTGACCCGATCAAGGCTGCTGAATTTGCCATCAATATTCAGTCTTTTTTTGGTGAAAACAGTGTGATTTTTGAAGAATTTGCCGCAGCAAATAACTCTTCCGTTGCGGTTATGAAGCAGGTGATGGATCAGGCTATAAAAGATGGCATTCTTAAGACATACGCTGCTGCTGCCAATGAATACAGCAAACTTTCTCAGGCTGGTAAACATGCGGAAGCCGAAAAAGTCAGCGCCGGCTGGCTGAAGGTCGTTTCGGCCTGGAACGCCTCAAACAGCCCAATTCCAGAGGCCTTTAACTCGGTTACCGGAGTAACTCCTGAAGAAACCGTGACAGATCTCAAGGAATTCGAAAAAGACTATGCTGCATGGCGTGATGCTGTTACCAAAGGCGACGAAAAGCTGGCGTTCGGTCTGGTCGAAAAATGGGTCGCTTTTGAGAAAGCTAACCCGCAGCGTGCCAGTGCACTGCAATATATCTACAATGCCAATACCGGTGTTTCCACTGACGATAAAACCGACTGGAAAACGGCGTTCAATGTTGCCACTTACGCGCAACTCTGGGCTTTTGACGTTAAATCATACGAACGTGCTGTCGCAGAGGGGCGTGTGGCCGATGCGATTGCGCTGATAGCAAAATGGGAGAAAATTTTTGCCGGAGAATTTGGCGAGGCAATATGTAGCAATCTTGGTTTTGACAAGGCAACAGCATTGACTAACCTGGCAACTGCCCGCGCCGGACTGGAAGCCGTTGATCCAGCTATTGCCAGTGAAAATGTCGCTTCGTTTAAGCGTGATCTGGCTGAACATGGCGAGTGCAGTAAACGTTTTGCTCAAGCTGTTGTTGGTTCAGATGAATGGTACAGTGCTATTGCCAGAGCTGTTGAATTAGCTGATAAATGGAGCAAAATCGCTGCCGAGAACCCATCTCTGGCAGCTGAAATTCTTAAGGCAACCGGCATCAATCTCCCGAAAGATTCTGATGAGAATATCAAGCAGTTGTTGCAGGCAACAGTCAACGATTCTGCTGCTAAATTCAACACAGCTCTCGGTTCTGGTAATCTGCAGAGTGCTCTCGACATCATCAAAGCCTGGGATGATTACCTGAAGAATCATGCTCAGGCTGCTCAGATTGCTGAAGAACTCTATCCTGGCATCGGAGCGACTCTTGAGCGTTTCCAGGCCGGTCTGGCGATAATGACCGGAACAGAGCCGGCGGCTACTTCCTCTGAAACACAGCAGACAGGGAATGGTACACTTGGTGTGGGTGGTCAATAAATTTAAGAACCGGGCAGTTTGTCTGCCCGGTTCTTAAATGCAACTTTGTGTTTTGTAAAAAAAGTTTGCATTGTCACTATGCTATCTCTAATAGTATAACTGAGTTAGACGATGTTTTTTCGAGGAATCTGCGCGCGATTGGCGCGTCATATTTTTTTGAGCCTTAATCGGAACACCAGGGAGGAACCATGTATGGCCGACTCACTTAATTGCAAATCAAGGCTGATACTGCTTTGCTTGTTGCTGATTTTTATCGCGCCACAGGTTTTTGCCTGTTATAGCTACCCGGCATCACATTATCCCAAGCCGGCCGGCCCTTATATTATTTATACTGCGCCTGACTCATATCCTTTTACGGCTTCACACTGGTTCAATGTTGACCTGCAGACCAACTATCGGCTGGATGCAGCAGAATTCGGCAGCGAAGCTGGCAGATCGCGAAATGTGCCATTCGCGCCGATGACCTATGATAAAAAAGTTCACACATACTTTGGCCCGAACAAGATAGGCTCTTATGAGCTTTTAAATGGCCCTGGCTTTCGTTTGACCCCGGGTTTTAACCTCAAGGTAATGTACGATCTTGGTTCGAAGCTCAATTATTGGCACTGGCGCAACGAATATGACTGGCGATTAATCAATTACTGGTATTCTGTCGGTCATAGAACAACCACTTATTGCTGGTCTGGCGGATGTGTTTCATGGGCTGGGCCGCCTCCTGGTCGTTCCTGCTGGTCTGGCGGTTGTTCTACCTATTATGTCTGCTACAACAATTACGAAGTCTACTACTGGGATCGCGGCAGCTTTTTGCGTAAGTTAAGGCAGTCCGAGCAGACAACTTTTCCAATCAGGACTTTCAGAGTAACTGCTCAATAACTCGGGGTTTGACACCACCCAAGTTTTATGATTCTGCTCGTTCCTGTTAATATTGAGATTTATGATGAATTGCACAGGGTTATTTTCTTTGCCATATCGGTAATTACGGATCCAAGGTTTGCAAT
>JAHISQ010000009.1 GCA_018818125.1 Candidatus Rifleibacteriota bacterium
ACTCGAATTGTCAGAAAGTTTCAGGGTTTTTCGATAGCCTTGGCGCTGATCGGGTTGCCTCTCAATCAACCAGGTCGATTCTGACCAGACTGATAGTTTTGCTGTTGGTCACAAACCGCCTGAGAGATTGCCGCGCTTGTCGATGCCACGGCGCAGCTGTCAGATTATCTCGATTCACCTGGTCGATTCTGGCCAGCTCGATAGGCTTGGCGGTTGCTCAGTTTGTCTCGATCAATTTCAGTCGGTCTGCAGGCTTGCTGACTGACTCGAAATGTCAGAAAGTTTCAGGGTTTTTCGATAGCCTTGGCGCCGATCGGGTTGCTCTCGATTCACCAGGTCGATTCTGGCCGGTCTGGTAGGCTTGCCGGTGGCTCAAAGTCCATGAGAGATTCAGAGATCTTCGATACCACGGCGCTGTTATCGATTTGCCTCAATTCACCTGGTCGATTCTGATCAGGTTGGTAGGTTAGCCGATGGCCTGATTCGTTTCGATCAATTACCGGCCCTGTGATAACCTTGCCGATTACTCAAACCGCTTGGAAGTTTCAGAGATTTTCGATACCACGGCGCTGTTGTCGATTTGCCTCAATTCACCTGGTCGATTCTGGCCAGCTTGATAGATTTGCCAATGTCAAAAGGTTAAAACTCTGTGTTAAAAGCTTTCTTAGGGCTCTGAAAAGTGTGTATCACCGGGTGGTCATACACAAAAAAACAAAAAACGCTGGACAATGACAAGAAATGACATTATATTTAATCTTGTTGATGACAAGAAATGACAAAGGCGGGAACCATGAAAACTGTAGGATATATCCGGGTAAGCACACAAGATCAGGCTGAGAGTGGCCTGAGCCTGAAACATCAAGAGGAAAAAATAAAGGCATATTGTGAGGCTATGGATTTTGAATTAATCGAAATTCGTTCTGATGCCGGTTTTTCTGGTAAATCGTTAAAACGACCAGCAATTCAAGACATTATTAAGATGATTCAGGAAAAGCAGGTTGAGGCTGTGGTTATCTTGAAGCTCGACCGCTTAACAAGATCGGTAAAAGATCTTTGCTACCTGGTTGAATTATTCGAAAAACTAGGCGTGGCCTTGGTATCTGTTCAGGACTCCATTAACACAACCACAGCAGCAGGCCGACTGGTGGTTAATGTTTTGGGCTCTGTAAGCCAATGGGAACGTGAAGCAATAGCAGAAAGAACAAAAGCTGCTTTGGGTGTTAAAAAACAGCAGGGTTTAAGAATAGGGGGAATACCTTTCGGCTTTAAGATTGCCACTGACAATAAAACTTTGCTGTCTGTTGAATCGGAACAAGAAGCACTTGGCCTCATTCGAGAGTTAAGATCTTCCGGTTTGAGTTACCGTAAAATTGCTGCAGAATTGGAGCTCAGAGGCATACCAACCAAAAAGGGCGGCAAAGTCTGGCAGGCAAAGACCATCTTAAATCTTTGTCAAATTGGCTGTTGAGCAGGGGGTAAGTCATGAATACAATGGACTATAAAGAAGCGGCTGAATATTTGCATATTACACCAGGCACGCTGAGAAATTGGGTCAGCTCTGGCAAAATTAAGCCATTGAAGCAGCCAGGCGAAAAAGGGCGCGTATTATTCAGCCAGGCAGAACTTGAGGAATGGTTAGAGCAGGCGGCTTGTCGGTCGATCAAGACTGAATCTTTCAGGTTGCAGAATGATAAGAGGTTGCGCTTTGATGTTCTGTTGTTTTCCCCAGCAGATGAGTGCGGTAGCTCAATTCTTGCGACAATTTCAGAGATTGCGCCGGATGAATCAAAACTGGAAAGCTTTGTTTCTTTGCACCCTGAAGAGTTGCAGGCAATAGGGAAAGCATTTTTTCAGGCGGCTGAAGATCGAAAGAGCGCGGTAGTTAAATGAAAGACATGGTTACAAGAGAAGAGAAGCGCTATAATACAGGTATGAAGCAGAGAGTTAAACTGCTTCTTGATAGATTGGCAGAATTGCTGAGATTCCAAAGGCCCGGCACAGCAGAAAAATTGATTGAGGCCTCAAAAAAAGAAGAACAGCAGGCGAGATCAGCGCATTAAGGCGGGTTGTTATGTTGCCCGGGTAATGTTTTCATCGATAGACATTGAGGCGGGATTTTTATAAAATGGTTTCGTTGGATTTTAAATCAGGGGCGTAGATTATGGGTAATTCGGTGAAAGAAATCGAAAACGCAGTTAAACAGCTGTCTGAAGATCAGTTACAGAGCTTCAGAGAATGGTTTGAGCGCTTTGACTCGAAAAAATGGGATGAAAAAATCAGAACTGATTCGGATTCAGGGAAGCTTAATCCATTGATCAGCAAGGCCATTGAAGAGCACAAGGCAGGCAAAACAAGGCAGTTATGAATCATTTTGCAAGTTCTTCTTTCTGGTCCGCTTATGATACTTTGCCTGCCAGAATCAGAAAAACCGCCGATAAAAATTATGAGCTTCTCAAGAAAAACCCGAAGCATGCCTCATTGAGTTTTAAGCAGATCGGGCAGCTCTGGTCGGTCAGGGTTGGCATCCGATACAGAGCTCTTGCTGTTGAGGTTGCAGATGGTTTGCTCTGGTTCTGGATTGGTAGTCATGCTGATTATGACAAGCTGATAGCTGAATTATGCTGAAATTGTTTCGGGTAACAGCAGGGTAACAGAGGATTAATCTAGCCCTGAGACAATGATTTAATCGGGGTGTTAAATTCCGTCATACCCCAATGAAAAACTGTATAACACAGTATAACAAGCCTGCAGCGATGCAGGTTTTTTTATTGCCCGAAAAGTGGCGATATTTTACCAGTTGCAGTTCTGGTTGTTGATGGTTTACTTTGGGTTTGGATAGGTAGCCATGCCGATATTGCTGCAAAGATAGATGAGATTGAGAATAAGCTATCAGGACATGATGATTAGTCCAGGCTATTTCACGAACTGATTTTACCTTTGCTGCAGGCACCTTTGCCGGGGGAAAAGAGAGATCGGTTTTGAGCCCGGCAAGAAAGAAGAAGAAAGCTGAATGGTGACAATGATTGCGTGTCATGACCAGCTGATTTATACTATTAAAACAAAAAGATTGCGAGGTTCTTTATGAGGCCAGATGGCATTAAATTTCCGGTTTTTGGTTTGTTCTGTATGGCTCTTGGTGGCTTTCTTCTGCATTATCGCATTCACCCGCCTTCCAGGGATTCATTTAACCTGATTGTTTTTTTCTTTTCGCTTTTTAATGCTCTTATTCTGCCGTTCATGTTTTTGAAGCGCAAAGCTGTTCCATGGGCTTATATAATCAACGCAACCAGCGTTGTTGTCGGAGTTGTCACCATGACCTGGTTTTCGATTGCCAACTGGAAAGACCCGATAACACTGTATAATCTGATGTTTCAGTCAACTCTGCCAGACAGCCTGATTCTTCTCGGAAAGTTACCGCTGGCACACGTAATTCTGCTGGCCTGGAGAAATTTTGAGGAAAAAAATGCAGGTAATTTGTCTTGAGACTCGCTGAGCTAGGCCTGTATAGGAAATTACAAATTGATCAAAATGTTAAAGCTCTGCGCAAAATAAAAGTAACAGTAATCCCAGGAGGTTCAATAACCGTGATTATCAAAGTGTGCCGTGCTCTTGTAATTTTTCTACTCATTTTCAACATCGCAAACTGTGCAATAGCAAAAGATACGTGTGCGGATGCCAGACTGCAATACGATTTGCTGATCAGGCCAGTCTCAATGTTCCGGTCATCTTTTGCGGTAAAGGGAAAGGTCGAAATTCCAGCAGAAATGAATTCAGTCAATTTTGCCAGAATTCCCTGGCAGAAATTTGTCTATTCAATCGCTGGAGAAGCTGCCATTCCAGATGAGAGCGGGAAGATAACAAGACCCGCTGCTCTCTCGGAAGATGATTCATGGCAAATCGATTTTGAGGGCATTTCGAGTTTAAAAGCGCCAAAAAGTCAGGCAGATAATGGAGAAATATATTGCCTGAACAATTGTCCGCCAAACCCAGAAATTCTTTGTGACAAGGCTGCCTTATATCGCGTAAAATTCGATCTACCACAGGGTTATAAGGCTATTACTTTCGATTCTGATGTTCCTTCTTCACTCGGCCTGCAATTTCAAATTGCTCGCTTTCAGGAACCTGTAGTAAGAAAAACCAGTAACTTTACTTTTGAATACGTTTTTCCAGAAGGTTTTAGCGCTGATGAGAGCTATTTAAAATTTCTAGAAAACACTATGGAGAGCTGGTATAAGCGATTTGGTGATCCTGGATTTAATCATGTAAAAATAGGGGTCATTCGAAGAGGTGAAGCCAAAGGAGAGATTAACGGGAGTCCATGTGGAAACCTTATACTTCTATCAAGGTCTGCTTTGGGTGGCGCTGCTGATTTAAGCGGTCTGGCAGGGTTGGGAATTGTGGCGGAGGATGTCGACCAGTTCAGAAAACTGGTTATCGCTCACGAGCTTTCCCATTTCTGGTTTGGCTGCAAATACCTCGGCGCAGATGGCTGGATGGTGGAAGGAATACCTCAGTATCTAGGGATATACTCCGTTCTAATGGAAAGTGCAGCCGCAGTTAAGCCGCTGTTAAAATTTACCGAATATCTTGATCGGATGATTCCTCTAGATTCGATTCCCAACAATCCATTCAGCGATGACAAAACCCTCTACATAAAAGCCTATTATCAAGGCTCACTTGCCTTGTATCGCATCGGCGAAAGCGTTGGACATGAAAACCTGTTGGAGTTTATTGCTACTGTGTTTGAAGGGAACAGCAACCCTGATTTTTCATATTTTGACCAGCAATTCAAAAGAGTTTTCCCAGATAAGCATGATGACTGGGTGAAAGCTTGGAGAATAAAGGAATAATCAGTGAGGCAACCAGAAAAACTGTTGCCCTCAACGAGATAAGAATCTACTTTGAAGAGGAAAAATATTCAACATGGATGATATGAGAGCGTTTATTGGTGCCCATTCTGAGCATGGAGAAAAATCATGAACCAGACTGCGTTAATCCGGGGTAAAAGCTACACTGCGCAAAAAATCATTTTATGGCTACTTTTATTAGGGCTGTTACTGTTTTTAACGCGAATTGGCGCCAGGCATTATTTCAGAGATGAGGCTGTTAAGACTGGCACTTTTCCGGTGATGGTAGGGCGTGTGTTTGCTCTGTGGGCAATTGCTCTGCTGCTTTTACAGCCAGTTCTGGCAGCTCGCCTCCGGTTTCTCGACAGGGTTTTTGGCCTCGATCGGCTACTCAAATTTCATCGCTTTTCTGGGATCGCCTGTCTGATCCTTACGTCTTCTCATCCAATGTTGATGTATGTTTCCGGTCTGAAAAAACTTGGGCCGCTGAGCTCAGAGCAGTGGCCGGAAGCGCTTGGCGGAATCTGCATCGTTGGTTTGTGGCTGGCGGTTGTTTCTTCAGTCTGGCGCAAGTTTCTCGCTCTCAGTTATGAAGAATGGATAAGACTGCATAAATTTATGGCACCAGTGGTGATACTGGCTCTTTCGCACATGTTCATCATCGAATCGGCGATGCGTAAGGGCTGGTTGCTCGGATTCTGGATTGTTTTGCTTGTTCTCTGGGCCAGTATTGTAATTGCCGCGAAAGTTGTTTTTCCCGCTCAGCGTGCCGCAAGTGAGGCATTTGTTGTTTCTTCCGTTTCTGCAGAGGCAGACAAAATCTGGCAGATAAGCCTCAAGCCAGCTGCAGATATTGAAAGATTCAGTTTTCTGCCGGGCCAATTCGCTTTTATCAGTGTAGAGAGTTCGGAAATTCCGCATGAAGAACACCCGTTTACCATTGCCTCTGCACCAGCAGACTCAGCGTCTCTACAGTTTTTGATTAAAGCCAGTGGCGACTGGACAAAGAAACTGAGTGCGGTCAGAACGGGTGATAAAGTCAGGGTTTCCGGGCCGTTCGGTGTATTCTCTTCATACCGACACCAGGCAAGCAGCCTGATAATGATAGCCGGTGGCATTGGCATAACCCCGATGCTTAGCACCCTGCGCCAGCTCAGTCATGAAAAGTCGGATCTGCCGGTAAAGCTTATATGGTCATACCGAACCAGCGCGGAGGCACCCTGTCTTGCAGAAATTGAAAGTTTGCGCCAGGCGCTTCCCAACCTTGAAATTGAAAAAATTGTCAGCAGAGAGTCGTCTGCCGGGAAGGATGCTCTAACACGACTTGATAAGCCTGCGCTGGCCAAGTTGATGCCAGAATTCAAGGCTGGCGCACTGGTCATGTTGTGCGGCCCGACGGCGATGATGTCTGATGTGCGAGTTGCTCTCCAGGCGCTTGGTTACCCGTCGTCGGCAATGCTTTGCGAGGAGTTTTCCCTTTAGTCTGGCAGAAATTTTGTGAACAATACAGCAAAAAGCCTGCAAAGATGCAGGCTTTTTGTTATCTGAAATATTGTGGTGCGTCTTGAATTACCGCACCGGATTCTGCCTTAACCGTTAATCAGTCAAGGTTGCGAGGGCGCGACCATCTGACGAAACAGCCGAGAGTTTCATTTATGGCGTCTGTATCAAAATACTCAGGATCAAATTTTTTGGCGGTTGGCTGAAACCCTGTCGACCAGGCCACCATTGAGGCGTGTTGCTTATTCTTCGGACTTTTGATGGCTTTGCAGAACTCTGCGTAGCCTGGGGGGCCGCCGACGTCTTCAAGTGGGCAGGCTCTTGCACCAGCGAGGCAGCTGATCGCGCAGTCGTCTTCGCGCAGCTTGTAATCAGAGCTTTCGAGGGTCAGGCGATGAGCCCATGATTCGCCAAAATCGTAAACATAGAGACAGCTGTCGCCCTCCTTCTTAAAATGCTTGTTCAGACGTTCTGAAGCCTCAAGAAAGGTTGCCTTGCCGTCGAATTCTTCATTGATGGTCTCAACATAGCGGTGCTTGGTAAAGTTAAACTCGTGTAGATGAGAATCTTTCCAACCCATGATGATCTGAATCACATCATGCAGGCGATCAAGTGAAATCTCAGCTGGCACCACAAATTGTCGCCAGATCACTGGCTCAATTTCCATCATTTCAATTCTAAGAGCATAATATTTCTGCTTCATCAGACCCGCCTTTCTGTTTATGAGCGATAAAAGATATCTGCGTTGTTACATACCAAGCTATTATACACCACCAACTCTTTGTTACAAGCATAGTTTGCATCTTGTTATTATTCGATGCATTTTTTGCAGCGTTTTTCTGCACGGCAATCGTTGCCTTTGCCATAGGCACCGCGGTATTGATATTGACTGTGTCGTGGCACTGCAGTATAATTGGCGCGCCTGCACAAGCAGCTTGCCATTTAAAATAGTAGAGGTTTATTTCAATGAGTCTGTCAATCAGCCAGGTTTTGACGTTATCACCTTCAGACGAGATTGTTACGGTTAATGGATGGGTAAGAACCAAACGATCAAGCAAAAACGTAGCTTTTGTGGCGATGAATGACGGCTCAACCATTCGCAACCTGCAACTGGTTGTAGATATTGATAAAGGCTATGAAGGCATAACTGAAGAGGTTATGGCTCAGGTTACCACTGGTGCTTCCGTGATTGCATCCGGCAAACTCGTTGCATCTCAGGGTAGTGGCCAGGCGGTTGAACTTCTCTGTGAAAGCATAACCGTGCCGGGAATTGCTGATCCCGATGAATACCCGTTGCAGCCTAAAAAGCACTCGCTCGAATTTTTGCGGGAAATTGGCCATCTGAGATTCAGAACTAACGTTTTTGGTGCGATTTTCAGAGTGCGGCATGCGATGACGTTTGCAATACATAAATTCTTTAATGATCGCGGCTTTTTCAATATTCATTCGCCGATCATTACTGGCTCAGATGCAGAAGGCGCTGGCGAAATGTTTCGGGTAACCACACTTCCTGAGAAAAATCCGCCGCTTCTTGATGACGGTACAGTTGATTTCTCAAAAGATTTTTTTGGCAAGGCGACCAATCTTACTGTTTCCGGTCAGCTTGAAGCTGAACTGGCTGCAATGGCGCTTGGCAAGGTTTATACATTCGGGCCGACCTTCAGAGCCGAAAACTCAAATACTTCACGGCACCTTTCTGAATTCTGGATGATTGAGCCAGAAGTTGCATTTGCTGATCTGACCGACAACATGAATCTTGCCGAAGAATTCTTAAAGTATCTTATCGCTTATGCCCTCGAAAACTGCGTTGACGACCTGGATTTCCTCAGTAAACGCAATGCCGAGGAGAACAAGTTGAAGCCCCAGGCCGAGCGCGAAGACATGACTCTTGTCGAGAAACTTGAATTCGTTTCCAACAACAGCTTTGAGCGCGTAACCTACACTGAAGCCGTCGAGATTCTTAAAAACTGCACTCCGAACAAGAAAAAGAAGTTTCAGTACCCGGTCGAAAACTGGGGAATCGATCTGCAGTCCGAACACGAACGCTATCTTGTCGAAAAGCACTTTAAAAAGCCTGTCATCGTAACTGACTATCCTAAAGAAATAAAATCCTTCTACATGCGCGTCAACCCTGATGGCAAGACTGTTGCCGCCATGGATATACTGGTGCCTGGCGCCGGTGAAATAATTGGCGGTTCTCAGCGCGAGGAACGCCTTGAAATCTTGCAAAAACGTGCCGAAGAATTCAAAATTCCTCCTGAGAGCATCTGGTGGTATCTTGATATTCGAAAATACGGTTCGGTTGTTCACAGTGGCTTTGGACTAGGTTTTGAACGGCTGCTCATGTTTGTAACCGGTATGAATAACGTCAGAGACGTTATACCATTTCCCAGAGCTCCAAAATCAGCCGAATTCTAGAGTACACTCATACTGTCGCGGCGGGACGTAATTCCTGGCGCTTTTGTTGGAATACACAAGCAAACTCCTTTGTCGTTGACAGAGGAGTTTGTTTTTTACAGTATAAAATACTCCGCAATATATACCGCTCCGGCGGCGCCAAGCGCAGTGGTTAGAAGCCCTTTATTCCAATATGCTAAAATGATTGCGGCGATAAGCCCAGCCGATGCGGAAATCATGCTCCGTGTTGAATACAGAATTGCCGGGAAGGTCATTGCCCCGAGAACTGCGTAGGGAATATAGTACATAAATGCCTTGACCCATTTAGAGGTGAGCTCATGTTTGAAGAATACGATTGGTAGCATTCTGACAAGGTATGTAACCAACGCCGTTACCAGGACAACACCTGTTAAATAGCTCATGCATTCTTTTCCTTGATCTGGACCATAGTTGCAGCCAACGCTGCTGTTACCAGCGTCACGATAATAACTGCCCAGCCGGATGAAAGTTGCGACAAATACGGCGCGTATCTAAACACGCAACTCAGGAACATCGCGATAATCAGGGTGATTAAGACTGCTTTTTCTTCCTTGGCGGCAGGCATTACGATTGCGATAAACATTCCGTAGAGAGTAATTCCCATGGCTGCGGCGATTGCTTTGGGAAGGAGTGAGTTTATTGTCGCACCCAAAGTTGTTCCCATTGCCCAGCCTATGTAGGGCGTGACAATCAGTCCTGACATGTAACGAAAGTTAACTTTTTCGCTACGAGTTGAGGCAAGTGTGAAAATCTCGTCAGTGATACCGAAAGCGATTATCATTCTTTTAAAGAATGGCATTTTTTCAATTTTTTGCGACAGAACAAGACTCATAAGCGCATAGCGAATATTTATGACAAGGGTTGCCACTCCAATTTCTGCATAAGATGCAAAAGTTCCAGCAAGATTTACTGCGGCAAACTGACCTGCTGAAGTCATATTTGTCATGGATAGAGCGATTGCGATGGATATCGGAATGTTCTGAGCTACAGCCAGCATTCCGAAAGACATGGAAACGACAATATAACCCAGGCAGATCGGTATGCCGTCACATAAACCCGAAAAAAACGTAAGTTTCATTTGATGTTTCTTTGCTTTGACTAAAATTGCAATGGCTGGTTGTTCGTTTACACGTTCTAGCAGATCAGTAAAACTGTGTCAATCTATAGCTTGATCAGCAACAATGTCAAAGTTCAGCAATTGATTGTTAGCGGTGCCGAGATTTCTGCGCGTGCCGGTTATGATGCTTTTGGCCTGCCCGGTGTGTTGCAGCAGATCGGTCATTATGCCAAAGATGATGATAGCGTGGCATTGCTGTTCAAAACCCATCCGCACCCAGATATAAGACTGGAGAAACTGGATGCGAAGATAGGCAGTCGTTTCGACAACATTAAAGGGCTCACGTTGGCGAACCGACTGTATCGGTTGAAACCTGCGAAACAATCCAGGTAATCAGCCTTAACAGTATTTGTATTTTAACTTCTTATGCTGAGGCTTTTACATCCTGTTCGTCGAGCTTTGCAAAGCGCTTTTCAAGCAGGCCAAAGATAACCGGAACAACATACAGGGTCAGCAGTGTCGAAGAAATCAGTCCGCCGTTGACGACCAACGCCAGCGGTTGCTGAATATCTGCTCCTGCGCCAGTTGACAGCAGCATCGGCACATGGCCAATAAATGAGGTCAGGGTTGTCATCATGATTGCACGATAACGCAGCCCGCATGCCTGTCTTATCGCTACCGGCAAGGTTTTCCCTTCGTCTATCAGCTGACGCATGAATGAAATCAGCAAAACTCCGTTCTGAACGGCTACGCCTAATAGCACGATAAAAGCTACTGCCGCTGAAACTGAGAACGTCATGTTCCATGACCAGAGCGCAATGATTCCACCGACCAGAGCAAATGGCAAAATCGCGATGACCAGCAGGGCATCACGCAATTTGCCCAGAGCCATAACCAGCAGAACAAGAATAAATAGCAATACCACCGGCACTACCAGTCCTAGCCGCTTCATTGCTCTCTGCTGGTTTTCAAACTGGCCGCCGAGGCTCAGAAAGTAGCCGGTTGGCAGCTTGGCTTCAAGTGGTTCAAGGCGTTTCTGAAGATCAGTTATAAAGCCGCCAAGGTCACGATTGCGCACGTTTGTTTCAACTACCAGGCTTCTAAGCCCATTCTCACGCTTTACCTCAATTGGAATTTCTACCGATTTGATGGTAGCAATCTGTTGTAAAGGAATCAGGCTATTGCCCGGTGTGCGGATGCGCAGATTCATGATGTCCTGCTGATTTTTGCGAATCCCTTCAGGGTAGCGAACTTGCAGATCAAAGCGGCGTTGGCCCTCTATTATTGTGGTAGCTATCTTGCCGCCTACTGCGGTTTCGATCAGTTCATTTACATCGCCGGCATTAAGGCCGTATCTGGCGGCCGCCGCCCGGTCAATCTGAATATCAAGCTGCTGCATGCCAGATAGCTGTGCTGATTTTGTATCATTGGCGCCAGGGGTTGCGGCCATGATTTCAGCAGCTTCAGCAGCATATTTTGCCAGCAGATCCAGGTCATCGCCAAATATTTTGACGGCAACATCGCTTTTGATTCCCGAAATTAGCTCATTTACCCGCAGTGCGATCGGCTGCGAAAAGGAGTGCCGCAAACCGGGCACCTGATTCAATACCTGTCTGATATGTTCAGTAATTTCTGATTTTGAGCGGGCATTGGGAAAGTCCTTGCGTGACTTAAGCATGATGACAAAGTCGGTTTGCTCCGGCCCCATCGGATCTTCAGAGATTTCTGCGCGCCCGGTTTTGCCCACAACGGTCTCAATTTCAGGAACAACTTTCAAAAGCTTGCCAATTTCGTCGGCAACTTTTACTGAACCTGCCAGAGAAGCATTTGGCAATCTGACACTGTTAATCGCAATGGCACCCTCATCAAGATCGGGCATGAAATCGGTGCCCAGGCCTGTAGCCAGCGAACCGGCGCCAACAAGCAGCAGCAGCGACAGAGCAATGGTTGTCCATTGATACTTGAGACAAATGTTTAAAGTGCGTCCATATAGCCTGTGAAACCATGAAACAAACGGGAACTCGTATTCCTTGCCTCTGGGCAGCATACTTTCACTTAATGCCGGCACAATGAAAAGTGCAATGCCAAGCGAGACCAGCAGAGCTATGAGCATAGTCTGGGCAAGTGGAATAAACATTTTGCCTTCCATGCCTTGAAGCGTAAATAGCGGAATCAGAATCAGCGCGACGATGAAAATCGAGAAAGAAACTGGTCGCACTACTTCCTGAATTGCCCGGCTGACCACCGACATTCTTGCCTCATCAGGCTTCGCCAACGCCAGGTGTCGTCGCGCATTCTCGGTAACGACAATGGTAGCGTCTACCACCATGCCAACCGAAAAGGCCAGTCCTCCCAGACTCATCAGGTTTGAAGACATGCCTGCCAGATCCATAATGATGAAGCTGACAAGAAAGGTTAATGGGATCGAAAACAAGACAACAGCCGCAGTTCTTAGTTCGGCAAGAAAGAGAAAGAGAATAAAAATAACGCAGATTCCGCCTTCGCTAATTGCATCAACTACGGTTTTAATGCAGGCTTGAATCAATGAAGTTCTGTCGTAGAAGGGGTTGAGCTTGACGCCTTTGGGCAAGGCCTTTTGAATATGGGGAACCTTTTCTTTAACTTTTTCTACAACTGTCTTTGAATTGGCACCCTGCAACATTATTACCATGCCTGCGACCACCTCGCCCTGATCGTCTCTGGTAACACCGCCCTGACGGGTTTGCGTGCCTGTTGTAATCTCAGCCACGTCTTTAAGTAGAACCGGTACACCATCGTTGTCTTTTAAGACGATGTTACCAATGTCCTCGATACTGGTTAACAGCCCCAGAGATCTTATAAAAGTCTGCTGCCAGTCTTTTACAATAAATGACCCCCCGGCATTGGCATTGTTCTCTTCAAGCTTTTCTATTACAGAACGCAGCGGAATCTCATATTTTTCAAGAGCTGAAGGATTCACAATTACATGATATTGCTTAACAAACCCACCAAAACTGTTAATCTCAGTTACTCCGGGAATTGTTCTCAATTGGGGAGATACTACCCAGTCCTGCAGGGTTCTTAACTCGGTCGGGCTTAAAACATCGCTGTCGAGAGTATACTGGAAAACTTCGCCCAGACCCGTGCTGGTTGGTGTCATTTCGGGTGATGAGCCGGGTGGCAGTGATTCTCTTGCTTCTGCAAGCCTTTCAAAAACAATCTGCCTGGCAAAGTAAATGTCTACGTCATCCTCAAAAATGACAACTACCTGTGAAATTTCAGATTTTGATACTGAACGTACCTGCTTGACCTGAGGCAGACCGCCCATGTGCTGCTCAATCGGAAAAGTGACCCGCTGTTCGACGTCAAGCGAAGTCAGGCCGGGAACTTTTGTCAAAATCATAACCTGCACGTTGGTTACATCGGGGAATGCATCTATTGGCAGGCGGTTCCAGGAGACCAGGCCGGCGACCACCAGTATGGAGGTAAGCAGGAATACAAAAAATCGCTGTGTCAGAAGGAAGTTTAAAAACCTGTTCATTGTGCTTCCCCCTTAATGCGCGCAGCCAGCGCCCATTTTGCCACGCAGGATGTCTGATTTAAGCAGAAAACCACCTTCGACAACAATTTCAGTGCCATCTTCAAGGCCGCCACTGACTACTACTGTGTCGCCATGTCTTGATTCTATGCCGATATCTCGGCGAAGATACATCGAATCACTATGTTTTACAAAAACAAAGCTGGCGCCTTCATCTTCCAGGACTGCGCTGGCAGGAAGAATTTGCTTTTGCTGATTCTGGCCAATCTCAAGCGTTCCCTCGATAAACATTCCGGGACGTAGTAATTCATCAGCGTTTTTAACTGTAAGCTGAATTCCAAGGGTGCGTGTAGTCGACTTCAGTCCAGCGTCTGCACTTACTGCTTTGACCGGATAAAGCATGCCAGGAAAGGCCTGGGTAGTGATGAATCCGTTTATGTCACCTGTTTTGAGTTCGGTGATGACTGTGGAAATGTCAGATTCCTTGATCTGTCCGATTGCTCGCAGTTGCTTGATATTTACAATATCCAGAATCGCCTGTTGTTCGCTTATCGCGCTGCCTATGTTGACATGCACTTTGACGACACGACCCTGTATTGGAGAAATTACCTTCAATTGGCCTTTTTGTGTTGATTCTCCGCGACCAGCCGCAATAGCGTCAATATCTTTGCCTGAGAGACCAAACATGGCAAGCCGTTCTTTGCTGCATTTTATTTCCAACGCCTTGAGATCTCTTGAGGCGCGAGCCTCCTGAACTGTCTGCATTGCCCCAACCTTTTTGTCGTGCAAAAGTTCTTCGCGTGCCAGTTTTTTCTGTGACAGATCAAGTTCTGCGACAAGTTTTCGCAATTCAAGGGCTAAATGCGATAATTCAGCGCTCTCAATAACTGCCAATATCTGGCCCTGCTCAACATTTTCACCGTTTCGCACGGTTATCGAAGATACTATTCCCGGTAATACATTGGCTACTGTGCGAAACAGCTGGTTGTCGTATTCTAGTTCGCCGCGAAAAGCTATTTCGTTTCTGCGCTGTGTCTGGGAGATTTTTAAGGTTTTCAGCATCGCTTTTGCCTGGTCCGAAACCTTTACAGCTCCAAGTTCATAGCGGCATTCATCGCAGTCAATCGTTTTGATATTATGTTCGCACTCAGGCTTAAACAAGTCTTCTACGGACATTATGCCTGGGTTTGCGTGACTGCTGTGGTCGTGCCCGGCATGTGGATCAGCTGCTACTGCTGGTTCTTTTTCATGATCGTGCCCGGCATGTGGATCGACTGCTGCTGCTGGTTCTTTTTCGTGGCCGTGCCCGGCGTGTGGATCAGCAGCTGCTGCTGGTTCTTTTTCATGATCGTGCCCGGCGTGTGGATCGACTGCTGCTGCTGGTGCCTTTGCATGATCATGCCCGGCATGAGGGTCTGAAGTCTGACTGAACAGGGTTGTGTTTACGACGAATGCAATAAAAAACATGGTTATGGTGATAACAAAGGCTGATGCGAGATTTTTCTTCATTATATTTTCCTTGAAATAAAGCTGGTTAATTTGCTGCTGGTTCGGCTGTTTTACTATTGGCAGATACACTGGTCGGCCCGGCAAGGCCTTCCATGTAATCCATAGCCTCGTACAGTTCTTCAAGCCTTTGCAGGTAATTGTCTTTCTGGTTGAGATATTCCTTCTGTGCCTGCAGAGCCACAATCTGATCAGTTTTGCCAAGCTGATACCCGGTTAACGAAAGTTCGAAGAGGCGGTATGCGCCTGGCAGGATTTCATCACGCAGCTTTTTGCTCTGTTCCTGAAGTCTATTGAATCTTTGCCAGGCATTCAGCAGCTTTAAACGCAATTCTCTGGCAGTATTGGCCTTTTCAAGAGCCAGCCGTTCAAGGTCGTAAGCCAGCGCCTGTCTTTCGCCCCTGTTGTCTCTGGCGCGAGGCAGCTCAACAGTAAAGCCAATCAGAAAGTCGTGCTGACTGGTTTCTCTGAGATTGCGTGCTCCGGCGGTTATCTCCCAATTTGGGCGATTATCGGCTCGAATAGCTTCAAGTTTCGATTGAGTCTCAGTAGACAGAAGCTTTTTGGCAAGAATCTCGGGATGAGAATTTAAAACAAGTTCTTCGAGCTCTTCGATTGCCGGGAGCTGAAGATCTATTGTCGCAGAACCTTCTATATTCTGGTCTTGTAGAGAATCCAGACCCATTGCTATGGCCAGATCTGCCTTTGCATCTTCAAGTCTGCCAAGCAGCGATTGCAGCTCAAGCTTTGCCTGTTGCAAAAGCAGTTCGGCCTGAAAAACTTCCTGCTCAGCGACGGCGCCGGCTTCAACCATGATCTGGGCGGCGCTTAAAAGTTTTTGCGCGTTTTCAATATTCTCATCGGCTTTCTCTACAAGTGCTCTGGAAGTAAGCGCTCGATGAAAGGCCCGTTGGGTCTGGCTTTTAATTATCCATCTGGCACTGGTTTTTTCAAGTTTGCTCAAATCAATTCTGGCTGTCGCCAGCTTTTTTCTTGCTTTGGTTTTTTGCCCGTCTTGAATGGGCAGAGAAAATTCAATGGTAGATTCAAGACTGGAAAAGCCCGGCCGGCTTCCACCAATGTTTTCTGAGTTCAGAGAAATACTGCTGGCGCCTCTGGCGTTGGCATCTCTGGCTTCGTGTTCTCGACCCTTAATGTTCAGGTCGTGAGATTGCAGTGCGGGGTGTTGTTCCGCAATTTCGAGGGCTTCGCTTAACGTAAGCGCCTGTAAATGATTAAATGGAAGGAAGAGGATGAACAATAGAATAATAAAACGTATCAAAACGCGCATAAATGCCTCCGTATCAGTATGTCAGATTCTTAAAAATGGTTCTGATTCAGCTGATAGAGACTCTTGGAGGCCTGAACAAGTTTGCTGAAATTATTGGCAGCTGGAAAACATCTTCAGAAAATTTTAGTAACTCGATTTGTCTAAGGGCATTCCAGCAAAATGCAGACTCTGCAAGAAATAAAGCTCCATGTGTACAGGAAAGACTTGAGCAAGACTGATGTTGCGAGTGACATTCGTTAGAATGGCCTGCTTCGCCAGCTATTTTTGCTGTTGAACCGAAATTTTCGTGCTCGGAATCATGAAAAACTTCATGCAGAACTCCTTGAGTCAGCACCGCAAATACTGCCAGAAGCAGTAATGAAGCAAGTGCTTTTTTTAAGGAGTTTGACAACAGCAAATTTGTACCTCGTGACCATTGAGAGTGAAAGTAATATAGCAGAACCGGGTCTGTTCTGCTACCTGTATTTGACTTCGTACCCACAGGAATGACAAGTTGGCTCGTGACTGGTAATGAGTTATAATAGCAGCTGAGCCAAAGGCAAGATTAAACTTGGGAGGTAGTGGGCAAGATGAGTAGGACAATTTTTTATTTTTCTGGAACCGGAAATTCACTGGCAGTAGCTCATACGATAACAGGTAAGCTGCCAGATGCCAGTGTCATACCGTTGGCCGGCATTGTTAACAGCGACAAGCCTTATCAAGCTGACGCCGACGATCTTATTTTCGTGTTTCCTGTTTATGTGGCCGGTATTCCAGCTCTCGTCGCCCGTGCTCTTGCCCAGATCAAAATAACTTGTGCAACATACATCGCGGCTGTTGTAACCTGCGATAGTTCTGCTGGTGCAGCCCTCGGGATCTTCAACAATGAACTTAATCGTCACTGTGGTCGCCAACTTGATGCTGGCTGGATCGTTTACATGCCAGGCAATTACACGCCACTTTACGGTGCTGACAGCCCCAAGAAGGTCTGTGCCAAGCTTGAGGTCGCCGAGACTCGTATTAATGAAATTGCCACGGCTGTTCACGACAGGCAGAAGCATAAGCTCGAAACCCTGCCGGTGCCTTTTTGCTGGCTGCCGGAGATTTCGTCTAAGATGTTCACCAGAAATGTCTGGCAGGCAGGTCGCCGTTTTAGGGCCAGTGCCGATTGTATTGGCTGCGGATTGTGCGTGAAAGTTTGTCCGGTCAATAACATTGTGCTTAGTGCTGCCCGTCGCCCGCAATGGCAGAATCACTGCGAGCAATGCATGGCCTGTTTGCAGTTTTGCCCGGTTGAAGCGATTCAATGTTTCTGGTGGACCAGGGGTCGCCGCCGTTACCGTCACCCGCAGGTTACTGTCGAGAAACTGGTTACTCAAAAGAGTTTGTAATAAATAGGCGACAATATCTACGATTGTGACGCCACAGACTAATGGTTTAAAGGCAGTTTGAATACTGCTGAAATGTTGAATTTTTGTCGCCTTAAAAATCATTAAACTAAATGCGGCAAGGTGCAGTAATATAAGAAAAGTTGTTCAGGAGATTATTATGAAACTTATTATGCGACGATGGTTTTTATTGTTTTGTCTGTGCTTTGTCGCTTCTGGTCTGCTTGCAACCACTCCTTTTAGCGAAGAAAAAGTTGATCCGACCAAGCCGGTAACCGGTTTGGTTGGTAGCGATGCTGCTGTTAAAGCCCCTGAAAAGACGGAGTTCCCGGTCGAAGGAACGATTGAGGTCGATTCGGCACTGCGCTTGCGAGAATACCCGTGGGGCCCAGTCACAGGCCTGTTCGGCAGCGGCACTAAAGTTACGGTAATCGGTGCCGAAGGCGATTTTTATAAGGTGCAGGTCAATGGCCAGACTGGTTATATGCACAAAAATTTTGTGTCAATTGCCGGGGCTCCAGCCTCGCAGACCGAACCAGATTATCCCGGTGATACTCGGAGCGGCGGTTCTCTGCCCAAGCCCGGCAGCGCAGGTTCTACTGGTGACGACACCGGTAGCACTGGTCCGGTGGCCAGCAAGCCTTCTGTGATTGGCCAGACACAGGGTGATGGCACTATTGCTGGCGCACTTACCTGGGCGCATGATCAAATGCCTGGTGGCTCGTGTAAAGGCGTCAACAGAAATAATGGCAAGCGTTCAAGTGACTCGAAGTGTTGGAGTGGTTGGTGTCTGGCTTTTGTCGGCACTTCCTATGGCCGCAATTTTCCGCAATTGTGTGCGCCTTCTGCAATTCAGGCATATTACAACTGTCGTGATGCCGGAAAAATCAGTGCCAATCACAATCCCCCCGCTGGCGCGGTCATGTTTACCGATAAAACCAGCACTAATCCATATGGGCACATCTTTATTGCTACCGGCGAAAAGGCCGCTAATGGTGAGCCTATAATTATTACTACAACTTCCACTGTTATCAAAAAAATGACCCTCAGCCAGGTAATTGGTAGCACACACTATCTTGGCTGGGCAATGCCTTGACCGAAACGGAGACCGCTTAAATGAATCGAACTTCAATTTTACTTTTCTTTATGCTGATTAACGCTGCTTCTGTATTTGCAATCGATCTGCCCATCGGCACTTCAAGTGCTGAGTTGGCGATAAAAACCGAAGCTGATGTTGGAGAATACTATGGAAAGGGCCTTCCGCTTGGCCCGGCCGCGCTTAGATTCGTGGGTGAAAACCTGTGGGTCAGCGATAGCCTTAATAAACGACTCGTCGAGTTTGATGCTCAGGGTAAGCAGCTCAAGAGTGTCGCAATTGCCACCGAAAGCCACGTTTATCCCGAAGATTTTGTTATATTGCCTGATGGCGATTTCTGGGTCTGCGATGTTGATAACGCAGCTCTGCTTAAAATTGATGCTGCCGGTAAAATTCTCGAAAAGCTTACCGAAATAGGTGGTAAAAAGCTTGCCTGGCCGGCAAGAATCGAACTTCTTCCTTCCGGCAACCTTTTGGTGCTGGATTATACCCTTGGCGAGCTGATTGAATTCAGCGCTGATGCTAAGCTGGTCATGGCAAATGCCGTGCATGGGCGTAGTTTTCTGGTCGATACAGACTCTGTCTGCTATCTTACCGAAAAGAACGCTGTAATAAAACTAGTGACAAGAACACTCGCCAACGGCAAAGAAAGCAGTGTCACACTGCCATTGACCGATGTCCTCGATACTGAAATCCTGGCTCACCCCGCTGCCAACGAATTTGTAATAGGTTTTAAGCCGATTCCCAAGGAAGATGATCAGGCTAGCGGCCTTTATATGCTTATGAGAATTGCTGATGGCAAAACAGTTGCCACAATGCAGGCTGGCTTTCCGCAGCCATTTTTTACCAGACTGCTGATTAGCGACGATCAGAAAAAGCACTTTATGGTCAGGCTTGCACAAACTTCAGCAAACTGGGTCTTGCGTCTCGAACCGATCGCTCTTGATTTCTCATTTGAAAAATCAGGTGGCTGATAATTTATTGATCAGCCACCGCTGCGCTTAACGCGATAGCCCATTTTTTCGAGCTCGACGACGAGTCGGTCTCGATGTTCGCCCTGGATCTCGATCATGCCATCTTTAAGCGCACCGCCGGCGCCGCACTTCTTTTTAAGCTCGCCTGCCAGCTTTTTGAGGTCATCTTCGTTGCCGGGCAAACCGCTGATAACAGTAACTCCGGCTCCTTTGCGCCCTTTTGTTTCGCGACTCACCCTGACTATTCCATCTTTAGAGGGCTGCGCAACATTGCCAGTTTTGTGACAGCGACACTGCGCAATCGGCTTCTCGCAAGCGGGGCACATTTTTCCCCATTCGCTTGAATAAACCAGTCCTGAATCTTTTTTGTTCATAGTTTTTACCCTTTATGCACGCAATTCTACTTCAGCCCGCATACTAAAGCAAATCAGTCATCAGTCTGCAGGGCGGGTTAATTACTGCTCTTTTTGCCGGTTGTTTTGTCGGAGGTAAAGTATTAGCATATAAGAAGATAGATAAATTGTGAGGTGTAGAATGGCTTACAGGACTATGTTTGTTGTGGCTGTTGTAGCATGCATGTTAACTGGCTGTTGTGCCGGTCCAAAGCCGGTTCAACCCAAGGTTGAGGTTAAGGCTCCGCTGAGTAAGTCTGATCAGTTGCGGCAGAAAGCCAAAATAGCAGAGGCGGCCAGTCTGATTGGTTACGACGGCAAGGCGATCAAGCGTGATCTCAACAAGTTCATTGATCAGCAAGAAGAGGATGCTAAGCAGTTGGAAGATCTCAAAAATTTATAGGGACTGCCACTGTAAAGATCTGGGTAACCGGATCTTTGCAATTATGCCGACTGCCATAGCCTGGCGAGTTGTTTTGCGGGTTTAGTTTTTTGCTACACTCTGTTACTATTTTAATGTTAAAACGTGGTTTTCTGGCTTAACAAATCAGGCCCGAGGTAAAAACAGCATGAAGAGACATCGGTTTATAGTATTAGCTTTGCTTGTAGCGGTTGTGTTGCTACAGATAAATATTCTTGAGGCATCGACTGCTAAATTTCATGTAGATGTCGGTCTCAACCATTTTTACAAGAATCGTTATCTTGAAGCATATCGCGAATTCAAGGCGGCTCTCGATATAGACCCCCGCTACCCTGAGGCACATTACAATTTGGGTCGGGTATACAAAGCGCAGGGTTTTATTAAGGAAGCGATCGTTCAGTTTCAAATTGCGGTGCAGATTAATCCCGATTATCAGGCAGCCCGCCGCGAACTCCAGTCTATGCAGCAGGCGCTGGCATCCGATGTGGCAGCGCAGCAGAAAATCCAGGGTCGAGAGACCATTCAAAAGACGGAATTTGACACCATGCCGGCTGATCAGGCTGCAGGCCGTGCCCGTGAAATGCTAAATCAGGGCCGAACCGACGAAGCAATAAGATTTTTCGAGGTTGCTTTACGTGAAAAACCCGATGATGCTGGACTTAATAAGATGGTCGGCTTTTTGCTTTTTCGCCAGAATCGGTTTTCTGACGCACTCGAACGCTATTCAAAAGCTCAGAAAGGTTCACCTTCTGATGCCGAGATTCCTTATGCAATTGGTTTGATCTATATGAAGACGCAGACACCCGATCGTGCTGAAAGTTTTTTTGGCCAGGCGGTAAAGTTGCAGCCGAGCATGATAAAGGCTGTTTTTGGCCTGGGTGAAGCCTACGAAGCTCAGGAGCGTATAGAAGATGCGATCTTGCAGTTTCGCAAATGTCTCGAACTTAATCCTAACCTGAAAGAAGCCAGAGACAAGCTCTCTTATCTGGCGGGCAGACAGAGTTATAACTATTATAGCCGTGGTGCTTACTTTTATCAGCGTGGCGAATACGACAAGGCCGAACCATTGCTTTCAATGGCTAGAGAATACGGCAATCTGACTCCGGATCAGAATAAGCAGGTCGACGAAATGCTTAATGCCAGCCGATTTTGGATTAAAAAGCAGAAAGAACAGCAGCGCGTGGAGCAAGAACGCCGTGATACAAGCAGTGCTTCCTACGTTGGCAAAGACACTTTTGTTTTCGATGTGAGTCGCAATCCGACACCTTATATTGGTACGGCGGTTGAATGGCGCGGCCGAATTGAATTTATATCAAAGAGAAAAGGCCGGTCTGTTCTTTTTGTGAACAGTCAACCCACTGTAAATGCTGATAACAACATGGATTATGCATTCGAGGTTGAGTTTCCTAAAGACTTGCCTTCTGATTCAAGAATAGCAGCTTATGCCAATGTAGTGGTTAAGGGCAAAATACTCAGGGTTGATAAACTGATGAATCAGGTTTCGGGCTCTTTCAGTTCTCGCCGCCAGCCCATTCTAGAGGCATCAGAAGTGCAATTTGAGCGGGAAAACTACGAACAACCTCTGATGCTGAGGTTTTATTGATGTGCTTGCGAATGGCCAGCATTGATTTAAATTAGCGGGCTACTGAATGCAATGGGTTACCAGGCTTCCTGAATCTTTGCAGCATAAGCCTGTTGCCGCTATTGGTAAGGTGGCAGGTAAAGTCTTGCTGCTAGTTTTGCTGCCATTCGTTCTTCTGTCAGGACTCAACCAATATTTTGCTGAAGCAGATCTAAATGATCGTATTGCCAATGAGCGACATGCCATGGCAAAAATCCTCAGCGATGTATCCGCGCAGGCCGAACCGGCCAAACGTTTTGCTCATGCTTTTTCTAGTCTGACAACTCTACCGTGGCCGTCAGAGGCTTTTGACCGTCGCCTTAAACAGAATTTTGCCGACAACCCCGGATCAATAGAAGTGTTTTTCTACGATACAGCAGGAAAATGCCTTGCAGCGCCACTTATGCCTGCTCCTCCCCGCTATGTGGCACAGAAGTTCCTGGAGGCGGTTATTGATCCTGGTTTGGGTAAAAAATATGAGCGGTTTATTTTTCAATTTTCGGGATATCGCAGTGCGCACGTCGCTTTTAACGGAAATCCAGACGAGATCATAAGTATTGGCTCAAGCCATGATCGGCACTGGGGCGGCTGGTTTCGGCTCAAAGACAGTGAGGGTAAATTTTCCGGACATTTGATCGTTTTTATTGGAAAACGACTGCTAAAACCTGACAAACTGCTTGATGATGCCATATCAAGTGCGATTGACAAGTTTGGACGTAGTTACAGGTTTGGCTGGCAGAACCCTGTGCAGAAGAACTTGATCATGCCTGAAAATTCAGGTTTTGCCAGTGCGGCTACGGCTCTTGTAAACGCTATGCCATGGGGTGAGAGCGGTTTTCTGTTCGACCGTTGTCCTGGCATCAAGCTTTTCACAGACTCTGGCGCCACAATCCTGGCCAGAACAGCCTATGCTGTCGAACCTTCCATGCTGTTTACAACCATTGGTTTTACGATCAAATTGCTGTCGATGCTAACGTTTTTGCTGCTCTCTTACCTCTTGCTCGGCATTTCGTCAGTGTCTCCCGGTTTGCGGGTTCGACTGGCCGCTCTCTTCCTTTATGGCGCAGGAATTCCTTTGATACTACTTGTATTTAGCGGAATTGCTGATCGAATTGAGCGCGAAAAGGTTTTGATTGACGGTTTGCAGCAGCAAAGCGTTGCTGAATTGACCAGGATTGACGAAGGAATGACTTATGAATACCGCCGTCTCGAAGGCCTTTTCAAGGCGGCGATAAAAAAAAGTGCCGAGGTTCCTTTTAGTGAGTTTCGTGCGTCTCTGGCCGGAATCGGCCGGTTGATGCCGGCTTTTTCGGAGTCTTTGCGCGAAATTCTAGTTGTTGCCAAAGATTTTAGTCTTACGTATAACAGTGAAAATCCCCAGGGTACCACTGGCAGCAAAAAAGAAGGCATGATTCACTATGGCGAGATGCTGCTCGAAACTTTTAACGGAGAGTCTGTTGACAAGAAAAACAAGCCAGCTTCGACTGATCTTAAATCAGTTGTGTCTGACTTTGGCTCCTGGCTTGCGCGGGGGCTGATAATGGGCAGCGGGCGGATAGGCATGCTGAATATTCTTGACAGTGTCATGCCAACCTATGTAGATGTCTTTGTTGATAAGCTGAACCAGGCCCGTGCCGTGACATTAATTTTTCTTTCACAGGCTGGTGTGCAGAGAAACTACCTTCTTCAAGTCAGCAGATTGTGTGACAGGCTTAAGGGTGATGATCAGCCCAGATTCGCTGCGCTGCCGATAGATTCGACACCAGTCTGGCCAGCATTTCCTAAGAGATTAACAGGAAATGATCGAGCTTTGCGGGAGATTGCTGATCAAGTTGTGCGAAGTGGCCTGCCTGTACGCGAAATTGCAGAAGTTGCTGGTCGCAAGTATTTACTCTGTGCCGTCAAGGGTAAATACATTGATGGCTACGTGCTGATTCAGGCGTATCCATACCGTATTATTGAACTCAGTATAAGCCGGTTGAATAAACGCATGCTGATTCTGTCGATTATGGTCATTTTGCTGGCGTTGGTTTCGGCTAGAATCACTTCATCTTTGCTTCTAAAACCTCTTGAGAATCTAAAGGCAGGTCTTAACGCTGTTTCCACCGGTAATTTCCGTATGCAGGTTGAGGGTGCGGCTGTCGAAGAATTTTCGTTGATGCTCTCAAGTTTGAATCGAACTCTCGGCAATTTTCAGGAAATGCAGGTGGCTCGAAGTGTTCAGGAGACTCTGTGGCCAGAAGAAACTCTACGTGGCGATGACTGGCAGCTGTATGGTCGCTGCCGAACCGCAACTGAACTTGGTGGCGACCATTTCGACTGGTTTCGACTAAAGGATGGCCGGGTATTACTGGTGGTCGGTGATGTAACTGGTCACGGAATCGCACCAGCCATGGTGCAGGCCTCTATCAAAGTATGGCTTTCTCTACTCGCTGAAAAAGTTGAGTCGGCCGCCTCGCTTCTGCAGGAAATCAATCGGTTGCACTTTAAATATGGTGCCAAGCGCCTTTACATGACATGTTGGCTGGGATTTTACACCCCCGCACAAGGTCAGCTTGAGTTCGCTTCGGCTGGACACCCATATCCACTGATTTTAAGGAGTAATGGTGAACAGGAATTCCTGGAGCAGCCCGGCCTGCCTCTTGGGGTAAAGTCCAAGCTCATTGTCGGTTCCGGCAGCCGAGTGATTAATCCCGGTGACAGCCTGATTCTATACACTGACGGGATTGTAGAGGCCACCAGCGCGACTGGTAAAATGCTCGGGTTCGACGGCTTTCAGAAAGTCTGCGAAAAAACTGTGGCGATGGAACCCTCTGAAACAGTCGATTTTATTATCGCGCAGGCAAATGCCTGGGGGCCGCAAAACGACGATCAGACGGTAATTGTGCTCAAACGCTACTTTTCAGGAGATGCAGATGAAATCAACTGATTCCAGGTATGCCTATCTGCTGATACTGCTTCTGGGAGTAGCACTTAACCTCCTTTTGATAGACTTTCTTCAGGAACGTTGCGAGCTTCGTGAGCAACAGACATGTCGTCGGAACAGCGAAGCGTTTCTCGAAAAGTTATACACATCGTTCAAGTTCGAAACGATTTTTAATCAGAAATTTCGCACGCTCTTTGCGGATATTGCCGGAAAAACAGTCGGCGAAGCTGCGAAATTAAGCGCAGACTGGCTGCATTCGCGTGGTCTGGCATCAGATGCCGTTGAGATTGTTTATTTTACCGATAAACAGCCATTGAATGTAGCCACGGATACCGTCGCCGACTGGAAGTTTATGCTTTCCAGATTTGATACCGGCCTTATACGCTCACGTGCCGAAGGCGAGATTAAAAACCGCATCGTTAAGCTGCTTAACGGTGGGGTGGGCTTTCCAAGGCTCGAAGCTAAGCCCGGAGAGATACAGCAGGTTTCTATTGCCAGGGAACGTACATACGGTGTCTGGTTCTCTGACCCTCAGAGCTTTAATACCGGCATAAACGCTATGATTGTTTTTATTCACAACAAAGGACTCAACGACCGACTGCTCGCAAAGAATTTGTTCGCCAGTGTGGGAATTTCAGAAAGAGAATTTGGCTACGTCAACCTTTTTAATCCTGAGGATTCACTGGTGCCAGAGGGCCTGAACCCCTACGTGATTGTCTCACGCGTCAGTAGCATGGATATCAAAAGTGGCTGCGAATATCTGTCAATCGGCGGTCACGAAGTGTTGGCAGTCTTTAAGCCTGACGGGCGAATTTTGCTTGCTGTGATGAATTATAAAAAGGTGCCGATTCCTTTCTGGAGTTGGGCGTTATTCTTTTTCTGGCTGCCAGTATGGGCAAGAATAAGTCAGACCGCTCAAGCCGACTTTCGACTTTCACTCACCAGCCTGATAAGCTTCGTTTTCGTTATCAGCATGGCTTTGCCTGTTATGGCGGTTGGATTTTACTGGAATCTTTTTCTCGATTCCAGACGCGAATCTGCAAGAATTGAAACTGCCGGCAGGCTCGAAAAACTCCTGATTCAGCTTGACACCAGCTATGCCGAAATTTTTCGGACTACCAGAAAAGAATACGTCAACCTGGTGAATATTATGAACGGCAAACCGGAGAATCTGCAGGAGTTCATCGACGAGTCGGTAAGGCTAGAACTCAAGTTTTTGTTTGATACCTGTCTGCTGATTGATGGCGAGGGTAGATTTGTCCGGCCGTATGCTGGTGCCGGCATTCAGGTGCGGCGCCTGGTGTTCTTTGACAAGGCACATCGTGAGCGGGTTGTCAGGCAGGCTTATGCTGACGGCTGGATTCCCTTTGATCTTGAGGCCGAATACATTTCCAAAGGCACGCCGGAAAATTTTGATATAAATGAATTTGTAAGCCTCATGCCTATTCAGGGTAAGACCGCCTACACCTCGATTATGAGCTTCACCGGGAAGGACCTGATCAATCGTTACAACAACGCCCTGATGGGAGCCGGCACTGTCGACAAGGAAGAAGTCTCTTCGATGATTATGTCTTCTTTTCTCGACACAGAAGATGAAAGCTCGGTTGCTCGTATTCAGCAGAATCTGGGCGATTTTATCGAAATTGGCTTTGATGTTAATCAGTCCATTAATTTTGTTGACCTGATCAAAGACAGGCAAGGCAAGGCGATTTACTGTCTGATAATGTTTTCCGGCAACTTCAACTTTTCTCGTAACTACTTTGAAAAAGTATTCGCTGATAAAGGGAAATGGCCAGCCGAGATCTCCTATTTTGCCGTGTCGCCGCGCCTGTTCAATATCAGTTTTCCCGCTGTAGATATGAGAATGCGTATGCAAAGGGTGGTCAGCATGATGCAGCCACCAAGAAACCTGCACGTCGAAGAGCATCTTATCAACGGCAAACCTCACCTCCTCTGCGCCTACGTCGGAAAAAAGGTGCCCAGTTATATTTTTTGCGCTGCCATGCCTATGGATGCTATTGAAAAGCAGCTTCTGCCGCTCGAAAATCGACTTTTTATCGCCGCCTTCATCGTTTTTATTGCGTTAATATTTGTCTACGTTCGACTGGTGCGCGGTGTTATAAGACCGGCAAAGCTCATTATGAACGGTGTTCGTGCAATGGAATCGCATGATCATTCGCATAAGATTGTCATCGAAACAGGTGACGAGTGGCAAAAACTAGCCGAAACCTTTAATAGCGCGCTAGAGGGTATGAAGGAACTTGAAGTGGCTCACTTCGTACAGACCTGTATTTTGCCCAGTGCCGATATCTGCTCAGCCGGTGCGTGTTTCTCCGGTAGAACTGTGCCGGCTGACGACGTTGGCGGTGATTATTATGACGCTTTTGTTCCAGCTGACGGCGAGATGGTTTTTGTAATGGGTGACGTTTCCGGGCATTCAATTTCGGCAGCGCTCGTGGTTTCCATGGCCAGAGCAGCCTTTTCCTGTATTGTTGATTCAGGTGTCAAAAAGCCTCAAGAGATTTTTACCCTGATGAACAGTCTTATGCTTGAGAATCTGCGGCGCGTAAAAATGATGACATGCTTTGGCGGTTACATAGACAAGACTGGTCTGTTGACCTGCAGCAACGCCGGGCAGGCTTTTCCTTACCTGATCAACGAAGACGGCAGTGTCGAGCCGATCAAACAGATCGGTTATCCGCTCGGCGCGGCTAAAAAGATATCTTTGAAGTCTTCTCAATTTCTGCTGCCCGATCGCTGTCGGCTGGTAATGTTCAGCGATGGTGTTGTCGAGGCAATGAACGAAGATGACCAACCGTTCGGCTATGAACGCCTCGAAAGACTTGTAAAACGGCTGGGTCGCCACTGCAGCAACGAAGAATTTTTTGCGATCGTATACAATGAAGTAAGAAAATTTTCGGGCACTGTGCCCTGGGGTGACGACGTTACAGTCGCTATTCTAGACTATGATCGCAGCAAATCCTGAACAAAATTTTCCAGCAGCTTGAAATTGTGCACCGATTTAATCTATACTTCCCGTGCCATGCGAATACTTCATAAAATATTTGTCTCGTTAAAGTCAGCAATAATACTAATTGCCATACTTACCACGCTTTCAATACTGGGCACGCTGGTGCCCCAGAATCTTGATGCTGTCGAATACATCAGGCGTTTTCCGCGCATCGGTCACTGGATTCTTTCTCTCGGCTTTGACAACATGTATCGCAGTGCACCTTTTCAGACTTGCCTCTGGTTGCTGTCGATATCGACTCTGGCTTGCGTTATGACGCGCTGGAAAAGCACTTATCGCAAGCTGTCTGCGCGTCTGGAAAAGGCAAATGGAAAAGAAATTAAAGCCTATGAAGCCGGTCGATCACTCTCAGGCGTTCTGAACAGCAACTGGCAGGATAAATTCGACAAACTCAAGACCGACGAGAACGGTGTAATGATTGGTCTTAAGACTTCTGGAAAGATTTCTCTGTTTGGCGGCATGTGCATTCACATTGGCCTGCTGTTTGTCCTGGCAGGCGGCCTGGTTGGTGTCTATCTTGGCGTTGAAATGGTTGTCAGAGGTTCAAAGGGCGATATCGTGCCGATTGCACCGGTGGCTGCGGTTCGTGCCGCCAGAGATGCCGATCGACTTGCTCGCGCTGCCCGAAACATCAGAGAATTTTCTTCAGAAGATCCTAGATTGAATGAGCTGCGCGAACAGATCGAAGCTTTGCACACCCAATATAAGTCTGGTATGGCCAGCCCTGCTTTCAGAATAGGTTTTGATGAGCTCTGGGTCGAAAATTATCAGGCGCCTGACGGCAGAACAATGGGTGTAAAGAGCTGGAATTCTCGTGTCAGATTCATTGACGAAAATCATGAGAGCGAGCCTGTAACCGTTATGGTTAACCAGCCGGTCAGCTACGGAGACTACACTTTTTATCAATCAAGTTGGAACAAGTTTTATCGACGGGTTCAGCTGAAGGTAGAGTTTGTTGGCGATGCTTCTGCTTCGAGTCAGCTTGCAGTTGACACAAGCGTTTTCCCAAAAAACATTGAACTGAAACTTAAAGAACCTTTTAATTCTGACTGGTCGCCTTTTGAGCTGGTAATGGTCGATTTTATGCCAGACTTCCGAATAATTAACGATCGTTTTGTCAGCGTTTCGAGTGAACTTAATAACCCGGCGGCCATGATTGTTGCTTATGACCACGATGGGAACATTGTTGGTCGTGCCTGGGCTTTCCCGGAAGATCGCATGTCACTCGCCGGTCACGTATCGAATATGCCGTTCCGCTTTACATTCGTCAGTGCCGAACCAGAATACGAAAGCGGTATGCAGATGGCCCACGATCCAGGTACACCGCTGGTCTGGCTTGGCTGTATTCTTTTTACGTTTGGCATGATCATGAGCTTTTATGTGCCGTATCGCGAGAAATGGTTGCTGGTGTATCCAAACGGCAGTGCATATATCGCGATTTCTGGTAATCGCTCTGCTAATCTCTTTTCCGACGACCTTTTAATGCTTGAACAACAGCTCACAGAAACAGACAAGGAACCCTCACAGCATGTATGAAACCTGGATTTTCGGTTTTTCGATGGTCTGCTACATTCTGGCGTTTGTTGGCTTCAGCGCCAATATAAGTCTCGATCGCAGAAATCTATACATGCCGTCGCGGGCAGTTGCCTGGGCTGGCGTTTTTGCTGCACTTGTAGCACTGGCCATGCGTTGGCAGAGTGCGGGTCACCCGCCACTTTCGAATATGTATGAGTCGCTGGTAACACTATCAACTTTTATAGCGTTTGCCGGGCTTGTTTTTACCAGAAATCAACCCCTGCCCATGCTTGAGGCAGGTACCTGCGTTACATCAATACTGATGTTTGGTGTGGCGTCAGTTTTTTCTACAGACGTTAAGCCGCTGATTCCGGTACTGCAGTCATATTGGCTGCATCTGCACGTTTCTCTGGCTTTTGTCGGTGAATCTTTGTTTGCTATTGCATTTATTTTGAGCTATCTCTATTGTTTTCGAAAGATCATGACTGACTCCGCAGAAAAGAGTAATTTTGCTGATTTTCGCGAAAAAATCGCCTGTTATTCAGTAGTGGTAGGAATGCCGGTCGCATTCATTGCTGGCATGATCTTGCTCGCGCGCTATCTAAGTCTGCACCCTTCCTATTCAGAGCGCTGGCTTGGCCTGGTCTGGGGCGTTATATTGCCTGCGTGTGTCGCCATGGTTGTTTTGATCTTGCTTGTCTGGATGTATCGTGGCACCGTGCATAAGGGTGTCGAAAAATGGCTGCCCGATGCAGATAGTCTCGATAAAATGATTTATCGGGCCATTGCCCTTGGTTACCCGTTATTTACCGTTGGCGGTCTGATCTTCGGTATGGTCTGGGCTAACAAGGCCTGGGGTCGTTACTGGGGCTGGGACCCCAAAGAAACTTGGGCACTGATAACATTTCTGGTCTATTCGATTTATTTGCACGTCAGACTGGCTCGCGGCTGGAACGGCACCTGGACCGCATGTCTGTCAATAGTCGGGTTCATCGTGACCATGTTCACCCTCTTCGGAGTGAACTACCTCATCAGCGGGCTCCATTCCTACGCCAACTGAGCTGTCTTCATCAATTTCGGGATAACCCGCTTCAGCGCATCTCTGCTGCCAGAAAAGCCCGGCGATAAAATCCCAGGCCTCATTGCCACAAAAATCATTCTGCCACTCGATTTCCGGCATGAACTCTGCATTGAAAGCACTTAGAAATTCATTGTGCTGTGGCAACTGCGCAAGCGTGTCGTCAGGGTATTCAGCGCTGTCCCATAGCTTTTCGAGCACCAACGCCGCCGCAGTATATACATCAACCTGCAGTGGCGCAGTAGTAGTTTCTGCCGACATCATTTGAGCGCGCGGATGTAGTATGGCTGATCTGCCAGGAGTTGCTACCAGATTGTTATTGTGCAGTTGTATGCGTAGAGTTTCGGGCCAGCTGGCGAATTCTTCTTCGCTGATGCCGTTTTGTAGAAGGCTCAGGTGCTCTGCCAGATCATCGGCCTTCATGGAAACTGTCTGTGCTATCCGCGAAAACACCTGTGACGGCGAAAGATATAGCTGAAATGGTCCGAAACATAGCCATAACCCAGGTCTATCCTGAACATCCCAGAATTTGTAAAGTGCCCGCCTACCCTTGAAAAACAGGCGACAGCCGTAAAGACTCTTTTCTCCGATACTGAGAGCCTGCTGGTAAATCAGTTCAGTCGCCGCACGTTCGTCAACAAGCAGCAACTCGATGACTTCGTGGCGCTGCTTGCGGGTCAGTGCGGGTTTGATATGTAAATAGGCGTTGAGCAGAGCGTTATACAGTTCTGTGCGCTCGCTCTCGGCCAGCACGGCAATGCGGCGCAACCAGTTGAGAATTTGTGGCTTTCGGCCCAGGCGCGCGGCCATTCCATGAAAGGTTTTGAGCGAAATGGCAATGATGCTGTATTTGTGCTCTGACCAGAGATATTCGTATATGCCGCGATGAGAAGGCTGTAACATCAATTTAACTCGCTCTTTTTAATTCCTGCTGAACGCCGATTCTAACATCATATTTGAACTAAAGCAAAAGACCGGCACGATGGCCGGTCTTGCAGAAAAGCTTAGTGGTAGAGGTCAGAATGTCTCAAAAGTGCGCCATTCGCCATCTTTATAGCGACTGACAGTTCCACCAACAGTTCCGACCCATACTGAGTCGCCTTTAACTTTGATTGAATGCACGCTGCTCTCTTCGCTACCCTTGGTTTTAACAACAACCTTCCAGGTTTCGCCATCGTAAATCGCGATGCCCGATGGTGTGCCTGCCCAGAGATTGCCGGCTGAGTCGATAGCAAGATCACGTATCACCAGGTTGGGTAAACCGTCTTTGTCTGTGTAGCGTATCCATTCTTTTCCTTCAAGGTCGCAGCTGGACAGCCCGGCATTAGTGCCAATCCATATTCGGCCGTTCTTCTCATCAATGCTGATGCAGGTAATATAATCAGAAATGAGACCGTCATCTTGCTGCGGACTGGTGCGGGTGTTGCGATTGGTGTAGGTGATTGTTTTCTGACCATCGTTTACCGTAAGTCCATCACCATAAGTGCCGACCCAAAGCGTGTCGTCAAGCACTGCGTAGCTGCGCTTATAAGTGTTGAGGAGCGAATCTTTGCGGAAATATTTGAGCCAGTTTGAGTCTGCATGAGCTTTCTGCGGGAAAAGGAGAATGCTGAAAAGACTCATCAGAATAAAAATGAATAACCAGCGTGAATTGGTCTGTTCCATAATTTGCCTGCCTTACGAAATTTATTATCTGTCTCTTTGATATATCGGCAAGTCAACTGCTAACTTTAGAGTCTGTTGAAAACAACCGAGGCACGAAGGTTGATTTCTTGCAGACTCTTATGAGCGGACGATGAATTAAAATGGTGGCAACCATTTTTTAACAAGCCCTTATACCCGGTGTTTGCTTACTTGAAGAGCGGTATGTTGATAGCGACGGTGCCGCTGGCGCCCTGCAGCTTTGCTTCTGAAATTATTGGTAACGGCGGTGTCTTTATCGGCTTGTGCTGACTGAACGTCACCGCTGAGCTGAAATAGTGGTCAAGCGATGTGTCTTCACCACCTTTAAAAGAAGTATAAGGAAACACAACCCGCTTCAAACTTCGACCAAATCCATACATTCGGTCGAACTTCATTTCTACTTCGATCTTAAGAATTCCTGACGGCACATTTTCGACAACCTTTTCGTAGTATGCCTTGAAATCCTTGCCGAGACCGTTTGACCAGATCTGAGCGAATTCTTCAGACTTAACCTGTTTTTCGATTAATCCGATATTACCGTGATAAACATTGTTGATGTAGAGCTTGCCATAGGCTGGAAGACGATCTGGATTTTCGCCCGTGTATAGAAGCCTTATGCGCAGACGTGCCGGTAGCTGTTGTTTATTTTTTAGCAGGGGAGTGTGTAGATTGGCACCACATTCCGGGCAAACCATTGCCAGGCTGGCCAGATCTTCGGCTTTACAGGTTGGGCATGTCAGCCCTTCAGCCGAAGTCAGCGCTGGAAGCAGCAACATTATTGCCAATATTAGATATCTGATTTGTTTCATTTGCCTCAATTTGTCTCTATCAAATCTATCGGCACCCTCACCTCCGTAGCTGAGTAACCGCTCCTGTTTTTCTTTGCCGCCTCCGCATAAAGAAATCTGGGGGGATAAAAAAATAGTGGAAAATGCCGATAGATATTACAGACCGTAAAGGAGAGGTGATATGAAAGAAGTTCTGTCGATGTTTGCAGGATTGTATACCGTATCCCTGTGCGGATTTCTGTTGTTTTTTAAAAAAGGCTTTTTGCAGATCACAGGTGAGAGCTCGCTGCCGTCTATTGATATGGGCTGCAGCGACGAGGGCAATGACGCCGAATAAATTTACTTGATTTAACACTACCATTGGCCTAAGATAACCTAAGATAAATCTTTATTTATCTTAGGTTATTTTAATATGACATTTGACACAAAATTTGAGTTTATTCTGCAGTTCGAGAAGATTCTCGGGGAAATGAAAAGCAAAAACCCTGAGACCTATGGTCGAAACCTGCAGTTTTTGAGCATTGAGGCAATTGAGACAGTCAAGCCAATTCTGCATAAGTTTTTTCCCAGTGATACCGGTCTGATCGATACCCTTACTCGTAAAGATGTTGATTTGATGCTCATGCGCATTTTACGCTCCGAGGTAGTAGGCTTTCAGGGTGAAGGTGAAAAGCTTATCAGAAAGGCGCGAAGCATTATTTCGCAGTTTGGCTTTCTGCCGCCAGTCGCATTTTATTATGCCTACAATGGGGCGGAACTGTTCGAAGCAATGCTTGAGCGCACCTATAAAACCCTCAAAAAGCGCGGTAAGCCGCAAAGCCTCTCAGAAACATGGCGACGTTTTGCTTCGCCCCTGACTGCAAGTTTTGAATTAAAAAACGTATTTACCAAAGATTTACTGTTCAAAATCAGGCAGCGCCTGAAAAATTATCTCGAAAAAGACCCCAGGTTCTATCTTGATGCCCGCAGCCCCAAAAAATTATTCGTTGGGCTATCTGAATGGGGCAGTCTGCATTTTGACGAATAATACGTTGAGCGAGGGTGATTTTGTCTGACAAGTCAGCGCGTTTGCGGGCTAATAATACAAGGCTGCTTCTCAGTTCTCTTGGGCTTCTGGCAATAGTATTGCTGGCCGTGCTTGTGCCCTACCACGCATGGGCACTCCCTACCATTTTTATAGTGGTGATTCTTTTTTTTACTTTTCTGCGCCGCCAGATCATCAGTCGTTCATCGGCAGATGACGTATGCGATTTTTATGCGCAGGTTCATTCGATCGAAAATCTTCAGATCCTGCAAAATGAGCGGCCATACAGTACGCTGCTCAAAACCGTTTTGGAACTGGGGCAGTTCGACTGGGCGGTAATGTTTTTAATGGACTTTGAAAAAGACAGCTTTGTCGCAGTAGAGGCGGCAGGTATTGAGCTGTCGCGGTTTTCTTCTGTTGACTTTGACGAAATTGCCACTGACCCGCGCGTAGATGACATGACCCTTTCCTATAAGCTGCTCGAACATGCTTTTAAAAAGCATGAATTTCGTGGTGCGCTGGCTGGCACTACTCTGGTCTGTAATAATACATTCTATGGCTGTCTGCTGGTAGGCCGCGACGACCCGGAAGATGAGCTTTGTGAAGACGATAATTTCCGCCTCGAAATACTTTCAGACCAGATTTCGATTTGCCTGCACAATTACCGCCTGCACAAGGAAATGGCTTCGCGTACAGCGGAATTGCTTGAACGGCAGGCGCAAATACAGCGCGAACTTGAAATGTCGCGCATTGTTCAGGAAGGGGTTATGCAGCGTGAAACGCCAATGCTGCGTGGTCTTGAATTAGCCGCTTACAGCAGACCGGCACGTTTTATCGGCGGTGATTTTGTGCGTTATATCGAAGAATCTGGCAAAAACCAGCTGGGAATTCTGATCGGAGATGTCAGTGGTAAGGGTATTCCGGCCGCTATGGTTATGGCTGTTGTGGTGTGTCTTTTCAACGAAAAAAGCAGCCTTGAGATTGCCCCTGACAAACTTCTGATCGACATGAATATCGCTCTTAAGCAGTTTCTTGGTGCCAGGTCGAGATTTAATTCTTCGGCACTCTGGGGTATTTTTGATCTTGATCGTATGCGCTTTTGTTATGCCAGTGCCGGGCATGATTTTCCGCTGCATATTAATTGCAAAACCCGTCAGGTGACTGAGCTTGTTTCAACCGGCACTTTGCTTGGCCTTTTTGCCGAGAGCGAATACCAAAGTCGCGAGATTCTGATCGAAGAAGGCGATAAGATCATGTTTTATTCGGATGGTCTGGTTGATTTTTTTGAATATAACCTTGGTTTTGCTGATGGTTTTGCTGGTCTCAAGGATTTTTTTCTTGAGCGCTTTGCAAAAACTCCTCAGGAAATAGTCAATGAAATCACCGAGCTGGTCGAAATAACGAAAGAACCAACCAAAGACGATATTACAGTTGCGGTATTTTCCATTGCCAGAAAAACCTGACCGGGGATTTTATAAAACGGGCGCATTTGTCAGACTTATGTTGCTGACATTTTTGCTGCTTTCCGTCCTTCAGAGTTTAAGCGCAGCAACTATTGTCGACGGAACATACCGATTACGAGCCCTCAAGCCACAGCTTGACGCCACGTTGCGGCAACAGTATCTCAGTAGCAGTGTTTTTCGCGCACAGATCAAGGAAGCTTCGCGCAACACAAAACTAGTGCCGAACGAGAGCGAGCTCGGCTTTCAGGTGTATAATTTTGCCGCTAATACCTATGAATATCGTGTTGGCAGACTGGTGGCGCAGGGGCGCCGCTGCCATCTATTTGTTGAGCGCGAGAACGCAAATTTTTACGGAGATCACGCGGCGGCCATATATGCTCAGATAGTAGATAACTTTGATAATAAAGTTTTTAGAACCGTCGACAGCTGGTTTGGTCGACCTGTGGTGCCCGCAGGCTTCAATTTGCCTGATGATCGTGTATATATTTTTCTGGTTGATATCAGAGACAGCTTTGGCGAGGGTTATGTGGCGGGTTACTTTGACCACCGAGATCTCGAAGGGCTCTTTGGCAACCAGAAACCAGTGTTTTTTATGGATCTCACACCAGGCGATCCTGGCGACACCGATGACAAGGGCAATCAGTTTTATCGCACGCTTGCACATGAGCTGCAGCACATGGTTAACTTTTCCATACAGTTATCTAGTGGGTGTGAAGAGCAGGACCGTTGGCTTGACGAGGGCCTCTCAATGTTCTGCGAATATGTTTATTCTGGTGAAATCGGCAAGACCACCGAGCGTTGGCCACCTGAACCCCATTTTGCAAGATTCCTCGAAAATCCGGCAGTAAACCTGGTCAGCAACAGCAAGGAAAGCTGGTTTCAAGAAGATTACCTGTTCCGACAATATGGTGCGTCATTTGCTTTTGTCACCTGGCTGGTTGAAAAGTACGGTGGAGAAAGCACATCTCTGCAGCAGCAGTTCATTCGTGAGCTGATAAGGATGCGTGAGAAGGGCGTTGTGGCTCTGGATAAGCTGCTTGCCGCAGTTGATGCTGATTTTAGCCATGTTTTTGCCAATTTTATCATGGCTCTGCACGTTGAAGAATCTGATAACCCGCTCTGGAATTTCGCGGACAAGAAGCGGGTATTTGGTGAAAATCTCGCGGCAATGCTGCCATTGCGCTTTGTTAAGCACTATTTTGCCAGTAACGTTGGTTCTTTTGTTGGTGGCAATGGGCAGGTAATTCCGAACAGTGTGCTGCTCGAAGAAATTTATGGCAAAGATCAGGTTAATCTCTCCATGAGCTTTGAAGAAGGGATGACTCCTTATCTCGCTGAGCTTTCTCATGACAAGATTGGCTCCATCCGCCCCCTGGTTCTTGATGAGCGTGGCAAGATCAAGATGAATGTTGATTTTTCTGGGCAGCGTCGTTACTTTATTCTGCCGGTTGCTCTGAATCCTGAACTTGCCACCGACAAGATGATGAGCTATTCATATAAAACCGACGCCAACGCTTTGGTTTTATATCCAGTGCCACATCCGGTGTTTAGTGACCAGATACTGATTTTTCTCAAGTCCTTTTCAGGTCCGATCGAAACCCCGCCGACTTTGCGGATTTTTTTCGGGAATCTCATCGAAACCCCCGAATTTATTGCGGCCGACAGCGAGAATACAACCTATATGGCACATTATCAGTTGCCAGGTGATGGTCGCGGCCAGGCAGTCTGTTATTATGGCGAAGATTCATGTTCATTCAGCTTTTCTGCTCTGAGATACAAGACTGGCACCAGTCAGATATTGCCTCTTGGTGCTGTGTTTCTTGAGATTACAGCCGGCACCGATGCCGTGGCAATTCTCTCTGAATCAGATTCTATTACTGTTAAGCCAGATATCGAAGTTCTTGCCGGGCCATACGACATTGTTATGCCGCCAGCTGCTTCGGCGACTGTTTTTTTTGATTCACAGATCTCTAAGTCGCCGCAGGCTGGCTGGTGCCGCGTTGATGACTCTGGAGCTGTTGCTGAATGGCATAGTATACAGGAATTTTCGGAAAATCGGCGGGCGCCAGTAACCAGTTCCGGTCGTTATTTTCTACTCAATGACCGGGTTGCACCAGTGCTTGAGCTGCCGCGAATTCGCCAGATAGATGCAAATCGTCTGCTTATAAATATTCAGGCTTCTGATGATCTTTCCGGCGTTGATTATGGCAATTTGCGTGTTCTGGCCAACAACAGGCAAGTCAAAGCTCAGTATTTTTCCGAAAATTCTGCTCTTGAGCTTCTAGTTGCCAGTCTTGACCCTGGCGAAAATCAGCTGACGGTAGAATTGACTGACCGGGCAGGAAACATGACACGCGCTTCAATTGTCGGCAGTGGGCTGGCATCGGCCGCTGCTGCCAGGACCGAGGTATTTCCGAATCCATGCCGCCGTCAGGCGCACATCAGAATGAATATTATCGGCGCGCCGATGGTCAACCAGGCTGAAGTAAAAATTTATGATGTGGCTGGTCATCATCTGGTGACTCTCAGCATGCAGCAGGAAACTGCTTCAGCATACGGCGCCGAGTGGGATCTCCGCAATAAGGGCGGCAAGTTGGTGAGTAACGGCGTATATTTTTACCGGATTGCTGTATCTGCAGATAGTCAGAGGTTCAAGGCCTCCGGCAAAATCACAATTTTGCGCTAAAGCCTGGCTCAGCCCTGAAGAACTTATTGTGTTTCTCAAGCCCGGTAAAATCACGCGACCGCTTTGCTCTCTGTGACGAGCACGATTAATAGAAAAACAAAAAATATCGCGTAAAGCCAGGATGGCGGTAAGCGATATTCTTTGTGTCTTTGCGGTTTTTCGGCTTGGTGCGAGTCTCTTCAGGGGCTATTTCGTATAAGCCTTGAGGGCGCGTTGATATCTTTCTTTTGTCTGCTGAAACTCAGTGAGTTTCTCTTTGGCCAAGGTCTGGTTGCCGTTGCTGAGAGCCTGCACATAAGCCTTGTAAGAATCTTCGTAGATGTCTTTAACCTTTTTCAGGTTCGGGTGCATCTGATTATACGGAATTTTGTCCACTTCTGGCGTTAGCCGCACGCCATAAGGATCGGCACTCGGCGTCGAACGCGACTGTGTCGGTAACGGCATACTGTCTGCTGACTGAACGTTCATCAGATAGGTTGGTTGCACTTCTGCTGCAGGTTGAGCTTGTGCTTGAGTGCCGCCTTTCTTGTAACCAAAGAGTTTTGCTATGCCTGAAAAGATTTTTTCGCCAACTATACCGCCAACAATGCTACCGATCATAGTGCCGACAATGGGTATCGGAATCATTGAGCCAAGCATGGCGCCAAGAGTCGAACCAACGGCTTGCCCAGCTATTGCTACCGGGTCTAGCGCTTTTATAGCCGCTTTAAAGCTCATGCCGGCACCAAGATTGCCGCCCATTGAGCCACCAACCAGTGAGGTGAGGGTTGGCAGAAGTGCGCCGGCGATGGTGCCAACGATTGGAATCGGAACAAAGGTTTGAATCAACGGGGCAAATACCTGTCCTACTGCTGCTCCCAGAGAGGAGCCTACCACGTTGCCAACAAACTGCATTGAGGCTACTGACTTCACCGCATCTTTTACGCTGACCTTTTCGCCTTTCATGATCTGGCTGGCCAGATTTATGGCAATCGAAGTGCCGGCAGTCATTGCCAGGTTTTTAACGCTGAAAGATTGCTTGATCGAGCTGGCAGCGTTCTGAAAGCCCTGCCCAAGCGCTTTCTGCCCTTTTATGAGGGTTTCGCTCAGTTTGAGAGAGCGAAATTCTGAAGAAGTCTCGTCGGTGTAGGCCCGTGAGCCGTCAATGGCTCCGTCTATACGTCCTTCGACAACTGCCTGCTTGTAAAGGGCTTCGTTGGTTTTATTGTAATTTGCCAGCTTGCTGTCATACTCGGCCTTGAGTTGCGATTTTGCCGCCGAGTCGGTGGTGTTCTGCCAGGCCTGCTGAGCGTCGTGGACTTCCTTGTATCTGGAAGTGGCCGTGGTGTCTACCGTAGCATATTTGGTGTTGTCGAGAAACTGTCCGATCATCTGACTGCGGTCTTCAGGAAACTTCTGAATATATGCATCGACAAAGTCTCTATAAGTCTGGGGTTTAGAGGTTTCAAAGACCTGGCAGATTTTTGAATATGGAGCCTGGATGCGGTTGTTGTTCATAAGATCATAGAACAGCGAAGCATTCACGCCTTCGGTAGACAGCATTTCCATGCCATTTTTGAGAACGCCGTCATTCGGGCCCGTTGTTACGCCCTGATTCTTAAAGATGTACTTGTTGTCGGCAATGTTTTTCTGGGTTTGAATGCGCCATGAGCTGGCGTCATTGTGAGAATCTTTGGTCGATATCGATTCGATAGCCTCAGCCCAGCCTTCTGATATTGCGAAACCTTCGTCTGAAACGGTGTTTTTAGAGTGTGCACCGTAATAATCAGTTGCAGGATAATTCGGGCGTTCATAGAGCTGATCCATGATCATATGCCCGGTTTCATGTGCTATTACCGAAGCCGCAGAAGGGTCTTGCATGCCGCCACTGAATACTTCACTGTTTGGTGGAATAACGATACGGTTTACGTTTGAGTTGTCACGGAAAGCAAGCTGACCGTTGTCGCCCTGCTCGGCCAGAACAAAGCCGCGAGCATCGTGGTAAACGCCACCAGAATCGCCGACTTCAAGGTAAACCGGTTTTTTGAGATCGTTTACCAGCCACTGAGCAACAGCTGGATCGCGGGTGCCGGCGGTAAGGTCACTCTGAATTTGCCCGATTTTGAGGTTTCGGGCTTCAACCTGCATCGATACTGCCTGGCGTAGACCAGGGTTGTTCTCGATGTAGGTTTTAAGTTGCTGATAGCGAGGATCGTTAATGGGCAATGACTTGAGCACGGGCGTGGAATTGCCCATGAAATCTTTGGTTGTCGCGGTTGTGCTACTGTTAACGGGTGTAACCAGCTTGAACTGGGTCATTGCTGCTTCGACCGGCAAGGTTTGGCTGATGATGCGGTTTTGGCTGGCTTTGACAAAATATTTGCCGCTTTTTGCGTCAAATTCTGGCACAACCGACTGTGTAACATTGCCAGAGTCGTCTTTGACTATGTAGCGTATCCCCTCAGATGTCGCCACAAATGAGCCGGCCGCAGTAACCATACTGCTGAAAAACACTGCTAAAACAACCAGTATGCATAGTTTTGCTGACCGGAATCTTTTCATTTTTGCCTCCAGAGACTAAGGGGATATCTAGCATAAGTATAATCATTATCGCGATATCCCACAAGTGTACAGCAGCAATTAATAAATCAGGGTCAGTCCCATAACTGCCAGGCCGGCTTACTGGCGTAGACGTCGAGGTAATACTGTTTGCGGCGCAGTTTGCTGGCGGCTTCGGGGTCGAGAAGCACTATTGTTCGTTCGTGAAACTGCAGTATGCTGCCCGGGCATGAAGCCGAAACCGGGCCTTCGATCATATCTCTGACCGCTTCGGCTTTATCCATGCCAAAAGCAAGCAGAATACATTGTCGCGCGGCCATAATCGTGCTCAGGCCCATGGTCATTACATGCCGCGGCACTTTGTCTTCGCTGCCAAAAAAGCGCGAGTTTGCCTTGATAGTTTTTTGCGATAGTGTCTTAAGTCGTGTGCGTGAGGCCAACGAAGATCCTGGTTCGTTAAAAGCAAGATGCCCGTCGTGACCGATACCGAGCAGTTGCAGGTCGATGCCGCCGGCAGCTGCTATCGCAGCTTCATAGGCAGCGCAGCTGTCCGGTATGTTCTCGGCCATGCCATCGGGCAGATGCGTGGCTCCCTTAGCCATATCAATATGGCAGAAGAGATTGTTATGCATCTCACTGTAGAATGAGCACGGATTATCCGACTCAAGCCCGACATATTCATCAAGATTGAAAGTCGTTACATCTTTAAAGGAAAGACCTTCTTCCTGGTGCATGCGAACAAGTTGTTTATAAAGCTGCAGAGGAGTCGATCCGGTTGCCAGACCAAGAACTGCTTTGTTATTCTGTCGGATCAAACGAGCAATGATTTTGGCGCCGAGCTTGCTTGCTTCGGCTTTGTCTGATTTGATGATTACTTCCATGTGCCCCTCCAGTTAAAGAAATGCTGGTCATGATCGCAGCTTTGAACTTCAGAATCCTAACACGATGCGTCCATCTGTTCAACTTTTGCAGCTGGAACAGTTCCATTTTGTTAAAAAATCATGTTACAATTAAAGTCTATAAATAATGCGAGGTACAGGAATGAGCTTTTTCAATTTCCCATTCAGGCGTTGTACTGCTTTTATCGTGCTTTTCGCCTTTCTTTTGTTAGGCTTGACAGCCAATGCCAATGACCGTGAAATAAACATAAAGGCTGCTGAATACGTCAACTCGTTCGATTTTAACTGCCCGCAAGGTGCCGCCTGGGAAATCAATGGGCAGATGGGCAAAATCACTGCCACTGATCGCTGCCAGATTGTTGGCTCGCTAATCGCTAAATCTGTAAAGCGCTACCACGTCATGGTGTTGTCAGCTTCTCTCGACGATAATGAACTGATTGCCGCCGAGCAATTTAAGTGGCACGGAATGGGAATGCCTCTAACGATAATCGTTGTCGGTAAAGAGATTTATGCTGACGATAATAAGTCTGTTGTTATCGACAATCGCCGGGTTGATGCCTCGGTCGGCGTGTTTCCAGACAAAGCTTCGGCACAGGCTCTGGTCGATAGACTGGCTGCTTCTGGCCAGTCCAGCTGGATCTATGAAGAAATCGTTTCATTGTCCAAGGGTAACGTGACGCTTAAAATTAATGGTCAGGCCATGGCAAGCGGCCCTGATATGCTTCTGCTTCCGCAGCAGGTCGTTCATCTTAAAAAGGTTGAATATGGCAAGGGTTACTCCTGGCATGGCTACGCTGACCGCGATTACACAACCAACCGACTGCATGCTCGTTGGGGCGCGCAAGATGCGATCGACTGTGTTTTAACTGCCAGCCTGGAATATGTTCTGGCCGGAGTCGTTCCTTCGGAGATCTCGGCCAATGCTGAGATTGGTGCCTTGCAGGCACAGGCAGTGGCTGCCCGTGGCGAAATTATCTCTAAAATAGGGGTGCGTCATGCCCAGGAGGGTTTTGATACCTGTTCTGAGCAGCATTGTCAGGTGTTTAACGGTGATTCGATCTACGCAACCGAAGTCGGAAAGAAGATTATGCCGACTCGCGGCTATGTACTGACTGAATCCAGCGGCAGGCTTGTCGATGCCGTTTATTCTGCCAACTGTGGCGGCCACAGTGAAGCCAGCCACCTTGTCTGGACAACCCAACCCAACCCGATTCTACGTGGCGTCTGGGATCACCAGAATCCGCCTGCTCTAGACCTTTCAGAAGAAAAACAGGTTGCCGATTTTATCAAAAATCCGCCAAAATGCAACTGCAATAACACAACGGTAGAGGGTGGCAACCGCTTTCGCTGGAGCAAGAGCATGACCATCAACGAATGGAAAGCTGTCGAAAATCAGCTTGGAGTTGGCCGCATCAAAGATGTAACTGATATTGCCAGAGGCTTTTCTGGACGCATTTACCGCATGACTTTCGTTGGTGAACGTGGTTCGAAAACCGTCATGAAAGAGCTTAATATTCGCAGGATGTTTGGCGGTTTCGCCAGTGCCTGTTTTGTCGCCGATTACAAGCGTGATGTTGCCGGCTTTATCGCCAGCGCCGATATTTTTGGCGCCGGTTTCGGTCACGGTGTTGGAATGTGTCAGACCGGTGCTCAGAGCCTGGCTAAACAGGGTTGGGCCTTTTCCCGTATTCTTTCGCTTTATTTCCCCGGCAGTATTCTCAAAAAAATCTATTAGAAAGCCCTTGAATTATGATTATGTTGCTTTTAGGGTTGGTTCTAGTTGTGGCAATAGTATTATTTGCTGCTTCAAAAATTAAGTAACTCGTTCAAAAACGGCTTGTTTGAATAGCTGGCTCCTTTCCTGAAGTTGCTCTGATGATTCCTGCCTGGAATCGGATTGATCAATCCAAGGCCAAATGGCTTTTGCGGCTTAGTGCGAGTGTTCCTTTTTTATGTGATACCGCATGTCTTAAATCAGACTCTCCAGCGTTTTTTGTTGATACTGGCAGATCTCTTTGCCGGTCTGGCTGTTCGGCGAATAAAAAACTCTCTGCGCGGCATTGCCGGCAGAGAGTTTTTTTAAGCTTGTGAAGGAGGTCGGTTATTTCTGGCCGATGTTCTTGATGATCTGCTCGCGGTACTGTGGCAGTCTTTTGTAGACTTCAAGGCCGGGGCATGACTTGGTTGAATAGTCACAATGACCGAAGATGTTAACGCCCGGGTTTACTCTGTAATTTGAGCACAGCCAGCTGAGAAGAGATACCAGTGACTTTTCCATTACCGGCGGGATCGGGTCTTTGTCGGGGTCATAATCGCCAATCAGGCAGATGCCGACAGCGTTCGTGTTGGGTGATGCATGGGCGCCAACAACGGTTTCCGGGCGTCCCTGATAGATGGTGCCTTCGGGGCCAATCAAAAAGTGATAGCCAATATCAGCCCAGCCTGTTTTGGGGTCATCCATGTGATAGTTCTGAATGCCGCGAATGCTGGCAGCAGCTTTGTATTGCGACTGATTGGGAATATAACTGTGATGAACTACCAGGCGCTGAACCGCGTGTTCTGAATAAGAAGATTTAGGCGGTCTTGCACCCCAGTCCTTGCGCGAAAGCAGTGCTGGTTTGGTTGTGACTTTTATCGGCTCAAATGGTGCGGGCTCCTGCATTGCATATTCCATTGTTTTTTCGTCGATGTAAACGCCCTGAACAGTAAATCTGGGAATTGTTGTTGTGCCCTTCATCGGATCACGAACAACAAACATCAGCTGATAGGCAGAGACTGTATTTACTGCCGAAAAATGATATTCTGAATCGAAGGCCATGTATTTTGTCCAGATGCCGGTTTGGGCATATCTGAAACGGGCATAGCTACGGAAAAGACAACTCTTGCTCTTGATTGCATCAACCGAAATGAGCATGTTGTTGGCTGCTGTATCCATTTCGTAAATTTCAGTTTCGAAATGATCGTAGGTCTTGTCTACTACAGAAAAACCGGGGTTTACGGTTGTCTGGTAATCAGGTGTGTCTTCATTGGCCCAGGCCGCCGGAGCAGCGATCAAAAGGCCGACGAGAAGAAAAATACTGCATACAGAGAACAACTTCTTCATATCATACCTCACATACTTATATACTTATATACTTGATAGTATCAGTATAATGGCTAACAGGAAAGCAGAAAAGATACAGTGTTAAATTCAGTTCAGACCAAGCTCAGGGTCTCTGCTGTAACAATTTTTCTGCAAAACAAACTTTCTCGCATTCGGTGAATCCTTCGGGATCAGTGGATTTGTGGGTCTTGTGCGAGTTTTTTTGCCGATTTGCCGCTGCAATGGAGGCTTAGTGTCGCCGTCTAAAATTTAAAGTGATCTCGCATGCACTATTAGCGGGCCAAAGTGAAGAGCCTTTGCCGGTCTGACCAGTCGCAGCTTAAACTCCTGTCTTACAGCTTCTTTTTCAACATAGCCAGCAAATTCCGGCCATTTTTCCCAGAGGCCACCCGAACCGCACAATGTTACTTCACCAATCATACCGGTTTGTTCTGCCGCTTGTCGGCAGACTTCCACTAACTGCGCAACCGAGTTCTCGACAGCTTCTAATGCGGAAGGGCAACCGGCTGCCAACGCTTTGCTCAGCACGGGAGCATACTCGCCGAGCTTTTTTTGAATGCTTGGTGCCCGGTAAAGCTCATCAATAATCGCGTTTCTGCTGGCTTTGCCAAAGCGCTGCTCAAAAACTGCGAGATAGGCGCGATGTTCTTCGGACCCTTCGATACAGCGCAGAACTCCTTCGAGCGCCTTCCGGCCAAACCATGCACCAGATGGCAGTTCGTCGAGAACGTAGCCCCAGCCGCCGAGTTTAATGCTCTTTTCGCCGAATCTGGCAAAAATGACCGAGCCGGTACCGTTGATCGAGAGAATTCCATCTTTGCCATCCAGACAGGCGGCATGATTGCATTCATAATCAGATTTAACTGATATTGCTTCAGAGAGCGGGTGGACAACTTTTATTGCCGATGTGAGCCGATCGGCCGCGGCCCTGTCGTCAGCTCCGGCAGCTCCTATCAGCCAGTTCGCGCTTTTATCGAAAATGTCGGCCGCCGCGACGATGTCTCGGCAGATCTGCAAAAGTCGCTCTTCACCAAGGAGTCTGAGATTGCCGGCACTCAGTATAAATTCGCGGTTGTTGCCGGTGAATATGCCCTTAAGCTCACTGCCGCCCCAGTCGATTGAAAGGCAACAGCTGGTCACTGAATAGCCCCTTTGCGCATGCCTTCAAGCATAAAACGAGAGAAAATGATGAATACTACGACCATGGGCACGGCGGCAAGAGTCGCGCCGGCCATCAGCAGACCGAAATCCATGATCTGCTGATCTTGCAACGTCGATAGACCAACGGTCAGCGTGTAATATTTCTCGCTGTTAAGTGTGATCAAAGGCCACAAAAATGCGTTCCATTGTGCGATAAAGGTGAAAATCCCGGACGTTGCCAGAATGGGCATAGACAGCGGAAAGTAAATGCGCGTAAAAATCTGCAGTTCGCTGGCACCATCGATCTGAGCTGCTTCTGACATCTGCACAGGAATTGAGTCCATGTATTGTCGAACCATGTAGATGCCGAATGGTGCTGCCATGGCTGGCAGAATCACCGACCACAGGTTATCAATCAGTCCCCATTTAGCCATGAACAGAAACAACGGTAGCATGACAATCTGGCCTGGCACCATCATGGCGGCGAGCAGAATCATGAAAATACCTTCCCGACCCTTGAAACGGCCGACCGAAAAGCCGAATGCCGCAAGAGAGTTGAATATGGTCTGAGCCAGAGTCACCGCGGCTGCGACGACAAAAGAGTTTATCGACCAGCGCACGATGCTGCCGGCAGATAAAAGCACTTTAAAGTTTTCGAGCGAGAATTCACCGTAACGTGGCGGTGTAGCTGCCAGTGCTTCTGGCGAGGTGAATGCAGTGAGAATCATCCAGACCAGTGGTCCGGCAGTGAATACCAGGCCGATTGTCAGAAGGGCAAGAGCTATGTAGTGTGCGTTGCGTAAATTCATGCGAGATACTCAACTTCACGTCGTGAGAACCGGCGTTGTATAAGAGTAATCACCATTATCGCGATAAACAGAACCATTGCCATTGCTGAGGACAGCCCAAAATCAAAATCTCTGAAGGCTGAAGTATAGACGCGCAGAACAACAACCTGCGTTGAGCTGCCTGGTCCGCCATCGGTAAGCATGAGAACCTGGGCGAAAACCTGTAGAGCTGCAATTACACCGGTAATCATCAAAAACGTCGTGGTGCCGCCAAGCAGCGGCACGGTAATATACCACCATTTTTTGAGCGCATCGGCGCCTTCGAGATCAGCAGCTTCGTAAAGCGAGCTGGGTATGTTGCCCATAGATGCAAGGTAGATAAGCATGGCACCGCCAGGGGATTTGAGAATGCCAGAGATGATGACCGAAATGAAGGCTACCGCCGGATCGGTCAGCCAGCCAACCGGTTGCATGCCGAACCATCTCAGGGTTGAATTGAACAGTCCAACTTCGGTGTTGAAGAGCCAGCGCCAGACCATGGTTAAGACTACTACCGAAGCTACGCCAGGCAGATAATAGGCCGCCCGGAAAAACGATTTGGTTTTGCCGCGCAGCCCATGAATCAAGCTCGCTACGACCAGCGCGGTAAATACGTTGGCCGGTACTACGAAAAAGCTGTAAATCATGGTGTTTTTACAGGCCGTGACAAATCGCGGATCGTTCCAGGCACGAAAAAAATTGTCGAGGGTATAACCGCCTACTTCGCCGATTCGATAGTCACGAAATGCCAGCAGAAGTGCGTCGGCCAACGGATAGAAAAGAAATAATCCGGTAAGACTGACGGCCGGAACGATCATGATCAGGTGCGCCTGTCGTGATAACAGCGCAAAAACCATTGCCAGAATCGAAATTATGGCAATAACCGAGGCAAAGTGACTGCTTCTGCTGACATCTTCGCTTATCGAGCCGCTTTCTACCGAGAGGACCCGGTTGACTCTTTCCCCTGATTCGCGCATGGCTGTCAGCGGGTCGAACTTGCCAAGCAGACTCTGCTGAATAGCCGAGGTAACCTCTTCATCAATTTGCGGCCAGCGACTGTCCGCGAAGACCGACTGGCCTTCCTGAAAGATTTGCCAGCCTGCTGTCATGTGGCGGTCATCAGCATATATATTGCCAGCGCTTCGGCGGGTTGGAAACTGTGTGAAATGCACGAGATCACGCTGGTATTCACCAAGTGTCAAAAAACGCGCCAGCTTCATTGAGAGTTGGATTCGCTTTTTGTCGGGGTTCTTAAAAACATAAAAGCCTGAGGTGCCCAGAAAAGCGCCGCTGGGTTTACCAGGCTGAGCCGGGAAATGCACCACTTCAAAATTAGTCGGGAATTTGCTCGTCATTGCCTTGATGCCCCAGAGTCCAAAGGCACCTGCAGCCAGGCGTTTTTCACGGGCAAAGGCAGTCCAGATGTCATTGGCAGACCGGCCACCGCTGTCTGGGGGAATAATCCGCATTTCGCGCAATTGATTGATCCATTTTATGCCTTTGAGAAACGCTTCTGAATCGCCGGCATACTTGCCTTCGCGGTCGATTATGTTGCCGCCGAAGCACATGAGAAAGGGCAGGTTAGCGGTTTCATCTTTTTGAAAATACAGACCAAGCGGGTAATGTCCCTGGTTTTGAGCGCTTTGGGCTGCTCTGCCGTCATTTTCAGCCAGGTCAGGTTTAAGATATTGCTTTATCTGCTCCATTTTCTGCGTGAATTCTTCAGGCGTCCATCTGCCTTCAATCGGAAGCTCAACGCCGGCCGATGCAAAAATGTCGGCATTCAGATACAGCAGTTGCCCGCCCATATACCAGGGCCAGCCATAGGTTTTGCCCTTAACCTGAAAAGCTTGTAGAGCACCTGGCAAATAGTCGGCGCGGTCCTCTTCGCTCATGTATTCATCGACTGGCTCAATGATGTTTTCTCTGATAAAGAGCAACGGAACAACCCCGGGAGCAATGTCCGGGTAGTTGCCGCTGACTGCCGCTATTTTGAGTTTTTCGTGCCCGCGTTGCCAGGTAAGCTTGGTAAGGTCTACCTTTACGCCCGGATTTAAAGCTTCGAATTCTTTTATTTTGCGGTTCATCCAGGTGAAACGATCGGTGTTTTCGCCTGGTTCAAGCCATCTCGGAAAATCCCATAATTTCAGCGTAATTTCTTCGCTGGCAAAACTTGCGCCAGCACCAGATATTGTTATCAGAAATGTTATTAAAGCCAGCTGCATAAGCAGTTTGAAGCGTAAACAGGTTAATAGATATTTCATAGAGTCTTTTAAGGCTCCTCCCATGCAAAAAAGTGCAAGAGATAGAATAACCGCGCAGAGTTTTATTAGACAAGCAAAATCATTTTGTTCTGAGTTTAAGGGTGATCAGTATTCCTAAATTTTACTCAGTTTATTCAAAACAACTGCCGATGTAGTTGAGGAATAATATTATCTAAACCCGATTATAACAGGGGCTGGTATGAAAAAGGCGAACAGACAATTTGGAACGGTAATCTGGATACTGCTGCTGAGCATGCTTTGTGCAGCGCAGACTTCTTTTGCACAGGCAAGTGTTTGGCCTGACAGTGTCCGCGAAATAGCTGTGCAGTATGGTCACGAAGCCCACAAAATGGGTGTTTCTGCTGATCTTGGGCCGTTCATCAATGAGCCTCTGCTTAACCAGCCAATTGAAATCAGTGGCAGCTCTATGAGTGGTATGAGAGGCACTATAAGAGCTATTGTCGGTGGCCGCAATTTTTCGGCAGCCGATGTCGATAACGCCATGGTTCCTTTTACTACATTCAACGGCTATGGTCTGAGTAATCTTTATCATGACGGTGGCGAATGGCCTGGCACAAATGGTACCCCAACTGCAGATGACGGCGATTCAAGTTTTGGTAGCGACTGGGCCGGCGAAATATACGATCTTGATGGCAACGGCCATTACCCTAAAGCTGTATTGCGATATATTGGCACACACTGCTATATTTTCGTGCCGGTTATGTTTTTTCCGACTCTCCCGCGTGCACTTTCTACATCAGAAGATGTAACTCCGGCTGCCCAGGCAGCATGGGGAATGTACTGGGCTGACAGCGTGAACATGCAGAACGGGCCCTACTATTTTGCTCCAGATGCCACCAATGGCACCGTGCTTGAGCCACGTTTTGTTCTTGGCGCTGACAAAAACTACGCTCGCCTCAAACTTAAAGAAATGGCCGACCAGTTCGACGGCGTAATTTATCCCAAAATACGTGAACACTTTGGCAATGAGCCAGATATTGACGGCGATCCAAAAGTCTTTATCATGCTTGACGACATTCGTGATGGTTCAGGTAGCTTTCGTGGCTATTTCTGGGCTGGTAACGAGTTCGCCAGAACTTCGCAGGCTCTGAGTAACGAGAAGGAACTGCTTAATATCGATCTGTTCCCGAGTTTTGCGATGCTGCCCGAAGATACATTTGGTACTGTTGCGCACGAATTCACTCACATGGTCATCTACAACGAGGGCTACTATGTTGAAAATAATGTTCTCAAGGGACTCGAAAGATGGCTGGAAGAGGGTCTGACCCAATATGGTCAGTATCTGTTTGACGGCAAATTCAGCACTAATCTCGACGAATTCATTAAAAGACCGGATACAATTCTTGCTGACAACCGCGTTAGCGAAGTTTGGCTCGGGCCCAGTCCATTTGCAAACTATGGTGCCTCATTCCTCTGGATGTTCTACCTGGTTGAGAAATATGGCGGCTCGAACCTGCCTGGCTTTTTCCGTAACATGATTCGCTATCGCGATGGTGGCATGGGCAGCGTCGACGCAGTGCTCAAGTCGTTCAATGTCGATTCAAAGGCTGTCTTTGCCGACTGGGCAATTTGCAATTATCTTGATAAGACAAGAAAGCGCGACGGCAGCCTGCTCAACGAGGGCAAATGGGGCTATGGCGTCGATAATGATTTCAATACTGCAAACGATGTTGGCAAATACGAAAAACTGCCGGTAAAATTTTCTGAAAAGGTTATTCTCACCGAAAAGGTGACTGCCCGCTCTTCAAATGTAAACCCATGGGCAGCTGACTATGTCGAAATTTCTGGTAATAACGGCAATCTGAATGTGGGCTTTGACGGGGATGATCGCGGCCAGTTCAAGACTGCAGTGATCAAGCGCGGGCCAGAAGTTGATACTTCAGTCGAGTTTCTCTATCTTAACGACCGCCAGGCCGGTAACCTGATCATTCAGAATTATGGTACCGGAAATGCCTATGAAAACCTGGTGCTGGTCCCAATGGTATTGCATAACAACGATTTTAACAAGGTCAGTTATGTCTACTCAGCATCTTTCGATGATCTCAAGGTCGCAATATTTCCGAATCCAACATTCGAAAATGAGTTGCATATAATTGTGCGCACCGATAAGAAATTCTCGGCAGAACCCCGTCTTCAGATGACTTTCGAGGGTGAGCAAGGCTACCTGGTAATGGTTCCCGTGAATGATTCAACTTATATTACTAATTTCAGTCTAAAACAGTCTGGTGAAGGCACCATCGTGGCTAACGGCACCAACGCCGATGGTGTGATTCTGTCGAATCAGATCAAGTTTTCAGCGGTTTACTATCCGCCAAAGAGCCAGGGATTACTGACTTCATCGTTTGTTACGCTTGATGTTCCAGCAGGTTCACTGCGCAATGGCGGCACCGTAGTTGTTGCTTCGACCGAAAACACTGTCTCTTACCGTGAACTGACCAGACTCAGCCGCAATATAGATATTACCCTGCCGGTAGAAAAAGCAGATGTCGCTATTGGCATAGATATTCCGCTCAATCAAGATTCAGCTCGCAATAATTCTCGCACTGGGCTTTATCGCGCCACTTCCGCTGGTGCAAAATGGCTCGGCCCAATAACCGTTAACGAAGGCAGTGCGCATGGACAGATCGACGTTTCAGGCAGTGTGTTCGTTGCGGTTGACGAAGTGGCACCCAGTATCTCTGGTTCAGCCGAAACCGAACGGGGTGGCTGGATACGTCTTAAAATCAGCGATTACGGCAGCGGTATCAACGAGCAAGCGCTAAAAGCAACATTTGGCCAGGTAAGTCTGCCGGTCAGACTTAGCGATGGTGAAGTCTGGATTCATGCACTATCTGTGCCTGATGGTGATCAGGAAATTTTGGTGGAAGCTGCTGATAACGCAGGCAACACCTCTCAGGCCAGCGTAAGGGCTCTGGTTGTCGGTGCTACATCGCTTGTGCAGATTAGCGCTTATCCGAATCCCGCCCGAAACTTTTCTAACATCAGGGTTTCTTTTGCCGGACCGGCAGCAGCGACTGCCGAAGCCAGCGTTAAGATTGCCGACGTATCTGGTCACAAGGTGGCTGAAATGCCACTGGTGAACCGTGGTGGCGGAATTTATGAAGCGCGCTGGGATCTTTGCAACAGCAAAGGTAAGAGTGTTGCCAATGGACTGTATTTTGCCGAAGTAAGAGCAAGTTTGTCCGGTGTATCTACCAAAGAACGCCGCAAAATCGCGGTATTGCGATAATGGAGCTAACGACCATGAAAAGAGCTAAATTTTTCCTTCTACTGGTAGTTCTGATGACCTTCCCGATGATTCAGAACTGTGGTGGCAGCAGCAGCGGCGGCGGTACCAGTAATCTGATTGTGTCTGACCGACTGCTCAATGAAGGCTGGGATGGTATCAAACTCGGCAATTATTCTACAGCCCAGTCCAGCTTTGAAAACGCACTTAAGGAACCTCTAACCGATGGTCAGCGCATTTCAGCGCATACCGGCATGGGTTGGGCTTTGTCTAAAAGTGGCAAGATACTCGAATCGATCCCTTATTTCGAGATTGCAGCTGAGCGAGATAACGAAGCCAAGGTCGGCCTGGCTGGAGCACTCATTTACCGCCACCAGACTTCTGTTGATTACATCAGGGCAGCCGAAATGCTCGGCAACATGCCACCAGAAAAATTTGCGCCGCAACATTCCGGACTCTCTTTAAATGCTGCCAAGGTGCATGCTCTTGCTGCCCTTTCATACGCTCTTTCCGGCGACATGGAACAGGCCAAAGTTTATATGAACAAGGCGGCTGCTCTTGACTCGATGATGGTGGGCACCTCTGTTGACCAGCTCGATGAAGCTTTCTTGTTACTCGGTTGGAAAAATTAGGGGCTATTAAACAATAACCATGACAATGGGTATTGCTTTTATGGCTTCTTATTGCCGGTTGCTTCAACTCCCTGTGAGCACTGCAGGATACGTGGCTCTAATGGCTAAATCCATAAGAGTCACCTAAGGATGTAACAGTTGTTTCTTCAGAAGGCCTTAGTTCTGAAATTGACCTTTGAGGGCTGTTATGCATCGTAATTCAGTGTGCATAACCGCCCTTTTTCTGGACAATACTGCAGGATGCGTGGCTCTAATGGCCAAAGACCATAAGAGCCACCTATTTATTTGTTGCCGGGTTTGTAAATCTGGTATATTGATGCGCAAAAGCACAACGAGCAATTTATGATATTCAAATTACTAAATAATAGAACTTTTCGGATGCTGTGCGCAATTCTGCTTCTGCTGGTTTTGCCCGTAGCCCGGTCTGACTCTGAGCCGACTAAGACTTCGGCTAAGTCCAGTGCTGAAAAAGCGCTTGAGGTCGCGGCTGATCAGAAAGAGCAGGATGAGGTGCTGCGCCGCGAAGTCATGGGCTTTGTTAAAAACAACCAGGGCCGCGATGCGGGCGAAGGCTGGCTATTTCTTGCCAATCATTATCGTGAGCTTAGACAGGTCGATCGTTCGCTTATGTATCTGCACACTCTTTTGCGTTCTGAGCACATCAGTCCGCGCATAGTCTGGGAGGCGATGCTTCTTAACGCCGATATTCTCAAGGAACGAAAAGAATACGACAAAGCCATTCGGGAACTGAACCGCCTGATTTCTATGAGCCCTGCCCGTCACTATCTGGTGCGCGCTAAGATTGCCCGCGCCGAAATTTTTGGGCGAAATCTTACCAATGTTGAAGAACTTTATAAGGCTTTTAAACGATATTACTGGCCCTGGCCTGAAAAACCTGATATCGAAGCAATCGAGTATCTGATGGGTTTTGAACGTGGTTATGATTTGGAAATTGCCATGCACGCGCTTGAGGCATGGGAAGAACTTGCCGGATTCCCGGAAGAGTCAGCCAGTAACTTGGCAAATCTGCATATTGCCATGCTATATGCTTTTGATTTGAACGTCCCGCAGCGTTCTTTGCCTTTTCTCAACAAAATTAAAGAGGGCTCTGCAATCTCTGAGGAAGCTGCTTTTCTAAAAGCAGTTCTTGGCCATTTATACACTGCTGGAGGCGATAACAAGGAGTGTCTCGATAATTACGCACTGTTTCGCAAGGGAACAGACAGTATCGATGGCTATCGGGTAGCCGGAATTTTGCAAGGACAGCTACTGTTAGAGGGCTTTAAGGACTATGAATCAGCCATAAACACATTGGCGACTTTGCTAGAGGCACCGCCACATCTGGCTGCGACCGAGTCGATCTCGCTTGAGCGCCGCCACGAAAAACGCGATGAAGAGCTGGACTGGGCGATGCTCGCCTGCCGTATGGCCGGCTATATAGCAGAATTTAAACTCAATAATCCTGATCGTGCCAGATATTTTTATCAGAAAATCGAAGAACTTAACAAAGAGCGCAGTGAACCGGTAGAAGATCCCTGGGCCGCAGCAGCGGTAAAACGTACCGAACCAGGTGTCAGCGAGGCGCAGGTGCTTTTTGAAATGGCTTACGAAAAATACCGTAGTCACAAAATGCACGAAGCACTGAGCCTTTACGAAGAGTTCATCAATAAATACCCCGAGAACGAACTCTTCAAAGAAGTGCTGTTCAGGAGTGCGGTTATTGTGGATGACGACCTGAAGCGTTATGACCAGGCTCTCGAAATGTATCAGCGCTATCTTATCAGATTTGCTCCGATCAAATCGAGCTGGGATCTCGATGTTTTATACGATTGGGGCCGAATCGACGAAGTGCGCTATCGAATCGGCAATTTGCAGTATCTGCATCTTAAAAAACCAGTTGCAGCACTCGATATTTTTGCGCAGCTGGCAAATACCTATCCCGACAGTTATTGGTCGATGCAGGGTCTCAAAGACAGCATTAGAATTTATGAAGAAGATCTTGGCGACCCCGATAAGGCTAACGAACTGCGCCAGGAATTTATTGTAAAATACCCTGACAGCAAAGATGCATCAGATTTCAGACTGGAACTTTATCGGGTTTTTCTGCTGAAAAACGAGCAGGTTCAAGCGCTCCATATCTTGCGCGATTTCCTTGACCACAGCCTGCCTTCCGAAAAAAATTACTTTGCCTTAAAGCAGCAATGGCGTGATCTTGCCTTTAGAATACGCGAAGAAAGCCTGCGCAAAGTTCTTGCCACATCCGGGTTGCGCGACCGCATCGAGATTTATCAGAATCTCATGGATGTAATGTGCCTGGCCTCGTCAAGTGCGCCGCTCGAAAAACTGATTGATGAAGTAAAAGGCGCTGGGCTGAAAGATGAAACCCGCTGGTCGCTGGTGTATGATGCTGCAACGCGAATGTATCAGAATTTTCCTGAAAAGGCGCCAGCCCTGTTTAATGAGCTGGTTGAGAATGCTACTGGCACACCTCAGATTTCAAGCCTGTTAACTCTCGGCAACATTGCTTATCGCGTGACAAAAGACGTTGAGTCTGCTGTCTCATGGTATGAGAAAGCAGAAAATCTGCTGTTGTTAACTGATCCACTCGTAGAAACACTTTCCTATCGTCTTGGACGACTATATCTGGTTCAAGGGAATGGTCTCAAGGGTCTCGAAAAACTGCGCCTGTTTACCGCCAGATTTCCGCGCAGCCGACACCTTGCCAAAGCATACCTGAGCATGGGAGAAGCCTGCGTTGCCCTGCATAATCCTGAGCGCGCCGTGCGCTACTATCGCCGCGTCTTGCGAATTGCCCCGGAAATGGCCGATGAGGTTAATAAGCTGATTGGCGAAGCCGAAAAGCTGCCAACATCGCAGGAGTGGCTAAAAACCAGGGCTGCACAGCTGCGCGAAGATCTTGTTGAGACGGAAGAAGAGTCTGACGCCAAAAAAACTACAGTTGTCGCTGTAGTAAAGAAGGTTAGCAATGCTGATAAATTGACCGAAAAAGATCTGGCTCAGTTCAATGAAGCCACTGTCTACGGCCTTTTTCTTGATGAGACCGCTAAACAGAAACCTGATGCCGATAGAATGGTAATGTTTCTTAAAGATGTGCTGAACCGCGATAAAACTCCGGCAGACCTTCGAGCCAGAGCTCTGCGCCAGTATATTTCTACAAGATTTTTCCGCTTTCGCAGCGCTGAAGAGTTTGCCGAAGAGGCTCAGCAGTTGCTGATAAGAAACAACTATGCCGACTGGCAGCCTGAGTTGCTGTTCAGACTGGCTCAGGCGCAGGAGTATTTTCTTAGCAGTCCGGTCGATGCCAACAAATCATATTTTGAATACCTGTCTTTTTATCCGACCGGCAGAAGGGTCGAAGAAATCAGGCGACGCATTCCCCAGGTTTACGTAAAAGCCGATGACAAGCGTAATGCTTTGCGCTTTTTTGAAAAGCTGATTGAAGACAATAACCTCTCAGACGAAATTCGCGTCGATGCTTCAATGCAGATAGCTCGGTTGCTCATTCTCGAAGAAAAAAAGGAAGATGCAATAAAAACTCTGGAAGCGGCGCTGGCCTACAAGTCAGACAGCCGGCCCGAGATTTGTCTGCGACTGGAAAAACTGACTGACGACTTTACTTACGTCAGAAGGGCGCTTGAATCAGAAGGTGCCGAAGAGTTCCGTTTCAAGGCGCTTACCAGACTTATTGCCAAATCAGAAGAGGACGAAGATTATAAAGGCGCTGCCGCAATTTTGCGCGATTTTAGTGCTGGCTTTACGTTGCCGGAATCTACGCTCTGGATCGAAAAGAAAGTCGATGAGCTTGGAAAACGCGGAGTAATAGGTGAGTTTGAGGATTTGATTGATCAGTATCCCGAAGAGCCCGAAACCGCCAGCCGCATGTTCAGACTTGCAAAGATGATCGAAGGCGCTGAGAACACCAGATACCGATCTGAAGATCTTTTCTATGAGATAACTCTGGTTTACCCGAATTCTGAGTATTACCGCGAGAGCAAGATCAGGGCAGAAAATACCCGTGCTATTCGTGCTGTTTCTGAACTGAGCGACATGCTTAAGACCGGTGTCCAGGGCAGTGAAAGCGAAGAGGTCATTATCGAACGCGCGCGGTTGCTCAAAGAATCGCTCAAGGATCTCAATGCTGCCATAGAGAATTACGAAAGTTTTATCGAACTGTTTCCCGAATCGCCGCGCCGGGACGAAGTCTATCTCAATCTCGGTGAATTGGCTCTGGCTGAGCTAAAAGATCCGCAAAAGGCTTTTGATTACTGGGAAAAGGGCCTCGCCGCCAGTCGCGATCCCTTTGTGCGCGAAGATATTACCAGTCGCATTAATCAACTTAAGCTGTTCAGCGAGCGTGTGCTGTATTCTGAAAAAAGTCGGGATAACGAAACTGGAATGAGTGCTGTATTCCGCGCGTGGCGGGTAAATAAAGACCGTTTTTATGCCCTGGGCCTTCTCGAAACAGCGATCAATAAACTCGAAAACCGGCCAGATGTCGCTAAAATGCGCTATTATGCCGCCCGTATCTATGAAGATGCCGGTAATTACGACAAGGCAAATGCCGAATACGAAAAGGCTCTGCGCAGCCTATATCACCCCGGATGCCGCAAAGATATGGTTCTTTTCAGACTCGCACGTATGAACGCTGCGCAAAATCTCGAAAAAGAAGCGGTAAAATGGTATCAGTCTCTGATTAACCGCTATCCCCGAAGCTTATTGAGCAGATCAGGCTATTATTGGCTGTATAAATACGAAGAACGCAATAAAAATCTGACCAGGGCTCATCATTATCTCGATGTGCTGCTGCAGTTCAGATCACTCAATCCGTTGCATCGCGAAGTAATCGAGAAAAAGCTCTATGAAATAGAAGCACAGATGAATGTTGAACAGCTCGATCGTCTCAAGGCAATGTCGCCCTCCGGCGGCGGTGAGATGCCATATTTTATTGGCAAGGTACTCGAAAATAACTTGCATGACTATGATCGCGCCATTCTGCAATACGAAAAATTTTTGAAAACCAACCCGCCAGCTCGCCGCAGTCGAGAAATTCTCAAAAAAATTGCGGACCTCTACGAGAAGAAGGGCGACTTTGTTAAAGCGGTCAGTTATCTTGACATGCTTCTTGACACCCACGAGCCGTCGCTTAATAATTTCGACCTGATTATTCACATTGGCTCACTGGTCGAAGACAAACTCAATAGTGCTGAACTGACCGAACTGTTTTATACCTCGATATTGGCTGACTATCAGAAAGTGCGCAAAGTGCGTGAGTTTGCTACTGCCAAGCTCAGACGTCTCGATGAACAGAAACGCGAGAAAGCTCGCCCGGTACGTGGCAAGAAGGTTGTAAAACGAGTTTATTCGGAAGACGATGAAATCGTTATCGAAGATATGGACGAAATTATTGCGCGTCAGGTTGAAGATCTCAAGGATTTCCGCATGGCCGAGCGCGAGCTTGAAGATCTCTGGAACGACAATCCCGAGTCACTGGCGACTCTCGATATCATGAAAACTCTGGTTCAAATCAACATGGATTACCTGCAGGATCCACAGAAAGCCGCAATGTATTATCAACGCTGGCTTGACGAAAATCCTGATGATCCGCTCGTAAAAGAATACACTTTGAAACTCTATGATCACTACATGGAAGTGTTGCTCGATGGCCAGAAGGCGCTCAGACTACTGGAAGACTACATTCGTGTCCACCCAATTTCCATCGAAACCATGGACATCGAGCTTAAACTTGCCAAGTCAAACGAACTGCTGATACGCAACTTCGACGAGGCACGCCGAATCTATCTGCGCATAATTGATACCCGCCAGAATGACCCGACAGTTCATGAGGCCTACTTTAGACTCGGCTTTGTTCTCAGAGAGGGTTTCGCGGCCTATGACGAAGCGATCAAAACCTGGCAGGATCTCATCGACCAGTTCTATAACAACGAGTTTGCCGACAAGGCCCAGTTTGCAATTGCCTATACTTATGAGACTTATCGCCGTGACTATACCAAAGCCCGGCAGAACTATGAACGTATTCTCAATCTATATCCGAACTCCAGCCTGCAGCAGCAGGCACGTGATGCGCTGCTGCGCATTGAAGGAAAATAGCAATTTTTCTAGAAAGGTATGACCATGCTCGACAGTAACGTAATGACCAGTCTTCTGATTAAGTATGACGGGTTTCTCACCTGCATTGCAGTGTCGGTACTGCGCCAGATCGAAGACGGCAACCCAAAGATAGAGCGCAAAATCATCGATTTTCTTAAAGGCAAGATGTTCCCGGTTCCGCTTGATCGCGTAATCGAGTATCTGCAGAAAATTCCACCTGAAAGCGTTAGGGATCGGGTTGTCGAGTATCTGCGCGATATGCACGCGACCCTCATGGATATGGTAGTTTTTGTCGGCGCCGAGGGCAGCCGCCAGCTCATCTATCTGCCGATGATCCGTATTATGGAGGACGAAGACCACGCTGATCGCGCATTGGCCATGGCCACTCTGTGCTGTTTTGACTTTCCGGAAGCGGTGAACCGTCTGGCGCGAGTGTTCTCTGATTTGAGCTCTGAGATGCGCTGGGTTACTATAGTTATTTTGAAGAAACGTTGGGACGAAAAATTCGTGCCTATCTTTCTCAAAGCCCTGGAAGACAAGGATCCCGAGGTGGTTAGAGTTGCCATTCTGGCGATGAGCCGTGCAACCGTTCCGGCCGCTCGTGAGCCGATCAAAAAGCTTCTTTATAGTCCATCAGAAATAATAGTTTTGTCTGCAATCCGCTCTCTGGTAGAACTCGGCGCCCCAGATGTTCTTGATGAACTCAGAGGTCTGTTTGAAAAAACGGATAGTCACAAGGTGCGGGCAACTATTGCATCGGCCTTTGGTGATCTTGAGTGCGATGGAACTCTCGATTTCCTAAGGGAGTGTTTGTCGGCACCAGATGCGCGCGTTCGTGCCAACGCAGTAATGGCGCTCAAAAAGAAGCACGACAAGCTTGGCTCATTGCCGCGTGACATTATCGACCGCATAATCGAACTTAAGAAAGATCAGGATCACCGTGTTCAGGCCGATTGCGTTCAGGCGCTCTGGAGCATGGGCCTGACCGACAATGCGAGTGATATTGAAAAACTGCTGCTTTCTTCTAATGAACTGAACCGCTCTTCAGGCGCTTATCTATGCGGCAAACTCAAGCTTTTTCAGCTCAAAAAACAGCTCGAAAATCTTACTGCCGACCCATCATGGACAGTGCGCAAAATGTCGGCTATCGCACTTCTTGGTTTTGGCGAATCGGGTCGCGCGGTTTTAAAGCAACTTATGGAATATGGGACTTCTGATCAGCAGATTGTATCTGCATTCGCTGTCGGTCTTACCGATGATCCAAGTGCCATTGAAAAGCTGATTGAGCAGAGCCGCTCCGGCAGCGAAATGGCTGAGATGGCTACCAGTCTGCTGTTGCGCCTTGCCAAACCAGTGATCTGATATGCTCGTTTGATAAAATCGAACCCTCATTATTACGGGTTTCGATTCACTGCTAAAGCAGAAGAACCCCGCCTTATGATTGAGGCGGGGTTCTTGATTAAGTGCTATTGGTTATTCAATAAAACCAAACTTCTTAACTGCCGGGAAGTATCTGGGCTTTTTATCTGACGGCAATACTTTGCCACCGCCAGCTACCCATGCACTATACCACATGTCGACAACATCGTTTACCGCACGGGAATACGCGTTGGCTAAAATTTCTCGCGACTCTTCGTAACGCTTGCCTTTTGTGTAAGCTTGTTCAAGGGCATCGTAATACTGGTTGGCCCACAGGCTTTCGTAGATCATGCGTGCGCTGATTCTTTTAACGCTGTCGCAGCCATCAAAATTTACACCATAAGTGAGAACCCAACGATCGGCGTCTTTTTCTGTGGCAGAATGGTAGCTTTTTTCTTCAACTGTTTCATCGAGACTTGAGCCAGTATGTAATGGCTGCACCAGATCTGCGGCATAGTGGCCGATCCAGCCCAGTTTTTGGATGATTTCTTTCTTGCTGCTCTTTTTTGCGATTGCTTCGCCAACTTCGTTAACCAGGCTCTCAACGTGAAATGGCCCTTTGCCCATGCTCATAGCCTGAATATGAAAAATGTGGTTCTGAAAATCTTTTAAAACTCGGTCGGGCTCAACGCTGCCAACCATGAGATCATTGAGGACGCGCTTTTTGACTTCCGGATTGCTGACTTTGCCTAGAAAGTCTCGAAAAGCCTGTGGCATGATGTGAAACGCGTCAGAGACGATTTTCATGTGTGTTCTGCTGCCCCAGGCAAATGCATTGCCAGAACCAGCCAGAAGGAAAATGATTGCAATACTCGCTACTTTTAAATAGGTCGGCTTCATTTCTGGTTATTTTCCTTATTAGAGAACTTATTACGTTCATTATAAGCAAATAACGTGCCGCCCGCCACCCCTCGCTGAAAAATCGCTGTACAGCAAAAAAGACTGACAACTCATCAGGGTTGGGGTGAAAATTGACAATTTTCTGGCAACTGTTGGCCAAAAATCAGCACATCAGCTTGGTTCAATGATATCTGGTTTTTCCTGGTTCTTTGGTTCGGGGAGTTCTGATAACTTGGTGAAATCAGGAAGCTGTGCTGAAGCTTTCTCCTGTTCCAGTCTGCGGCGCTTTTTGAGTTTGCGCTTCCGTATGGTTTCGGGCGACAGTCTGGGGAGCTCACCAGTTGTTGGCTGCGGATTGTTCTGGGCAAACTCTGCGAAATCTACTACCAGTCGCTTCTCGATCTGACTTGAAACATCGGTCATGCGTTCAGAAAGAACGTTGTATCTGTCCATTACAAATTTGCGTTGATGCTTGTTTTCTTCTCTGAGAGCGGCTATTTCTTCATGCAGATCCATCAGCACGATTAGAATCGGAATGATGATCAGGGCAACAAGCATGTAAGTGTCAGCCTGCCGCCGCAGAAGCATCGACAGGATCATGGCAATCCACAGTCCCCACAACCACTTCGTTATTTTCATTCCGGTTACCGCTCTTTCATGCTGAGTATACCTTGCAGGACTTCGATTGCCTGCCGGGCATCCAGATCGCGCAGTAAGAAAGCCTTCTGTTTGCTGGTCTGCCCCTGCTTGAGACTTACCCGGCTTTTTGCCAGACCAAAAGTCTTGGCAAGAAAGCTGACTAGTGCGGCATTGGCTTCTCCGTCAACTGGCGCGGCCTTAACCTTTATTCTACATCGTTCCTGATGTAAGTCAACGATTTCTGTTCGCGAAGATCTGGCAACGGCTAAAACCATAATAACAGACCCTTCGGGGGTCTGTTTTATGCAAACATCAGCCAGCATTGGTTCAGGCAGCTTTTGCTACCGGCTCGACTGTTCTTGAAAATACTGGTGAATCTTCATTAACCATTGACAGATATGATTCAAGAACGGTGCGCAGTTCAACCTTGAGCATGCGTTTTTGCCTTCTAAGTTCACGAATATCTTTGCCGATAAGCTCTGACTCACTTCTTGTTTCGTCAAGAATACGTTCAGATTGCAGCTCAGCCTCTTTTACGATGAGTTCGGCTTCTTTCACGGCATTGTCCTTAAGGTCGCCAGATGCTTTCTGAGCTGAGATAAGTGTCTGTTTAAGAGTCTTTTCAAGCTCAAGGTAGTCTTCCATCTGGCCTGTCAGGCGTTGTGCCTGATCCTTCAGCGACTTGTTTTCGGCGTAGAGAGTTTCATACTCGCGGCCGACTTTTTTGAGAAAGCTGTATACCTCGTTTTCGTCGAGGCCACCAATGTTCTTTCGCGAGAACTCTCTTTGGTAAATGTCCATTGGGGTAATGCGCATAAGTTGCCTCCTATATCTTTTCCATGAGAACGATTCTGTTTGTATTAGTGCCGAGTTTGTTGTTGTCGACTCTGAAGCAGTTGGCCAGTTTGGTGAACTGCTGGCTCTGCACGTATATTTCCTTAACTCTGAACTGGTCCTGGTTATACTGCTTTGAACAGGTCAGGTTTACCAGCACCTCATCCAGGTTTAAAAGTTCACCCTGGTGGCGCACTTCGCCAACTTCCATCGCGACCAGACCGGAGGGCACCAGCACCCTGTGAAGCTCGGACAATGTGCGTGAGATAAATTCCATCCACTTGTTCAGATCTGGAGTTTGCACAATCTTGCCTTCAACTTCTTCACGGGGAATGCCACAGAACCATGTTTCAATCCAGGTATCCTGAACATAGTCTACCTGATTAAGAAAGGGCGGCGAAGTAACTATGAGATGTACGCTTTCGCTTTCCCATTCTTTGAGGTCGCGTGAATCGCCGGTTGTCAGCTTTTGATGCTTGGCCCAGCGCTTGAGTTCTTCAATTTGGCCACTTTTCAGGGTGGTTTTTGCTTTTTTCAGTATGCGCGATTTGATATCGCGATAATCAGGCTCAATGCCGCGAGTTTTGTTAATCTTAGCCTGATTCACTTTGGGAATAGAAATCTGCGGAAACGAGTATGCCGAGAAAAAGCCATTTGAGTGCCCGTGCAGGCGTGAAAGGGCAGTCATCTCGATGAAGCGATCGACATTGTCACGATGTTTCGTCAGATAGTTGCGCAGGTTAATGAGCTCGCGATAGGTGTCTGGGTGGTAGAACATTGACATGTCATCTTCACGTCCCATATCAACCGGAGCGTTAAAGTCGATTTTTTCCAGTCTTTCGCTGATTTCTTCAATTGTAACAGGATTAATCTTGGGAGCTGCAAGTCTCTCACCCAAGGGGTTTACATCGTTAGATACGCCTTTGCGGTTCATCAGGGCAGCCTGCAGAATTGTGGTGCCACGGCCGCCGAAAGGATCGCCAACGCGATCGCCAGGGCTGGTGAAGCGAGAAATGAAGTATTCTGGCAACTCAGGCTTGAACGAGGCACGATAGGAGTTCGCATAATGCAACGAGTGCATCTGTCTCTGCTTGGCAGTCCAGAATTCGTCGAATCTGCGGGTTATCGGGCCAAATGGGGTAATCAGTTCTGATGGCTGTGATGCCGCTGATTCTGTATTGATGTTTCTAAGCAGGGCCTGAGAGCTCATGTTGCCTCCGAATTTGTTTTTCTTTTTACAGGAAAGTTATCGGCGTTGAGCGTTCAATTCTTGACCTGATTTTTAAACAAGTTGAAAGCCGTCTGCAAAAACGCTATATATTGAGAAACTAACGGCTAAGGATATTTATTCATGGCAACCGAATTTTTTCAGGAGCTTAGACGAGCCTTCAATAAAAACGAGCCCTTTGTGTTGTGCACAGTAGTTGAAACCATTGGGTCAAGCCCCGGAACCGTTGGTCAGAAGATGATTGTGTTTCGCGACGGTTCGATTTCTGGGTCTGTTGGTGGAGGTATTAACGAAGAACGTGTGCGCGAAGCTGCTATTGATCAATTTAAAAATGGCACTTCAACTATTATGACTTTTGATCTGTCTAATCCGCTTGTCGGCAATGATCCAATTTGTGGCGGCAAAGCCCGTGTTTTTATCGAACTGCAGGCACATGAACCGCGTATGGTGGTCTTTGGTGCCGGGCATATTGGCAAAATTCTTGCTAAAATGGCGGCACTTGCGCGTTTTCGCGTGACCATCATCGACGAGCGTTCTGAATTTGCCAATCCGGCAATTTTTCCGGAATGCGAGAGAGTTATCTGCAAGTCTTATGAAGAGGCTGTGGTAGAAGCCGCTCTTGACGAAAACTGCCATGTGGTAGTGGTGACTCCAGGACACCTCAAAGACTTCGAGGTTCTTGAAAAAGTGATTCCTACTAAGGCTTCATATATTGGGTTGGTAAGTTCAGCGAAGAAACTGATAGAAATGAAAAGAGCCCTTGTCGCTCAGGGAATCGCCGAAAAACGCACTGAAGAATTGTTCGCGCCGATTGGCATCAATCTTGGCAGCACGACTCCAGAAGAAATCGCTGTCGAGATCCTCGCTCAGATAGTTGCTTTCCGCAACGGTAAAATCATCGGATTCCAGAAATGACGCACAATATTTTATTCAAATAATAATATTCTTGTTGACAGTGCGCGGCGGTTTTGGTAATATGTATTTCCTGCCTCGGCGGGACGAGCCAGAGATGACTCGAAGATCATTGAGAATAAGATCAGAAGACTTATTATGATGCCAAGTGGGTCTTGTCGCAAGGCGAGATCCTTTGAATACTGTTTAACGAATGGTATTTATAAACGTTGAATCTTGAAATATAGATCAGCTATCC
>JAHISQ010000074.1 GCA_018818125.1 Candidatus Rifleibacteriota bacterium
CTACCCAGTCCTTCTGGTCTTCGCCCTTGAATGAGCGTTCCCACGCCTGGGCAGACATTGTTACAAGCGACATCAGTACAATCAACAAAAGAATTTTCCGCATTTTTTCCTCATTTTTTTAGTTTAATTTCTAACGGTCGTTGTTTATAGCACAAATTTTTCAAAAAGTATGTCCGTAAAAGTACGTACAAAATTGGCGAAACCATCAAATAATCATTGTAATTAAACTAAAATCAAGCTAAAATTGGAGTTCGAAACGGTTTTGGATTGCTATGTTTTCTTTAAAGGGCTTGATTTGCCCGATATTGTATTAGCGCACGTCACTCTACACAATTAAAATAAAAATCGACACAGAGGCGAATCAGAGATGAACATAGTAGACTGTGCCCTTTTTCCTGCCGGTTCCACACCCGAATTTATAGATTATCGCATCGGCTTGCTCAGAGATTCCTGGCAGATCGCTGACCTGTCTCAGAATGCCAGCACATGGCTTAGTATTCAAGCTCCTGTAGCCGCGAGAGCTCTACAATGAACAGTGATTCAGAAAGCCAGACAGCTATTTTCCTGGTTGAAAATCACCCGGTAATGCGTTTTGGACTTAAGACGATGCTTGAAAGGCACGACTATGCAATATGCGGAGAAGCTGCGACTGCAGATGAGGCCACATCGTTACTTCCAACTGCCAATGCCAAAATCGCCATTTTTGATCTGTCATTGAACGAAGGAACTGCTTTCGCAGGCCTCAATGAAGTTCGCAAACTTCTGCCCGAACTGCTGCTTATTGTCTACTCAATGCAGGACGCACAACTGTTTGTTGAAAACGCCCTGAAAATCGGCGTAAATGGTTACGTAACCAAGTCAGATCCAGTCGAAACACTTATTGACGCAATTGAGGAAGTAATGGCGGGCAATCGTTTTTTTGGCCCAGCTCTGGCCAAAACAATGGAAAAAAGACTGGTCTTGCAAACAGGCATAGAAATAGCGCTGCAAGACTTGCCCAGTCGCGAAATGGAAATTCTTACACTGCTTGGACAGGGGTTTAGTCGCAGCGAAATTGCTAAACAGCTTCGTTTAAGCACCCGCACAGTCGAAACATATCTTGAGCGCCTGAAGCAGAGATTTGGAGTATCTAACAATCGAGAATTGACCCGTAAAGCGATCAGCATAATTCACCAGAAATAAAACAAGAGGATTGCCTACCCAGAATTGCAGGGCTTGATTTTTTTTTTTTGCATTACCGGACATCATTTATGATAGATTTGCATATCAACCTGCGATACGAGTGAAAAATGACAATCAGGACATCGGCAGACAAGACTTCTATTTTTGTGGGCGTAGCCTTTATTCTGTTAGCCAGTATTATAGGCACGGGCGGTTTTTTATGGAAAACCTTCGTCGAGTACACCAGCAACAGTTCGAATCTGCCCGACGTTTTTTCTGGAATATCTGCGCAGGCACCTTACAACTCTGCCAACGACCCAGATAATCGTGATGAAGTAGTTTTTTCTTTTACGGTCCCGCGTGGCGATCTGGTCAAATTTCTTGAGTTAATGCAACCAACCCTTGACGAAATTGTAGAAAAAACCGGCAAAGCCGCGAAGATCGACATTTCGACCAGCGAGTATGAACTGATAAATAAGGTGGAGGGCCGCCTCGTCGACTTTGGCAGTATAGATATCATGTCTTACCTTGCCGCCCGGAAAGAGAAGAAAATCAAAGCCATCCTCGAACGATTCAGTGATCCGCCAAAACGAACACTTTTCGTCGTTAAGGCAGACAGCCCAGCCAGAACTATGGCAGATATAAAAGGCTATCGAATTGCCTACCGCGGAAACGATTCGCTTTCCGGCTATCAGATCCCGCTAAAAGAGCTTGCAAAATTGGGCTACGACCATGCCAGCTTTTTCAAACAGGAATATTATTCAGAAAATTACAGTGACTCCATTCTCGGGCTACAGAACGATCAGTACGACTGCATAATTCTTTCGAGCAATTTTTTCCTCGAACAGGCTGAATCTACGCGTAAATCCATGCGAATTATCCATGAAAGCCACGAAATGCCGGGAGGCGTTTATATCACCTCCTCCAAAGACCGTAATCCGTATGAACAAATCATTGTTGGCAACTTCATGAAAAAGTCCGGGCAGCAGCAGAATTCAGAAATGTTTTCGGGCATGTTCAAAACCCGACGCCCGAACGAACAGACCTATGACATGCTCGAGCAGGAGTATTTGAATGGCCAATGAAGCGCACGCCCACGCTCAGGCTCAGACGTTTACCGTTGGCTTTCGCCAAAAAATAGCCATCACGTTTACACTTCTGATCACGTTTATCATGTTGATCTCAGTGTATCTGGTAACATTACAGATAAAGCAAACCAGCCTGAAACGGGCAGAAGAAACTGGTCGACTTCTCGGCAAAATGATTGCGCTTTCCATGGGTGAAGATATTGTGCGCGGCAACTTTCAGGGAATCGACTATGCGCTCGGAGAATTTACTAAAAACGACAAGGTCGAATATTGCCTGATACTCGACAATCTCGGCCGCATCATATCGAGTACCAAAGCGGGCATGCACGGAAAGTATTTTTCTGACGCCTGGTCGCGCAGCGCACTGTTCTCACCTGACATGTCGATCAGACGCGCATCAGACAATCTGCGCCCGGTTTATGACACCTCAGTTCCGATCATTATCGGCGGCAAGCGCCATGGCTCGATCCGAGCAGGTTTCACCATCGACGAAGAATACGAACACATCCGCAACCTGCTCTTTTACAATCTGACCCTGGGCATGGTTCTTATTGTCATCGGCGTTCTCATTGCCTACGGTATTTCGGCAACACTGCTCGCACCGCTCAATGCGATTCTGCAATCTGTCGAATCAATCAGTCGCGGGGATTACAAGCAAAAAGCCTTTGTCAAAAGCTCTGATGAGTTTGGCGCGCTGGCTCTGTCTTTTAACCGCCTCTCGTCGATTCTGCAAAATCGCGAGACGACAAGCAATTCGATCACAAAAAAATTCCTCGAAAGCGATCCCGAGCTTGCCGACAAAAATTTCAGCGGCAAAGTCTTTGACGCCATGGTGCTGCATCTTGAACTCAGCAAGTTCAACCTCTTTGTTGAGCGGAACTCACCGTCGGAAGCGGTTGACACTCTTAACAGCTTCTTTGATCAGACCTCAGAAATAATCGGCGAGGCCGGTGGTATAGTCGATCGCTTTGGTGACGGCTTTTTGACAGCCATCTTTCCGGCTGGAAAGTCTGATCCCTGGCCGGCAGCTTTACGCGCAGGCTTTGCAGCTCTATCCGCCCGCAATAACATCAACCTGTTCAACTACAAACAGGCACAGCTTGGTCTTGAAGAAGTTTTCCTTAAAGTCGGCCTCACCAGCGGCAAAGTAATCATCGGGCATATCGGCAGCCAATCACGCTCTGATTTCAGCGCAATTGGCGGCAGTATCGCAAATGCCCGGCATAATGCCGACCTTTCTAATCGCAGCAATGGATTTGTACCGGTTGCTGACCTTGCATTTGCCAACGCTGCCCGCGACGATCTTTTGTTTAAAGGTATCGAATCAGGCAACGACGAGGAAGACGTTAACCATTACCTGTTGACCGGATTTGCCAACTTTGCCTACTTTCGTGAGCGCATAAAAACGGCATCAACTCGTGGAAATCAGTCAATAGTTTCTGCTTTCGGGCTCACTGAAAGCAGTGAAGGGTTTGCCTTTCTCAAATCGGCAATTGCCGACGAAAACTGTGAGTATCGCAACGAAGCGATCAGAGCGCTTGCTCCATTCGTTTTTCGTCAGAACCTCGAAGTAAAGAGCTATCTGATCGAAATAATAAAAACAAGTCTGGATCCGCAGATAAAGTCAATAGCGATCTCCGTGCTTGCGCTCAGCCGAGACAGCGAGCATATTCCGCTCTATACAGAGCTTCTTAAGCATAGCGACGACAGAATCCGGGCTAACACCGTGGAGGCCTGTATTCCAATTGAGTTCGCAGGCAAACGCGAGATGTTCAAAAATCTGATGGCAGACACAGCTCCCCGCGTATGCGCCAACACTCTGCTGGGGCTCTGGCTTGCCGATGACCAGCAGACTCTTGCCTGTCTTTACGGCCTGCTAAAATCGGATAACAGCAGAATGCGCGCCTCAGCTGCTTTTGCAATTTCATTTCTGGCTAAAGCGCGCAAATTCAGACGCCTGTTCCCGGCTTATAGTGAACAAACAAGCCTGATGGTGTTACCAATCGTCGAAAATATACTGAAACGACTAGTACTCATGCTCGAAAGCACAGAGGATTCCGAGCGTCTGCAGGCATTGCGTGCTATCGGCAGCATTGGTGGAACTGATTATCGAGGGCAGATAGACAAACTACTGGAAGACGAAACCGAGCCCGAGATAATCAACTTCGCCCACAACATTCTGCACGACTGGGACCGTCTGCTCAAGCCAGGCAAAGACTAGATTTCAGCTACATCAGCGTTCTGGCGGCCGGGAAACCTTGCGGCTGAAGGCAGCGAACAGTTTTTCCCCTAAGAGAAGTCCGGCGGCAGCGGTAAAAAATTGAATGCCTAAAACAGGCAAAATCAGCCATTGAACCTTGTCACTCAGTTTTAATGAATCAATTATCATGACCCCGGCGCCCCAGATCATGATCCCCTTTATCGCGGCAGGCACAACATAGCGAACCAGCGCCGGCAGGTTGCGCAAAAGAGCGTAAATTGCCAGCAGAAGAACGTTGCCACTCATGATGACCGGCAAAAGCGGGTAAAGAGGAGCCGGCAGGTGACCTGATATTATTCCGCCGACCGGACTGAGAATTGCCAGCATTACAGCATATCTGGCACCAAGATTCAGCATGATAAATATCAGCAGAGCATTGACCAGGGTTCCAGTGACCGGATTTGGCAATCCCAGCATCTGAACGGCCAGAAGAACAGCCAGAAAAACACCGGCCTGACTGACTATTACCAATGGAGTTCGGATATGAGAGTGTATCTGTGGAATTTCATTCATAGGATGCAACCCTAACACAAATCAGTCAAACGAGCAAAATCTGAGTTGCAAAACATTTGACAATCCCACCCCTAGAAGATATAGTAACAAACTGTCAATATAGATAAGAGTTAATGAAGGAACGCTGACCTGAAGGAGATTTGTGTGGACACTCAACTGTTTTTCTGGCTTGCCCCCCTGGGCTCCCTGATTGCTCTGCTATTTGCGTATTATTTTTTCGCAACCATGATGAAATCGGATCCTGGTACTGCTAAGTCCCAGGAAATCGCCGGCTATGTAAAAGAAGGCGCTATGTCGTATCTCTGGTCTCAGTACCGGGTTGTCGGCATTTTCTTTGTTGTAGCATTTGCCTTCTTCTCATTCCTGGCATTTGTTCTCAAAGTCCAGAGCCCCTGGACACCTATAGCCTTTTTGACCGGCGGCTTCTTCTCAGGCCTGTCGGGTTATCTTGGCATGATTACCGCTACCAATGCAAGTAACCGCACCACTGCCGCCGCTGCCAAGTCTCTTAATCAGGGACTGCTGGTTGCATTCCGCAGCGGCGCCGTTATGGGCTTCGTCGTTGTTGGCCTTGGCCTTCTCGACATCGCTATCTGGTGGAAAGTCCTCACCTACGTCATGACCTTAGGCGAAACCACGTTCAAAGACAGTATTTTCGCAGTGCATGATTATATGGAAATCACCACCATCATGCTTACCTTTGGTATGGGCGCAAGCTCACAAGCGCTGTTCGCACGCGTTGGCGGCGGCATTTTCACCAAGGCTGCTGACGTTGGAGCTGACCTTGTCGGTAAAACCGAAGCAGGCATACCCGAAGACGATCCACGCAACCCGGCAACTATTGCCGACAACGTTGGCGACAACGTTGGCGATGTAGCTGGTATGGGTGCCGATCTTTATGAGTCATACTGCGGCTCAATTCTGGCCACCGCTGCTCTTGGTGCCGCCGCGTTCTCAGCTGGCGACATGCTGCAGTTCCAGATTAATTCAATTCTGCTTCCAATGGCCATAGCCGGTTCCGGCATTGTCTTCTCGCTGATAGGCATTTACTTCGTCAGCACTGATGAAGACGCCTCACAGAAAGAATTGATGGGTGCACTCAGCCGCGGCATTAATGTTTCTTCAGCATTAACAGCAATCGGCTCTGCAATTTTGACCTACTATATGCTGCCCGAACACATTGGTGTTCTCGGCTCGATTATCACAGGTCTGGTAGCCGGCATTATCATCGGCTGGGCCACTGAATATTACACATCCGGCGATTATCCGCCAACACAGGAAGTAGCTGCCCAGGCAACTACCGGTCCAGCAACCGTCATCATCGAAGGCCTGGCCACTGGCATGATGTCGACAGGAATTCCGGTTGTAACCGTGGGACTCGCTATCATTCTGGCCTACGGCTTCGCCGATGGCTTTGTTAACCCGGCCATGGGTCTTTACGGTATCGGCATTGCCGCAGTCGGCATGCTCTCAACTCTTGGCATTACACTGGCTACTGACGCTTACGGCCCGATCGCCGACAACGCCGGCGGCAACGCTGAAATGTCAGAGATGGGCCCGGAAGTGCGCAAACGCACCGATGCCCTTGACTCTCTTGGCAACACCACCGCCGCAACTGGCAAAGGTTTTGCGATTGGTTCAGCAGCTCTTACCGCCATGGCTCTGCTCGGTGCCTATATCGAAGAAATTCGTATCGGTCTGCTTCGTATCGCCAAATTCAGCGACTCACAGCTTGACCAGTATATCTTCGCCGGCCCGGACAAAGCGATTCCGATCGCCAAAGCCACTATGGCAGACTTCATGGCCTTCTACAACGTGACTCTGATGAACCCGCTTGTGCTTGTCGGCGTGTTCCTCGGCGCCATGCTGGTATTCGTTTTCTGCGCCATGACCATGAAAGCTGTTGGCCGCGCTGCTCACAGCATGGTAGAAGAAGTTCGACGCCAGTTTAAAGAGATCCCTGGACTGCTCAAGGGTGACAAAGGCGTAAAAGCTGATTATGCTGCATGCGTCGCCATTTCAACCAAGGGCGCTCAGAAAGAAATGCTTGCTCCCAGCCTCGTGGCAATTATTACCCCGATAGTCGTCGGCCTGGTTCTCGGCGTGGGTGGTATTATCGGCATGCTCGTCGGTGGCCTGGCCTGTGGTTTCGCTGTTGCCATTATGATGGCTAACTCCGGTGGCGCCTGGGATAACGCAAAGAAATACGTCGAAGCTGGAAATATGGGTGGCAAAGGTTCTGACAATCACAAAGCCACTGTTGTAGGCGATACTGTCGGCGATCCTTTCAAAGACACTTCCGGCCCGTCCCTCAACATTCTCATCAAGCTCATGAGCATGGTTGCGATTGTTGTGGCTGGTCTTACCGTATCCTACTCGCCAACTATCCAGTTCTACTTTGGCTTCAATCCTACCGAGATTCGCTACAAAGAAGAATTCAGCAAACTTCTGAGCGCAAGAGAAGTCACTCTGCCCAGCCTGACTGAAACGACAAAAAGCACTCAGAGCAGCTCAATCTTCGAAGAAAACCCACTTATGGGCACAGAAGACATCGTTCTTCCCGATGAAGACAGTGCTGCGGCAAGCATTCAGACTCCCACAGTTCCCGATGTTAAGCCTGGCGAAGTCAAACCGACACAGCTTGACACTAAACCGGCCGACACTTCAGCCGGCGGATTCAGTGGCATGGACGCAGACGAACCCGCAGACAAGCCTGCGGCCGGCGGATTCTCAGGCGGCTTCGATGCGGTCGATGACAAAAAAGAAGAACCAGCAGCTACTGGCGGTTTTGATGCGATAGAACCGGAAACTCCTGCGGCAACAGAAGAAGTCGGCGACAAGCCGGCTGACGCAGCAGCAGACAAACCAGCAGACGAAGCAAAACCAGCCGCTTCATCTGAAGGCTTTGGCGGTTTCTAAGGCGTATAAATCGCTGTATATCAGCTAACTAAAATCAGCCCCCGATTTGTCGGGGGCTGATTTTTTATTGTCGGAATCCCGTTGCCCTAAACTATTCTAATCGCAAACTTCGGGCAGACCGGCGCACAGTACCCGCAGAGAATACAGAGTTCGTAATCGATAACTGGCGCCTTCTCGCCGGGACACAAAGCGTTCTGCTGGCAGGTTTTTACGCAGGCATTACAATTCTGGCAGATCCCCTTATTTATAAACAAGCGACGTTCTCTACCAGCCACTTTACGAGCAAATTCCGCGTCTACAGGTTCTCCGCCGGCAATTCTGACGTTCATATCAACTTCTTCGTTGCTGGTCATGCCGATAACGGCCGAATCGACCACCTGCGAGGCAAAAAGCCAGTTTAATGCAGCTGCCGCGTCATTGCGCAGATGCCCACCACCCAGCGGTTTCATTGCATAAATACCGATTCCGCCGGCGCGAGCCCGCTTCAAAATCTCGGTCATTTCAGGCAAAGTCGCGTCGAGGATACCTATGCCATCGCGATTGTACATTGGGTGCAAAACCTCTATACCTTCAGTATTCGCAAGCATTTCGATAGTCTGCGCTGAATGCGAACTTGCACCAACAGCTTTGATCAGGCCATTTTCGCGGGCTTCGCGCAGATACTGCAACGCTTCACGACGGGCTTCGATATCGCTGGCATCCCGAACGGCATGCAGCATAAAGACGTCTATACATGGCAAACCGGTCTGCTGCAGGCATTCTTCGACAGCAGCCTGCATGGCATCGCGACTGTGCGCGGCTGATTTTGAAGCTACCACTGGTGCTGGACCCTTCCACTGCTTGAGAGCTGCAGCAACCTGCGGATATGACCCATACATTTGTGCTGTGTCAATAAAGGTTATGCCCTGTTCAAGTGCATATAATATCACTTCGGCGCCTTCATTAACCGACAGACCACGCTGCATCGGACTCATCGTCAGTGTGCCAATGCCCATCAGGCTTACTTCAATTCCAGTTTTTCCAAGTTGCTGCATTTTCATGGCTGGCTCCAATATTTTTGTTATATTATAAACCATGAGTCAAACCGTTGCTCGACTGACAAATGGTTCTTTCACCGTATAGTCGCAAAAATAGCTTTGCCCGCCGCTACAGATCAAAGCTGGCAACATTTTTTCCAATTGCCAGTCATGTCTACATGTATTAAGCTATATTTGTTGTGCTAATCCTATTTATGTGGTCTGGAGGCAAACTGTTGTTCAAGATAGAGAAAAAGCGTGATGAGAAAATTTTCATTCTCTCTATTCAAGGCTATTGCGAGGCGGAAGCCGGAAAAGAAATTTTCGATGCAATCAATGAAGCCTTTTCAGGCAAAAAGCCAGCAGGCGTAATCTTCGACTTCAGTGAGAACAAAGTTATAAACAGCTGCTGCGTAGCACAGCTCATAGAGGCAATGGAACTGATCACATGTGATTTTCGCACAGATGTGGTGTTCTGCGGGATCGATAAAACAAAGGTTGCTTTATTCAAAATGGTTGGAATGCTCGAACTCGCAGAGGTAACAGACGATTTAGTGTCTGCCAAAAAATATCTGGCTGAATGACCTTTTGAATCTACCTCATTCGGCTACAGAACGGCTGAGACCTGACCTTTCGACCAGAAGCACGGTAAAATCGTCTGGCTGCTCTTTACCAGACAAAAAGTGCGGATGATGATCTATAATGTCGCTACAAGCTTCTACAACAGGCAATTTCGGCCGTAATGACAGGTAGTCTCTGAACAGAATAAAGGCATCCTGCTCCTTAGTTGCTGGGATCGACTCGATCAGTCCGTCAGTATAAAAGAGAATACGCTCACCAGATTCTAAGCTTCCCAAACGTGGCGGGGCCGAGCGATATACAGCCTTAGTGCCCAAAAAAAGACCACTGGAAGCAAGATGCTCTATACTGCCATTTTCTTTGAAAATATAAGGATATGGATGCCCACAATTGCGATACTCGAATTCATGGGTTTCGGTGTCGATCCATAGCATTGCGGCAGTCATCATGAGTTTACGGCGCAAGGCATTAAAAAGAACAGAGTTTATAGATTCGACAAGCTTTTCCGGTTTAAATCCATTTTCGAGACCAAGCAAAACGGTCGCCTTACCAATAGCCATTGCCAGGGCCGATGGTATGCCGTGACCGGTGACATCGCCGATTATTACCAGCAGATAGCGGTCTTTTACTACAAAGTAGTCAAAATAGTCGCCACCTAGTTCATTCGCTGATCGTGAAACACCAAACACACGATAACCGTTGAAAACCAGCTCATTTCCAGGCAATAATTGCTCCTGCACCAGCCGAGCATTACTCGCCTCGTGTTGCATGGCACGAAGACTGAAAAGATTATCAAAATATCTCGCCATGTAGCAGATCAAGCTGCTGATCAACCATCCAATTATCATAGCAGCCACTGGAAAATGCAGTAACATGACTTCTGAAATTATCAACAAGCCTGTCACGGCGATTACAAATATCAGCGGAGTAATAATCAGCGGCAGGCTCGACATAATTACAAACCAGCCCAGTATTATACCTGCTATAGTCATCGCCAACCGATAACGCCAGTCATTGAAAACTATTCTGCCGATGCGATCTGAAATCAAAGTGTCAAGCGAGGCTGCAAGTATTTCGGCACCCGAAATAATTCCGATCGGCGTGTTGTGATAATCGTGCACGGCCTGAGCATTAACGCCAAGAATAAGAATTTTGTCGCGACAAAACTCCTTAAACTGTTCCTCATGCTCGATTATGTCGCGCAAAGAAATGACAGGTATTCCACCATTTTTTCGCGCAAATACTATCGGCACTTCTGTCGGGAGTTTCGCAACATGAACAGGATCTGCTTCAAAAAAACACTGAGAAGCCAACAAAGCGGCACTCTGCGCGCCAAGACGATCATCACTAACCTTAAAGCTGCGCAGAAGGCCATCGCGATCAATCACCCCCCAGACAAATCCCTCTGCCAAAGCCTTCCTACTGAATCTCGACAACGAAGTGAATCTGGCAAGACTCATTCCCTGAGAAGACGTCTTCTCTTCGAGAATAGCAATCAGGATTAAATTGCCAATCTGCTGTATGGCCTGCTCCAACTGGGCGTCACCGCTTTCGCTGTCAGAGTTCTGAAACAGGATATCAACGATGATTCCGCGTGGATTTAGCCTGGAAAGACGCAGCAGAGTCTCGGCAATATCTTGACGAGGCCATGGCCAGCGTTTTTCTCCGGCCGCCAGCGTTTTCATATCGATTCCGACAACCGCCAGCGAAGGATTGGCCGACCTGAACTCTGCCGCTGCCAAATGTTTGAGATCATAGAGGTAAAGCTCAAGCCAGCCTGTGCTTACCGGCGTTGCAACGATCACAGCAACCAGCAGAGCAAACATGACTCCGCTGATCAAAAGAGGTCGGAGCCCAAATATGTTTTTAAGTCGCTGTAAAAGAAGCTTTGAGCGATTGATTATCTGCATTTATTCAAACTGCCTTTCTCAAACGTGTTGTCGTGTCATTTACATCTGCATTCGCAAACAAGTGCTCAAAGTTATCTCTGGTTAAATTTAAAGCTTTCATCTTTATTTCCGAAAAAATCTTCCGATTCAAGCAGGTTAAAATTTGCCAGTTGTGGCAGTGGCCCGTCATTGACTTTCCATTGAAGCTTCTGACTGGCTGAAACTTTTTGTTTGGCACCATTGCTGGCAGTAAATTCAACCTGTCCTTCTTCAACCCAGAGTTAAAAGTATCTGAAGAAACAAGTTGCCCGAATTTTGTGCCAAGCACCGCAGTGTTACCATGCGGAGTATCGATCTGAATCTCGGTCTGTTGCTTGTCTATATCAAAAACCGCCTTGCCGGAACCATGAAAACCGATGCTGGTGCCAGCACGCACTTCGTAGTAAGAATCGGGATCAGTCTTTATACTGCCTTTGCGGGCAATATCTTCAAGAATTGTCCCGCTATCTTTACCAGTGCGAACTGCGCCTTGATGCTTCAGTTGCATATCGGCCTGAGCTGCAACAAAAGCACTCGATGATTCCAGCCTGGCATCGACCTTGCCCTTCACCGAAACGATTCGCGCCAGAGGCTTATCTTGGCTTCCACAGCCAACAGTCAGCAAACCAATGATACATAAGAGAATAATTTTTCTAAGCACTTTTCCCTCCAGGAGGACGCAGCATTCATAAATTTATGACACTGGTTCAGACTAATATTTTGCAAATCCTTCAGTAGAAGTTCAAACAATAACATTTCAACAAGCATAAATCATACATAATTACGGAGTTATCATGCTAATAGTCTGAGTTTTAATAAAGCTCAATATTGTGGGCACTCGCACTGCAATAATATTATTGAGCCTGTCAAGGTTGGCATGGCGCTTTAACCATTCGTCCGGGATATCCAGCAGGCCGCGTTCAAACACAGCCAGTCTGTGCAAATAAGGATTTTTTCCCTCAGAAAAGGTTCTGATACGGTCAAGAAATGTTCTATGTTCGTGCATTCCACCAATGCGCGTGGGAAGAATAGCAACGATGCGGTATAGATCAATGAGCTTCTGCAACAGCTGAGTCTGGACTTTTCCGCCCTTATATCTTATCAGATTGCTTGTCAACATGGTGTTATAGTAATATCTGGCCTGAACCATGCTGCCTGCAAAGTATTCAAATATGATGCGGTAGTAAAAGAGGTCCTGTTGAAAGGCAATAGGGTTAAATCCTGTACCAGTAGCTGTCTTAAACTTACCCTGAGCCTGTAAAATTTCAAATTGCGGCTCAAGATATGCTACTACCTGAAAACATATTTTGGCCATTTCATACCAGGTGTCTGCGATGGTTTTGCGAATTTCAAACTGATTTTCAAGGTCTGAAGTCGGGGTGTTGCCGAGTCTCATTATCAGTTGCCTGATATCGTTTCTTCGCTTGATATAGTAATCTGAGCCAACGAAGTCTCTTGTCACCAGAGAAATGCGACCAAGCGCCTGGATCGCCTCGACGTTTTCGCCTGCAGCAGCGGCTATTTCGGCAATTGTCTTAGCAGGGTTTGCAAAAACCTCGGCAGGAACACGAACATCGATACTGGCCTGGTCGACGACCAGCCCCAGATCAACTTTTTTGGCGGTAATCGGCGAAAACATCTGCATTGAGGTATTGAATTCGCCACGGCCGGTCTGGGATTTCCAGAAAAAATCGATGTTACTCTGAAGCAGATTACGGTCTTCGTTATCGCCACTGTCAGCCAGTCTTCTGCCAGCAACAGTGAACTTGAACTTATCAACCGTGTCGTAAAGCGGCTGCATCTGCTGACCAATTGCCCCATCAACATTGATGTCGATTTTACCGTATGGCGCCCTGGTGTCTTCGATAAACGAAAAGAAAATCGATCTGCCCTCAACGACTTCCTGCTGGCTCAACGCCGCGGCTTCGATTCCCAGTGTCTCGAAACCATATGGATTCAGTGCCAGCTCTTCGATAAGATCTTCGGCAACCTTTTGCGAAAGAACCACAGCATTCAGGTGGTCTGCAGAAAACTGCATTTCTTTGGAAGACGATCTGACAAAAATCAGGTATATCAATGAGATCCCGGCAAGAATCGAAAACCCGATGATTATTTCGACAAGGGTAAAAGCACGATGCTGTCTTATCATTCAAGGCCTCCGAGGTTCATCAGCCCGACATGTGCCAAAAACTGATATTCGCCCTTTTCATTGACTATGGTGGCGTTAACCTGAACACTTGTTGGCGACAGGCTGGTAAAACGCAACTGCTTAATCGAGTCGAGAAGGATCTTTTCGTTATCTGCCTGGTAAACACCGGAGTAATCGCTGCGATACGCAATCAGTCGAAAAACCCTTTGCTCAAGTAAATTCGCGCTTGAGTTGTTGGGTTCAAGATAAAGAATCGTCATCTGATTGATGACATCTTTAAAAATGTATCTTCTCAATAATTCGCGGTACTAAAAATTTTCTCGCAAGAAAAGCGTGTACTTTTTGCCTTCAGAGAATTAGAATATCACACATGGACTTCACCAACTTTGACCCCGAAAAAATTGTTGATCTTGAAAGCACCAAG
>JAHISQ010000075.1 GCA_018818125.1 Candidatus Rifleibacteriota bacterium
AATTTTGTATGTGGTTGATTTTGAATCTGGAAATTTCTAATGTATAAATAATACTAGAATAGTGATGATCTGGCTGTAAAAATGTAAGAACTTTTTTGACATTGTAAGTTCCCCCAAAAAACGAGCCAGCAATAATTAGAGAATTCTTAATTTGTTTCTGGCAAGATTTGTTAAGGAAGTTCAGGTATTGGAGTAGGCTTCCATTCTGGCGCGCCTTCGATTACCTTCTGAGTTCTGATAAGAGAATTGCGGGCGCGAACGTGATTGGCGCGGTCAAAATTATATGGTGCAGGATTCAGCAGAGCCTGCGGTAATGGCAATATGTGGTAATACCATTGGCCGTCGCGAGCATGGCGATGAACCCAGGTCGGTTGGTAGTCTACTTTGGCTATAACAATTTTGCCCGTTGAATTTCTTTCGACAGTTACAGAGGTGATCAGCCCATCTTCTGTATTATGGCGTTCAAGAAATTCGAAGCGCTGGTTTGAAATGAAATTGCCCAGTGACCATGCAACAAAGGTGCGACCACCATCAGCCCGAGGAATAAAAGTAGCGGTCTGCACCACATGAGGGTGGCTGCCAAAAATAATATCAACTCCGGCACTCGCCAGTTGTTGCGCCATTTTTTGCTGCCCAGCTGTTGGATCTAGACCATATTCTACGCCCCAATGCAGATACATGACGATCAGTTCAGCGCCTTCATTACGCAGGCTGGCAATGCGTCCCTGCATTTCTTTTACAGCATCGTCAATATGAGCTGGTGAAAAAGAATCAATCAGTGGCAGAGCGGCTGCAGGCACAGAATTTCCATTTATGGTTCTTGATTTTTCACGGCGCCCGGTCTCATATGTGTAGCCAAGCATGCCAATTTTTATACCTTTAACCTCGGTCAGTAAAGAACTCTTTTCATCAGGAGACTGGCGCGTGCCGATGACTCCAAAATCCATATCTCTTAATGTTTTTGCCGTGCGTTTCAGGCCTTTTACGCCAGTATCAAGACAATGATTGTTGGCGGTTGACAGAACATCAAAGCCTGTTCGTTTCAGTGCTTCGGCAAGCGAATCTGGAGTGTTGAAAAGTGGATAGCCTGAATATTTCTGATCCGGCCCACCAAGAGTGGTTTCCAGATTTCCAATCAGCAGATCTGCGCGTTTTAGCTCACCAAGTATATGAATGTAATCATCGTCAAAGACATAGGACTCGAGAGTTTTGTCATAGTGCGTATCAAGTTGTCTCTGGTGCATCATAATATCGCCAACAGCTGTTATGCGTATTTGTTTGTTTTGCATCTCTGGAGTACTGCTCGCCATGACAGTTGACATGGGAACATCCGGCAGTGAAGTTGGTGTTGTTGCGGTCGCTGTCGTTTCAGTTGTTATCGTTTCTGATGCGCTGATACTGGCAACTTGGGCGTAGCCTGGCAATAGCCAGAATACTGTCGCAATGATGCTGAAAAAAACTATTTGCTGCAACTGTTTGTTGCTGATTACCCTATTGGTCATTTTGATCTCCTTGTCTATTAAACCCTGGAATTGTCATTAATACTTTGGCTACAGGGTTTTTCGGCGGTCCTTTGCTTGGAATTGCGGTATGCGAGGTTGCTACCTTGATAAAGTGAATATTACCCGGTCTAAGACTTTTAGGCCAGCTGGATGAATAATTTATGCCATTTTGTTGCAGACTGCTGAGCAAAACCTGACTGTTGTGTTCGCAGCTCCTGCCAAAGAGATGGAAAAAAAAGACACTCTTGTGGCTGCTTTTCAGCCAGTTGTAGAATTTGTCTACATCCTCAAACATGGCGTCAAAGAGCAGAAGCCCATGCAGACGTTCACCCAGTCCACCGCGATCAACTATATATGCTGCCGATTTGTAACCGCCACTGAAGGCTGCCAGCACAATTGGCGCATTAACAAATTGTGCGTGGGTGTCTTGCGGAAATCGACTGCTCAAACTTGTCACAGTTTCGTTGATGAAACTGCTGAATGCTCCCTGAGCGAAGAACTTTCCCGGGCTTGCGTCAGCGGCGTTTGTGGCTAGAGGGGGCATAATCAGGATTACATTTTTGCCAGAATTGATGATCTGTTTTGCAAGCTTGTGATTATTGAATTCAGTATCAGGATTTGAGGGCAGTCCATGAAAAAACACCAGATAAAAAAACGGTTTATTAGGTGAAAACCCTGGCGGAAGGTAGAATAAGACATTGCTATCCTGATACCGCGATTCAGGGATTTTTTCGCCATATCTGTTGGTGTGAGCGGGTTCACCCGTTTTTGAATATTTGCTGTCAAAGAAGGTAATACCACTGTCGCCGAAACTACCCTGATATGGAAACGGGGCAAAGTTCATCGGAAGATAGAAGGCTTTACCAATAGATATAGTGCTAGAAGCTAGTGTTCCAGCCAGTTTATTTTCATCAGCCAGACAAGTTTTGTCGCTGCCAGAACCCAACAGAAGCAAAATTTGTATAACCAGTAAAGCATGACGAAGCATTAATTTTCCTTTGCGTCTGTAGGTGTTTCCAGGCCTATTGCGTGCCCTTTTGCATTGTCTGCAGAGGTTTGATGGAATAGCAAAAAAGCTGGAATTATCAGCAGGTAAAACGCAGCAGCCAGCCAAAGAGCGCTTGATAATCCTGAATGAACAGCAATCAGCGGTACCAATACTGCGCCGACGACAGAGAATGAGCCGTTAATGCCCCATGCCCATACGAAGAATTGCTCTTTGCCAAGGCGCGCCAGTGTTCCCATTCCTAAGGCAAATGGAAATCCCATTAAAAATGCCAGCGGGAAAAGTACTGCCAGGCAGACAAGAATGCGTGCAATATAAGGCCAGGTGCCAATTGCGTCAAAAAGGGGATTCAGCCACCAGGCCATGCTTATTTGCATTGCGGCTATTGCAAGTCCAAGCACAATAACTGTTCGGGCAGAATTATTGAGAAAGCGCTCTGATGCAAAACTGCCCATTCCTGAAAATATCAGCATGCCGGTAATAAGAAGAGTGAACGATACTGTCGGATTTCCAAGACAACGCATGAAAGTGCTGATCAAGGATAGTTCTGTAAGCATATAACCAAGTCCAAGGCAGAGAAAATATGCGACAATGCCACCTTTACCGCGTTCTGCGGCAAATAAACTTCGCCAGCCAAATGCCAGGGGTAATAGCAGAAGAAGCGTGCCGAGCCCAGATGAAATAATCAACTTGGCCCAAAGTAGCAGGTGGCCCCATTCATCTGAAATTGATTCAAGCTTGTCAAGGAATGAGAACATATCTTTAAAATGCACATAACCGGCAAAATATGGTCGATCAGAAGTTAATGGACGAGCGTCAAAGAGATAACCCTGTTCGACTGCCTTGAAATTGCCAGATGCAAACAAGCTCGCTGCATGCCTCAAAAGATTGCCTGCTGACATATCAATCGAATCGTCCAGATTTTCGTTTTTTTCTGGCGCAAAATAAGCGTTGCGGAAAGCTGCAAAAATCTGTTCGGCGCTGCCATTCAGTTTTTCTTTATCCCATGGATAAATCCGCTCAAAGCTCATTTTCTTGCAATGACGGCGTAGCAGCTTTTTCTCATCATCTGAGAATGGCGAGCGCTTACATAAGACAGTTAATGTTGAGAGATAGGTATGGGCAACGAAGATGTGGTCAGCGGCGTTTTCACCAGTGACTCCTCTTGCCGCCTGGAATACGGTAGAAAGTAATTTAATAGCTGATTTTGGCGGGTCTTCCTTGTTCCATACAGTAATTGCCAGAATGCCATCTGGTTTAAGTGCTCTAAGGCACGCAGACAAGGTTTCAAGCGTGTAAGCATAATTTTCGTGAATCGAAATGCCACCAGCCATTGACAGGCCTGTTGAATCGGCAAGACTGAGATCGATAATATCAAACGCGCTTTGTCTGGAGCGCACGAAGATTCTGCCTTCTTCCTCTACCAGTCGCACTTTTGGATTGCGTAATATGTCGCCAGTGAAGCTGGCTATTGCCGGGATATCTCTGAGTGCATAGATGATCAGCGGATTTCCTTCGGCTACGGTGACTGATTTGGCTCCATGCCAAAGTGCAACTTTACTGGATATACCGCCACCTGCTCCCATAATCAGTACGTCGGATGCTGGACTGGTTAGATAGGGCATAGTCATTGGCAGATATTGAAAATAATCTGATTGTTCTTCTGGTAAATGCTTCATTATGCCGATTGGCCCGTCGCCGTCGATATACATGCCATAGAAAGCATTTTCAGGCATTTCAGCGAGATGCATGCTGGCGTTGTCGCTTAAGCCAGGCGCAAAGTGAAAATATGAGCTGGCATAAATATTCATGGTGCCAAACGGACTTGCTTTGGCAGCAATCAATTGTGCGTCAGGAAAATTGCGAGCATAGCTGATGCCTTTGTATGGCGATACTACGAGCTGAGGCAGTGCTGTTACCAGACCCGCAGATAACGCAACAGACAACGCCAGAATGGCCAGGCTACCTGATTTTTTTTGATCGAGAAAGAACATGGCGCCGCCGATTGCCCATAATGCCAATGGAACCCAGTGCAGCGAATCCGGAAATATCACATACATTGCGGCAAAAAGAACTATACCGCCAAATCCAGAGCCTGCCATATTGGCAAAATAGACTCGACCAAAAACGTCTTTCCAGGTTAGAAAAGCCAGTCCAAGAAAGGCCGCGCCAGCTAGAAATGGCAAAAAATACAGGAGAAAAAACGCCAGTAGATAGATCCGTTGCATGCCATCAGAAACCAGAAACATCGGGTTGAACGGAATTTTCTGAGCTAATCCGTTAGCCAGGATCATCAGCGGCCCGAGAGCCACCAGTGATATGGTTATGAACAACTCAGACCGGCGTGTGAAGGTGTCTTTGCCGATACAGAGGATTGTGCTGAACAGTCCGAATCCAAACATAGCAATGCTGATAACCATTGAGCCAAAATGCGACCAGTTGCCATTGGAAAAAATCCGCATGACAAAAAGCTCATAAGCTATCAGCGAAGCAGAAACGGCACCGACGGCTACCCCAGTGCGCAACGTGAATGAAACAGGAGTTGGAGAAGCTGTTTCAGGATCAGACCGGCCAGATACAGTAACTGTCATTCTTTTTTCTTAGGTTGATAGTGTGTGCCGCCGCCCTTTTTGGTGAAGGGTACAAAGCTGACCTTGGTTCGGCCACGGTAAACGTCTTCGCGGGTAATAACGGTATCCCCGTCCTCATCAAGCTCTTTTTTTACCATCAGCAGCACCTGTGATCCCGGAGGTCCCACTGGAATAACCATGGCCCCGCCAACCTTAAGCTGCGCTATCAGAGCTGGTGGAATGTGGTCCAGTCCACAGGTTACGATTATTTTGTCATAAGGTGAGTGTTCTTTCCAGCCGTAGTAACCATCGTCGGTTTTGCGGTGAATGTTGTTGTATTCAGGGTGCCCAGTTGACGCCAGTTCTGTGTAAAGACGATCGGTTTCTTTTGCCAGAGGCTCAATAATTTCAACGGTGTAGACTTGATCAGTCAGGTAGGAGAGTACTGCAGACTGATAGCCTGATCCGGTGCCTATTTCAAGAATTTTTTCTCCCGGCTTAACGTCGCAGGCAGCGGTCATTCTTCCGACGATATGAGGTCCTGATATTGTTACGCCAAACTTTATGTCAAGATAGGCGTGATCATAGGCACGGGCAAGGTTCCAGGGCCTGCAGAATTTTTCGCGTGGGGCAAGCAGAAAAGCATAAATATCTTTTGGTTTTACCAGATCGCGATTGGCAAGAAGAATTTTGAAACGGTCAAAACGCATTTTAAGGTATTCTGGATCCTCTTTGCGAATACTTGTCATTGAGGCCACGAACTGTTCTTCGTTTTCATAGGGTGGCGCTGAAATGTTTATACTGTCAAGAAATGTTGGTTCAGATGCTGTTAAAGTAGCGATGTCCTGCGCTTGTGCAATTGGTGCGAAAAATGCGGCAAAAGAAATGGCAATTAAAGGAATGAAAAACACATTGAGTGTACGCAATCGTGGAAGCATCATTCAGCAGTTCTCCTCGACAAATTTGGTGGGTAACAGAAAACTCTGCCCCAGAAAAATTCCGCCAAGGCTAAATAGCAGGAATTTAACTTCGCAAAAAATGTAACCCATCACCAACACCCTGTCAAGCAGAGCATTTCAGACAAATGGCAAGTTTCTATTCTTTTTTGTCATTCTGACCCACTTAAAGGGAGCCGAAACTTGTTGACTAATAAGCGTTATAAGATGGGCTCCGGGTTATGACCGGAGTAACGAAACAACAAATATTCGAGAAAATTTAATCATCAAAGATTGTTTTCAGACAGTGTTAACGCAGATCTCTTGACTCGCCGAGAATTGCTGTTTCAGACAAACGGTAAAGCCTTTTTTGGGCTGGATTGAGCAAATTTCTGAAGTAAGTTTTATCTGCTAATTTGACGTGATTTCTGTTCAATTATTGTTTTGTTTTGCCACCAAATGCGTCTAATCATACCTTGTCTGCCCCTTGATATCTGTTAAAACTAACTGGTAGCAATTTTTAAGTGTGTGGTTTTGCAATTTTGCTTTCTGAGTAGTATATTGCTTGTAATAGATATCAGGGCTATGGAGGTCGGGATCACACAATGCTAGAAGTTCAGCTCAACGAGTTACCGCGCAAAATATCGCCGTTTGATGCTGTTGAACAATGCTATCAGGAACAGCTGCGCTTTGTCTGCGCCCGCCTGAAAGAAGACGTTTCGGTGCTGATCCGCTGCGAAAAGCAGGTGATACCCTATTTGCAGAGCATCCTCAAGCGCCGTCTTGCTACCGATGGCAAAAGCATCACTATCATCGATGGTCGTGAAAACAGCGAATCCGCGGGTGCCGCCTCAACCGGAACCCGCCTTAGTCGAATGGTTTCGCAACTGCGCGATCTGGTTAACAACACCGAAATCAATAAAGTATTCTTTCTGCCCTATCTTGATATCATAACTTCGACGATGCCGGGTGGCCTGACCATGGAAGCCCGTGAAATAATGACCACTATTCACGAAAACCCATCGCTGAGCCTGGTGACTTTCGAAGACCCCGATTTTACTTTGCCAGAGCTGATTGCGCAGGCGTTTCCGGCAAGATGCGAAATGCTGGGTATCGCACGAAACCGCATTTCGAGCTTGATAACCGAGGTTGAGGCCCGCAAGTTCGCGATTGGCAGCATTAATCTCATGGGAATTTTCAAGTATGTGTCGGGGCTCAACCCTGTGCGTTTCCGCGAGATCATGGGGATTTTCTCGCGTAAAGCCGATCATGACCCTTCAATCCGGGATATGCATTCGAATTACATGCGTGAATTGCGTGATTACACCGCCTGTGGCGGTGGGTCGCTCTCAGATGTTGAGCTGGACCGAGATATTGCCGGTTATAACAAAGTTAAAAAACAGATTCGCGAGAATGTGCTTAATTTGCTGCAATCTACCGCAGCAATGATTGATGAAAACGAGATTCGTAAGATTGAGTCAATAATTCCGCGCGGTCTGATTTTTCATGGCCCGCCCGGCACTGGTAAAACGCTTTTTGCCAAAGGTATTGCTGAGGCGCTTAATGCCGCCATTTATATTGTCAGCGGACCTGAACTCAAGTCTAAATGGGTAGGGGAGGGCGAAGCTAATATTCGCCGCCTGTTTGCACGTGCCCGGGCCACAGCGCCTTCAGTCATTGTGTTCGATGAACTTGATTCAATCGCCCGTGCCCGCACCGGTTCAGCCTCTGATGGCGCATCAGAAGCGGCGCACTCAATGGTGAACCAGCTCTTGACCGAGATGGACGGATTCAGAAAAGAACAGATGGTTCTGATAATCGGCACTACCAACTTTGTAGATAGCCTTGATCCGGCCTTCCTGCGCCCTGGTCGCTTTGAATACCAGATCGAGATACCATACCCCGAATGGGATGACCGTAAAGCGATTCTCGCGCTCTACAACAACAAATTCGAAACTGGCCTCGATGATCCCCAGGTCGATCGCCTGGCTGGTTGGAGCGGGCGTCAGACCGATCTCGGCACGCCCTATACCGGTGACCATCTTAGTGCTCTGATCAAGGATTTTAAGCGCTATCTGATCAATCATAAAAAAGATCGCGCTGATGAAGAGACCCTTCAGACATGGCTAAAGGGGCTGGTCGAAGAGGCAAAACTTTCTGATGAAGAAGAAACCGTGGTGGCAACGCACGAAGCTGGTCATGCGCTGATGTTTTATCTGTATAAACGCCAGCAGGAAATCACCAGAATCACGATCGAGAGCGGTGGCACCGACTCGCTGGGCTTTGTTGAGTCAATCTCGCGGCGTCCTTACTTTTACACGGAAAGCCGTCTGCGTAGCGAGATCGGTATATCTCTCGGCGGATATACTGCCGAAAAGATTTTTTTTGGCGAAGTTTCAACCGGCGCGTCAGCGGATCTGCGCCGCGCAACTTCGATTGCAACCGATATGGCCAGCGTTTACGGCATGGCCGGTGTGCCGCGCGAGTTTACTTTCCATGACGGTCGACCCGATCCCTATTATCTGCCGCAGCTGTCGCCGCATATCAACAAGATTATCGGTGATGTTTTTCAAACAGTTACCAGCTATATTGATACCAACCGCGACAAAGTAGCACAGCTGGTTGCCGAGTTACGCCTCAAACGCACCCTTACCCGGGAAGAAATCGACAAATTCTTTGCAGCGGTGGCACCAGAAGAATGAGCAACACCACCAGTTACCTGAAAATGAAAACCCCTGCTGATATGCTGGCGGTCAATTTTTTTGCGACCAGCGGTCAGCTCAAGGGGCGATTCGTTCAGGAAGTCGACCCACCCTGGACCATCTGGTGGGAAGTCCCCGGTGAACAGGGCTTTATCAGCCGAATTGGCAACATGATTCAGGGATCTCTTGAAGCTCCCGAAAACACATGGGAAAAAGGCTCCCCTGGCAGTTCACTCAAGTCGATGCAGTGGCTCGATCTTTTTCGCAAAGCGGTCATAAAAAAAGAAGATTCGCGCCAGGTCGGCGGCGAAATTATTCTGATGACTGACAACAAGGAAATCTTTTTTGACACAGTAAAAAAGCACTTTGCGCTTCAGCAGGGCCAGGTTGAGTTCGCCAACTTTGAGGGCCGCCGTGATTTTCATTTGCTTAAAATTACCAACCCTTCGCTATGGGTGCTTAACACTCTTGATCAGAGCGGTTTTACCTGGTATAACCTGGTCGATCGTCATTCTGGTATTTATGTTGAATCTGGCTGGCGAATTCATGATATCAGCGGTCTCGACTGTTTCAATCAGTTTCGGGTTGTTGATGGCGGGGTACTGCTTATTCAGAAAGACGGGCGCCTGGTCAATCTTAAACCCGCCTGGAAAAAGGGCGAAAGCATTATCAAGGTTGATTTTAACGAACTTAAGATCCCGCAGAAGAATGAAGGCGCGGCGATAACCATTAAACCGTTTCTGAGGCCTACAGATCGTCATCAGCTGGCAGTATTCTGGAAAATCGAGAATCACCAGCAGTTCAAGGCGATTGTGGCAAACGAGGCACTTAAAAGCTTTAGAAATTATCGAAGCTGGTTTTGCGATGATGGTCGCTTATATATCGCGGCGCGTGGCAATCAGGCCGATCGCGCACTTGCTACGGTACTTTCCGACGCTTTTGTGCCTTTCTACGAAGCCGAAGAACGGGTGATGCTGCCGGTTGGCAAAATCCTTTCGCCACGCTTGTCTTCAGAGCGTCTGCATAAATTTTTTGAGGCACGCGCCAAAGATATAATCTGCATAGAAGAATCAGAAGGTGAGTTGAGCTGCACTTTGCTTGGCGAAACCGACATGCTGGTGATAGAGGATTTTATTGCCCTTGAGGTAGAGCGGGCTGCACACCGCGCCGAAACATTAAAACCAGCCTGGAAATTTGAGTTCAAAGAACTGAAAAAAAAAAAGCAGCTGATTGAGATTGAAGTTAAGGATCCGGTTGCTTTAGGTCTCACGGCAAAGTCAGAAGATGGTCAAGTCGGCTCAGGCTCTGTCAAATCGGCCGGTGGCAAATGGCGAGAGAGTCGCCTGAATCTCGAAGTAAAAGCGGCCAGTGATTCAGAAATAGCCTCACTGCGCCTTCAGATCGAAGAAATTGATCGTCAGCTTAACAACAATGCAAGTGATGCGGGTCTGTGGCGGCGACGGGCTGATGTGACCACCAAGCTGCGCCTGCGCATTTCAACTCTGGCAGCGTTGCTTAATTCAGCGGTATTGAGTGGTGATCTTCAACTGATTATGGATTGCGTGCTTTCATATGTTAAAGATAATCAGAAGGTTGCTGATCTTGGCAAATCTTCTTTAACTGAACTTGAAAAGGGGCGGTTGCTCTCAGCAATGCGTGATGAGTCGATTACTGCCGAATTTCATTATCTGCTGTTGCTGGTTTATGGTGCGCGCTTTAATGACCCTGATATTTTCGGGCAGGCCATAGCTGGTATGAAGACAGGCTTTGCCAACGAAAAGCGCCAGTTCTATGGTTTTAACGAGCTGCGGGTTGCTTCCGGTGGTGGTGGTATGAATGTAGAAAACCGGGTTGAATTGCTCACACTGGATGATTTGCCACGCATCAAGATGAATGTAAAGAAATTTCTGCTCAATGTTGGCTGTTGTCCGAGTTTACATTCAATAGCTATTACCAAGCTGCAGCTGCGCAAGATGCTCTCGGTTCATCTCAATGAAGAAGTGGCAAGTTCGCTGGTTGGCAGCATTGAGCTCGATGCCAGGCCGCGTTATTCGAAGCATGTTACCGAAAGCACCTTTCACTCGTATTTTACTGATCTTATCAATGCCTGGCCAGACTCAATCGAGCAGTCATCTGCTGATACACCAGTCAATCGCTGGTTGCGTCTGTTGAGTATGGAAAAGATCAAAGAAACACCGCTGCGCGACTTCTTTACCGGTGAGCTTTACAAACCGCCTTATCTGTTTTCCCGTGCTGAAGAGACTGAGCTTAAATATGGTCTGATCACCCAGGCCAAGTGGATGAAGGAGCTTGATAAATCTGATTTCCCGGATTCCAGCGATGGTAAGCAGATAGCTCGCGCAATATATCGCCGGTTTTCTGATGGCAAAAGCGACTGGAATGCCTTTTTCAAGGCGGCCATGCGTTCTGGTGACATTGTAGCCGTCTCGAAGACGCAGCGGTTGCTGCTGTTGCTTGTCTCAGAATTCGGTCCGCACGCTGATTTTGCTGCTTTTATACTTTCGCCCAAGATTGATCCGCGGCAGCATCAGGACTGGAACATCTACACTCTTACGATGTACTGTGATATGTTTCGTCTTTGCTTGTCTTATCGCCGCCAGGTTGATGAACAAGCGCTGTTCAATTATCTGATCAACCGAATTCCTCAACCGCCAAATGGCTGGCAGGATTTTATCGACTCGGCGGAGTGGATCATCATGTGCCTGCTGCTTACCAGTTCGCCGGTTCGCAGATTTCAACTAGACAATCTAACAGCACGTGCCATGCGCTGGCTGCCATATGCAGGTAACAAGTCTGATTATCAGATGTTTGCGCAGACATTGTCCGTGTTGAGTTTCCTGGCTATCGGTATTCTCGCCGATCTCGTACCCGAAAAACTTGAGTTTCATCAACTTCTTGAGAAACGCCGTGTATTCTGGATTCAACACGCTTTTTCGCTCGCCAGCGCCGGGCAGAAAGCTTTTAACGGCTGGCAACAGGCCTGCAGCATTTGAGTTACGCCTAACAGGAGATATCTATGAACTTCGAAGAACACAATACAGACGAGATAAATGCCGCCAGAGCGCGTATCTGCGATTACTACAGCAGATTGAACGATTTCTTTCTCAAGCGCAGCGATTTGTTGAAGCTCATGATGGTGGCTGCCGCCGCCCAGGAACCCATGCTGTTTATCGGGCGCCCCGGCACGGCCAAGTCGCTTCTGGTGTCGGTCTTTTGCCAGGGACTTGGCATGAAGCAGGACGATTACTTCGAATACATGTTGACCAAGTTTACCGAGCCCAGCGAAATCATGGGCCCCGTCGATATTAACGAACTTAAATCAGGACGTTACCTGCGTAAAGTCGAGGGCCATCTGCCGACTTGCAAAATCGCGTTTCTCGACGAGATTTTCAAGGCGAATTCGGCGATTCTAAACGTGCTTCTGACCGTTATCAATGAGCGCAAGTATTACCAGGAAGGCAAGCCTCTGCCGGTGCCGCTGGTCTGTATGTTTGCCGCCAGCAACGAGATTCCTGATTTTGGCGAGTTTGACGCGCTCAAAGACCGTTTTATTATCAAGGCAGAAACCTTGCCGGTTCGCGATAGCTGCTTTCATGAACTGATTCGCACCGGTATAAGCTTTGAGAGCCGTATTCACAATCGCGAGAAACCATGGAAATCAGACTGTACGCTCGATGATTTTGTTCTCATCCACGATTACATTGTTTCGACTGTGTTGCCGGCGGCGGTGGAGCGCGATGACCGTGTGATGCTTGGTGACGAAAGAATTACAACTGCTTTTAAAGCGATTATTTCGGTTCTTGCTGACGAACTCAAGGTCGAAATCACCGACCGTAAGCTGATCAAACTCTACAAACTGATTATGACTCAGGCCTTTATCTTCAACGGTGGCAATGTGACCCGCGAAGAGCTCAAAATTCTCTGCTATTGCGGCAATAACTTCTCTGATGTCCGCAAAATCAAAGATTATATCGAAGAACGACTCGCTAATCTTGACTGACAGGTGTTTCAATGCGCTTTCTATATCCCGATCAGATAGCACACTGGTATAAAAGGTCTTTGCAGAAATCAGGCTACAAAGAGCTCTACGCTTTTGCTCGCGATTTCTGGAAAGATCTGGTGCGGCGCGGCAGTTATGCGGTGCCGCCAGGGTTTGTCGCCAGGCTCATGGAATGCTATATGTCAGTGCCAGTCGGTGAAAAAGAGCCAACCCGCCTGGATTTTACCGCCGAGAATGAGTATATCGAAAAAATTCGTGTTGCTGAAGGCGCCGACCGGCTTGAAGGCATCTTTTTGCTTACCGGTGCCGACCGCGATACAGCAGTGGCTCAGGGCATCTTTCAACAGATAATCGAGCGTTTACCACCTTTTCAGCATGATGAGCTGGTTTTCTCTGATTCTGATCTCGAAAAGTCTTTTGCGATCGGTCATATTGTGCCAGGCGGTTTCGATGTCGAAACTGCACTCGAAAAGATATATGCGCGGGCTCTCGATGACTTTGACCGCACCGAATTCAGGTTTTATGCCGACGATATTTTCGAAATCGGTCACCCGAGTCTTTTTGAGCGGCCGGCGGATCGTCTGTTTTTCAGGCGGATGACGCGCACTATGAAGGGGCTTGGGCTATGGACCCGCAGCGTTTTTACGCTCAAGGAAGAGAGTTCCTGGGTTGTCGCCAAATATGGTGAGCCGCAGGTGCTGCCGCTAGGCGGCTATGACGAGCTCAGCAACAAAGGTAATCTTTCTTCGCTGGTGCCTTCTGAGCTTGCATATATAGATGAAAGCCTCGCCTTCGATCTGTTTGATTACAAATTAATCGAGAACCAGTTGACCTATTTTAAACGTGACTCTGGCGCGGTTTTTCGCATTCGTCGCGACATTCTGATCAAGGTAAGCCTTAGCGAATTTTTTGAGCACGAGCGCCATCTCGGTATGCTGTTTGCCTGGTGCTTTAACTTTGCTGAAAAACTGATCGAAACTTTTGTTAAGGATATGGTTGAAGTAGTGATCGCTCTCGACGGCTATAAACCCTCTTCGCTTAATGAAGCCTGCGAATTTTTCAGACATTTTCTGCGCGAAAAACGTCTTGATAAGAGGATAAGACTGGTTACCGGACTGAAAGACGAAATGGTTGGTAAAGAGTTGCGCGAAAACTCGCAGAACTGGGTGTTTGCTGCAAGAGAAACTGGTTTTGGCAAGCATGTTGGTGTTGATTTTCCACAGTCTGATGAATTTGCCGGGTTGCCAGGCGATGAACAGGAGAGAATTATGGGAAGTCTGATCAATGAGGCTATTGAAAGGATGGTAATGAATGCAGATTGCCAGAGTTGAAGAACGCACATCCGTCGAAGGGCCAGGCTTGCGCACTGCTATCTGGCTTCAGGGTTGCAGTATTAGCTGCCAGGATTGCTGCAACCCGGAAATGCATGATCCGAACGCCGGCGAAAGCATGACGGCAGCAGAGTTGGCTGATGCTATTATCCATGCCAGAGCTGACGGGCTTACTTTGCTTGGCGGCGAGCCTCTGGATCAGGCCGCTGAGGTGCGCGAACTGCTGTTGATTCTGCGCAGTATCGGCTATCGTGGAGTAATTTTGTTTTCAGGCTATACCTGGGAGCAGATTGCTGCAGATCCGATAAAGGCAGAAGTTGCACAACTCAGTGATCTGGTGATTGCCGGGCCGTTTGATAAAAGCAGGGCTCCTGGCGTGCGGCGCTGGATTGGCTCGGATAACCAGACACTGCATTTTCAAACTGACTATTACCGTCTCCTGGCCGAAAACTGGCCGCCGTTTGTCAAAGAGATTGAGATTGTGATTGGCGATGGCGACATTCTGGTAAACGGAACTCCTCTCGGCGTAGACGACGAACTCGCCGGGCTGTTGATACAGAAAGGGGAAAGCGGGCAATGAGGAAATTCATCATAGATTTTGAATACAATGAGGTTTCTGGTAGAAGCGCCATTGTTGTCGATTTTAACGACGACAGCATGACAAATATCGATATCAATGAAGCTGTGCGCAGCGGCGAGATTCTTGAAG
>JAHISQ010000076.1 GCA_018818125.1 Candidatus Rifleibacteriota bacterium
CCAACCGGTACTGTCTGGGATGAGTTTCCGGTTATCGTGCCGTTGGCTCCGGCCAGGTAATTCAGAACATATTGGGTAACAATCCATTTTGCATAAAGAATCGTATTCGCGTTTACAAGATCAGTCGCAAAGTTCCACTGGTTAGTAAGTGCGACTTCTTTATACCAGCCCGCGAATGTATAAGCAGCACGGGTCGGTGCGACTGGTTCCACAGCCTTTGCCCCTGACTCGACAGTCTGCGAAGCGATAGCGCTGCCACCCTGTGAATCAAAGGTCACCACAACTGTGGGTATGGTTGCAGCAATCCATTTTGCATAAAGAATCGTATTCGCGTTTACAAGATCAGTCGCAAAGTCCCACTGGTTAGTCTTTGTGACTTCTTTATACCAGCCCGCGAAATCGTAGCCAGTACGGATCGGGGCAGTTGGTTTGATTGCCTGCGCGCCAGATTTAATGGTCTGAATGGTCACCGTGCTACCGCCCTGCGGATCAAATGTGACTCTGAAGGATGGGACGGTTGCAGGAATCCATTTTGCATACAGTGTTGTATCTGCCGTTATACTTTCAGTCACGAAATTCCACTGATTTTGCAATGACAACTCTTTATACCAGCCGACCAGATCATAACCAGCCAATATTGGTGCTGCCGGCTCAAATGCTTTGGTTCCTGACTTGATAATCTGTGAGGTCACGCGGCTACCGCCCTGCGAATTAAAGGTCAACCTGAATGAGGGAAGGGCTTCAGCAACCCATTTAGCATAGACTATTGTTTCGACGGTTAGAGTATCAACCGCAAAATTCCACTGATTTGTCAGTTCAATTTCTTTAAACCAGCCAGCAAAGGCGTAACCAGTTCGGATCGGCGCAGCAGGCTCAGCAGCCAGATTTCCCGATTCAATTGTCTGCGCGGCTACAGGACTACCGCCCTGGGCTGCAAAGTTTAATCTGTAAGTGATAGTGGATTCGGCAATCCACCTTGCATAAACGGTAGTTGCAGCGGTTACCTTGTCGATCAGAAAGTTCCACTGGTTTGTTAATGCGACTTCTTTGTACCAGCCGGCGAATTTATAGGCAGCACGGGTTGGCGGTGCCGGTTCAATCGCCTTCGCTCCTGCTTCAATCGACTGGGCAGCAACAGAATTGCCATTCTGCGAATCAAAAGTTAAAGCAAACTTCGGGGCCTTAACTGGCACGTCAACAACCAGAGGCAATGCAACTTTAAAAGAACCGCGACCGGGCGCACTGATTTTCACGCTGATTACCGCCATGCCGGAGGTGGAGGGCGCGATCCATATTGCAGAATCGGTAACTGTCGGGTAGGAAGAGAAATTTCCCCGGCCTGAATCCCATTCGTAGGTTATACCGGCGGTATTTCGATCGAGACCGGTGAGATTTAACGCCAGATCCACAAGATCCGTATTCTGGATTACATTTACTTCAGAAACAGCCACACCATTTATTTTGACGTTCATTGAAGCGCTGAAAGGCCTGAAGTCATCTTCTGCGCTACCAACCTGCATTTCGACTGTTGTTGGCTCTTCGGCCGAAAAGAACTGAACTGGTATCACCGGCCTGTCGATAACAGCGGCTTCGGGTCTTGCAACAATGATGTCTGCCATTTCTACATCATCAGGTAACGCTGGCGAGGTGAACTTGCCGTCTTCCTCAATGATAAACTTTTCACCCCAGAGAATCAGTACCGTACCGGCCGGGAGAAAATCACCTGAGGCATCACGCATGACGCCGGTGACCACTTTGTTTGCCGAGGCAAGGGCAAGAGCAGGTGCTGTGGCTATCTCGTTGCTGGTGACAATCTCGATAGGATTAGAGCGAACTTTCATCGTGGTAAGATCTGGTTTCAAAAAGGAAGAAACGACACGATAGTTTCCAGGCGGCAGTCCCTGGAACAGGTAAAGTCCTTTACTATCGGTTGTCTGATGTGGAAAATCCGGAAGTTCTTCTATCCAGACATCAGCGCCAGCAACGGCAATGTACCCGCCCAGATCCGCCGGGAGCAGCGCTCCACTGAAGGATTTACTTTTTGCACGAAGCGAAGACAAGGCATCAGGATCAACAAGAACATTGCCGCCAAGAGATAAGGTTGCCTCGCCGACTTTGGCAGACGCGTCATCTCCGTAAAAATCGCCACCAAGGCGGCATCCGGCAATCGTCATGGCTATAATCGCCATGGCAAAAAGCAAAATTTTCAGGTTCAGTTGTTTTAAGAGCTGCGGCATTGTTTTTTCCTCATATCAGACATCTTCGTGTTTATTAATCCGTTATTATGACAACCAGTTCGAAATGCTAAGCACCTTTAGCCATGCTTTCGAACGTCTCTGTTTCTTTGTAAAAAGGAGTTTAGCACGTCTTGCCTGAAAAGGTCGAAACAATATGGAAAGGATGCACAGAAATTCTCTTATGAGAAATCTGTGATATTTGTTCTTTTCATGCTGGAAAACGGCTTGCGAAACACTTCCGATGCGAAGAGTTTTCCCCGTTAAAAAAGCAGCTTAACCAGCTTAAGAATGCCCTGACTCCAGGGAACGCGGTGTGATATACCGGTAGACTGCGCGAAGCTTTGTTTATGCGCAAGGTACCATTCATAATTACGGATCAGAGCCTGTTGGTTCGAATATTTCGGCACAAAACCAAGCTTCTTTTCGGCTTTTTCGATCGAAACGAATGATTCCTGACAGGCAGTCTCGTAGACCCATTTATAGAGCGGCGAGAGCTTGAGCATTTCGAGCAGACGCAGAACCATGATTGCCGGAGCGGCCGGGAATGGCTTGATCTTCTTGCCAAATCCGGCGCGGTCAAGAACAGCCTGAAAGTCGCCGCGAAAGGTGCCGAATTCTTTGGCGCCAATATTGAAAGTATCGTTGACCGCGGCTTCGTTTTTGGTAAGGCAGATGTAAATTGCTTCACAGAGATCTTCAACATCAAGATACTGATAAAGATTGCGGCCATTACCGAGAATCGGAAAGCCCCTGCCCTCGCTTGCCCAGTCGTAAAGCATAGCAAAAACGCCAAGCCGCTCTGGGCCGACAAATGACTTAGGCCTGAGAACCGGCACGCACATTCCCTTGTCGCGGAAAGCAAAGCAGACCTCTTCGGCCTTTATCTTTGCTTCGCCATAGGGGCCGACACCGATCATCTGGTCGTCTTCAAAAAGCGGGTGATGGTCTGGTATTCCGTAAACAGCTGTAGACGAGACGTGCACGACGCGCTCCACACCAGCCTTTTGCGCCTGTTCAAGCACGGTTCTGGTGCCGTCGATATCGGTCGAAAAGATGTCTTCAGGCTTATACAGCGGCAACGCGGCAGCACAATGCACAACCGAGTCACAGCCCTGCAAAGCCTGGGCAACGTCGCCGGGCTTGCGAATATCACCGGTTACAATACCGATCTTGCCTCTCTCCGGGTAATCGAAAGGCACGATATCGAGAGATACAACCTGATGACCGCGCTCAAGCAGGTAGCGCACCATATTTATTCCAAGAAATCCGGCTCCGCCGGTAATCATGACTTTCATAAACAACCTCTATTATTAGTTATTCAAGTTTTACGACCCTTACCTACAACGCCATTAAAGCCATTCTTTACTACTACATCAACAAACTCTGCCTTTTCAAACCAGTCTTTTACGGTAGCAAGAGTTTGTGGTAAATCATACTCAGGAGAATACATATCAAAAGTGTCTAATACCGCCCAATCTCTATTGACGGCGGGCGACAAGCCCAGATGCGAATACTCGACAATTGGCGACAGGCGGGCACCAACCCTACCGGCTAATTTACGCAATATGCGCGCAACTGGCAGCATAAGCGGAACCAGTCTCGATATAAGCTTGTACAATTTCTTCTTGTCGGCTCTTTTGGTAAAAGGACGAAGAAGGTATTTCCACTGCAAACATGCCCATATATCATGCCTGTAGACATCTATCACCAGCTCGCCACCAGGGCGAACCTGTTTTGCAAGAGAAAGAAAAGTTTGGGCAGGATCGGGAGTATGCTGAATTACACCAAAACATATTACCTTATCAAAAGTGCCCTCGACAAAAGGCATGTTATAAATATCACCCTGAAACAGATGAAGATTCTTGCTATGCCCATTGTTTAAGAAATTAGCCTCAACTGCCAGAGAATAGTCAAAGGAAAAGACGTCAGCGCCAGTAGCAAGAAGCACTTCCGTGAAACGACCAGCCCCGGAACCTGCCTCAAGAATCCTTTGGTTCCGAAGATCATCTGGCCACTGAGTACCTGCCGTCAGGCGATCCTTAGAAATGTTCAGGCCCGTGAAACTGTCAAGCTGGGTTTTACGATGTATGTTCCATTGATAACCAAAAGAATGCGCGTAGTTATCACTCGACACAAAACGCGGAATTGAATTTACAATCACATATAGATTGCCGCATTTTGAACAACACAATTGTCCATTGCATTCATCAGAATGTTCTGTTAAATGCAGTTTACTACGACAGCAGAGACTTCTGTATGATGTGAAATCGCTATTCTCCACCGATTCCCTCCAGATTTTGATATAACACAATTTTTCCAGACATCTGTGAATCAGGGAAAGGTTAGCACGCGTTCCAGATGTCAGCAAGCATATTCAATTTTTTTGCTGATTATGAAGCAGTAGAGGTTTGAAACAGCAAAATTGCTACAAAATCAAATAGGTTCAGATGAGATTTTTTGAGATCTGAATCCTACTTGTAAACCGACAGGGGGTTATGTATACTCACTACACACAAAAAATCATCAAGAGAGAAATATCTGATGCCCGTCATTAACCTTCACCCCGAATCTATGCAAGCTATTGAGCGAATAAAGATTGCTGCGAAGGGGAAGCGCATTGCTTTTGTTTCCGGCAACTTCAACGTAATACATCCTGGCCATTTTCGACTATTTCGCTTTGCCAAGGAATATGGTGACTTCTTAGTTGCTGGAGTACTCGATAGCAAATCCCCCAATTCCTATGTAGACGAAAATCTTCGCTACGAAGGTGTCAAATCTGTTAGTTCTATTGATTTTTCGCTGATTCTAAGAGATGAACCGGCAGCGTTTATTGACATATTAAAACCAGATTTTGTCATCAAGGGAAAAGAATGGGAAGGGAAAAAGAATCCTGAAGCAGCAGCGGTAAAAAAGTATGGTGGGAAGCTTCTTTTTGGTTCAGGAGAAATAGCTTTTTCCTCATTGGATTTAATTCGACAAGAATGGGATCGACTCAACTTTTCTACGATAAAAAAGCCACAGGATTTTCCTGATCGGCACGGATTTAAGGACAACGATCTGCTGGAAATAGTTGATCGATTTCATGAGCTTCGAGTCTGCGTGATTGGTGACACAATAATTGACGAGTACATCACCTGTGAACCACTTGGTATGTCTCAAGAAGATCCCACTATTGTTATTACTCCGGTAATGCAAGAAAAATATATCGGCG
>JAHISQ010000077.1 GCA_018818125.1 Candidatus Rifleibacteriota bacterium
CGCCTGTAAAACCTGTGGCTCCTCTGATGGCCACGATGATGATGCGAGTTATTGCAAGGACTGCGGCGCCGCCTTTTAACCGAATATAACCGGTTGCCTGCTCAACTGTCGCTGTGTTATGTATATGACACCCCCAGCGGAGAGGAAAAATATGTTATTCAGTTATAAAGTCAGAAACCTTCTGTGTTTATTCCTTTTTTTGGCTTTGAGCCCTGTTTTTGCTCTCAAAGTTTGTCCGTCCTGCCGCAAAGATTTTGCTGACAGCGTTAATTTTTGCCCGCACGATGGCTCCAAGCTCGAACAGCTTGCGGAAACCCAGATCAGTGTGATCGAGCTTAAAGATCTGCCTGCTGGCGCGACAATCAGAGTGAACAGCAATATTCAAACAAGCACTAGAATTGAGTTGCAGATCGGTCGCGATTATGTCGTCAACATCGCGTCAGAAGGGTATCAGACTGGCCAGTTGAATGTTAAAGCAGCCTCTGGTGACCTGATCGAGCTTTCGTTGCGTCTTGATATGCTCAGCCCAGAGGCGGCCAGAATGGCCAAGATGGGCGCCATAGCCGATGTACATGAAAAAGATATGGTTGAAATAAAGGGCGGCGTATATGTTCTGGGCAGCGAAAGAGGCAATTATGACGAAAGACCGGTTCGCAAAATACAGCTTCAGACCTTCTGGATCGATCGCCAGGAAGTAACCTGTGCTCAGTATCAGCGTTTTCTCGAAGATGTCAGAAAGCATGGGCACCTCTGGTGTCACCCCAGTGAGCCAGCTCGCAAAGATCATACGCCATTTCATACTTACGCCTGGGCGCTTAAATTCAGCTGGATTGGTGGACAACCGCCACGCAGCATGGGTGATTTCCCTGTGGTTCTGGTTGACTGGTATGATGCTTATGCCTATGCAAAGTGGTCTGGTAAGAGACTGCCAAGTGAAGATGAATGGGAAGCCGCTGCCAGCGGTGGTGACGGTCGTGAATATCCATGGGGTAATACTTTCTACCACGATCGTTGTAACGTCGGCGATCAACCGATCGCAGTTGGCACCTTTCCTGATGGCGCTTCTCCCTGGGGTGTAATGGATATGGCCGGTAATGCCTCAGAATGGACCGCGACCACCTATGAACCACGCCCGAGTGATTCAAAGCCATTTACCGGTCGCTTTGGTCTGCCGATCATCAAAGGCGGTTCCTGGGATGACAATTCCAAGACCTGTCGATCGTCTGCTCGCGATGTTCGTCGATCACCGCTTTACAGAAGCACCACGGTAGGTTTCAGGTGTGTTTCAGATAAGGAACCCTGGCTGATCGAGCCTGGTGCCAAATGATCTAGAATATCTTAGTTTGATATAAAAAAAGCCCGCCTGATTGTTCAGGCGGGCTTTTCGCTGTTTCAACAGGTCAGCTTATGCATTCCATGGTATCTTGGGCAATAACCAGTTCTTCATTGGTAGGTATAACCAATTCTTTTACTTTTGAATCCGGTGTGGTTATATCGCCTTCAGCTCCGCGCCAGGTGACTTCGTTCTTTTCCAGATCAAGTTTTATGCCTAGCCATGACATTTCGCCATGTACTATACCTCTGACGATCGGACTGTTTTCGCCAACGCCAGCAGTCCAGATCACGGCATCGCAGCCATCCAAAACCGCCATGTATGCGCCAATGTATTTCTTGATGCGGTGTGAGTATACATTAAGGGCGAGGTTGGCCCTTTCGCTCTTGTTCGGCCAGTCATCTTCCAGATCGCGCAGGTCGCTTGAAATCTGGCTGATTCCCAATACGCCAGAATGTTTGTTGAGAAGGTTATCCATTTCTGAGATGGTAAGTTCATACTGCTTCATGATGTGCAGAATCAGCGCAGGATCGAGATCGCCGCACCGTGTTCCCATTGCCAGTCCTTCGAGTGGTGTGTGTCCCATTGAAGTGTCAAGCGAACGGCCTTTGTCGATAGCGCAGACTGAACAACCATTGCCAAGATGTACGGTAATCAACTTGAGTTCATTGAGTGGTTTGCCCAGCAGTTTGGCTGCCCGGGAAGCAACATAACGGTGGCTGGTGCCGTGGAAACCGTAGCGTCTGATTCTATGCTTTTCGTAAAACATGTAGGGAATCGCATAGATGTAAGCTTCTGGTTTCATGGTCTGATGAAATGCTGTGTCGAAAACTGCAACTTGTTTGATTTTCGGCAGAATTTCATCAACGGCCTCGACGCCTTTCAGGTTCGGTGGGTTATGTAGTGGTGCAAAAACTATGCAGTCGCTGATTGCTTTTTTTACTTCAGCATCGATTAGAACGCTGTTTGAAAACTTATCGCCGCCGTGAACTATTCTGTGCCCGACAGCGCCAATCTCTTCGAGGCTTTTTAAAACTGCATCCTCGCCGGAAGTGAGCAGTTCAAATATTTTCTGAATGCCGATTTTGTGATCTAGAACATCACATTCATATACTTTTTTCTTGCCGTCATCGCCTTTGCGATAGTCAACTGTGGAGCCGGCCATGCCAACGCGCTGAATCAAACCCTTGGCCATAACAGTTGTGTTGGTCATGTCAAAAAGCTGATACTTTATCGAAGATGAGCCGCAGTTCAATACTAATACTTTCATGTGTGTTTCTCCCTGTTATCGCGCGGTCGCTTGTGTTAGCTGTTCGATCTTGAGCCCGCTGTTATCGATTCTGAGACCATCTTCGCCGTAGCGATAGAATCCGCGGTTGCTTTTTACTCCCTTATAACCTGCTCTTACCAGCTTTTTGAGAAGTTTGGCAGGAAGGTAACTCTGATCGAATGTTTCTGTGTAAAGATTTTCGAGATAAAAAACCACGGTATCTATACCGATTTTATCCGCAAGCGACAGCGGGCCGGCGTTAAGACCGAAACCGAGCTTCATGGCGGTATCGATCTGTTCACAGGGTGCGATGCCTTCTTCGAGTACTTTTACGGCCTGATTTATCATGGGCAGAATGATGCGGGTGGTAACGAATCCGGGGCAGTCATATACACTGATAGTAGTTTTGTGCATCATGTTCGCGAATCTTACTGCGGCCGCAAATGTGGCTTCATCCGTTTTAAGTCCGCGCGAAATCTCAACGAGAGGAACTTTGGCAATTGGGCTTTGAAAATGCATGGCGATAGTACGCTGCGGATGCTTGCAGTCGGCTGAAATTTCGGTAATTGATATGGTGGCTGAGTTAGAAGCCAGAATTGTTTCTGGTTTGCAGATTACGTCAAGTTCTTTGAACAGCTGGCGTTTGACTTCTAGGGTTTCTTTGAGTGTTTCAATAACCAGCCAGCCCTTAGCGGCATCATTTACCTGTGTGGATGATTTGATACGGCTCATTATGGCTCGTTTTTCGCCGGTAGTAAGACCCCAGCGTGCAATTTCGGCATCCAGGGCCGCTTCAACACGATCTAGACCCTTTTTGAGCATCTCTTCTGAGTGGTCTATCAGAATGACGTCACATCCTGCGGTAGCCACTGCCTGAACAAGTTCCTGACCAATGGTGGCTGCTCCATACACTACGACTGTTTTATGACTCATCTATTTTCTCCCGTAATTTTTAGGGTTATGTACCGTTAATCTGTTATAAACATGCAAGAATAGCAACGTTACCCAGCCCTGTCAAGTTTTTGAAAAGGGCAAAAACAAGCTCCCTGCCTGAGCAGGGAGCTTTAGTGCGTGTATCGTTGATTTGATCAGCGTTCGCCGTGGATCTGTCTGAAACTGCCCCGTACCCGTTGTACTTTCTCTACCTGTTCTTTGGTGAGAATGGTGCGAACAGGATCACGTAGAACATTGGTGCCGCAATGAATTTCACCCATAGAAGTGTGGTAGGGTGTGTCATCGATAAAATGTACCTTGTTGCCCTGAGCTTTGAGGCGGGCTTCGATGGCTACGTCGAATGAAGGAATATGAGTGGCAGGTACGATCAGGTGATCGCGAACAACCAGCATGTTAACAACGCCGGGCAGATAGGCACAGCAGCCGCGTGGCGTGGTAGTGCCTGAACCTTCATAGAGAGAGGGCCATGATACTTCTTCGAAGTCGCGTGTGAGGTCTTTTGAAGATTTGCGGATAAAATCTTTAAGTCGACCTACATTCTCTTCGATGATATCGTTAATAGCGTAATTGAGAGCGATAAAGTCACCTTCTCTGGTGCCCTGGCCTGCGTTGGGGTCTTTCATCTGCTCATTAAGCAATCTTTTAACCTTGAGCAGAAAGTCGCGGTCGTAGGCAGTGATTTTTGCCAGGTCTGAATCGGGTGCGTTTTTGATTAAATCGAAGGCATAGAGCGGGTCTGCTCTGACTACTGAATAGCCACCCGGTGCCCACGCAGTTGGGATAAACATGACATATTCGTCAATGTGTCCGACTGTGAGCCATTTAGTTTGCCCAAGAAACATGCGGTCTTTGTAACCGTTGTCTTCGAAGAATTTTTTGCATTGAGCAGTTATGGTGTCGCCTGCTACCATAATATCGTCGAAAGGGGTTACTTCGAGATTTCCGCCGTAATCGCCATGAGACTGAGCGTTGGACGGATTTTTAAAGTATACCATATCCCACATTTCAGCGAGAATGCCGGGGAGTCTTCCCAGGCCGCGCCCACGATTTGAGTCGAAAACGGCAGTCACAAGCTTTCCTGTGCCCTTAAGTTCGGCTGAGCATATCTCCATGCAGTCTTGTAACCAGATGTCAGAGCTGTTGAATTTTGAATTAACTTCAACGTATTTTTCTGCATCCTGCGCTGAGATTCCCAGTGCTGGAATCGGATTGCCGCTTCCAGATATAATGTGCAGTTTGACAATCTCATCACCGCTCAACTGGCTGCTCTCGTTAATTATCTTGATTACGTCGAACAGATCTTTGGTGAATTTTTGTGTACTGTATGAAGACACCACAAGCACTTTTTGGGCCAAATTATTGTTGTTTACAAGCTTGATGCGGCTGACCTCGCTGAGCGGGGGAGCAGCAATAGCCATGCTAAAACAACAAACAGCCAAAAGAGTAACCACTGAAAAACAATAACGCCAGTTCAATCTCTTCATTTTTCCTCCTTGACCCATTACATGCCTTTTAGCACTTGCAATGAATACGATAAAAGAATTATACCATCTGTTTTTGACTTTTCAAAGGGGGGGCACGTGAATTTTAGCGGATGCTACAATTTGTCGGGATGCATGTCGGTTATCAACTCATGCTGCTGTAGTATCTGAAGTGCTTGGTGTAGCAGTTGTCGGCAGCGTTCTCGCGATATGTTGAGGCGGCGGCCAATTTCTGCCAGGCTGAGTTCTTCGTCAGCAAAACCGTAAAAATTGGTTACTATGTAACGCAAGCGTTCAGGCAGTTCTTTTATTGCTTTTTCTACCGCTTCGTTTTTGATGTTTTCAAGAGCCTGCTCTTCGGGTGAAAGAGTCTTCTTGTCTGCGAGGTAATATTCAAGTGTACCGTCTTCATCGTCATCTCCAGCTTTTGCATAAATAGATACCGGAGTTTGCGTTATGTTGAGTACACTCAGGATCTTGTCTTCTTCGAGTCCCGATAGTTTCGCGAGTTCTGTGAGAGAAGGTGGCCGCAGAAACTCATTTTCGTATTCCTGAATCTGACGACGAAGCTTGTGAGCGACAGTCAGCAGGTGGTGAGGTATTTTGATCGCAGATCCTTGATTGGCAACTGCTTTCTGCATATAATAGCGAATCCAGTAGGCAGCATAGGTCGAAAAGCGGTAGCCAAGAGTGTAATCGAATTTGGCTATAGCTTTGATCAGGCCAATATTGCCCTCCTGTATCAGATCCATCAGCCCGAGACTGCCTCCGGAATACTTTTTTGCTATACGTAATACCAGCTTCAGGTTAGCCATGAGAAAAACCTCAGAGGCATCACGGTCACCGGCGATCTTCTTAGCAAGCTCAAGTTCTTCCTGACGCGAAAGCGGTTTCTTCGCTAGCTCGCCCAGGTAGATATCGACAAGAGTGTTACGCTTTATGTGGTCAGAACTGACGATCTTGAGCTTCTTTTTTTCGATTATATCTGCGAACAGTCCTTCGTGCAGTAGCCCTAGATCCCAGCCTCTTTTTACGAAACATTCTGCGCAGGTGCGGTCACTGCAGGTCATTCCTTTTTTTTCTTCGGCGCTGCGCCGTGAAAAGAATTTGAAGCACTGAATAATCTGTTGCTGTCTGACAACGCAGTTTGGGTTCGGGCAATAAATCAGTTCATGGCAGAACCGATGTCCCTGTTCACCAATTGTTTTGTCGATAACATCAGGCTTAAATTTCGGGATTTCCGGCAAAAGATCTGCAGTTGTAGCGGCCGTCACATCCGAAGTTCTCTCTGGTTCAGGCTCTTTGTCTGTTTTTTCGTCTATTGTGCCGGATTTCTGTGGCTCAGGAATTTGTGGAACGGCCAAAGGCGTTGGTGGTGCTAGCGCTTTGTCTTCATTTAACGGTTCAACCGGCATCAGACTTTCTGGTGTCGGGTCTGGTGTTTCTGGGAACATGCTTTCGCAGATCAGGCCGATTTCCCAGCCGAGTCGGTAATTGCAGCGGGCACATGGAGCGTATGGGCAGTCGTCGATGGTTACCGGGTGCTGCAGCTTCTCTTCAAGAAAAACCCAGCAGCGCATAATCTGTTGTCTCTGTACCGGACAATCATATTTTGTGCATCTGTGGGCTTCATAACAATACATTTGATTACTTCAGTTTCCTGATTCCTTTGGTAGCAGCCAGATTCCGGCAAATATCAGAGCAGCTCCGATAAATCCTGTAATAGAGAGAGTTTCCCCTAACCAGATCCAGCCAGTTATTACTCCACCTATGGGCTGAGCATACAGGGTTACTGCCATTACACCAGCGTCAGTGTATTTTAGTATGATGTTCCAGAGAACAAAAGCCAATGCATTGCAGATTACGCCCAGAAACATTATCGCAACCAGCGACTCTCTTGTAAAGCTAATTGGCCATATCTGTGAGACTTCCAGATAAACAACAGGGCTGAGCAGCAATGCACCTATGAAAAAGCTCAGCGAAGTGGCCCTGATCGCTCCGATTCTTTGCACGACAGGTTTCATGAGAATCGAGTAGACTGCAGCCAGAAAAATTGACGCAACGACCATAATGTCACCCAGAAACTCGCCTGATCCGCTCAATTCGGCGATCAGTTGCGCCGGTGATTTATTGCCCAGCATCAGAACCAGCGCGCCACCAATCGATAGCAGAGTTGCAAATACCGTTTTACGCTGCAAAAGCTCTTTTAAAAATAATATGGCAAGAATAATAGTAAAAACAGGCTCAAGAGACGCTGCGATCGACGTTTTCGTCGAGGATGTCATGGTTAACCCCTGATTTAAAAGGAGGTTTGATATGGCGAGTCCAAAGGAACCGATTAAAAAGAGGTCTTTCCAGTCACGAATGCTTAGTCGTCCCCGGCTGCGGCCAGGGATGAACAGGAGAAAAATGCCGCCCAGTAAAAACCTTATAAATGCCAGAGTTGATGGTGGAACTACCTCAAGCGCGTATTTAACGGCGGCGTAAGAAGCCCCCCAGCACAAATTTATCGTCAGCAGAATTAAGATGGCGCTGTTGGTCGAAAATTTATGGTGTTCTTGAGAAGCACCGTTTGTCATAATATATTAGTCTGCTGTTCTAGCTCTTCTTCAGTGATTTTGAGAAAAACGTCCTCAAGATTGCTGTCTGACATGCTTGCCCGCTTTTGCAGTTCATTCATGGTGCCAAGCGCAACAATGTCGCCCTGCCTGATGATAGCGAGTCTGTGACATAAATCCTGAGCTACTGAGAGGGTGTGCGTAGTTAGAAAAACTGTCTTGCCATTTGCGACAAGTTGTTTGAAAAAATTTTTTGCCAGTTTGACACTTCTGGGGTCAAGTCCGACAGTCGGCTCGTCGACCACAAAAATTTCGGGATCGTGCAGAATTGCTGCACACATGGCTACCTTCTGCTTCATGCCATGCGAAAAACTTTCGATGAGCTCGTTGCGGCGGTCCCAAAGATCAAACATCCGCAGCATTTCTTCCCCTTTGCTGAGGATGCGCTCTAAGGCGACATTGTACAGTCCCCCCATAAACTCGAAGTATTCGAGTGGTGTCAGTTTTTCGTAGAGATAGGGGCGGTCCGGCACGTAGCCCAACATCGCCTTGGCCTTGTCTGGTTGCGAAAAAAGGTCATACGGACCGATGAAAATCTGCCCGCCGCTCGGTTGAATTATGCCTGTCAGAATACGTATAAGCGTAGTTTTGCCAGCGCCGTTCGGTCCCAGAAATCCAAAAAGCTCGCCTTTAAAAATTTCCAGATTAACTGATTTGAGAGCTGTAAAAGCACCATACCGCTTTTCTATCCCGCAGAATCTGATTATCGGTTCACTCTGGTTCATAGTTTTCTATTGTGTCCAGTCCTTTGCGAAACGGTAAATATACCCAGATTGCTGTACAAGCCAGCAAAAGAATTGCGCTGATAGCTATCAGAACAATTCCAGAAGAGCCCCTTACCACGTAAAAACGATTAAAGAACAATCTATACATCGGATAAACTTCAAGAGCAAGCAGATTGATAATATAAAAGCCCGAGAGGAGCATGTAAATAAAGCCGCCATAAGATCCGGCAATTTTTAGCGGGGACTCGGCTGAAAAATCCGCATAGACTGCACCGACACCTATTGCTAGAGAGGTTATTACCAGCGTTATGAGAATGACATTGAAGAAGCTTAGATAGAGCAGAATTGGATGCGAAACTTTGAATACAGAGTTGGTGACCATGCAGAGAACTATGCCTAGAAACACCATTGGCACCAGATAAAGAAACAGCTTGGTGAATAGTATTTTGCGTGGGCTTACCGGCGAAGATTTTACTGCCCAGAAGGCTCGGCCTTCCATGCTGATTGACGGAAACACGAAGCGCATGCCGATAGATGCCACGATGAAGCCGATGAATGGTCCGTTCAAAAACACCAAAGTGTCGTTGAGTTCGCCGCTGTATAGAGAGGGAATGTCTTTCAGTGGCAGAATCGACAGGTTGTAACCGTAGACAAAGACGATGGCAACCATCATGAATATTTGGGAAAATACGGCCGGGTCGCGTACAAAGGTTGTCACTTCCTTGTTGGCGATAACTCTGAAGACCGGGTCGAAATAGCGCAATGGCCAGACTATAACACGTCTGAGCCATTCGAGACCTAATACCTGGTTATCTACTGCTTCCATGGATAATTGCCAGCTCTGGCGATAAAACCTGCCAGCAAACAGATTGAGCAAGAAAATTCCGAGCACGCTGCAAATTGCCAGTGGAGCAATTTGCAGCAGCGCCTCGCCGGTGTTGTTGTGAAAAAGGTTCATGCTGGCCTTATGCAGCCACGAAGAAGGCGAATAGCTTATCAGTGGCAATTCAAGGCTGAGTATATATTGCGAAATGTCTTTAAAATAGCTTGGATTCAGCAGTTTTTCAGCTTCCAGTGAGCGGAGAAAAAAAATCAGTCCGGTAAGCACCAGAATTGATAGAAACTGAAAGACCTTTTTCATCTGTCTGATCGGAAAAAAAGCTGCCAGTGCCAGAGCTGTAAACCCTCCGGCCAGATTTGGCAGCATTACAAAGAATAAAAGAAAAAATGGAAATATCAGATAGGCTGGCCAGTTAGCGTTGAGCGCGGTGGCGAATGCAAAGAGAGCTGGCATGAAAAAGACAAGCACCATCCATGAGCTTTCTATTGTCATTAAAAGTAGTCTCGAACGAAAAATCAGTCCTATTGGTAGAGGCGAGGACATTAAAGTTGGCAGCTCTTCGTTTAAAAAAAACGACGACAACGCTGCAATAACGCTGCTGAACAAAACCATGAAGAATAGCGTGAGAAAAAGCATTTCTAGCAGCTTCGATACCAGCAGAGCGCCAAGCACAGGGCCAAAAGTGTCGCCTAGCATTGGTGCGCGGCCAACATATTCTAGAAATCTGTAGAGTCCGTAATAAATAAGGGCAGCGGTAAAAAATGAGCCCAGCAACAAAAACGCCAGCACCTTGCGGTTTCTGTGCGAAAAAACGCGTCTAAATTTTTTAAAAGCGGGGCTGACCAGCTGTAAAGAGTTCATTACCAGACCAATGGTTGCCAGTCTGGTCCGGCCGGTGGCGGCAGAATGTATTCGCATATGCCATCGCGGCATTTAATAAGACCACGCTGCTCGCAAGCTTCGATAAAATCAGGTTTGAGCTGCTCGCCGGCAATATTCTGATGCAGTCTAATCATATCTTTTGCAGAGGCAAGGTCATGGAAGACGTCGCGCCCGATAATGCTGGTTTTAGCCTGCCAGATAAGGTGCAGTTCTATTTGCGACAAAACCCGGCGGTGATCGAATGCCATTTCTGGTGGGGTTCGCAGTGGGAACCATGCGGCTTCTGCAGCATCGTCAGCTCCTTTGGGGACTGTGGCAGAGTCGCGAACCAGGCAGCCAAAAACCATGGTTATTGTGCGACCACGCGGGTCGCGACCCGGTTCGCCACAGGCAAAAAGCGGTTTTAAAGGCAGATCGTGGAGGCCGGTTTCTTCGGCCAGTTC
>JAHISQ010000078.1 GCA_018818125.1 Candidatus Rifleibacteriota bacterium
AAAAGTAACAATTTGTTACTTTTGCCAAACTTGTCAGCCACCTGCATAAATCTACTGGCAGACATTTTATCCATGTCGAACTCAGCTTCGACCCATGGCAAAAACTGGCCGTGAGTCAGCTTATTCTTTATGTCGATCAGTTCTCTGCCAATCTCGACAATATCTTCAGCTGTTCGACGCAGTCTAATCTTGATTCTCTCTGCTGCTGCCCTGGCTTCAATAGCTACGTCATTCGACAGCGCGAAATAATTAAAAGCTTGTTGTTGCGGTTGTAGTTCGTTCATGCTGCCTTAAGCTCCTGATGTGGCGTGACGAGCTGCTTGAACTCTGCTTTAATCTTCTGCAGCCAATTCATTTTGCTCTTGATGTCGGTTTTCCGGCTCTCTGGCGTCGGCGCGTTCTCGTAGCTCTTGATGATCAGTTCTTGTCCGATAGAAACAAAGGGCCAGTCTGCCGGGTCGCATTTATTTACGCCCTCGATGCCGACGGCCCTGTTTATCTGCCGAGTCCGTGAAACAATCGCCCATTTCGGATCTCCGTCGGTTTTCTCTGCAATGACTCCGCGCATTTTGGCGCCCTTGATATATGTTTCTTGTCTCTGGGTCGCCGCATCCTTGCCGTGCCTCTTTTCTATCTTCACAAGAGCTTTTGCCCGGCTCTCCGGCATTGGTTCGCCTTCCCATAAGACAAGTTGTTTTTGCTCACTCATAAAAGCTCCTTTTGGCAATTTCGACGCCCTTAGCGCCAATCATCAGGCGGGCTGTATCTCCCGCGATTGCTCCGGCTTTCGCCGGTCTGGCCTCCCAGCCAGTTACGTTGCAACGGATTTGACCTTGGCGCGGGTTCGCTTCGGTGTCCCTGTTGCTTCAGTGCTTTCTCCCGGCTCCCTACCGGCTTCGCTGCCACGACGTGCAGCGCCTCACACTTTTACCGCCTTGTTATACCCGGCGGCCCGGTCGTAGATCAGCTGGCCTTTTTCTTTTTGGCCGGGAAAGCAGCTTCAAGTACCCTTGAAACAAACTCTGTGAGGGTTATGCGCTGTTCCCATGCGGCATCAAGAATTTTTTTCTTGAGAGGCCGGGGGATTCTCAGCGCAAGCATTTCTTTTTCGATGCGCGGCTCTGGTGTCATCGCGATTAGCTCCTGTCTTTGACTTTTGGCATTCTCGGGTTATAATCAGTTGTAAGCAATTTAAGTTGCTCAATAGCTTACGGTTGTAATTATAACCATAGGTTGTAAGAATAGTCAACGCTTACAACTCTTAGTTGTAAGAGGGGGTTTTATGGGTTTTGGAAAGCGACTAAAGGCTTTAATGGCCGAGAAAAAAATTTCTCAAGATGTAATTGCGCTTCACTGCGGGGTTTCTCAGGCTGCGGTTTCGAAATGGTGTCGCGAAGAAAGCGAACCAAATATTGAAACTATTCATAAAATTGCAGAGATATTAAAAATAGACTTTCTGGAATTAGCCACTGCTGGAGCAGAGAGCAGAAGGCTTGCAATAAAAACATTAAAAATTCCCATTTACGAAGCAGAAGCAAGCGCGGGTCACGGTTGCTTCAATGACACAGAAGCAGTTGAGAACTACTTGATGATCGACAGAGAGACGTTCAGGGGTGAATTGCAGTGCGACCCAGACAACTTGGCTATTATTAGAGTTCGGGGCGATTCTATGAAGCCTGTGATCAAACCCGGTGAAATGGTGGTTATCGATAAAACGGTTAACACATTTGTCACTGATGGTATTTATGTCATCAGGCTCGACCTCGACGTAATTGTTGTTAAGCGCATCCAGATTTTATTAGGGCGGCGTATCAATGTTATTTCTGCCAATGCGGACTACCCGCCATATCAGATCGATTTGGCTGACTCTGAGGGGTTGGCGGTAATCGGGCGGGTGATGGCGATTATTTCAATGGAAAAGGTAGGTGTGTAATAGTGGTGCAGTTGGTTGTTGAGATTGCCGCCCTAGTGTTTGCTGTCTGGATTGGTACTCGAGTGCTGCAAATTTGCTACGGCAAAAAGAGGCGTGACAAATGGCGCTGATAAAATGCCCGGAATGCGGAAAAGACATATCCGATACTACTGTCAGTTGCGTTCATTGCGGATATAGAGGTAAGGCCGCGCCAGTCAAGCAAGACGGAGAGGGCTGCTGTGTTG
>JAHISQ010000010.1 GCA_018818125.1 Candidatus Rifleibacteriota bacterium
AACGGCATAATCGATGCCTTTGTTCATATTGCCGAGCAGTATCTGACCCAGCCTGCGCACGCATGTGTTCAAGATCGATTTGCCGAAGGGTTGTTGCAGACCCTGATTGAGGAAGGACCGGTGGCTCTCAGGGATCCCGAGAATTATGGAGTCAGAGCTAACATCATGTGGTGCGCGACACTGGCTTTAAATGGCCTTATTGGTATGGGCGTGCCACAGGATTGGTCGACACATATGATCGGTCATGAACTGACCGCGCTTTATGGGCTCGATCATGCCGTAACTCTGGCGATAATACTGCCTGCCAATCTCACTTTGCGCAAAGAAGCCAAGCGCGACAAGTTGTCGCAGTTTGCCCGCCGTGTCTGGAACATAAAGTCAGGCAACGAGGAACATCAGGCAGCAGAAGCGATAAGAAAGACCCGCGAATTTTTTGATGCGCTTGGCGTTAAAACAAGGCTTAGCGATTACAATATCGGCCCAGAAGGCGTAGAGAAAGTAGTTGCTCAGCTTAAGTCGCATCAGATGATCAAGCTTGGCGAAAAGGGTGACGTTAATCTTGAGGCCAGCCGACAGATCCTGGAACTCTGCCTTTAATAGATATCCCGCTGCAAAAAATAATCTGTCATTGCCTGTTTACTGTGTATCAGGCGATGACGGTTTTTTTGATCTGCGTCGGCGCAGGAAATGACAGGCAAGCAGCAATAGAATCAGCATGGCTGTAATACCGGTAACGATTGGCCAGAGCCAGAGCCATGACCCTTTGCCCACAGTAATGCGTCCTTCAGTTTTGCGATAGCGTTCTGGTATGATCGGCAAGCCATCAGTTCCTCTGGCAAAAGACGCGGCATAACGGGTAGTGGCTTCCCATACTTTGAATTCGCGGCCTTTGTCGCGAATAATCGTGTCGTCGAGACTGACAGGCTGCCCCTGTTTGTTTTTGATGGTCAGTTTGAGCCGTGGCAGGCGGGTGCCGATCATTGGCAGGTAGGCAGCAAGATAGCGTGTGGTTACCAGGTGGTAAAGCTTGTCTCTGCTGGAATCAAGAGCAGTATAGACGTTTTCTGCTGACAATGTGCCACTTGTCGCCAATTTTTCTGCCGAAAGGATGCTACGGTAGGCTGGAAGTGGCTTGTTGATAAATGGCAGTTGCTTTATCCAGAATGTTCTTCGCGGATCATAGCTGTAGCGCAGTCCAGAATATTGCAAAAAATAGATGTCGCCCCAAAGTTGCGGTAGTAAAGCTGAAATTTCGAGCAGCTTGTAGATTTCTTCGCCGGTAAAATAAAGCGAAACCAGTGGATAGCCTGGATTTTGATCCGGGCCACAGCCCATAGAGCTGATACTGATCAGGTCAAAAAGGCAGATTTTTCCCGCGTTATCTTTGCCACTGCCGATCAACAAGCTACCTCTGATTGTGCCATTGGCCTGAATTGCAAAATCGACCTTTTCACCGGTCACTTTTTCAGTTTCGAAGCGCATGGCATCAGTGATGAAGTTGCCAACGGTAGATTCTGAAAACGCCTCGCCGCGCGCAAGCACGAAGTCTGATCTGGCAATAATTTGCCGCGAGTCAGTAAATTCACTCTCCGTAAAAGTTGCGATAAATTCGTCGAGTAACGACAGATACCCATTAACAATGCCAGCGATTTCGGCATCCTCTTTGATGCTGGAATCAATATGGTGCAGCAATGGCGCTTTGGTTAACTGATTGCACAGTTTTAGCCTCTGTTCTTCCAAATCCCATGCTAGATCAAGCTGACCCATGGTTTGCAGGTAGTAGCCGCTGTGCATGATCAAGGTATTTTCTATCTGCTCGGGTTTTTCAAACTGCAGGTGATCGTGCCCGCCAAGAATCAGATGGATCCCAGGCACAGCCGCAGCAAGCTCGCGGTCTTCGTTAATGCCAGAGTGGGTGAGAGCTATAATCACCTGAGCGCCTGCGGTTTTGAGGGCAATTATCTGTTCTTGTGCGGTTTTATGCTGATCGCTAAAATTGACCGGCTTTGCATCAGGCGATACCCGGTGGACACCTTTGCCGAAAAGTGCGAATATGCCAACTTTGAGTCCATTGCTGAGACTTAGCAGCAGATTTTTTCTGATGCCGGCTCTGTTTAAATCGTGATTTTCCGGGGCAACCAGATTCGATGCTATCACCGGCAGCGAATTAGTGGTCGAGCCGGATCTTAGCAGGTAATCGGCGAGAATCTGTGGGCCATAGTCGAATTCATGGTTGCCAATGGTTGTTGCATTGTAACCAAGGCGTCGCATTATTTCGAGCTCTGATGACTGGTTTTTCAGAATCAGCCACGAAAAAGGTGTGCCGCCAGTAAAATCACCGGAAGAAAGTAGTAGCACCTGGGTGTCTGCCTGTTGTGCGCGAATTTCTTTTACCAACGCAGCAAGTTTGGCAAACCCTCCGGATGCAAAATCTCGCTCACCCATATGGTAATTGATAAATGGCACTGGCAGAAGGCTTGAGTGCTCATCGCTGGTGTGCAGGACTGTAAAATGAAGCTGTTTTGCTGTGGCGATACCTGTCAGGAGCCAAAACGCGGCAGTTATCAAAAAAAGTCTGCAAATATAAGTTGCTGGTCTAAAAGGTTTCACAAAAAAATACTCTTTCTTTTTGTCAGAAAAAGCTCCCGAAGTCGCCTGCCAGACTTATTGTGATAATTGCCAGTCTGTTTTTGGAGGAGAATTTCATGTATATAACAATTTTGCAGCATTTCTTGCCTTAGTGAAGCTACTGATATCTTAAAATGCTTTGTTTGCAAATGTCGATCAAATAAATTATCTTGTGCTTAACAATTTTGCTGTTGTCATTACGCCTTTTGCAAGCGCATATTACTGGGACAAACAATGCGGATTAATCTCGAACAAACTTTTATTGCGCTGCAGAACTTCAATTACCGGCGTTATTTTGTCGCAAACTCGATAAGCTCTCTCGGTACATGGATGCAGCGGCTCGGGATGAGCTGGCTGGTCTATAAATTGACCGGATCCGCGAGCTGGCTCGGTATAGTAACTTTTTTCGGCTGGTTCAGTTCGTTTCTGCTTATGCCGTGGGCCGGCGCGCTGCTTGATTCTGGCTCGCGCCGCAAAATTCTTGTAGCATCCCAGTTGCTGGGTTTTGCGCAGGCAATGTTTCTGGCGGCAATGACCTATAGCGGACTTATCAATGTGAACTGGCTGCTTGTGCTCAGTTTGCTGCTTGGTCTCGTCAATGCTTTCGATATGCCCGGCCGACATGCGTTCGTTTCTGATATGGTCGAAGACAAGAAAATGCTGGCGAATGCAATCGCACTCAACTCGATATCCTTTAACCTTGCACGCCTGGTTGGTCCGGCCCTGGCCGGACTTGTTGTCGCGAAGCTGGGCGAAGCTCCCTGTTTTCTGATGAACAGTCTTTCTTTTCTGCCGATGGCATGGGTTTTGTTTCGGATGAAAATTGCTTCTGAGTCGGCAGAGCGTGCGCCATCCGAGAGCTTTAAAACCAGAATTATAGAGGGTTTCAGATATTCAGCGTCGCATCCCGTTATTTTTCCGGCATTTATACTTATTTCCGTTATGAGTCTGATGGGTATGTCGGTTCAAATGGTGCTGATGCCGGTAATTGCCGATCAACATCTTGGTGGCGACGCAACAACCCTTGGCTGGCTTGTTTCGGCGATGGGAGTGGGCGCGGTTGTTGGCGCTTTTAAACTGGCGTTGCGCAAAAATGTCGAGGGCATTGAGAGGTTGCCGCCGGCAGCGTTTGGTTCTTATGGTCTGCTGACAGTTGCGCTGGCATTTTCAAGAAATCTGACGATTTCTCTGCTGTTATGCGCGCTGATGGGTTTCTGCATTGTTTTTGGATGGTCTGCGAGTAATACGCTGTTGCAGACTGTGGCTGAAAAGCGCATGCTGAGTCGGGTTATGAGTATATATATGATGTGTTTCAGCGGTATGTCGCCGATTGGCAGCCTATTCATGGGTTGGTTTTCGACCTATACTTCAACTACTACCGCTATGGTTCTAGGCGGTACCAGCTGTTTCATTTCGGCCGTGATTTACGCCATAATGCGCCGCCGCGCTCTTCTGTCCAGCTGAAACTTTGCCGGCTTGGCAGGTGGGGCCGCCTGGGTTATACTGGATAAAGTATTACGGACTGAGGGGGATTTTATGAGAATTCGTGTATGTGCTGTCCTGGCTATTCTGATCGTTTTGGCGGCGACTGACTTTGCTCTGGCCGGCAATGAGGGTCTTGTCGAGAAAGTCATGGCCGAACGTATGGCCAACAAGAATTTATCTCAGACAATTCTTGGTGCTCTGGCATTTCTTGAAGATCGTCAAGTTAGACCCCGTCCCGGTAAGCTTTCGTGCGAATATGACAGTTCTGACGAAGGCGATGGCTGCAATACTCTTCTCAGCTTCAATATTCCTTTTCGTGAAAATATCGGTCTGCCAGCTCCTAAAAATCTGGTTGCCCGTAATCGTAGCGGCGAATGGGCCAGTTATATCCATTTCATGCCGAATAAGCTCGGTTTTAAAGGTCGATCTCCAGCAGCTGTTCAGGATTCAAGTCTGTTCATGACAGCTTTTATCTGTTACCCTTTGTTTCTGTTCGATGAATGTGCTTTGGCACCGGAACAACAGCACATCAGCAGCATGCTGCGCCAGGCCATGCAGAATATTCAGAGTTTTAAACGAGATACAGCTTACAATTTCTGGGCTGTATTGCCTGGTGTTCGTGGCACAGCGCCGCGCACCGGACCCTTCAATATTCCGGTTTCGCAACTGGAATTCCTTGCGAAGGCTTACCTGAACCCTAAATTCGCCAAGTTATTTGCTATGCTGGCAAAAGGACAACAGACTCCGCCAAAATACTGGCTGGAAGCTTGTCTTGATCAAAAAAACAATCCTACAGGCGCGGATGCTTTGTTTAACATTCCAAATGACGCTGACGATACGTCAACAGCTGTTGCTATCCAGCATTTCTTTAATCAGCGCTTTCCTGACTCAGGTATTGTTCCTGATCATGCCGCGCTGCTTCAGATTTCAGAATATCGCGATGTTAATCGTGAACACGAGGATGGTCGTGATGGCTGGAAGGGCAAAGATTCCGGTGCTTTCCTGACCTGGATGAAAGACGAAACCAAGCCTGTGTTTGATCGCCCGGAGACTGGCATAATTCCTATGGGAGTCAATAACGTTGACGTGGTGGTCAATTCGAATGTGTTGTTTGCCATGGCGCTTACCGGCAGCAGGAATCTGCCCGGCTATGCTGAATGCACCCGTTTGATTAAGAAGGCTGCTGAAACCCATGCCTGGCCCGAAGCTGGGCTCTATTATCCGCAGAACATGATATTTCCTTACAGTGCAAGCCGTGCGTATCGAGACGGCAATGCGCGTGAGCCTGAAATGAAAGCGGCCATGCAATATATTCTGCGCGATCTGCTCAAGGCACAGATTGAATGGGGTAGAAAGAACCCGACCCGCCGCGGAGCTTTCCCGGGTGGCGATGACCGTAGTGATCACCTTGCAACCGGACTGGCGGTAATTTCGCTGATTAATATCGGGCGCAGCAATGCCACTGAAATTGGCCTCGAAAAAGAGTATGACATGGCTCTGCGCTCAGGCATAGATTATCTGCTTCGACAATGCACCTGGAAAAAGCCGAAAAACCCTGAAACAAAAGGAAAATTCAAGACCCCGGACGGCAAATGCGCGACCTGGATGTCTGGTCTGTTTTTTGCGGCTTCATTCTGGGATCTGGCCCACTGGCGTTCACAGGCATTCTCAGTCGCAATAATACTTGAAGCTCTGAGTAAATACGCTTTGGCATACGATCTTGATATGGTTCCACTGGGTACTCGGCGCATCAAACTCAACCCATGAGCGAAGATAGCGAACTGACGCCAGAGGAGCGTGGAAAACCCCATAGGCTTATCGAGCCGGACACACTTGCCGAGCGGCACAAGAATACTGATTTTCTAAAGCCGATGAAAAAGCTAAAGCAGGAACAGCGCGCGCGCGCGAATATGCTTGATCTGAATGCTGTAAAAGAAGAGCACCAGACTTACCAGGCTGAGCTTGTAAAGCTGGGTATCATACTTGCAGCCTGTTTGGGACTATTCAGCTGGTTAACCGGCTGGCATTAACTCGTTGCAAAAAGTTAATCATAAATTAAACAGAATGCAAAACTGTCTAGTCTTCTTTACCAGTAGATGATATGCAGGAACTAAAAGATTTGGCAGCAAAATTATAGATGGCTCTTAACGATAGTGAAATTACTAAAAATACCGCAACAGAAAGCATCGTAGCGAATCTATACTGTCTAAACCTCGCAATTCTACCGACATCCCAAGAAGTTGGCAAATCTTGTGTTACAAACTGGCCTTTATAGGGAGAGTAAAAAGTAGCGGCCAATTCTTTTGTATCTGTATCTACAAGTTTGCCACCATGAGCAGCACAGACAATTTGACCATAATTGTTTAAATCACTGAAATCTCCGATAGTTCCATAATTGCATTCTTCATCCCCATGCTCAAATTCAAAATCTGGAAAAGTTGAGCGCAACATGGTCAGGTTTTTTTCGGATTCAGTAAAAATCGAAAAAAGAGGTTTTCCGCTTTTCTCACGGATTTGCTCGTCATTATAATCATTTATCATTATTGTTAATTTCTTGCTGCAGCGAGAGCAACCAAGCCAGGCATCACCTTTTACCCGAAAATTTGGAAGTGAGACTACGGCTGTGATTGTCAGGCTGACAATTATATTCACAATCCATGTAGCTTTCACTCTTTTTGCCTTTTCGTATTTAAGGTCTAGTCGTAAACAAATTTGCCACGTAAGCTGCTACTTCTAAGACCGCAAGGACTATTATTGGCACAGTATCATTGCTCTTCAGGCATTGTAACTGGTTGAAGCGGTGTTGCCGCCTTTGCCCGTCCAGTTAGTATGGAAAAATTCGCCACGAAGCCGGTCGATGCGTTCGTAAGTATGTGCGCCGAAGTAGTCACGCATTGCCTGTAGCAGATTCGCTGGCAGCCGCTGGCAGCGGTAACTGTCGTAGTAGGTGAGGGCAGTGCTCATTGCCGGTGTCGGTATACCAAGATCGATAGCTGTTTTAATTACATTACGCCATGATCGCTGAGCTTTCGCGAGTGCTTCGCTAAAGAATGATGCCAGCAACAGGTTTGGTAACTCCGGTCTGGCACTGAATGCCTGCTTGATATCGTCAAGAAAGCGTGCTCTGATAATGCAGCCACCCCGCCACATCAAAGCTATTTCGCCAAAATTGAGCTGCCAGTTGTATTCCTGTGATGCGGCGCGCAGTAGCTGAAAACCCTGGGCATACGAACATATTTTAGCCGCATAAACGGCATCGTGCAGCTGATTCAGAAATGCTTCACGGTCGCCGCTGAACCCGCCATGTGGGCCATTCAACACCTGCCCGGCGGCGATTCTTTCGTCTTTTACTGCCGAAATACAGCGCGCAAATACAGCTTCGGCGATTTGCGGAATCGCGACTCCGAGATCAAGACCAACCTGTGAAGTCCATTTACCCGTGCCTTTCTGACCAGCCGCATCAAGAATTATATCGACAACCGGGCGACCGGTGTCGGTATCTGATTTGCCAAGAATATCTGCGGTTATCTCAATCAGATAGGAATCGAGAATGCCCTGGTTCCATGAGCTGAAAACCTGTTGCATTTCACCGGCAGTCATTCCCACGCCCTGTGACATCAAGTGATAGGCTTCGCATACCAGTTGCATATCGCCGTATTCAATGCCATTGTGAACCATCTTGACAAAATGGCCGGCACCATCAGGGCCAATCCATTCACAGCATGGCTGATTGTCAGCTACTTTTGCGGCAATTGCCTGAAAGATAGGTTTGATGTCAGGCCAGGCTTCAGCCGCACCACCGGGCATGATAGACGGGCCGTTGAGTGCGCCTTCTTCTCCACCTGAAACACCGGCGCCGACGAACAGAATGCCTTCCTTGGCAGCCGCCACGCAGCGTCTAGCGGTGTCAGGGTAATAGCTGTTGCCGCCATCTATGATAATATCGCCCGGCTGTAGTATTGGCAGCAGGGCAGTCAGCAGTTCGTCAACCGGTTGTCCGGCCTTTACCATTATCATGATTTTGCGCGGCGTAGAAAGGCTGTTTACAAGCTCTATAAGATTGTGGCATCCGATAAAGTTGCGACCCTTGCCGCGCCCCAGTATGAAGGCATTGACCTTCTCGACGCTGCGATTGAAGCAGGCTACAGTAAAGCCTTTGCTTTCCATGTTGAGGATGAGATTTTCGCCCATTACCGCCAGGCCAATCAGGCCGATATCAGCAAGCTTGTTCACTACTGCTTCCTTTCGAGTTTCATATGTTTTTATTGAATTTACCACAGTTGAAATTTTGCTGCTAGGTTATAAAAGTTAGAGCGCGGCGGTCGTGTGATTATTTTCTGGCAAGGTTTTAGCAGGAGGTTGGTAAATAACTGGCAATTTTTTTTTCACGTCTCTGTATCCTGACTTAAGAAGCGTGTTTTGGATGTGGCATGTTTTTTGCTAATCGACAACTTGCTAAATCAATGATAATGGAGACAAAATAATGTTTCGAAAAAGCATAATAGTTTTTGCAGTTGTGATGATGGTAGCACTGACTAGTTCAGCAATGGCTCTTGATGTGCCGACACTCAGACAGAATATGTGGATGTGGTCATCTCTTGAGGCTGTTTTGAGTGAAAGTATGGGTTCTTCCTATCCTCCGGTTGTCAGCCCTGAAGAATGCCATCGCGAAATCGAAAAGGCCAGAATGATTATCTGCAAGATCGTATCAGAAATCAGCACTGAAAAAGATATGACCGAAGCCAGAACGGTTGCGGACGAATTCGTAAGCATGTTTGATCACGAAAAAGAAGTTGGCATTACTCTGCATAAACTTCTCGACATGCAGGAAAAATATATCAAGGCGCATCGTATTTACTGAGTTATCAATTTAGATAAAAACCGGGCGATCGCATTTGCGATCGCCCGGTTTTTATTTGCGAAATTATTTATGCAGGTTTTCGAACTGGTTTATTGAGTTAAGTGAGCGGGCGAGCGGACTGCCTGCGGGAAGTAGAGAAATTATCTGGCTGCGGGTTTCGTTGTCGATGGCGGCAAAAACGCTGAGCAGATAAACTGCGCTGGATTCCAGACGACTTTGCAACAAGATGATTTCTTCCTGGTCTCGGGTCTGAGTTGCTCTGGTCATGTTTTCGACATAGTCTTCGGTCATGGCGATGAGATAGGCCGTTGGCGCAGTCTCTGTCGCCGGGTCGCGGCGTGCGATAATTTCGAATCTATTTGAAAACGTGCTATGCATGTCGCGGCGTTTCACAACGACTTCGAAGTTCCAGTTGTTGCCGCTACGTGTAAGATAAACGCGGGGGGCAAAGGCATACATATTGTTCACAGTTACTCTGAGATCATATGCTGTAAGCTTTTCGAATCCCGTAATCGGGAAGTAGCCGCGCATACCGAATTCATCGCCCCAATACATGCTCTGTGAAGTGTAAGAAACATTGCTGTTGGCAATCTGCTGGTTAGCGTTGTCGAGTATGTTGACCCAGACAGTCGGCTCGTCGAGGCGAACTTGCGCATAATAGCTGGTAACATTGTCTCTCAGATATACGTATTCGTAGCCTGAGCGGTAGCCGTCAGCTTCGACCTCTATGCGTGCTGAATTACCAGATAAATAAACCCGGCCTCTAGCCTGGGGAACATCTTTAAAACTGCTGTTTCTTACTTGAACGTTGAACGTATACTTGCCTGAACTGAGATAAAGGCTGGCTTCAGCGCTGCTGCTCAATGCGATGAAGATGGCGAAAAAACAAAAGGTCATAATTACGAATTTTTTCATACTGATTCTCTCCTGATACTACTTTGATGTCCTGTATCTGTAAGGCTAACATCATGGCGATCTGTCGTGAAGGGTACAAACTTAATCGCTTTCTGGCAGCACAAGTCAGACAAACAGGTTACAAGGTTTATCTTCGACTCGACAGTAAGCCAACCTGAGTTTTAGTTTTCGGGCATAAGAAAAGAGGCTGTCTCATAAGGTTCTGAGACAGCCTCTTGTTGCGAGCTGTTGCTATTAAAAAAGAACGCCGCCGCTGTCGCCGCCGCTGCTACCACTGTCCCAGCTGTCACCGGAGTCGGTAGAGTCAGGTCCTGAGTCTGGAGCCGGGTCAGAGTCGGTGTATGGGCCGCTACCATCGTCGCTGCCGCTGTCAGGCATGTCAGTAGCCATCAGAGAAAATGCAGAGCTAAACATAAACATGGCACAAAGCAGAAAAATGAATCCTCGTCGCATTAATAAATTCCTCCTGGATATCTAACAATATTTTACAACTATACCAAATTATCGTCGCAACGTAAATAGCACAGCCGCAAAAAAAATATTGCAGATTTTTTTTATCTTTCCAGCCTGATAATCAATCTGTTGCTTGCCATACATTAATTTGTGCATAAATTATATTTGACAAGCCGCGCTACACTCTTATACAATAAATGTTTACCAGAAACAAAACATCGAGGAAACAGGAATGTTTGCACACCGACTTTTTATATCAGTTTTTCTATTCGCGATTCTCTCAGTTCTTGTCAGTCCTTCTGTCATGGCAGGAACTTCTACTGTAGACCTTGTAGCTCTGGCGACCCCTTCCATGCGGATTGCCATTGTCGATGGTAATGAGCAGGCAATACTCGCTTACAACGATAGCAAGATAATTGAACTTAAGCTTCTTGATGCCGATAAGAACCCGGTTGTTGGCGGCATTATTGATCTGGTGCTGGTGAATCGTCCTTCTTCTGCAAAAGCATTTAAATTGCCGGTTTTAAGCCTGGTAACGGATCCGATTGGCATCGCCAGGATCGCGCCATTTGCACTGACAGAAGCGGGAAACTATCGTATTATGGCGCAATTGCGCGACAAGCCGGAAATCTATGCCTTTATAGACTTCGGCGTTAATGAAGAAAACTGGGTAATGTATCTGGTTTTTGGTCTGCTCGGCGGACTGGGAATGTTTTTGTTCGGCATGAACCTCGGTGCCGATGGCCTTCAGAAGATCGCCGGCAAGAAGATGAAGTCGATTCTGGGCACGTTTACCAATAATCGCTATATGGGCGTTTTAACCGGCATTCTGGTTACTGCGGTTACGCAAAGCAGTTCGGCGACAACAGTTATGCTGGTCGGTTTTGTTAATGCTTCGCTGATGACAATCAGCCAGACTCTTTCGGTTATTTTTGGCGCCAACATTGGCACGACCATTACGGTTCAGTTGATCGCCTTTGAAATCTCGCATTTTGCATTACTGATGATCGGTATTGGCTTTTTGCTCAAATATTCGCGAAACAAGACAACAGTTTATGCCGGCGATATTATCATGGGATTTGGCTTTATCTTCTATGGCATGAAAATTATGAGCATATCCATGGCGCCTTTGCGTAGCTTTCCGGCGTTCAGGGAGATGCTTCTTTCTTTCGGTAACTATCCAATCAGTGCTATTATTGGCTCGATGCTGTTTACCGCCCTCATTCAGAGCAGTGGTGCAACTATAGGTCTTATCGTGGTGTTTGCCAGTCAGGGGCTGATAACTCTGCATGCTTCGATCCCGCTGATTCTTGGAGCACATACCGGCACCTGTATCACTGGCTGGATCGCCGCACTTGGTGCGTCAGCGGCCGCCAAGAAGACTGCACTGCTGAATGTTCTTTATAACATTATTGGCACGGTCATCTTTCTACCATTTCTTTATCAGACGCTTCCGTTCAGCGATTTCGTGGTCTGGTGCACGGCTCCGTTCTCTTCTTCGGCTGCCCGCGAAGTTGCGAATGCGCACATGATTTCGGCAATTCTGAAAATGCTGGTGATGTTTCCCTTTTATGATCAGATAATAAAACTTACCCATATGATGATACCGGAAGAATCGCAGGAAGAAGTTACACGCTCAGTCAAGACCAAGTATCTTTCTGGAAGCCTGCTCAAATCTCCAGAACTGGCGCTGGGAAATGTGGCGCGCGAGATTCTGCGCATGGCCGGCCACGTCGAGTTTATGATGGAAAAAGTGCCGGAAATGATTTCTTACGGCCGGGAAGAAACGATCCAGGAGGTCTCATTCCGTGAAGACAAGGTGGACACCGCGCAGTATGAGATCACCAAATATTTGTCGACGCTGTCTGAAGAAACACTGACCGAAGAGCAGACCGGCGTAATGATGCGCTACATGTCTATAATTAACGAACTTGAGGGGCAGGCAGATCTTATTCACAAGATTATCGTGCCTTTTGCCCGTGCTAAGGCCCGCGAAGAGATTCGTTTCTCAGAAGAAGGCTTTCGTGAGCTGCTTGGCATGTTTGATCGTTCTAACGAAAATTTTAAATTGATCATCAATGCTTTTGCTACGCACAGCAATGAACAGGCTGACCGTGTTATGAAATCGGAACGAACTTTTGAAGTTCTGGTTAAAAGGCTGCGCACAGCACACATGCGCCGTGTTTTCCAGCATAAGGTGCAGTCGATCGAAACGTCGACTTTGCACATGGATTTGCTGCAGTGCTTTAAACGCTTGAATAATCACTCTATCGAAATGGCCAAGTCAATGGTCATCGATTGGTATAACCAGAGAAATCAGCCGGGCGCCGCTGAAGCCGCCGAAGTTGCCGAAGCCGATGCATTGGTGGAGGTTACTGATGAAGATGGTCTGCCGCCATTGACTGACAACTCGACTCACGATTAGGCTGGTATGTCGGGCTTTACGCTTTGCGTCACCATATTTATTTTACAAAAAAAAATCGCAGCACTCTGATGCGGGATACAGGGAATTCAATCGACATTCCCCCCGCTGTCAGCTGAATCAAGGTTTTTTGCTGTTTGTCGTCAGATTGTGCTATAACTCATCCATGAAATTTTTAGCGGGTGGTAAATGAATTATACAGATGTCGCAAAAGCAATAGATATTCATAATTTTCTTGATCGTCTTGAAGAATCGAGCTGTGTTCAGAATTACTATCGCATAAACCACCTTACCCCTCAGCAGAGAGACTCTCTGGCAGAGAAAATGGCTGCGTCTCTGGTTTCAGAGCTCGAATCCATGGGGCTCAACATCGATTCCTGACTGCAGAAATTATTATTGTGGAATTGTCGCAGGGTAATCTCCGGTAGGGCTATGTTTCTCTGACTTTACTCGTTGAACTTTGAAATTGACATTAATTTTCTTCCCAACTAAAACTAGCTGGATCAAAATTTGAGGGGGGGGCAAGTTAATGAAGCCTGTTTTGGTGACCTTTTCGTGCGTTTGTTTTCTTTTGCTATTGGTTGGGTGTGGTGGTGGCGGTGGAAGCTCAGTTTTGCCAGCTACTGGTTCTACCGCAGTTGTTCCAGATTCCCCGTCGATTGATACAGACCGGGCGGCAGCCGGCCTGGGGCAATCAGGTGGTGGAATCGGTCTTGTGGTTGTTCAGACCACCATTGCTCAAGAAGAGCCTCTTGTTAATACTAAAGCTTCGGCACTGAAATCAGCTCTTAATGAGAAAAATGTTGATGCCGCAACCAATCTTTTCCACGAATCAGCGCAAGCAGACTACAAAACCATTTTTTCGGCGCAACCAGAGAAGCTTCCTGCTCTGGCAACAGCTCTGGAAAATGCAAATTTAACCATACTGGGAGAAGAGTATGGAAGCATTACAACTCGCCCTCGACGCGCAGAATTGACGGTTGTCTTTGAGGGAAAAACCTTCCTTGTTGACATGATAAAGGTCGGTGAAAACTGGCTTTTCATGAACCTGTGAGGTGAGTTTATGAATCAGAAACACCCATTTGTTAACTTTTCCAAACAAATTTTACTGATGCTGGTCATCACACTTTTTCTGCTCTCAATTCCTGATAAAGGATTTGCCTGGGGAAACTTGACTGCACACCCAACTATTAATGATCTTGCTGACGATCTGTTTTATACAAGTTCTTTAAACAAAGATTATTACTCAGAAAAATACAAATTTGGCTCGATCGATAGAGAATGGCCTGAATTTTCGGGTAGAACCATTTACCAATGGTGGTTTATTTGATTGGTCAAGCGGCCAGATCGAAAAAAAATACGCATTCTTCAACTGGTTGGAAAGAGGTGGCTACGATGCCGATGAACCCGAATTCTACCAGAGTAAACGACATTTCTATGATCCAGTTAATTCGCCAAAGTATCTTACTGATCAATTAGGCGACAACAGAGATGTAAATCCTCGTATTGATGCAAAAACCTGTGCCATATCACATTCTGATCATAACTATTCCTGGGCAATGGCTCTGAAGTTATACAAAGCGGGCATGGAAAATGATGTGAAGACTTTTTCTTCCTTTGGAGAAACTCGTGATGCCATGTTTGCCGCATGTTCGCAATGATTCTCATCCTTTCTCGGAACCCATAGAAGATCTAACGCCGGGTTATGTCGTGAGAGAAATCATCGGCTCTGATTGTGACAGTTGTGCTGGACCAGCTCCGGCGGGAGTTATAACTACGGGAATGACTTCGGCTGAAATTATGGAGGCACTCGCAAAGTTCACTAACACGAATTTTTTCAGTGCTGACACTATTGCCGATGCCACAGCTGGCGTACCGCCCAATAACGGAGAAAAGGAGTGTCCGGCACCACAATTGTCGTCTTTGACAAAAAACGGTACGGTTTCTGGTTTGGTTTCTAGGTTCCGGTGCTCTGATATTTGCTCATAAGTCTAGAGCGCTGAAACCAACGCAAAACAACTGATGTCCGCAAAACGCGGGCATCAGTTGTTTTTAACGACACAAGCGAAACTGGTTTTGCTGGCTTCTCGCGAGAATCCGTCTGTTTCCCGACATGGCGAGATACTCAGGGGTGATCTGCCTTTCCATGGGGGCGTAATTTAGGAGCCAGCGCTCAGTTTTTGTCTTAAAGGATTCAGCAGTGTGGTGGCAAAAGCAGCCTCTGGAGCGCAATAGCTTCTACTCAAACGCGAACGCGAATCAAACTGATGAGATCGTCCATCGACTTTTGGGCGCAAGACTGACACTGCTTGCGCAAGCAGGAAAATAATATTTTTTTTTGAAAATAAAAAACGCAAGAATGCTGATCAGCAGCGGATTCTTTTTGGGGTGGTCAACCAGATAGATCGGGTAAGTTGAGTTTTAGTAGTTTACCCACTTGTGCAAGGTCTCGTTAATATGTATAATCAACCTTGACAAAAATTTCCAGGAGGGATTCCGTGAATAAATCTGAACTCGTGAAGGCAATCGCTAAAAAAGCAGACGTTACCAATGCAAACGCTCAGGCAATTCTTGAAGCTTTTGTAGACGCAGTAAAGGGCGGCCTCAAAAAAGGCGACAAAGTCCAGCTCATCGGCTTTGGTTCTTTTGCAACCGTTAAGCGCGAAGCTCGCAAGGGTGTAAACCCCCAGACCAAGAAACCCATCAAGATCGCTGCCAAAAAAGTTGCCAAATTCATCCCCGGCAAAGAACTCAAAGACATGGTCAATGGAACTTCTGCCAAGAAGAAAAAATAATTTCTGTTAATAGAAGAGCCGCCCAGATTGGGTGGCTCTTTTTTTTTGTATATTTCTTGACTTTAGTTCAAGCCAAAATATACTTAGTCCTTAATGCACGAAGTAATATCTTTTCAGAAGAATAGAGGGATTTTGCGCTTATCAAGCTATACTCATCTGGGGATGGTCAGGCGAAACAATGAAGATTCCTGCCTGGTTATACCTCCTTGGAGCAGCCTTGCCATAGAGCGCCAGGCTTGCCTGTTTGCTGTCGCCGATGGAATGGGCGGACAGAATGCTGGCGAGGTCGCCTCTGGCATTGCAATGAAATCAAGTATTGAATGGTTTTCTGCGAGTGCGCACGAACCGCTGAATATCCAACTTGTCGAAGAAATGTTTGCGCAGATTAATGCTGCAGTCTGGGGGCATTCACAGGAACACGCTGACACTTCTGGTATGGGGAACACTCTTACTCTGATGCTGATCAAGGGAGATCGTGCCCTGGTAGGTCATATTGGCGACACAAGACTTTATCGACTGCGTGATGGTGAACTTGTTCAGTTGACACATGACCATTCTCTAGTGGCTGAACAGGTGCGCATGGGCAAGCTGACTCCTGAACAGGGCAGGGTTCACCCGACCAGGCACATTCTGAGTCGGGTTATTGGCGGCAGGCAGTTTGTTGTTCCAGATATTTTCGAAACGGATCTGCAGGTGAATGACGTATACCTTATATGTTCGGATGGCGTAACCGGTATGGTTGAAGATGCACAGATCAAAGATATTTTACTGCATAATTCACCAGATTCGGCAGCAGAAAAGCTGGTTGAAACGGCCAATCGTGCTGGTGGCAAAGACAATTCTACGGCAGTGACCTTCGCTTTTGAACAACTTCCGGTGGTGTTCCCGTCGCGGTACTCTTTGCAAAGATTGGCTTCGCTTTTGTTTAATAAGGTATGTGCGGGTGGAATTTAATAAAATTATGGCAAATCTTCTTAATTTGAAGTATATATACAGTTAGTGAAATCTGGAGGTCGCTTTTCATGGATTGGACGCTAATAATTATTGGAATTGGGATACTTGTCTTAATTGGCATCATTGTTCTTGTCCTTGGCGCCAAAGACAAGGGCAAGGATGCGGCTACCTTTACAACTCCGCCTGCGGAGGAGAAAAAAGAGAACATCACCCACAAACGTTTTAAACAGGTTCTCTCTGGTAATGATCTTCAGAGTGATATGAAAGCCGAAGAAGAAGAACTGTTAACCAAATATACTGCTGGTACCGGCGAAGGTATTAACGAAGTAGAAAAGCTGCTTGAAGGTGACCCCAACAACGTCGATCTGCTTGACTGGCTTGCTTTCATGTATTACAGCAACAACAATGTCGACAAGGCAATTGAGACTTACAAGAGAGCTCTTGCAATAAAGTCGGACAACGAAAATCAACATTACTACCTGGCCAACAGCTATTTTAAGAAGTCTATGACGGCTGAGGCTAAAAAAGAGTGGAACGAAGTAATCAGGCTCAAGCCGAATTCTAAGATTGCCAAAAACGCGCAGGAGCGCATTGATTACTTGGCTTCACAAGGAAAATAAAAGACTCTGAAAGGCATCTATGCCAATCGTTAATCCTCCAGAATTAACGAATTACCATTTGCTCGACCTTATAGGCTGCGGTGGTATGGGTTCGGTTTATATTGGCTACCAGCTTGATAACGACAAGATGGTGGCCATTAAACTTCTTGACCCGGAAGTAGCGAAGATTCCGGCTGTCTTGGGCCAGTTTAAACAGGAAGGCGAAATCCTCAAAGACCTTCGCCACCCCAACATTGTCAATTTTATAGCACAGGGTAACGAGGCTGATTTTCATTACCTGGTTATGGATTACGTCAAGGGGCTTTCGCTCGACAGTTTTCCACTTGGCAATTCGATGACAACCCTTGGTGTAAAGCAGTCTATTCCGAGCATGGAAGAGTATCTTAACGTGTTTATCGGCTGCTTCGAAGCACTAGAATATGTTCATAAAAAGAGGCTTGTACACCGTGATATCAAGCCTCAAAACATTATTTTGCGTGGCGGCGAATACAAGCCTTGCCTCATTGACTTTGGTATTGCCAAATACTCGGAGAAAGATGATGATCTGAATCTCAGTGCTGAGGGAATGTTTACTGTTGCCTATGCGAGTCCTGAGCAGCTAACCAACAAGCCGGTAGATTTCCTTTCAGATCTATTCTCTTTCGGCGTTGTGATGTATGAGAAGCTGACTGGTCATCTGCCGTTCAAAGGCAAGCGCGCTATGCAGGTGTTCATTGAACAGACTAAATGGAACTTTGCTCCGCCCCGTCAACTCAATCCAGCAATTCCGCAAAAACTTGAGCAGATCGTGCTCAAGTTGCTCAGCAAAGATCCGACGCAGCGCTATCCGACTGCCGAGATGGTTCAGGGTGAACTTGAGCGATTACTCGAAGTAACCCGTCAGGGCAAGACAGGGCTTGGTATCAGTTCAATTGCTGGCGATATTCGTGGTGTTGATCTCGCTCGTCGTAGCTTCAAAAAACGCACACTTAGCGAAGAACAGGCTATTCTCAAAAGACAGCGCGCTGAACTTATCGACACCAGAACAAAGCTCAAAACCGAGAAGGGCAAGTTCAGACCGGACACAGAAAAATTGGAGAGTCTCGATATTCTATGCCAGACACTGCAGAATGATTATGCGAGACTCGAAGTGCAGATTAAGATGGCGCTGGGCTTCAAGAGTCAGCCGCTGGTTATTGACAAGTTCAACTCAATTTTTAAGCTTGAAACTATCGCCTTTGAGAAACGCGGTCTGCCATTTAACATCAACACTATCGAGCAGAAGCTGTCGACCACTGAGGGTAAAGATATCATCGTTGGGCAGATCAACTTTACTGAGCGTGCCAAACGTAGTTTTTCTATCAACAAGAAAGATTCCTTTATGGCATGGGATCAGTCCAACTGGTTCTTTGGCGCCTACGAAGAAAAAGATTTTCCGATCTTCCTCATGATGGGTGATCGCAATATGCCGCGTAGCCCCGTGGGCTTTCGAGGCTTTTTCTGGCCGATCGAGTTTTTGATTGCGGTTCAGAAGCTAGGCTGGACAGGTGTGTCGATTGTAGAAACTTTCAGAGGGGTTGACCGGGGTGGTAACGCCGTGTTTGCCGAGCATAAAGAGACGATTCTTTTCTCGCAATCTCTTTTTGATAATCTCGACAAGATGCTTGGCAAAGTCATAACAGCAGAAAAGAAGGGTTAACATGGCAATCGAGAGCAAAATATCAGCACTGATTGAAGCTTATCAGAGGCTGAGTCGTGCCAATCGTAGTTTTATCGAACATGGTTGCAGCACAGACGCTTTTCGAAACCTGGTCGAGCAGCGCGATCTGGTCAAGGAAGACCTGTCAATACTTACCCAGCAGCTGGTTGCTGCAATGGCGAAGAGGTTCCCCGATCACCCATTTACCTGCAGCAGCATGGCAGAGGCTGTGCGCACTTTGTCGGTGCTTACTCCTGAACTGGAAGATAGTTGTAATAGGCTTAGAAGCGCTCTTAAGGAACTGTTGGATTCTGACCATGAAGTCGAAAAAACCATTTCGACGCTTAAAGAAGAAATCAAGGTTGAGCTGGGCAGAATAAGGCAGGGCTCAAAAGGCCTCAAAGGTTATCGACAGGTTGAATCGCTGGGTAGCTGCTTTATTAACAAGATTAAATAAAGTCCTGACGCGAAACAAAAACGCTTCACAGGTAGTCACAAAGCCAGACAATGCTGGTATGTAAACCGGTGAAGCGCTTTAAATTATGCTTTGGTTGCTGCTATCAGAACATCCCCGGAATATTCATTCCGCCGGTGATCGCGCCCATTTCTTCCTGAACCATTTCTTTTGACTTGCTGATGCCAGTGTTAACAGCTGACAGAACAAGATCCTGAAGAGTTTCGACGTCGTCAGGGTCGACGGCTTCTTTGTTAATCTCGATGCTGATCATTTCCTGGGCGCCATTGAAAACAACCTTAACGATGCCACCACCAACGGTTGCCTCGATAGTTTTGTCTTTCATTTCTTCCTGGGCCTTTTGCATCTTTTCCTGCATCTTCTGAGCCTGCTTCATCAGGCCCTGCATGTTGAATCCACCCTTCATATCGACTCTCCTAGTTTTAAATCAAGTTTTCCGGAAATGATAATAACAGAATCAGCGCAAAATCGCAAACTTGCCGCGCACCCGACGCTTTGCGTCAGGAAATCCACTTTCATTATCAATTTTGATTGCGTAAAAGTAAGTGCCGTTAGCTGTTTTACGCGGAAACCGCCATTCATAAACATTTTCGCCTTCCTGACCGCGAATGCCGGTCGAAAAGATTTCATGCCCGGAAGTGTCGTAGATCTTGAGATCAACGTAAGTCGGGAAATTCAGATAAAACCTGAAATTCACATTGCTCCCGCGTGCCGGGCTTGGATAGACCGCCATCATTTTGATCGTATTTTCCGGAAGATAGGTAATTGAGGTGCGAACTGCCGGGTCAGTTACCGACTCAATGTAAACGCGCTGGTCTGGCAGGGTTTTGAGGTTTTGTGTTGTCAGATCGGTATTGTCACGGGTCAATTTGATAAAATTGCGAAATTGCGAAGAATGGGTGCCGTTTTCGATCATATCGAGCACCATACCTGTTTGATCAGCGTCTGAATATACTCGAACCTTTGTGGTGTCAGTGGTGAACCAGTTTAAATCCTCTGCTTCAACTTCGATAAACAGACTGGGGTTGGCTATATAGTCAGTAGCGAGCTGGGCAAAGTGCTTTTCTGAAAAAAGCTTTATGCCAAGTATGCTTACCGGAGGAGCTGAGCCAGAGTGCCGGTAATACAAAATTTTGCGGTCGTCAGTAAGTTGCGGAGAAGTCAGTTCAAGCCATTCTCCCGGCAGCAGACTGAGCGGATACTGAGGAACAGCTTTGCCGGGTTCGAACTCGAGACTGCATCTGAAGCGGCCGCTTTCGTTGCTGAACGGTTCCAGCTGCAGTTTGACCGTAGTGCTGGCGCGGGTGCCGGCGCGGGCGTAAAGATCGAATATTTGTCCTGACAGACCTGTCGTTCCAGATGCTGCGACTTCAACGAAAATCAACGGAATTTCTATCTGATCTGTAGCAATAAGTTGGGCAAAATTATTGTCGCTGAAAATGGTTATTCCCTGTCTACCTCCGGTGGTGAAGTTATGGCGATAGGGTGTTAAGGTTTGCCCGAGATAATCGGTGATGTCTTCCAATTGCAGTGTACATGTTGACTGCAGCGGCAGTGGTGAGAGTGGTCGCCAACTGAAGCTGTTGCTGTCGACTGCTGGATTGGTAGCCTGGGTTATGATGTTGCCCTGTTCGGTTACGATGCGCAGTGCATCAGCGGTTGACTCAACGGCAAGTTTGCGGCTGAAAGTGGCCGAAATGACTGGTAGCTCGGCGACGTCACTGCTTCCAGAAGCTGGATCAAGGGAGACTACCTCTGGCAGCGGCGCGAGTCGAAAGATCAGCGTTGGCTGATGCGCGAAGAGAAGCGTGGCAGTAATATCACCTTCAGTGGCGGCGGGCAAGTTAAATTCACCTTGAAAGCTGCCGGGTGCAGATTCGCTCAGTGCAACGATATCAGTTGTAGAAGCGGTCTGAATCTGTAAGTTGCGGGTTTCGCTGTAAGTCTCGAACATGTTGGTCGTCGTAGCAACCAGAACGAGCTGACCAGGCGTCGCCTCTTTGATCTGAGAGACGTTTTGCCCGCTGCGTGTTGCAATGCCGGTAAGCAGGTCGAATGTCGCCGAACTTTCGCTGCGCGTTGTCAACCAGGTCGTGTCAGGTAGCAGAAACAGACCGTTGGTGTCGCGCAGATTTGTCGAAATTTGCAGCTGATGACGCGTTGCGCTGGCATAACTGACATCTGGTGTGATGGAAATGCTTCTGTCGCTGTCGGCGTAAGCAAAGCGCAGTTCTATCGGTCTGGCATCAGATGCAAGCAAACTTATGCCCGCTGCGACAGTGTTGCGATCAATGCTGTGACTGAAGTTCAGCTGGATTGGACTGTCGAGAAAGAGGTTGAGACTGCCAGAGGCCGGAATCTGCAGCGTGGTTCTATCATAAGCTGTAATTGTTAACTTTATCGCCGAATTACCCTGCGACTGAACTGTAATGGTTACGCCAGGCGCCAGGTTTATCGGCATTGCCAGGTGGTAGATGCCAGATGGTGGCGCAATTTCGGTCAAAGCCAGCTCCAGTCCGTCGAGACTGCCATCAGAAGAATCAACGCGTACTCGCGTGGTTTCGTAGGTCGAAAACGAGGTGTCTTTGGCGACAAGCTCAAGATAGAGGCTGTCATTTTTCGCTACCGCAAGTGTTTTTGTCGCATAATCAGATGTTTCATAATTTGCCAGAGTAATGTTTTCGCTCGGGGGTAATGGTGGTGGTTGCGTCGTAAAATTGGTTTTGAAGGCTTCTCCAAGAAGGTTGCCAGAGGTGTCTTCTATTGTTGCTGCTACTGACATTTCATACTGAGTGAGGAGAGACATCAGAGTTTTCGGCTGAAAGCGCACCTGCAGCCCGGTTGTGCTGATCGAAAGGTCTCCGTCCACGTTTGTAGTCGCGCCGTTGATTCGCTTCAGCGAAAAATTTGCAGCCGTAACATCACTGTCGCGCACCGGACGGCTGAAGTTCCAGGTTGGCCAGGTGTCTGCGGGCACTGCAATTGCGCCGCTGGCCGGCGAGAACGATAGCAGTGTGAAGGGTGGCAGAACTTTCAGGGTGCGGGCGAGATCGTTGCGGCTTTCTGGGATCATGCTTATTGTTTCATTCGACAATGTTGGTACAATGAATGATCCGGTGAAGGACCCGGCGCTACTTTCGGTAAGTGAAATTTCACTGTCTGGCAAACTGCTTTTGAGCGTGGCTGTCGCGTATTCGGTTTCGATCGTTCTGGTGTCGGTGCCAATTAGTCTAAGATAAATTGTTTGCCCGACTTCAACTGTGGCATCGTTTGTGAGAGCATTTGCATAGTCCGCATCCTTATAGGTTCCGAAGAAAGTATACTGCTGAGTGATGCTTGTGTAGCTTGCTGTGGTGTCAGGAAAAGCCAGTCCATCGGTATCTTTGAGGTCAGTAGTTATCGTTAGCACAATTGAAGAGTTGGGCTGCAACTCAGAGCTTAGCTTTATTGTTGTAGAGTCCAGCATGGACAGTGTGTATGAAGCGGGCCCATGAGAATCTGACAGTTGAATTGTAGAAGTGCTCAAGGTTAGAGGATTCACGTTTTTGGTGGTTGTAATTGTGAATTCTTGGTTAAGATAGACAATATTTTCTGCTCCAGATGTTGGCTTAAACTTGTCAATTCTAGGCATGAAATATGTTTGCAGGGTTAAAGATGCTGTTGTATCAGTAAGTGAAGTGATCAGAATTTGAGCGCCTTCTTCATTGAAAATTGTTAGGGATCCCTTGAAAATACCGGTGTTCAAACCTGTTTCTATGAGTGTGGCTTGAATATTGGCAGAAGAATTTGAGCTTTGTTCTACTAATGTAGAGTCGATGGTTCCTGTCGACTCATCATTTGCTTTAATCTCCACAAAAACCTGACTGCCTGGTTGAATTGAGTCCAGGTTCGAGAGTTCATTGCTGTAAGCGTTGTCGGCATAGATTTTCAGATAATCTATTGGCGGGAGTGGCGCTATTGTTGCTGCCTGAGTGGTGAAGCTCACTGTCAGATTACTTGTAATGGTGTTTCCGGCAAGGTCTTTGATATTGCTGACGCGGTAGACGTATAGAGTGTCCGTTGCCAGTGCAGATGACGGAACAAAAACTATCTCTTTTTCGCTGACCCGGTATGAAACTGTTCCGACAATCTCTGCGCCACCCACGTCATCCTTAAAAAGCTTGACGTTGCTGCTGTTTACGGTTGCAGAAGCAAGATCCTCGCTGGCCTTAACCTCTATACTGGTATAAATTGAAACATTGCTGCTGCCCGTAGCTGGTGTTTGTGGAGTCAGCTTTGGTATGGTTAAAAGCAGTGTCTGGTTGACAGTCGGATCGACTGTGGCGGAAACATTAAACGAGAAGCCGTCGGCGAGGTTGCTGTAATTATATATTCCTCGGTAAATACCTGAGTTTACGCTGGTTTCATCAAGCCTCAGACTGCCGAGAGTGTCTATGCTGGCCATGGTAACGTCGATTGTATTTGGCGACATGTCGGTTCCGCGCGCTTCGATGTACATGTTGCCGCTGCGTAGAAAATCGTCATTCGTTGAATAGACAGTTGCCGGATCATAACTGGCGTCTCGAAAAAGGTTCAGTTGAGAAATACTGACTGGTTGGGTTTGTGACGCCTGAGTGGTGAAATTGAAGTTCACGACACGATAAATTGGGTTTCCCTGCATTGATTTCAGGCCGTTTGCAGCATAAATCGCGCTCGTTGTGATTGTGCTAGAAAATGGCAGCGGGTTATCGGGCTGAAAAACAATCTTGCGTCTGTCGGCACTGAGTGTGCGGGTGCCAGCTATGCTGACTGCGCCAGACGAGATTGCCAGCGAAGTTGGATTGCCGCCGTCGAACAATTCGTCAGAAAAA
>JAHISQ010000079.1 GCA_018818125.1 Candidatus Rifleibacteriota bacterium
AAGCTATTACCGCTTTTAACTTTGCGAGCCCGTTAACAACGGGTGTCGTTAACGAAAGCGCGAAGACAATTGCTTTGAACGTGCCTTTTGGTAGCAACGTCACCGCGCTGGTGCCAACCATCACGCATACAGGTGCGAGTATTTCTCCTAATACAGGCGTAGCACAAAACTTTACCAATCCGGTGACCTATACGGTAACCGCCGCTGATGCTACTGCTCAGACCTACGTTGTTACTGTGGCGGTCGCGGCGAATCCGGCGAAGGCTATTACCGCTTTTGACTTTGCGAACCCGGCGACAACAGGTGTGATTAACGAGGGTGCCAAGACAATTTTGCTGACGGTGCCTTTTGCAACTAATGTAACCGCACTGGTGCCGACCATTGCTCATACTGGTTCCAGTGTTTCGCCTAATACAGGCGTAGCACAGGACTTTACCAACCCGGTGACCTATACGGTAACCGCCGTTGATTCTACGACTCAGGAATACGTTGTGACAGTTGCGGTCGCGAATGCATCAGAGAAGGCAATTACCGCCTTTAACTTTGCGAACCCGGCGACAATAGGTGTGATTGACGAAGGAGCGAAGACTATCGCCCTGAGCGTTCCTTTTGGCACCAATGTGACTGCGCTGGTGCCAGGCATTTCATATACCGGTTCAAGTGTCTCGCCGAACGCGGGCGTGGCACAGGACTTTACCAACCCGGTGACTTATACGGTTACTGCTGCAGATGCGACTACCAAGGAATATGTTGTAACGGTTACTGTCACAGCGGTCGCGGCGAAGGCTATCACCACCTTTAACTTTGCAAGCCTGTCAATAACAGGTGTAATTGACGAGGGAAATAAAACTGTTGCCCTGACGGTGCCTTTTGGGACTGATATAACCGCGCTGGTGCCAACGATAACACATACAGGTTCAAGTGTTTCGCCGAACACAGGTGTAGCACAGAACTTTACCAACCCGGTAACCTATACTGTAACCGCCGCCGATGCGACTGTTCAGGATTATGTCGTTACTGTGACAGTTGCTGCTAATCCGGCAAAAGCTATTACCGCTTTTAACTTTGCGAGTCCGCTAACAACAGGTGTGGTTGACGAAGGTGCGAAAACTGTTGCCCTGGCTGTGCCTTTTGGAACTGATGTAACCGCGCTGGTGCCAACGATAACACATACAGGTTCAAGTGTTTCGCCGAACACAGGTGTAGCTCAGAACTTTACCAACCCGGTGACCTACACTGTAACCGCCGCCGACGCAAGCATTCAGGCTTATGTCGTTACCGTGACAGTTGCTGCCAATCCGGCAAAAGCTATTACCGCTTTTAACTTTGCGAGCCCTGCAACAACAGGTACAGTTGACGAAGGAGCCAAGACGGTTGCTCTTATTGTGCCTTATGGAACCAACGTAACCGCACTGGTGCCAACTATAACGCATACAGGCGCAAGTGTTTCGCCAAACACAGATGTGGCACAGGACTTTACCAATCCGGTGACCTATACAGTAACCGCCGCCGACACAACGACTGAGATCTACACCGTTACTGTCACAGTCGCAGCAAACCCGGCGAAAGCAATTACTGCTTTTAACTTCGCCAGCCCGGCAGCAACAGGTGTCGTTGACGAGGTTGCGAAGACTATCGCGGTAATGGTTCCCTATGGGACAAATGTAACCGCACTGGTGCCAGCAATAACGCATACTGGCGCGAGTGTTTCGCCAAACACAGGCGAAGAGCAGAACTTTACAAGCCCGGTCAGCTATACAGTAACCGCTGCTGATACGACCACTCAGGTCTATGTTGTTACACTTACTGTTGCAGCGAATACTGCGAAAGCTATTACCGCCTTTAATTTTGCCAGCCCGGCAACGACTGGTGTGGTTAACGAAAGCGCTAAGACTATTGCTCTGACTGTTCCTTTTGGATCCGATGTGACCGCACTGGTGCCGACTATAACTCATACTGGTGCAAGTGTTTCGCCGAATACAGAAGTGGCACAGAACTTTACCAACCCGGTAACCTACACTGTAACTGCCACCGATGCGACTATTCAGGCTTACGTTGTTACGGTGACAGTTGCTGCCAATCCGGCAAAAGCAATTACTGTCTTTAACTTTGCCAGTCCGCTCGCAACGGGTGTGGTTGACGAAGGCGCGAAAACCGTTGCCCTGATCGTTCCTTATGGAACCAATGTCACCGCGCTGGTGCCGACGATAACGCATACTGGCGCAAGTGTCTCGCCGGACACAGGAGTGGCACAGAACTTTACCAGTCCGGTGATCTACACCGTAACCGCTGCTGATACAACCACTCAAGCTTATGATGTTACCGTGGTAGTCGCAGCGAACCCGGCGAAGGCAATTACTGCCTTTAATTTTGCGAGTCCGGCGGCAACCGGTGTGATTGACGAAGGCGCCAAAACCGTAGCCTTGATCGTTCCTTATGGAACCAACGTAACCGCACTGGTCCCGACGATAACGCATACAGGTGCGAGTGTTTCGCCAAACACAGGCGTGGCACAGGATTTTACCAACCCGGTGACTTATACCGTAACTGCTGCTGATAGCAGCGCTCAGCCATACGTGGTTACTGTAACGGTTGCAGCGAATCCAGCAAAAGCTATTACCGCCTTTAACTTTGCCAGTCCGGCAACAATCGGCGTGGTTGACGAAAGCGCCAAAACCGTAGCCTTGACCGTTCCTTCGGGAACCGACGTGACCGCGCTGATACCAACTATTACGCATACTGGTGCAAGCATCTTGCCAAACACAGGGGTGGCGCAGAACTTTACTAACCCGGTAACCTATACCGTAACTGCTGCTGATACAACCGTTCAGGCTTATGTAGTCACCGTTACAGTTGCAGCGAATAGCGTAAAAGCTATTACTACCTTCCAGTTTAACGCTTTGCTCACACCCGTCAGCGGAACCGTTGATGAAACAAGCAAAACAGTTACAGTGAAAGTTCCTTATGGCACATCATTCGTGGGGCTTGTTCCAACTATCACGCATACAGGGGCTTCCATAAGTCCAAATTCAGGTGTAGGCCAGACCTTTACTCCTGGAGTGGCGTTTACTTACACGGTTACGGCAGGAGATAGTTCAACTCAAAACTATGCGGTTACAGTTTTCCAGACTGCTGAAAATATTATTCCACAGAATGCCTGGCTCAATGTTCTGGAAAAGAATATTTATGGTGGCTCCCCGACAATGGAATACAGCACCAACGATGGAAGCACCTATACCGCTTTTGGTGCTTACTCGGTGGTAAATATACCCGGTTTGACTGTTGGAAACAGGGTTTGGGTTCGCATGCAGAATGACGATTCGACTAAGAGCTATCTCGGTGAAGTTATGGCGCTGAGCGGAAGAGCAGATCTCATTGCTACTGACACCATCTATATTGGAACCGACAATTGGAACGATTTGCCTTATGGAACGGCCGGCGATGCCATGAAAATATATAGAAGCTTTCAAAATATTGGAGATACTGCTGGTTCTAATGCCGATCATAAAATACGCTTCTACATTTCGACTGACCGCATTATAAACGCAGCAGATACATTGCTTGTAGAGCAGGCATATCCTTTCCTTTGCCCTGTGGGTGCTGTTTCACTTAATACCACTGATTTTACGGTTCCTGCACTTCCGACTGGAAGGTATTACATTGGTGCTATCATTGATGCAACCAACGTAATTTCTGAGCTCAACGATAGCAATAATACTACTTTGCCTGACAATGTCGCAGAGTTCGAAATCAAAGATGGAACCGCCTTGCCAGCAGGGGCTTTCAAATTTTACAACTCCTGGGGAGTCGGATTCTCGGATGAAAATAAGGCCGATGGCTGGTATTGGGTAACATATCAAACGATCAAGAAACAGGAAATGATGGTCTCGTATTATTACAACGACTTTTCTCAACCGTACAGCCCATCTGTGGTAGCATCGTTTAAAATTACTCACCCTTTGCGCAATGAGGCAAAGGTTCTTATTGGTCTTGGCGACCCAGCATCTCCATACATGGTTAAAGAACTCCAAAGCAGATGGAGCTCAATCTTGAAAAGCGGGGCAGAGCCATTTCCCGGCAATAACATCGTCGTTGATATTTCTGAGTTTGCCGGTGCAATTAACGATTATGACCTGTTTTTGCGCGTAGAAAATTCTGGGACTAGTCTTGGAACCATTGATAACTTCTCTGTAGAGTTTTATTACGATTACAATCTTCCCAAATTCAAAACCATAGTAGGTGGAACTGGAAGTATTCCGTCTAGCGCTAACGTAAATGTGGTTGCCAGCACAAAGAACAGTTTGACCCTTCTTGAAGTTCAGCAAATTATTCCTCTTCCGCGTGCTGTTGAGGAAACTCAGTTGAATGAAGAGTTGCCATCGAGTTCAGAATTGCAAAGCGATATGGAAAGCCATGGGGTATATGTTCCAGGCAAAAATTACAATCAGATTGTTGCTGGAAGTCATGGAACCGGGTATCAACCACCAACCTTTGAGCAGTGGCAGACCATGAAGAAATTGCGGAGTGTGCAGTCCAGTGACATGCGTGGAGGGCAGCCGACATCTGTCGATCATTCAAAAACCCAGTTTTTCCCTCCCGTTGGCAATCAGGGAGTTGAAGGGTCCTGTACTGCTTTCTCTTATGCTTATTACATTCACACGTTCAATGAAGCCAAAGAGCACAACTGGAACCTGACTGGTACTACATGGGAATCTCCTGATCCGACCGGACAAAGCAGTGCCGGCCGGCCAGCTACTAATCGAGACAAAATTTTCAGCCCTGACTTTATTTATCATCAAATTAATTCCGGGATTGATGACGGTTCGAATGGGCAAACCGCCGCAGCTCTGTTAGCTCGCTTGGGTGGTGCTACCTGGAGCCAGATGCCTTATAATACAGCTGATCATACTACCTGGCCAACTGAAGCGGCGTGGCGAGAAGCATGTAAATACCGAGGTAGTGAACAAGGAAATCGATATTGGTCCTACAATCCTGTTGGGTATTTCGTCATTAAAACCGATGCCGATATTGATTTGTTGAAAACTCTTATCAGCTCGGGATATTGTGTCAGTACTTCTGTAAAATCCACGAGTCCTGGCTTATATCAGCTTCTTGATGCTAATGATGTTGCAGATGATGTAGCGACCGCCAAAATGACTACCGATCATGCTCAGACGATCGTTGGCTATAAAGAAGGAGCTGACTGGAACCCGGCGAACCCTGACCTTTAAGCGAATCGGTTCAATAATGGACTTGCTTTTTGTATCATGCCGCCTGTTACAAGACTGGCGATGGCAGAGAAGCTTGCAGGCTGACTTAGCACTGCTGCCTTGACTACGCTGGCTTGAAAGTAAGAGGATTTGCGTGTAGACTGCTCTAAATTAAACGTTGGAGCAGATTATGAGTTTTCCTGTGCATCGGCCACGGCGTCTGCGTATCGACAGTCGCCTGCGCGGCATGATTCAAGAAGTCAGCCTTTTTGCGAAGAATTTGATTTATCCCCTTTTTGTTGTTGACGGACTTGCCGAACCGCGTGAGATTCAGGCAATGCCTGGACAGAAGCAGTGGCCTCTTGCAAAAATTCACGAGCCGGTGGCCGATGCCATGCGTAAAGGCGTCGGCGCTTTTATTCTTTTTGGTGTCCCGGTCAGCAAGGATGGGCAAGGCAGCCAGGCCTATGACGAAAACGGCATTGTCTGTCGAGCTTTGCGCCATATTCGCGAGCATTGCCCGCAGGCCTACCTGATCACCGACGTTTGTCTTTGCGCCTACACCGACCATGGTCATTGTGGCTTTTTAAATTCTGCCGGTGTTATCGAAAACGACAGTTCGATTCAGGCGCTGGCGAGCATGGCGCTGGCTCATGCTTCGGCCGGAGCCGACATGGTAGCGCCTTCTGATATGATGGATGGCCGTATTGGCGCGATAAGGGCATTACTAGATCTCAATGGCTTTACTGATCTGCCGATTATGTCTTATTCGGCCAAATATGCTTCAGCTTTTTACGGGCCTTTTCGTGAGGCTGCGGGTTCAGCGCCGGGCAAGGGTGACCGTTGTGGCTACCAGATGGATTTTAGGGTAGCGCGTGATGCTTTACCCGAGTTTGAGCTTGATCTCGAAGAGGGTGCTGATATTCTTATGGTAAAACCCGGTTTGGCCTACCTTGACATGGTCAAGCTGGCGCGCGACAATTTTTCGTGCCCGATAGCGGTTTATCAGGTTTCTGGTGAGTATTCGATGATCAAGGCTGCTGCCGAAAAAGGCTGGGTCAATGAGCGGGCGGTAGTTTTAGAGAGTCTTTATGCCATGCGCCGTGCCGGCGCCGATCTGATTTTGAGCTATTTTGCGCCGCAGGTGGCAGAATGGCTCAAAGAGGACCAGAGCTGATGGCGCATTCGCAGCACTCACATGCTTCGCAGCATCCACATGAAGCACATGGCTCAGACTCACAAATGTTGCGTGTTCTCGCCTGGGAAACCACACGCGCCTGTCCGCTGGCGTGCCCGCATTGTCGCGCTTCAGCGGTAGAAAATCGAGATCCCGACGAGCTTACAACGGTTGAGGCTATACAGATGCTTGAATCGGCAGCTGAACTCGGCAAGTCAATCATTATCTTGAGCGGGGGTGAGCCACTGCTACGTGATGATCTTGAAGAGATCGCGGCTAAAGCAATAGAACTCGGGCATCGCCCGGTGGTTTCGTGTAATGATGGGCGATTGCTTACCGATGCGCGTATAGCCAGTCTGTCTGCCGCCGGCATCAGGCATTTCAGTTTCAGTATGCATTCGGAGCAGGAAGCGGATCACGATAATTTTGTTCGGGTTGCTGGCGCGTATCGCGAGGCTTTGCACGCTTTTGAGCGCATCAAAAAACATGGACTGTCGTTTCAGATCAATACGACGGTTTTGCCGACAAATCATGAGCGCCTGGAAGCTGTCAAAAACTGGGTAATTGGTTTGGGTGCGGCGAGTTGGCATCTGTTTTTCATTGTTCCGATGGGGCGGGCTGCCGACGCTGGCTCTGAGGTCGATCTTAAGCAGACACAGATTGACAAAGTGCTCAGATATGTTGCGGCAGATTCTGACGGCTGGCCAATTCCCGTCAAGGTGACCTGCGCTCCTCAGTATGCGCAGATACGTGCTTCAATGGGCAAAGACCCGGGTAGTCGCGGGCGCAGCTGTATGGCTGGTAATGGTTTCGTGTTTGTGAGCTACAAGGGTGATGTTAAACCCTGTGGTTATTTTGATCTGGTGGTAGGCAACATTCGCGAAATGCCGCTAAGCAGTATTTATCGCAATAGCAGCGAGCTGCGCGATATGCGTACGCCTGAAAAATTCAGTGGAATTTGTGGAAAATGTAGGTTTAACAAGGCGTGTGGCGGTTGCCGGGCGCGAGCATACGCTGTTAATGGTAGTTTCCTGGCGTCTGACCCAAATTGCAACTATTCTTCTGGTCAAGAAAGCTAAACGTCTGTATTATTGGTACACTCTCCAGACTTGTTAACAGTACTGGTTAATTGAATGATCAAGCAAAGGACACACCCGATGGACGAAAAAGATCACGAAATACTCCAGATGCTTCAGGGCAGTTTTCCACTCGACTCTGAGCCATACCGGGTAATCGGCGACAAGCTATGGCTCGACGAGGTTTCGGTGATTTCAAGAATCGCTCGAATGATCGAGAGCGGTGCCATTCGCTATTTGGGACCGTTTTTCGACAGTCGTAAACTTGGGTATAATGGCTGCCTGGCAGCAATGAATGTGGTACCCGAGCAGATCGAATCGGCCGCCGCCGCTATAAATCAATTTTCTGAGGTAACTCACAATTATCTGCGCGAGGGTAAGCCGAATCTCTGGTTTACTGTGATTGCGCCAAGCAACGAGCGTCGCGAAGAAATTTTTGCGGCGATCAAGAAGGCTACCGGCGTAGATGAAATTATGATTTTCCCGTCTAAGAAGCTTTATAAAGTAAAAGTAGACCTGGATTAGGAGCTGCTGATGGATGCAAAAACTCGACAGGTTCTGTGTGAACTGCAGGACGGCTTTAAACTCGAAACTCGCCCGTTCAAACGTATTGCCAACCAGGTTGGCTGCAGCGAAGAAGAAGTGCTCAAGATTCTTGTGCGCAATCGCGACGACGGGCTGATTCGACGAATTGGCGCTGCCGTAAGGCCAGCGCTGCTTGGACATACTTCCAACGCCTTGGTAGTCTGGGAAGTCAGTGCAGGTCGTGTCGATGAAGTTGGCGCTGCTCTGTCAGAGATGCGCGAAATTTCGCACTGTTATGAGCGTGAGTGCCCACCAAACTGGCCATACAATTTTTTTACGATGATACATGCTCGCAGTGATGACGAGCTTGAACAGATCATAGCCGATATTTTTCAGCGTTTCTCGCTTGGGCAGTATAAGGTTTTGCGCACAGTTAAAGAGCTTAAGAAGACCTCTATGCGTTACTTCGAGGCCGCTGAAAAATGAACGCAGAGGCTTTCAAGGCGGCGTTGCAGGTTTTTCCGGGTGGAGTCAACAGCCCGGTACGTGCTTTCAAATCAGTCGGCAGCAATCCTCTTTTTATTAAGAAGGCTTATGGCAGCCGCGTAGTTGATGTTGAAGGCCGTGAATACATCGATTACGTAGGGTCATGGGGACCAATGATACTCGGCCATGCCGATCCCGATGTGGTTGCTGCAGTCTGTCACGCTGCTGTCTCAGGCTTGAGTTTTGGTGCGCCTACCGAGGCAGAAACCGAATTAGCGCTGCTGGTGCGTGAGGCTTTTCCGGTGATTGAGAAGATGCGCCTGGTCAGCTCGGGAACCGAGGCGACCATGTCAGCGGTGCGCCTGGCGCGCGGCTACACCGGTCGACCATTAATCATAAAATTTGACGGTGCCTACCACGGCCATGCAGATTCGTTACTGGTTGCAGCCGGATCAGGCGTCGCGACTCTGGCCATACCCGGCTGTCCCGGCATCCCCGATGACATTGCCGCCAATACACTGGTTCTGCCATATAATGATGTTGGCGCTCTGCAGGCCTGTTTTGAACGGTATGCCGGAAAAATTGCCGGCCTGATCGTTGAACCGGTGTGTGGTAACATGGGTGTTGTCAATCCTTCCGCCGGTTATCTGGAAACTTTGCGTCGGCTGTGTAGTGAGCATGGCGCGTTGCTGATATTTGACGAAGTCATGACCGGTTTCAGGGGCTGTTTTGGCGGAGTAAGCCGCATCAGTGGAGTAAAACCAGACCTGACCTGTCTCGGCAAGATCGTTGGCGGCGGCATGCCGTTAGCCATTTATGGCGGTCGCGCCGAAATCATGGCGCATATTGCACCAGATGGCCCGGTTTACCAGGCTGGAACTCTTTCTGGAAACCCGGTGGCAGTTGCTGCCGGTATAGTAACTCTCAAAAAAATCAAGTCGCAGCCTGATTTTTACGAACATCTGCTGGCAAGAACCGCGAAGCTTGAGGCTGGCATTGCCGCCGCCGCCAATGCGGCAGGCTTGAAGGTCGTGTCGAACCGTTTTGGCTCAATGTTCACCATGTTTTTTGCCGATCAGTCGGTAGTTGATTACCAGTCAGCAAAAGCTTCAGATACAGTGCTGTTTGCGCGCTGGTTCAGCGGTATGCTCGCCGAAGGCATCTATCTGGCTCCTTCACAGTTCGAGGCTGCTTTTGTGTCTGCTGCACACAGCGACGCTGATATACATAGAACCATAGTGGCGGCCACCCACGTTTTCAAAACTCTCGCTGCATAATTTTTAGCAAAAATAAAAGCGCCGGGCGACTGCATTGCAGCCGCCCGGCGCTTTTATTTACGTAAACTTAGCGGTTCTTTGGTGTGACCTTGATTGGGTTGGTTCTGATCGCATAGCGAAGCGGAACGGTGTTGGCTGGTTGCACCTTGGTGATTCTGGTAATGATATTATTTGTGCTGGATAAGTCGCGATCGTAAGAGACTTCCTGATAATTCTGGAGAATAGAGACCTGTTCTTTAAATGATAGAGAATGAACGCCTATTTTTGCAGTTGGCACGCCGCTAATATCGCAGACGAGAACGGTTTCTGTGGCAGAGATGTTTGTATAGCCAGCTGGAGCCGCAAAAGCAAAATTCAAAATTACATCACTTGAGGCTATCTGGTTGTTTTCAAAAATGTCAAAATGGGTGGGAGAAATGCCGCCATCAACAAAAACCGACTTGTTGAAATGGAAATATAGAAGGTCTTTATCGCTCATTTCCCGGTTGTTGTCGAGGTCTTCCCATTCTATTCTGACTAATGCAAGGTCCTTAACATAGTAGTCGCGAATATCGTCTGATTCTGCTGCACTGGGGCCTTCGCTGTATACAAAGCAGGCGTATGGGTCCAGTTTGTAGTTTTTGCCCCAAGGATCGACCGGAATATAGGTCAGGTAGCGGCCCATCAGACCGTTGAAGTCATTTTCACCCAGAATGGGGAGGTAGGGAGATGTACTGGCGATCAGCCCAAGATAGGGCAGGTCTTCCTGCGAGTTAAAGAGCACTACCGCCTGCTTGAGGACATCCAGGTCCTGGAGAGCTTTAGCGCGTTTGCTTTCTCTGACATAGTCAGAGTAGTAGGGTGTGGCCACCCCGACCAGGATAGCGATGATGGCTACAACCACCAGCAATTCAATTAGAGAAAAACCGCGTTTCATATAAGGCACTCCTTCAAGAGGTTTGCAGGAATAACAGATTCCAATTCAGACCGTATATCGGCAATATAAAGAAGAAATATTAATTAAAACATGATAAAAATCAAGGGAAATTGAAAAACTTTTAATTTATTAATTTATACCCATTCTTTGAGAATGCCGCGCCGTTAAGAATACGATAATAATTTCGTTCTTCTCAATAATGCGGGGTGAGAAATGCGAACTTACGAAACACTAATGTCATTTCTAGAAGCGTAGCAACCTGCCGAGAAATCTCAAGATTTCTCACCATGTGAGCCACCTCACGTTGTTCGAAATGATATAGAGAGCATTTAACGCGAGTTATTGAGCTTGCTCTTATGGCCTCAGCCGCTATAGCAGACTATCCCGCACTGCTCAGCGGGATTAAGAAAATACATAATTTCTTTGTGTCTTTTGTCTTTGCGGCTTGGTGCGAAGTTCTTTTTCAGTCCTTCTACTTACCGCGCAACTTGTCGCGTTTTGCGGCGGCTTCGTAATCGCTGTAGAAACCAAGGCGCTTCATCGTGGCGACGCATTTGAGTGCTTCTTCCGTTCTGCCGCGTTCGGTGTAAAAATCAAGAAGTCCTTCGTTGATTTTTCGAGTCTTTTTGTATTCTTTGCGAGTAAGAAGAATATAGAAGGCGACTTCCTTCAGCCGGTCATTCTCGCCGTTAAAAGCAAGATTCTCCAGATTGTCGTCAGCGGCTCTTGAATCTTTGAAAGGCAAAGCCATGAAAGCGATGTTCATCATATCGCTGTCACCGACAGACGAGTCCTTTGAAGATAGAACTTCTCTTGTGACCCGCTGGTTTCTGTTGCGGTCAAGGCGATAAACTCTCAGATTGGTACTCAGTTTCCAGCCAAATAGTGTGTAGTTGTCGAGTACAAGCCGATTTTTCAGATCTTTCTCGATCACTTTTTTATTGTAGTCCGTGGTTGGGCTGATCTTATTATACTGCCTGAACCAGTAAAGAGCCTGATCATAATAGCCGCGCTCCTTATAATACTCCATCAGGCCTTCGACAGCTACCGGATCGTTTTTGTTGACGCTGATCATTTTATAGTAGGTTTCTTCAATGTCAGCGTCGGTATTACTTGAATCATCGAGTTTTTGTTCGAGCTTGAGAGATTCCTGCAGCTTACGGTTTTCACTGATTTCTTCAAGCTCTGTGCGCACCTGTTCACTGAATTTTGGGTCTCTGCGCAGCATGTTGAGAAAGTTCTCGGCGTTGACAAAGTCATCACGGTTGAGGTAAATCTCAGCCGAGCGCATGATGCCGTCAGCGAATTTTTTGTTTGCGTTGTAAGCCTGCAGATAGGACTTTACCGCATCATCCTCGCGCCCAATATCTTCGTATAACTGCCCAAGTTCATTGTAACCAGTTGCCGGGTCAGCGTTCTTGCGAATTTCTTTTTTGTATTCAGCCTCGGCTTCCTGCGGTTTTCCACTATGCATAAGGTTGCGTGCCAGATCGTAGCCGATAAGTTCCTTGATGTCGGAGCCGCTGCGTCCAAGCTTGCGGGCCAACTCATAATGCTCAGCTGCCTTTTCGGCGTTTTTCATGCCCTCATAAGCCTTGGCAAGCTGCCAGTGAGTTTCTGCATGCTTTTGGTCGAACAACAGCGCTTGCTCAAGAACCTCTATGGCTTCCCGAGCGGAGCCAAGATTGATCATGGCTCCACCAAGGCCACGCAGGATGTCGGGGTTGTCTGGCTGTATCTGGCGCGCTTTATAAAGCAGATCGTAGGCTTGTTTAAGATTGCCGTTTTCGAGTTCAAACATGCCCAGTCGGGCCAGTGCCTTGCCGTTGCCCGGTTCCAGTGCCAGCGCGCTCTTAAAATGTTCGATTGCCTCTTCTGATTTGTTACGAGCGTCGAGCAGTTCTCCAAGGCGAATGTGAATGTCAGATGATTTGGGGAAGCCGAGCAGCGCAGTTTCCAGGTGACGCAGAGCCGTGGTGGGTGAGCCTTCCTGCGAGATCATTATTCCCAGATAATAATGCGCCATGAACTCTTCGGGATTTTTTTTCACAATAGCCCTGAGCGATTTGATGACTTCGGCTTTCTCTTTTTTGGTGCCGATCTGAAAGTCACGCCATGCCTTGTCATAAAAGGCTTCTGAAATGTTAACCGGCTCAGCAGCCAGTGCTATTTTTTTGCGGCGAACCACCGCAGACAGATCTTGAGCTGGTAAAATGCAGTAGATCGCGATTACAAGCGCCAGCAATTTTGGTAGTCTGGTCTGTGTGTTCATAAATTCTCCTTTAGCATGGCTTTAAGCTAAAAGTTATCACGCCTTTCCTGCGAATGCAAAGAAAGGCGTGAAAAATCGACGAAAGAAAGTTTATAGGCTGGCAGGGCCTTTAACCAGGACCACTATGCCTGAAATAACTGAATAAAGTGCAACAGCCAGACTAAAGTAGAAAAGGTAAAAGTGGAAGCTTTTGACATTATCCTGGGCTTTCTGTTTGCGCGGTTTTTTGATTGCCTGTCCGACATAGATATTGGCTATGAGAAGGCCAAGCAGAATTGCTCCGGCAAAACCGTGCCCGTAACTTCGCAAAAAGATTTCCTGCACTTGAAGAAACTTGACCAGAACCATTACGCCGCCAAGCAGGCCGACAAATACCAGCGCAGTAATCAGCGTGCTGAGCTTTTTGTGTTGCTGCAACAAAAATTCTTGCTGATCAGCTTCGGGTGACTTGAGATTGACTGCTAGAGCTTGTTTGCCGAGGCGATGAATATGAATCACGGCGGCAAGCAGAACCAGCATGAACAGTGGGTGGATGTACTGCATAACTAACATTTCCTGCCTTAAAGTTTGAATTTGCCGATATCGAAATCATCGAGGTCAAATGGGTCCTTAGCCGGTTTTTTGCCGGCTTTGGGCTTATCTTCGACCGGGGTGTCAAGGTCTATTATATTGTCGAGGTTAAAGGGGTTATTGTCAACTGGTGCTGCAGGTGCGCTCGACGCCGGTTTTTTGCCGGTGCCTGCTGCCGGTTTAGCCGGTGGCAGAGCGGGCTGGTCATCGCTCGGAAAAACTTCAAGCACGTCGAGGTCAAGGTCGAGACTGGCAAACGGGTCTTTGCCGCCCTCACTGCCTCCCAAGCCCAGGTCAGACTCAGAAAACAGGGCCGCAAATGGATCTTTGCCTGCTGGTGTTTTTGGTTTCATCGGTGGTAGAGGTGTGTCGTCGTCTTCGAAAGACAAGAGCCCTCCTGACATCGGCTTTGCTGGCGGTAGCGGAGTATCATCGATGTTTGCAAACGGATCGGGCTCAGCTACCGGCCTTGGCGTGGCAGGTCTGATCGGCACAACTGGTTTCATTGGTGGCAACAGATCGGAAATGTCTTCAATGGGTGGCTCTGGTTCTGGCGTGGTGAAATCGTCAAGCGATGCGAGATTAAGATCAGGAACTCCTCCATCATCAACATTGCCAGATGTGGGTTCTTTTCCGAATCTTTCTGTCTCAGACTGTTCTGACGATTCTTCGTTTCCTGATTGACTAAGATTGTCGATCAGCGAACCAAAAAGGTCATCAGTGAGCGCATCTGATTTCATAAAATCAGGTGTTGGCACTGCAGGTGCCATCACTGGGGCAGTCTGAGGACTTGCGGCTGGTTTTGCTACTGGCAACGGTTTGGCTGCGACCGGACTGGCTTGTTCCGTCGGGCTTTCCAAACCAAAATCCAGATCGTCGAAATTCATGTTTTCTGCAGAATCAACATTGCTGTGTGATTGTTTGGTGTTGAAGTCTGGAGCAGGCTTGCTAACCGGTATCGCAGGTTTTGCAATAATGGGTTTGGGAGCTGGTGCCGGTGCAGGTGTCGGTAATGGTGCTACGGGTTTTGGTGCCGACACTGGCTGTGGTGCTACGGGTTTTGGTGCCGACACTGGTTGTGGTGCTGCAGGTTTTATTGATACCGGTGCCTGGGGCTTTGCGACGGGAACCGTCGCTGGTTTGGCGGTTAGCGTGACTGGCTTTGCTTCGGGAGTGGCAGGTGTGTGCTCAGCTGGTTTGATCGGTGTAATAACTGGTTTTGCCGGTGCAACAGAAGGAGACGGTATGCCGACAGGTTTCACTTCTATGACAGGTGGCGTTGATGCAGCAGGTGGCTGGACCGGTATTTTTCTTTTTATTATCGGTTTGACTGGTGGTGTGCTGCGGCGCTGGCGTGAAGAGCTTTTTGCCGATGCGGCCAGCGGCTTCCCACAACAGGGGCAAAATCTGATAACCATATCGCATTCATCGCAATAGAGCCCGTCGCCACTGACTGTGCTGCCAGAGCTGGAGCTGGTTGATGTTGAGTGCGGCAGTCCAGATTCCCAGACACCGCTTTCGCTTTTGGCCCAGTTGTCTATTTCAAAGACAACTTCTTTGACGCCGGCAATCTGCCTGAGACTGGATTCAATGAACTTAAGTTCAATGCCGGTTTCATCAGCGGTTTTGTTGGTGCCGACGAACGCCAGCTCACCCTGCAGGGTTACGATTCCGGCCTTAACAGGGAACTTTATTTTGCTAAGATCTATTCGCCGACCAGCCAGCTCACGTCTGACGGCAGCGCCGATCCCAAGGTCAGTCGCCTCCCTCAATTTTGGCCTCCAGTTCTCAAGTCAGTTGAAGATAGAGTCAGTTCTGGCAAATCTCGGATTTGCGCAATTCAATTTATAAATCGGCACTCTGGCGAATTTTCCTTAATCTTATCGTCATCAGATTTACTGATCGGTAAAATTATAGCGCAAATGTCGCGATAAATTCAGCAACAATCTTAGAAACTGTTTTGCAGATTCCTGTGTCGGCAAGATTGTACACTGGCGGCCCTGGTCGGCGTCTGAACCAGGTTTCCTGCCGCTTGGCATACTGTCGGGTATGAATGACGATGGCTTCGCGCACTTCTGCTCTGTCAATTTTTTTCTCAAAAAATTCGAACCACTCGCAATAACCAATCGAATTTAGCCCTGCCGCCTGCCGACCGTATTTTTCTGTGAGTCGGCACACTTCGCTTTCAAGGCCTGCCTCAATCATCTTGTCGACGCGCCTGCTGATTGCACGGTGCAGTTCTTCCCTGGGTCGAGTCACTACAATAGGCATAAACACGGCTTCTGGTAATGGCGATACTCTCTTGTTGTCTGCGAGAACCATACCAGAAGTCATAATGATCTCAATTGCCCGTAAAACTCGGCGCGGATTGTTAGTATCAATCTGGCTGGAAGCAGCAGCATCAAGACTGTGCAAGCGCTCAAGCATGGCTGCCATCCCGCTGCTTTGCAACTCAACCCGCAATTGCTCAGCAAGCTGGACATCATTGCCGGCTGGTCCAAGTCCCTGTGCCAAAGTATCATAGTAAAAGCCGGTTCCACCAGCGAGCAGTGGAACTTTGCCCCGTTGCCAGATCTGCCTGATTTTGGCAGTCGCCACTTTGGCGTAATCAGCTGCACTGAAATTATGGTCAGGAGCAACCAGACTGAAAAGATGATGAGGAGCCCGCTGCATTTCATCAATTGTCGGATGAGCGGTGCCAATGCTCATTTCGCTGTAAATCTGGCGGGAGTCACAATTGACGATTTCGCAGCCAAATTGCTCAGCTAATTCCAGTGCCAGCACGGTTTTTCCGGAGGCAGTTGGCCCCAGAACCGCGAGAACTGGTTTTTTTTGAGAATCTTCCATGTCAGGTCCGCAAAAAGCCAGTTTCAATCTGTCTGGTAGTCAGTCTGATTACAATTGGTCGGCCGTGTGGGCAGGTAAATGGGTTTTCGGTTTTCAGCAGCTGTTCGAGCAGACTGTTCCATTCTGATTCTTCGAGCGGATTCCCGGCCTTCACTGCAGCTTTGCAGGCCATCATCTTGAGCAGGTCCGTTTTGATCTCTCGAATTGAACGACTTTCCCATCCGTTCAATACCTGTGCCAGAACGTTCTGCAGGCTTTCTTCTTCATTGTTGTGCTTCTCTGAAACCGGAAATGCGGTCGCGTAATACTGGCCGTCGTCTTCCTGCTGAATCGAGAATCCGAGATCCTTGAGCTCGTCAAGATGATCCTTTATAACCATGCGCTCTGAAGGCAGCAGTTTGAGCGGCACCGGAAACAGCAGCGGTTGTGCTGCTATCGGCATGTCGCGGTAGGTGTTGGTGTATTGATCGAATAAAATGCGTTCGTGGGCGGCATGCTGGTCGACAATGAACAGTCCTTTGTTGTCTTCGCCGAGAAGATAAGAGTTTTTGAGTTGTGCCAGAATTTTCGGGTGCTCGAGTTTAGCCACTGGCTCAAAAGCTGTTGCCAACTGAGTTGGTCGCGGCCCGAGGCGTTCGGCATCAATGTCTTTTATCTCATAAAAACGCTCTTCGTTACTGCCCGTTATCCTGACCGGCTGCATCGTCGGTGGTGTTCCGAAAATCGATCCTGCTGAAAATGTTGTCGGGGTAGCTGACACAGAGTGCCCAGGGCTTTCTGCAGCGGCTTCGTATTCTGGAAGGTTGGGTGTGGCTAGCTCGCTTTGTGCAGTTGCACCGGGAGCAGAGACCATGCGCAGGCCAGAAAGACTTGCCTGAACTGTTTCCCATATTGTCGAGAAAACCCAGCGCTCATCTTTGAAGCGAATCTCGGTTTTTTGCGGATGTACGTTGACATCGATCAGGGCTGGTGGTACGCGCAGATCTAAAATCAGCACGGGGTAGCGCCCTCTTGGAAAGAATGCTGAAATCGCTTTGTTGATCGCCTGAGTGAGCAGCTTGGTTTTGACCACGCGGCGATTAACCAGCGTAGTCATGTATCGGGCCGCGTTGCGTGGCTGATTTGGCGGTGAAATGAAGCCGCGCAGCGACATGCCGCCCTGCGCGATCGCAGCGGGCTCTTTGAGCGCAACCAGATCTCGGGTAACTTCTGGTCCGTAGACAGCGAGAATGGCATCGCTGAGGTTGCCGCTTCCGTTGGTGGCGGCGACCAGAACGTTGCTGTTCGTGAATTTAAAAGCGATCTCGGGGTAACCCATCATGTAATGGCAGACAATATCTGAAATCTGCGCCATTTCGGCACCAGTGCTCTTTAAAAACTTGCGGCGGGCCGGCACGTTGTAAAACAGGTTTTTCACCTGAATACGGGTGCCTCTCGGAAAAGAATCGTTGTCGACACTGACTATGCGCCCGCCGTCAAGAGTCACGCGAGTTGCGGTTTCTTCGCTGTCGTGGCGGGTGACAAGCGTCACACGCGCGACTGACGCTATTGTTGGCAACGCTTCGCCGCGGAAGCCCAGAGAGGCGATATGTTCAAGCTCGGCATCATCGACGATTTTGCTGGTTGCATGCGGAGTAAAAGCGAGTCCTGCATCCTGCCGCGTCATACCTTCGCCGTTGTCGGTAATTTCTATGAGCTTTTGCCCACCTTCTTTGACTTCGATTTCAATACGGCTGGCATTGGCATCGATGGCGTTTTCGATGAGTTCCTTGACGACCGAGGCTGGACGCTCTACTACCTCACCAGCAGCTATTCTGCAGATGATTTCTTCAGAAAGAATCTTTATTTTTCCGGTTGCCATATTGTCTCCTCAAAAGTGGTAGGGGCCGCCCATTTCCCAGTTGGCTACGGCATTGACCGCAAGACTGTTGGCTGGCGCCAGATGCGCGGTAAAAAAACCATGCGCGGCAATCATCGCCGCGTTGTCAGTGCATAGATGCAGGGTTGGCAACAGCAGTTCGGCGTGATGCTTTTTTGCTAACTTCAGCATTGAGTTGCGCAATACCGTATTGGCAGCCACGCCGCCCGCCAGAATCAGTCTGCGGGCTTTGGTTTCTTTTAGTGCCAGACCGACTTTTTCGACAAATATATCGCTGACTGCCAGCTGCAGACTGGCGCACAGATCAGGCAGACTCAAATTGTCTCCTTCATGAGCGACAACTCGCATAACTGCAGTTTTGAGGCCGCTAAAACTGAAGATGTAGCCTTTGCCTGACATCGGCCGCGGCAGCGTATAACGCTTCTGGTCACCGTTTTCGCCGGTTTTCTGAATGACGGGTCCACCCGGGTAGCCAAGCTGAAGATGGCGCGCCACCTTGTCGAACAGCTCTCCGGGTGCATCGTCGAGTGTTCGCCCGAGGCAGTTATACTGGCGCGGACCTTCGACAAACACCAGATTGGCATGCCCACCCGAAACAATCAGGCCCAGGAAAGGGTATTCAGGTTCACGCCCAGCTGTCAGAAAAGATGCGGTTAAATGTGCTTCTATATGATTTACCGGAATCAAAGGCTTGCCGGTATACCATGCCAGTGCTTTGGCAGTGCTTAGGCCTACCAGTAGCGGGCCGAGCAATCCCGGTCCTGAAGTTACAGCGATCTGCCCGATTTCTTCGAGTTGAATGCCAGAGCTGTCGAGGCAATCACGCAGCAGCGGTAAAACTGTTTCAAGATGCTTTCTTGACGCGACTTCTGGTACAACTCCGCCAAAACGTCGGTGGATCTCGATCTGTGACGAAACCAGACTGCTAATGACTCTGGTGCCGTTTTCGACAAGAGCGATCGAGGTGTCGTCGCACGAAGATTCTATGCCGAGTGTTATCATTTCTTTTCCTCGAATTTGCGCTCTGCCTGCGACTGAATTACATACATGGGCAATACGCCGAGAATGTCGTCAAATTTTTTCGTTCCCTGGGTCTGCTTGCTCAGAAGAAAGTCGTGTAGAGCCTGCTGAGTCGGCTCAAGTCTTCTCAGGCCAGGCATGTCGCATTTTATGCTGAACGCATTTGTGCCACTAACTTCATCGCGGTTGCACAGCTGTGCTGGTTCGTATTTCAAGTCGTCGCCGTCAGCCAGTGCAGAAACTACGAAGGCCTTGTCAATAAGAGTGGGCAGAACAAGCTTAATCTCGCCGTTTATACCCTGCAGATGCAGTGTTCTGAGAGACCACCCGAAAATATCAAGGCCAATAAGCGGTTTGTCGCTGATAAATGCAAGAGTTCGAAAGAAACCGGCCGCTACGCGCAAGCCGGTCAGGCTGCCTGGTCCGGTGCAGACGGCAAGCAGGTCGAGGTCGGCAAAAGTGCATCCAGCCTCAGCCAGCATTTTGTCGCAGATCTCGCTTATGCGTGCGCCAAGGTTGCGGTCGGTATCAAAACTATGCCCGAAGAATCTGTTGCCATCGCCAAACTGGCTGAAAGTAGTGTTTTCTGAAGCGTCTAAGAAAAGATAGCGCATGGTCAGGGTTCCTTCCATGTCCAGCTGATCAGCCGTTCAAGCTCTGATTCAGGGTCGGGTTGTTCGATGCAGACCTCAAGGTGTGGTAGCTTCTGAAGTTCGACAACCCGTTCCGCCCATTCCACCAGACATGGATTGCCGGTTTGTAGTATTTCGAAAAGTCCGATGTCGATGACTTCTTCAAAGCAGTTAATACGGTATAGATCAAGATGATACAGCGTTACAGCGCCGTTTCGATATTCATTCATCAGTGTATATGACGGGCTTGATACGTGGCAGTCGATGCTTAGGCCGCGCGCAAACCCGCGGGCAAAAAGGGTTTTTCCCGCGCCCAACCCGCCATGCAGCAATACTAAGGCTTTAGGGTGTTGCTGTGCAAGCAGTCCTGCAATTTCCAGGGTTTGCTCCGGTGAATGACTGTGTAATGGCTGCTCGTACTTCATCAGTCTCTAAGTTCGGTTGCCAGAACAATATCGCGGTTTATGGCGGCCAGGCAATTAAGCAGCTTGTCACGTAAACTCTGGTCTTTTACTGCATCGCGAATCTGTCTGATCAGATCGATGACCTGTCTAAAAGCCCTTATCAGATCGCCTTCCGGGATGTCACACATTGCCATCATATCTTCAAAGGCGCTGCCATTACTCCAGGCCAGTATGACATGGCAGATTCGCGTTTCGAGAGGCTTAATGAAAGGGTGCTGACGTGCCAGGGAATTAACAAAGCCCCGCGCGCTTTTGACCTTCTCGGGCAGTTTCGAAATTGAGCGTGGTTGCTCATTGTTGTTGCCTCGACGGCGGTGTTCGTAAATCAGCGATAAACAGATCGCATTGATTTCGTGTTCGTCACATTCATGGAAATAGCCGGCAAAATAGAGTTCAGTAACTGTGATTTCTTCAGTGTGAATGCGGCTGGCAAGCTCACCGCGCGCGAGCAGACCTTTCTCATCGATATAGCCGAGCTGGCGCAGCAGTTCGAGTTTTCTTTCGTAGAGCGGCAATTGTAGTTCGCCCTGCTCTTCAAGCAGGCCACGCCAGTAGTCGAGCTTCTTTTTGAGCCTGGCAGCCTGGTAGAAACGCGCAGTACATTTGCTTAGACTGCGGCATTTGCCGCAGATAAAGGTCTTTTCCTGATCGCTTAGTTCCTGGTGAGAAATGGCAAATTGCTTCTCGATATCAGCCTGGTAAGAGCGGCTGCGTTTTCCGCGCATGCCGAAGCGGATGTCGTCGAGCTGGTGGTTCATGGTGTCGATCTTCGCCTGTTTCTTTTTGTAAAAGACCATGAATTCTTCAAAATCATTCTTCTTCTCGGGGCAGCGTGGGGCTACCTGCTCAATTTCGAGACGCATTTTGGCTACCTTCTCGGTAAGCTCAGGCAGCTTCTTATTAGCCTGAAACTGCGCAAAATTCCGTTTGAGAATCATGCGAACCTCTTCTGATTTGTGACCAGAATAAAGGTTAAGAACGCTGTTGAAAGACAGATCGAACTGACTCAGCAATGGCTCAATGTCGCCGTAAACCAGATTCTGCAGCTCTTCGAGTGAAAGATCGCGCGGCAGGTGCGGAACAACAACCCAGCCGGTCTTGTCGATGCCACGTCGCCCGGCTCGCCCCGAAATCTGTGTGAATTCAAGAGATTGCATGGGCCTGAACGAGCGCCCGTCATACTTTTTGAGAGCATCGTAGGCAACGCTGCGCGCCGGCATGTTAACGCCAACCGCAAAGGTTTCGGTTACGAAAAGTACTTTGAGAATACGTTCGGCAAAAAGCACTTCGACGAGTTCCTTGAGCTGAGGAAGCAGGCCGGCATGGTGTCTGCCAACGCCATGAATAAGCTCTTCACGAAGATTCTGTGCGGTTTCGAGGTTGTGTAACTGGTATTTTTCGATACAGTTGTCGACCATTTCCTCAATGTGTTCTTTTTCCTGCTGTGTGGTGAAATCCATTTTGCGAGCGGTATCCATCGCCAGTTTGTCGGCCAGTGCCCGCGAAAATACAAAGTAGAGCAGCGGCAGGCGATCCTGTATGCGCAACTGCTTGATTGTGTCGAAATGTCTGAAATCGCCTTCCTTCTTTGCGAATCTATCGCGCGGGCCTTCGGTTAATGCCGATTTGCCGCGTAATTTACTGCGCAGATCCTTAAAAGTCAGCAGTTGCTTGTTGTAACTGAAAAGAAACGACAGTGGCACTGCGCGCTGATTGTGGCTGATAACCTTGACCTGGTGGTCAATGACCGATTCAATCCAGCGGGCCAGTTCGTCACAGTTTGGGATCGTCGCCGACAACGCCAGAAACCTTACTGTTTTCGGCGAAAAAATGATTGATTCTTCCCAGACCGTGCCGCGTTCGATATCGCCGAGAAAGTGAATCTCGTCGAAAATGACATACGCAACGTCGGCGATGGCTTCAGGATCTTCAATCGCCATATTACGGTAAACTTCGGTGGTTACAATCAACGCCTGAGCGTCACGGTTGACAACAACATCGCCAGTAAGAATCCCGACCTTGTCGCCATACAGGCGTGAAAAGTCGCGATATTTCTGATTCGATAGCGCCTTGATCGGCGAAGTGTAGATAATGCGCTGGTCGGTTTTGAGCACTTTTTCTATGAGATATTCGGCCACCAGGGTTTTTCCTGAACCGGTAGGTGCCGAGAGAACCAGCGAATGACCGTTTTCAATCTCGGTGATAGACTGTATCTGAAATTCATCGAGAACATAATCACGGTATTTTACGTTTAATTCCATAGTATGATGTTTTGTGTTTCCTTGATAAAAATTAGGTGGCTCTTATGGCTTTAGCCATTAGAGCCACGTATCCCGTAGTGCTCACCGGGCAGGTGGCTCTTATGGCTTTAGCCATTAGATCCATGTATCCCGTAGTGCTCATCGGACAGGTGGCTCTTATGACTTTAACCAGTAGTGCTACGACAACGCGGCTTTAGATTATACCTCATCCATTGCCAAGCTTCAATACCCTGATAAGTGCCGCAGGGCAAACGCCTAAAATACTGGATTCCGGGTCCGCGCCGGGAATCGGTATTATTCAGAGACAAGTTCGCGGGTCTCAGTGTTGTAGGTTATTTTCTGGCCTTCGAGGATGCGTTTTTCCATTTTGCCGGTTTTTTTGTTGGGTTCCTGAGTTTCAACCATCGCATCGCCAGAAAGTATTGCGGTTGCACTTTCCTTGAGGTAGTCGAGGCGATGTCCACGTCCGAAGCGCTCTTTGTCGCGAATTCTTACATTGCCGCTGAAGATCATGCGGTTGCTGTCGCGAAAGCCCAGCATTTCGTCAGCTGTGATAACGACCCAGGAATATGTCGCCAGATCCCATGATCGCTCTTCAATCTTGACATTAACACTGTCGGAAGCGTTAAATCTGCCCTTGTCGCTGTCAAAATAGATACTGCGAGCTTCCAGATTGGTCTCGCGAATCATTTTGCTTTCCGGAACCGTCGCACGGCGATAAAGGCGTGGCGTCAGACTGGCCAGCAGCCAGCGTGGGGAATTGCTGACTATTGCCCGGTTGCAGGTCAGGATATCACCTTCGCGGGTTGCTCTCACATCGCCTTCGAGCGTGGCAATACCGTCTTTTACCAGCATGGTATTAGCGGTAATAACTATGTCCGGCTTTGTATCAGGTATGTGAAAGGTATCGCTGGCCGGTTCGAAAGAGACTGCCAGTGCGCTTAATGTAAAGCACAGCAGTGTCGCCGCCAATAGAATAACCGACTGTTTTTTCATACGCGCATTATATCTTATCTCTCAACTGATATCAATCTTAACCGCAGATTACACGGATTAACTCAGATGAATTGCGGTCTGCTTGCGCAAGTTGCTTCAATCACCCTGGCACCTCTGTCATGCAGCGCCAGAGTATCTTCCCATATCCTGTGGGAGACTGCGCTATCTGTGGTTCGGTTCGTTTTTTTTTAACCTGTTTTTTGTGTTTTCGCGCCTTTGTGCGAAATTTTCAGCACTTATATGACAATAAGTGTTGCGCCGGGTGAGCTCAGTCCGCGAATAAAACCCTGTGCTAAATTTGTTGTGTAGAATGAGTTTGATTTGTTTGCTGGAGCTGGAGTCCGAGGGCACCTGTTTAGGGCGGGCGGTAAATTGTGCTTGCGGATATTGCCGGGCAAATGGTATAAAAGTCACATCATATTACATGCTAACACAGGAGGCCTGTCCCCTAATGAAGCCAATTCGAACCTTTATCGTGGTTCCCAGTCTACCGGAGCCTCTGGCACCTCTCAAAGAGCTTGCCTATAATCTCTGGTGGTGCTGGAACCCTGAAGCAATAGCTCTCTGGCGCCGGCTCGACCCGGTACAGTGGGAGTCGACCTACCACAATCCCGTGAAAATGCTGGGCTCGATTTCTCAGGAGCGCCTTGAAGCTAAAGCCCACGACGAAGCTTTTCTCGCAAATTTGATTCGCGTTCATGAGCATTTTAAAGCTTATATGAGCGATAAACAGACCTGGTTTGCCAAAAACCACGGTTATAACGATAAACCGGTTGTTGCTTATTACTCGGCTGAATTCGGGCTGACCGAAAGCGTCAGACTCTATTCCGGCGGTCTCGGCATGCTCGCCGGCGATCACCTCAAGTCTGCATCAGATTTAGGCATTCCGTTGGTAGGTATTGGCCTGCTTTATCGCGTTGGTTATTTCCAGCAGCGACTTAATGCCGGCGGCTACCAGCAGGAAGTCTACCCCGAGAACGACTTTCACAACATGCCGGTCGAGCCGGTCAAAGACAAGGAAGGCAATCATCTTCAAATCAGCTTGCAGTTGCCTGGGCGCTCCCTTTCCTGTTTGCTCTGGAAACTTCAGATCGGTCGCGTGCCACTCTATCTGCTAGACACCGATACTCCAGCAAATTCTTCCGGTGACCGCTGGATCACCCGTGAGCTTTATGGCGGCGACACCGAAACCCGTATCATGCAGGAAATCGTGCTTGGTATCGGCGGTTTGCGCGCTCTGCATGCTCTTGATCTGCATCCCTGCGTTTATCACATGAACGAAGGGCATTCCGCTTTTCTGGCTCTCGAACGTATCGCTGTTGCCATGGAACGCCACCAGATGACTTTCAGAGAAGCGCTTGAGTTGACCCGCTCAGGCAACGTGTTTACCACTCATACTCCGGTTCCGGCGGGCATTGACGTATTCTCGAAGGAAATGATGGATAAATACTTTGCCCAGTATTATTCAAAGCTTGGCATTGGCTGGCAGGAATTCATGGATCTCGGCTGGCAGCTCAACACCCCGAAAGGCGACGGCTTCTCGATGGCTGTTTGCGCACTGAACCTCTGCGGCGAAGCCAACGGCGTCAGTCAGTTGCATGGCAGGGTTTCGCGAAAAATGTGGGGCAATCTCTACCCGTCAGTGCCTTTCCAGGAAATCCCGATCAAAGCTATCACCAACGGTGTGCATACCCATTCATATGTATCTCAGGAAATGTCGGCATTGTTCGACCGCTATCTTGGGCCGCGCTGGGTTATGAATCCTGGCGATCAAACCGTCTGGGACAAAATTGACATGATCCCGATGGAAGAACTCTGGCGCACGCATGAGCGCCGCCGCGAGCGTCTGGTTGCCTTCGCCCGCAGCCGTCTTGAAAAACAGCTGCGTCAGCGCAATGCACCGCCCTCAGAAATTGCTCTGGCCGGCGAAGTTCTCAATCCTGAATATCTCACAATTGGTTTTGCCCGCCGCTTTGCAACATACAAGCGCGCCACTCTCCTGTTCAAGGACAAGGAGCGCCTGATCCGTATTTTGACCAACAAAGATAAGCCTATCCAGATCATTGTTGCTGGTAAGGCTCATCCCAAAGATGAGCCGGGTAAGAACTACATTAAAGAAATCGTCAAACAGAGCAACGATCCTATTTTGCGTCGTCATATTGTCTTTATCGAAGACTATGATGTCGTAGTCGCGCGTTATCTCGTGCAGGGCGTTGATGTCTGGTTAAATAACCCGCGCCGCCCACAGGAAGCCAGTGGCACTTCAGGTATGAAGGCAGCAGCGAATGGCGTTCTAAATCTTTCCATTCTCGACGGTTGGTGGGATGAAGCTTATCAGCCGGGCATCGGCTGGGCTATCGGCACTCGTGAAGAATATGAAGACAATGAGTATCAGGATGAAATCGAAGCCAACTCATTGTATGAGCTTCTCGAAAAAGAAGTTGCGCCGACCTTCTACGATCTGTCGGGTGATGATCTGCCGCGTCGCTGGATCACCATGATGAAAGACTGCATGAGGATTGTTAACCCGATTTTTAATACGAACCGCATGGTTGGCGAGTATAACGATCGTTTTTATGTGCCGGCCGACAAACGTTACCGTGCAATCTCGGCAAATAACCGCCAGCGCGCGCGCGATCTGGCAGCCTGGCTCGATAACGTTCGCAATAACTGGCCTGCAATCCGTATCGAGCATGTCGAAGCTAATGGCAGCGATGAACATCACGTTGGTGATCTGGTCGAGGTAAAAGCTCGAGTAAATCTGGCGAATCTCAAGGCTTCGGATGTTCTGGTTCAGGTTTTTTATGGTCAGATGAAAAGCGAAGAAGACATCAGACAGGGTGAAATCGCTGATCTTAAACTGGTTAAACAGGATGGTTCGAGTGCCGAATTCAAGGGTAGCATTCCGCTTACCACAAGCGGCAAGCTGGGACTGGCACTACGCATAATGCCATCGCATGAGGATCTTGTGCATCCGCTGCTTACCGGCCACATTCTCTGGGCCACCTGCTGATCCTGACTACTTAGCTCAAACAAAAGCCCCCGGCAATCATTGCCGGGGGCTTTTTATAACCCTGTCATTGTTGCGCTAAAACTTGTATTCGTACTCCGCCGAGAACTGCCAGTATCCGAATTGGTCATCTTTGAGAGTATTGAACAGGTTCGGCAGCAGGCCGGGGCTGTCTTTCTGCAGCCCCATACTCACCAAACCCATTTCAGACATTTCAGTGCCATACTGTGTGTAGCCGTCTAAAAAAGCGCCGCCGCCAACACAGAGCTTGAGTCCCTTGAGCGGACGATAACCGAGTTTGCCAATAAAGGATTTGCGCATGGTATAGGTGTCTGCTTTAGAAAAATTGAGTTCGCCGGACCAGGTCATGCGATGCCATGCTGTTCCAGCCAGGCCAATAGTGGCGCTTTTAGCGTCGAGCTTGTAACGGCCCTGTTCGATCGTGCCGATACTGGCCGCAGCCTTGACCATCATGTGCGGGCTTACCCAGTGATTGACCTCGCCGTGAAAAGAGTTTGAGCTGGCCGAATCAAGATAAATAGTGGCCAGCCCGCGTCTATAGGGGTCTGGTGCTAATTCCTGATTGGTGTAGCCAATAATTGCTGATGTGCGGACAAATTCGTTGCCGTGGCAGTCCATACACGAGTTGACGCTTGGTCTCAGATCTTTTGAGCGATAAACCTGAACGTCGATGACGTCCCTGGTATAGTCAAAATCAAATTTGGTAACTGATCCACGCAGTTCGACGCGGCTGTCGCTATGAGCATAGCGCACCAGATTGCGTAGCTCAGCCGTAAAAACATTGCGCCATTCGTTAGCGGTGCGGCCTTCAAAAGATTTTGGAACATGCAGCTGCAGACGATCGTGGCCGATCGCAACACCCTGCCCGATATCAGCCTGAGCCGGCGAGCCGGTTTCCCAGAGTTCTGCGGCGTTTGCAGCGCCTGCGAAGGTAAGCATCAGACATATCAGCAGCAAATGAGTTTTGTTCAAAATTCAGCCTCTTGATCTATAGATTCTTATGTCTGTGCATGCTATCAGATCAGCATAAATTTGTCACCAGCCAATACAAAAGCAGCATGCCATTGCCGGCCTTCAAGTCGGTAGCTTTACGCAGAAATTAAACGATCTAAGTAAGGTGCCCCCGAACTAATTAAGATAATCCTCGCACAAAGACGCGAAGCCACAAAGAATACAATGAGAATTCCTTAAACCTCTCAACATGACTCAGAGTGAACTGGCAAACAAACTTGGGGGTTTCATATCCTACTCCAGATACGGCACTTCGACTCGAAAGGCTTCTCGGTATGGAAGCTCAGTTCTGGCTTAATCTCCAGTTGGTCTGGGATCTTTATCGTGTCTGGATCAATTTGTTCCATTTCTTCGGGTTTTGCTTGAGATGCATGAAGGCGAAAACGACTATTTCCTTGTCTTTGTGCCGATAAAGTATTGCATAGGGAAATCGATTCAGCAGGCAGCGCCTGGTTGTATCTGAAAAATAATGCCAGGCATCAGGATAAGCAGAAATTCTTCTCAGGCATTCTTTTGCTTCAGCGGCAAGTTCGTAGCCAAGTCCCGGATACTGTTCGTTGTAGTAGTCCATGGCCGCTGCTATTTCGTTTTCAGCACAGGAAAGAATGCTAATTTTCATCGCTTCGACAGTCTTTTGAAGACGTTTTCGGGGGAATCGGCTGGAATCTTTCCGGCGTCATAGGCGGCAACCCTGTCTTCTACTTCTCTTCTCCATTTCGCCTCGATTGCAGCGTTGTAAGAGGTCGAAAAACTAAAAAAAAGCTGATTCAGCAGTTCTGCCCGATCGATCGGGTCGAGCTGCATCGCTTCTTTTAATATGGCTTCAAGGCCTGCTCCCATATTGCGCTCCTTTATGCAAGGCTGAGTACATTATAGCAGCTGCCAGGTTCAAGTGGAATGGCCAAGTAAAAATGGACATTTTTTTAAGCGGCCATTTTTGTTTTGTTCATTGAGGAGAATTCCACGACTTGACCCTGAGTCGGCTTTAAAATATACTGATCGTAGGCTGATTTGGTAATGGAGGCCACGATGCAGGAGACACCCGTAAAATACCTGAGTCCTTTTACTGACTTTGGTTTTAAAAAGCTCTTTGGTGAAGAGTATAACAAAGACCTGCGTTGCGAAAATGAACGCGGCGAATCGTTTATAGTCGAAATCCAAAAAACCAAGCAGAAGTTTTTTAAGGATCGTGCCCTTTATTATACGAGTTTTCCGATCAGTAAACAGGCTAAGTCTGGCAAAGACTGGAACTTCGAGCTCAAAGCGATTTATACGGTGGCTATTCTTGATTTTGTATTTGACGAAGACAAGGCTGACCCCGATAAATACCGCTATGACATTAAACTTTCAGATATCGAAACGCATAGGGTGTTTTACAACAAGCTGTCTTTCATTTATCTCGAAATGCCCAAGTTCAACAAAACGCTTGAGCAGCTCAAAACCCGCTTCGACAAATGGCTATACGTTATAAAAAACCTCGACCGGCTACACAATGTTCCAGAAAAGTTCAAGGATCGCATCTTTAAAAAACTGTTTGCCGCTGCCGAAATAGCCAGGTTCACCCCTGAAGAAGCAGAGTCTTACGAAGACAGTCTGAAGGTTTACCGTGATATTGAGAATTCTATTGATACTGCCCGAGAAGAAGGCAAGGTCAAGGGCAAGATCGAAGGCAAGATCGAGGCCGCAAAAAATATGCTTGCCGACAATCTTTCGGTTGACGCGATATGCAGGTATACGGGCTTGAGTTCGACCGAGGTCGAAGCCATTGCCAGGAAGCAGAACAATAAGGTCTCAGAGCCTGCTGCTGAATATTCTGCAAAAAAGCGCCGTCGCCGCGCGTAAGAGCGCCAACTAGTCGCCATCTGAAAGCCGCCAGGCTGCAGAAGGCCTTAGTCTTAAACTTTGCTGTGGCTTCTCTTCAATACAGACGATCCGTTAATGATCTGTGGCAATCCGTGTAATCACCCTGGCGTCTCTGTCCTGCAGCGCCAGAGTATCCTCCCACATCCTTTGGTGGACTGCGGTTCGTCTTTTCTCTACTTGTGTTTCGTGTGGAACTGGCAAACAAACTTGGGGGTTTTATATCCTACTCCAGATACGGCACTTTGGCTCGAAAGGCTTCTCGGTATGGAAGCTCTAACCCGATTGCCTGCATTGGCACGCACATGAACTGCATGCCAGATTTTGCCCGGCAAAATCCAGGGCTCATTACCGTAAAGGATTAAAGTCCGTCGTCCTATGGAGGATTGCAGCGGTTAAAAAAAAATCTGGCGTGGTTTTCAAGTCGGAGGGTTTACTCCCTGGATCAGCAGGCGCAATGATAGCTTACATGTGTAATAACCACACGTTGTGTTTAAATTGGCCGATGTGAAAAAACGGTTCCGCTGATTTAAGGTGCTATGCCCATTGAGATATAGTTGTCGACCAGTTTCTGTCTGCTGAAAAAAACGAAAAATCAGCGGGCTTTTATGACTGTCGCCTGAGAAGAAACACATTGAACACTGTCGCCATCGAGGATAATGTTTGGATCGTTTGCTGCTATTGTGTCCAGGCCTGGTCTAAAAGATGGATTAATGCCAAAGTCCATTTCAAGAGTGAGCGTCATGTCATAGCTTGAGGTGGCCGCAGCAGTGAAGTTGGTCGGAGGATTGCTGGAAAATACAAAGTCAGCAGGGGTTATTGTCGTAGGATCGGTGATAATGGGCCTGGTAAGGCGCAGAATAAGGTTGTCGCCATTGTCAACGATCAGCGTTCTGTTGGTGTCTTCCCAGTAAGCCCTTGAAATCGCCAATTGTGGTCGAAAGTAAACTATGACCTCATCGCCAGTGTCAGCGATTCGATCTGGACCAATTGAATAGCAGCTGGAAGACGCCGGTGCAATAACGTATGGACTGCCCCAGGGATCTGCCATCGCCTTGTTGAGATAGGCGCCCACCAGACGGCTGATAGTGAGTTCGGTGTAAGGTAAGCTCTGGTCGGTTTCAAAACGAATCAGGCCGTTGCGAATCTCATCGAGATCCTGCTTGGCTTTAGAAAAATTGGCGTCTTCAATATATTGCTGCACGTAGGGCAATACTGCGCCCGCCAGAATGGCGATGATAGTAATAACTATCAGCAGCTCAAGAAGCGTAAAACCTTTTTGTTTTTTCATTTTACTCTCACAACCTAAAAAGATTTCTGACGGTATTTCTACCGTCAGAAATCTTTTTGATCAATTTACAGGGCTTTGATTACAACAACGTTAGATTTAGATCTGTTACCAACAGCAGGCACTGTTTCTGTAGCATCATAAGGATAAAAAGACTTGTCGGCAGCGTTAAGTGAACCAGCTGTAACTGCCAGTGTGTCGCGTCCAGGGGTAAACGTGGCGACACCGTAGGCAGTTACGGTAATGAATGCTTCGCGATCGTCTGCGCCGACAATCGGAGCGGCAAACGTCAGAGTGGAAGGCGTGCCGTTAGTATCTACTATAAAGTCTGCGGGCACTAAGAGGGTTGGGTCTTTTATTTCTCTGGTAAAACGAACTTTGAGTATGTCGCCAGCAGATACTGAACCGTCTTTGTTCGCGTCGATGTAGGTGACCCTGGACAAAGCCAGTGGCGCTCGATAGTCTGCAGCGATGTCATCGGAAGATGAGTCACCAGCGGCCGCGCCGCCCAAATTGGGAACATAAGTGGTTGCACGGTTTGGGCCGGATGAGAACGCTACAGAACTGGAAGCGCAAATCAAATATGGAGTGCCCCAGGGATCGGCCAGTGCTTTACTAAGGTATGGACCTACAAGCTCGGTTAGGTTCGTGTTGGTCCATGCTTTGCCTGTGTCAAGTTCAAAGCGAAGCAGAGCATTTTTGATTTCGTCGAGGTCGGCTCGAACTTTAGCCAGGCGTGCGTCTTCTACGTAGTCCTGGACATACGGGATGGCGGCGCCCGCGAGGATAGCGATGATCGTGATAACGATCAACAACTCAATAAGTGTAAAACCTTTTCTAAGCATATTAATGCCCTCCTGAAAATTTTGATTCCCAACTTTTAAGAACTCAGATCTTTTGGCAAGATTAACCGCCTGCCCGGATTAGTACCAATTTCCCTGTAAAGGACTTCGGGATACGTGGCGCTAATTGCCAGAGGCCATAAGAGCCACCTAATAAAGAATTCTTTTTTATCTTCGAACGCTATTAAATGTAACGCAATAACCGTACCACTATTACTGCGGCAGAATTTTAACCGCCTGACTGGCGATGCAGAGGTTACCGGCCATATCAGCGAGAGTTGCGTGGGTATAGTCGATTTCGACGCTGTCGGAGCCAGGCACAAAAGCATCGTTAACCAGTACGTTGTAAACGAGAGTCCTGCTGGCAACCATCTTGAGAGATGGTGCGCTGAACAACCCGTCAAATGCAGTTGAAGTTCCATTAACTACAATATAGCCATTGATCGCGGCATTGTTCAAGGCTGCATCCAGATTGCTGAGTTTCCTGCTGAAAGTCAGCTGGATTGTGTCGGAAGCATTCTGAATGTCAACCGCACCCGATTGATTGCGATCTACCCATTTGGCGCTTACAAGAGCCAATGGCGGCTGATACGGTCCCTGGATATTGTCTTCAGTTGACGCAGTGTCGCGGTCTGGTCCACCAGAGATAACGAGACCTGAATCGGTTGCAACTAAATAGGGTCTACCCCATGGGTCGATAGGTGCTTTGTTAAGGTAGCGACCAGTAAGATCTTCAACCGTGCCCTTGACGTATTCGCCTTCGCGTGTTTCATAAACTGCGAGAGCTCTGGCGATTTCTTCGAGGTCGGTCTTGGCCTTTGCGATGCGGGATTCTTCAACATAGTTCTGCACATACGGAATCGCTGCGCCTGCCAGTACTGCCAGAATTGTAATAACAACAAGAAGCTCAATAAGTGTAAAACCTTTTTTCATAAGATTTCTCCTGGATTATTGTGGCAGAATTACTACTGGCTGGCTTGCGATACAGAGGTTGCCCGCCATGTCGGCAAGAGTTGCGTGAGTGTAGTCGATTTCGATGCTGTCTGAGCCTGGCACGAAAGCATCATTTACCAGCACATTGTAAACGAGAGTTCTGCTGGCGACCATTTTAAGGGAAGTGTCCTCAAACAGTCCGTTAAAAGCAGTTGATGTTCCATTTACCACAAAATAGTTGTTGATAGCAGCAACACTCAAAGCAGCATCCAGATTGCTCAGCTTTCTACTGAAAGTCAACTGAATAGTATCAGAAGAGTTCTGGGTGTCAACTGCACCTGACTGGTTTCTATCTACCCATTTGGCGCTTACGAGAGCGAGGGGTGGCTGATAGGGTCCCTGAATATTGTCTTCTGTTGAAGCCGTGTTGCGATCGGGGCCGCCGGATATAACCAGCCCCGAATCTGTAGCGACCAGGTATGGTCTTCCCCAAGGATCAATAGGTGCTTTGTTAAGATAGCGGCCGGTTAAGTCTTCGACGGTACCTTTGATATATTCGCCTTCGCGGGTTTCGTAAACGGCGAGAGCTCTGGCAATCTCTTCGAGGTCAGTTTTTGCCTTGGCTATGCGAGATTCCTCTACGTAGTTTTGAACATAGGGAATTGCTGCTCCGGCTAGCACGGCCAGGATAGTTATAACAACGAGAAGTTCAATAAGCGTGAAGCCTTTTTTCATGACGGTTCCCCTATTATTGTGGAAGAATGAGCACGGGTTGACTACCTATGCATTGATTCGCAGCCGGGTCCAGGAGTGTAACATGATTGGAATAGATCTGTATGCTGTCAGAACCGGGCACAAACGCGTCATTCACCAATACATTGTAAACGACAGTTCTGCTTGCAACTATTTTTGCTGAGGATTCGGCAAACAGAGTTGCAAAAGCCGTAGTCGTACCGATCACATTAAAATAAGTATTTGCAGACGTAGTAAACAAGGCCTGAGTCGAGGGTGCAAATAATCGGCTGAAGGTAAGCTGAATTGTGTCGCTTGAGTTTTGTATGTCGACTGCCCCGGACTGATTGCGATCTACCCATTTAACGTTGACAAGAGCCATCGGCGGTTGATAAGGGCCCTGGATGTTATCTTCAGTTGTAGCAGTGTCACGGTCGGGCCCACCGGAGACAACGAGACCAGAGGCAGTAGCAATTAGATATGGCCTGCCCCATGGATCGATGGGAGCTTTGTTCAGATAGCGACCAGTCAGATCTGATACTGTGCCCTTTTTATAGTCACCCTCTCTCGTCTCATACACGGCAAGAGCTCGGGCGATTTCTTCGAGGTCGGTTTTAGCCTTGGCGATGCGTGATTCGGCTACGTAGTTCTGCACATAGGGCAGAGCCGCGCCAGCCAGAATTGCCAGGATCGTGATGACCACCAGCAGTTCGATCAGTGTGAAACCTTTTCTTGTCATAACTTATTTTTTCTCCTTATGAGAGTTCTTACCTTGCAGAGAATATTAGCATCGGCTGACTGGCAATACACATATTGCCGGTGCCCGACGCGAGGTCGCGAATGCCCGTGCCGCTATTGATCCAGAACGTGTCGCTGCCAGGTGCAAAGACGTCAATTGCGCTGGTTGCGAAAGAAATAGTAACTAAATTGCCGGAACTGTCAAGACTGATTTCGTTCCATGCCATTGAGGTGGCAATGCTGTTGGGGCTTGACCAGCCGAAGTATGTGTCGGGGGCGGCTACAGGAGGAGTGATTGCTACGCTGTTACTGGCAATTTTGCGAGAAAAATACAATTGGAGATAATCGCGTGTATTTTGTGTATCAACAGCTCCAGACTGATTGGCATCTACCCATTTTACACTAACCAGTGCCAGCGGTGGCTGATAGTTGCTGACAATGTCGTCAGATGTGTAGTCGATGCGGTCGGGCCCGGATGAAAAGACTATGCCAGTGCCGGTGGCCACGACAAAAGGTTTGCCCCAGGGGTCAATCGGTGATGAGTTGAGATAGCGGCCAGTGAGCAGGCTGACGTCTTTGGCATTGTAAGAGCCTTCGCGGGTTTCATATATTGCCAGGGCATTCTTGATTTCGTCGAGATCTGACTTTGCTTTGCTGATACGACTTTCGGCAACGTAACCCTGCACGTATGGAAGCGCTGCGCCAACCAGAATGGCGATGATGGTTATTACCACCAGGAGCTCAATAAGTGTAAACGCTGCTTTATGTCGCAAGTTGCCGTTCCTTTCGTGATCCAAACTCAATCTTATAATATTAGCATAGATTTTTAAAATCATATAAATTTTTTTCGTTCAGGATAAATAAAGATTTCTTTATATTATAACGCAAATTTCGTACCTGATCTAGAATTGGTATTGGTAGATTTTGCGGCCGCTCTCAATGACAAGTCTCTGTGTTTGCTGGCCCAGTCTGCAAAATCGTGCTTTGATCGCCATGGGTAGGAGTAAGATGGTTGCGGCTAAAATGACTCAGCCGGGAATTCTTCCGCACTAAAATAGATGATTCTTTATTATTCATGTGAAAAATTCCATTATTTTTTCCGCTTCTCAATTATGACGCCTTCCTGGCGTTGCAATGACTGAGGTTTTGGTGACATATCAACAATGCTCTCAATATACTCTCTTGCCAACAGTCTGGTCTCTCCGGTTACCAAGGTCGGTGCTATCGGCGACGAAAACTCAATGCGGGCGCTGAAGGCGTTGTCACCCGGCTTGATAATTGCTGAACCCAATGCCTTTTCAGGACTGGTGGTTTCGAAGTCTACGACAATCGGGTTGTTAAGCTGTGCTGGGCGCGAAAAACGCACCTCAATATAGTCGCCATAGTCAATCTGATTGTTCATATTGCAGTCTACGTGCTCGGCACGTGTAATAAAAAATGCCGCCGGCATATACGACAAGACAATATCGTCTGACGAGGTTGCTACAGTAGTTGTCTGTGGCACGCCGTCGGGGCCGTTCGAATAAACCAGACCCAGGTCGGGGGCATGCCGATAGTAGTTCCCCCAAGGGTCACGCGGTGGCTCTTTTTCGAGATAGTTGCCGACGAATGGCCCGAGTTGCTGTGGCGAAAAGGTGTCGATTGTAAAATTGCGACCTTCGCGGATGTTGTAAAGTCTTACGGCCTTGACCAGTTCATCGATATCAGCGCGCGCCCGGGTAATTTTGGCGGTCGCAATGTGACGCTTGTATTCCTCGACCGCGAAAATAAGCAACGCAGAGATGATCAGCAGACTGACCAGCAGTTCCATAAGCATGAAGCCGCTGTCTCGGACTGCCGGGCGTTGTATTCTGGAATTCTCTGGTCGAGGGTTCATTTCATTATCCTGTCTTCTCGTGCTCGTGCTCGTGCT
>JAHISQ010000080.1 GCA_018818125.1 Candidatus Rifleibacteriota bacterium
AAACCACAATCTTCACGTAGGGATATAACTTATTGTCCCTCTACGGATAGAGAAACAAACCATCAACACCCAAGCTGAGTCCGTATTACAGCGACTCCGCCGGCACAACCAATCCAGATAAGATTTTCAATGTTTTCGCGGTTTTCACCGCGCCCTACCTTGAGGGTTTTTCTAAGATAACAGATCTCTAATGCAAATGCAACTAAAATATATGCAATTTTTATACCAATTAGCTACAAAGCAAACACTACTTTGTGTGAGTTCAGTATATCTAGTTATACAATTTACCAAAACCAGCATCATGGACGTTTAAGAGGAATATAGAGGCAAAAGATCGTTTTTTGACTCTTATGATCGTAAATACGGACCAACTTTTCTTCGCCAAAAGCGCTTCCTTTATTCGGAATCATTCTCTGTTCTGTGTCTGATTTTGTCTTGTTACTCATCTGAAGAAGCATTTGCTCTATGCCATGCTTATAGAAATCTAAGAAAGAAATGATTACCTCAAGCCTCCACTTTACATAATGGGGCTCGCTACAGACTATTGCGTAATATTCACAGCTTTTGATGCCGTTGATTAGAGATTCCAAGGCTTTCTTATAACAGATGGTTGTAAAGGAATCGAGTTTAATCAGAAGGACGTTTCCGACTAAGCTCCTTCTGTCATCTAAAAGAAGTAATATGCCTGATCTCAGGAAGAGAAACAAAGGTTTCAGTCTGCTGAAAAACAGTAGAAAAAAATCGCTGCCAGCAATTCAATCTGGCAGCGATTTTTTAGAACTTCGAATACTTACCTGTCGCTAGTCGCCTAGCTTTTCATCCACAAAACGACAACATCAGCTTCCGAGGAGATCCTTAATCTTGTTTTCGATCAGGTTAATGTCTGCAGGCCTGAAGCCGGCATGAATAAACGAAATTAGACCATCTTTATCAATAATTACGGAGCTAGGTGTGAAAGAAAAACCGTATTTTTCGGGGACTGAAAAAATCGGGTCGAGCAGCACAGGGTAATTTATGTTGTTATGAGCAGCCCATGACACCAGCATCGGCTTGCCAAGCAGGTCTACGCCAACCGCAATTACATTTATCTTATCGCCGTATTTAACTTTTATCTCCTGCATCGCTTTCGCTTCCTGCAGACACGAGTAACAGGCGCTCTGAATGAAAAACAGCACTATTGGCTTGCCAATAAAATTTTTAAGGTGCTCCATTTCGTCGGTAGAAAGATTTGGCAAAGAAAAATCAGGAGCTTTATCGCCAATTTTCAGCTCAACTTCAGGCTCAAGCAGCTCGTCACCCTCACCAATGGTAACCATACTGGTTGGAGCCTTGCTGTCGGCAGCAAAAACAGAATGGAAGGTAAATCCCACGAAAAGGCTGATGAAAAACAGGCAAAAAAATGTTTTGCGCATAATATAACAACTCTCCTTAACTCTAGGCAATCTAGGTCGAGTTTAACACATTAAGTATCAGTTGGCAAACTCGTAATTAGCGAAAATAAAGAACGACAGATGAAAAAAGCCGCTGCCAAACCTCTGGGATTTGGCAGCGACTATTTTTGCCGAAGTGACTGCTGCTTACTTCTTCTTAGCTGGCTTTTTGCACTTTTTCTGCACAAATTCACCTACAAGATCAGCAACTGTTGGCTTGCCAATTTCCTGCAACTCGTAAGCGACGCGCAGACAGGTCTTTTTGATTTTTAATACACGGGTCAGATCAATCGGCGTAGCTGATATGATTAGATCGCATTCACATGAATTCAATGTCTTCTCCAGATCAGCAACCTGCTTGGCACCGTATCCAAGAGCTGGAACCAGATCGCCAATGTGAGGATATTTTTCAAGAGCGGTCAGGATAGTTCCCTTGAAGAACGGCTTTGGATCAACAATCTCGCCAGCGCCATAGCGCTGAGCAGCGACAATACCAGCGCCAATAGTCATTTCGCCATGAGTAAGCGTCGGGCCATCTTCTACGACTACAACTCTTTTGCCTCTGATCTGTTCCCAGCCTTCAACAAATATTGGACTGGCAGCGTCAATGATGCGGCAGGTCGGATTCATATACATGACGTTTTCGCGAACTTCATTGACACATTCGGGATACGCTGAATCGATTTTATTAATAACGACGATATCGGCGGTGTAAACATTGGCTTCACCGGGGTGATATGCCATTTCATGACCGGGGCGATGCGGATCTACAACCACGATTTTGAGGTCTGACTCAAAGAATGGCAGGTCGTTGTTGCCGCCGTCCCAGATGATTACATCGGCTTCTTTTTCGGCATTGCGTGCAATTTCCTGATAATCTACGCCTGAGTAGATTACTGCGCCCATATCTATATGTGGCTCATATTCTTCGCGCTCTTCAATGGTGCATTTATGCTTGTTGAGATCTTCATAGGTAGCAAAACGCTGACAGATCTGCTTTTCGAGATCTCCATAGGGCATTGGATGTCTGATCGAAACGACCTTTAGTCCCTCAGCTTTTAGCGCCCTGACGACGGCACGAGTAGTCTGAGACTTACCACAACCTGTTCTGACGGCACAAACCGAGATGACCGGCTTGTTGCACTTGATTGCAGTCTGGCGATAGCCGAGCATTTTAAATGAAGCCCCAGCAGCAATAATCCTGCTGGCATGATGCATTACATATTCATGAGGAACGTCACTATAAGAAAAAACAACTTCATCGATGTTATGCTTTTTGATCAGATCCATAAGCTTATCTTCGGATTCAATCGGGATGCCTTTGGGGTAGCCCTTGCCGGCCAGAGCAGCTGGATAAGCGCGGCCTGCGATGTCAGGGATCTGTGTTGCAGTGAATGCCACTACTTCATACGCCGGGTTATTCCGATAAACCAGGTTAAAGTTGTGGAAGTCGCGCCCGGCGGCGCCCATGATGATAGTTTTTATTGTCATACAAACATCCTTTGTAAAAATTTACCTCAGTCGGCTAACGCTGAACTGAGATTTATTTAGTGACCACAAGAAGAGCAGGATCCAGAAGAACATGAGGAACACGAAGAGCCGGAATGGCTTTCATGATCATTTCCGTCGTGGTTTCCTGAAGTTGCAAATGCCGACATTTTTTTTCTAATATTCTGACTTTCACAATATTCGCATCGAACCTTGCTCAAATCATCTTTAAGGGAACAGAGCTTATCAAAAATTTTGTTACAGTCGCTGCAGATGAATTCGTAGATCGGCATAAAGAGCCTCCAGACTTAGAAATTTGCTAAGCAGGCCTCGTATGAGCTCAGTGCAATGCAGGCATCCTAGCACGCTCTCAAATTACAGTCAAACAATGATTCTATATTTTGGTGGTTCCCACTGCTTTGCTGTCAGAGCTCATACTTTTCTATCTTGGCGCGAAGCGTGTTTCGAGTGATTCCCAGATGAGCCGCGCTCTGCACCTGATTCCATCGATGCATTTCCAGGCTCTGGCGCAAAAGTTCCTTTTCAAACTTTTCCATAACATAAGAATAGGCTTCGCCAGATCGGCTCTCCTTAAGCAAGCCCCTGACCATAGAGCTTATATCACTTACGTCAGTATGAGAAGCAGCTGTCTCGCCCACGATTTCATGCCCGCCTGCCTCGCTGGCAGGAGTTGGGGATTCTTGAGCTGGTGCTAAAACCAGTTCGCCGGCAACTGCCATATCGTCATCTTTTTTTAATTTGACATGGTCGCCAAGGCGTACTTCAACCGGAAGATGTTCTGGCAATATAACTTGGTCACGACTCAAAGTATAAGACTGTTCAACCGCGTTGCGAAGCTCGCGAACGTTGCCAGGCC
>JAHISQ010000081.1 GCA_018818125.1 Candidatus Rifleibacteriota bacterium
ATGGCAGAAATATTTGATGTAATTATTGTCGGCGCCGGCGCTTCAGGACTGATGTGCGCGATTGAAGCCGGACGTCGAGGTCGCACTGTATTGCTTGTCGACCACGCATCGAAACCAGGACAGAAGCTCCTAATAACGGGAGGTGGCCGCTGTAATTTTACGAACCGCCAGATCGATGTGAACAATTTCATTTCACGAATTCCGAGATTTTGCAAATCGGCGCTAACTCGATTCAGCCAGAATGATTTCATTAAATTGCTGGAAAAAAATCAGATTAAATACAGCGAACGCGAACACGGACAGCTGTTTTGCACGGGTAGTGCCCGCCAGATTCTGGACATGTTAGTGCAGGACTGTCATAGAAATGGCGTAACGCTGCGAACTGATTGCATGATAAGTCAGATCAATCATGCCGCAAAGTCCGACGGACAGAACTTCACCCTGTCTACCAGTAAAGGCGAACTGCTCTGCCAGGCGCTGGTTGTCGCCACCGGCGGCTTATCGTTGCCAGAAACTGGAGCCAGCAACTTTGGTCTGAAGCTTGCTGAACAGTTTGCGCTGGAAGTGGTATCCCCCACCCCTGGGCTGGTACCGCTCACTCTTCAACCGGCAGACAAGCAAATTTCGAGTGTCTTGTCAGGAATTGCAATTGATGCAGTTGTCAGTTACAAGCGCCAGAACTTTCGCGAAAACCTGCTTTTTACACATCGCGGGCTCAGCGGCCCCGCTGCTCTGCAGATTTCATTATACTGGCAACCAGGCAGCGAGATTTCCATTAATATGCTGCCAGACCTTGATCTAATCGCGGCCTTTACCCGCCGAAAATCTGAGAATCCACTTTTAAGGGTAAAAACAGTGGTTGCAGAGTATTTGCCCAAGCGCATGGTCGAAACCATGATCTCACCTGAGACTGGCGAAAAGCCTCTGGCTAATACCAGTCTGGCAACCTTCAACGAAATAGCAGAGCGCCTGCAGCACTGGAAAATAATACCCGCCGGAACAGAGGGCTATCGCACGGCCGAAGTTACTGTTGGTGGAGTCAGCTGCCACGAGGTTTCGTCAAAAACTTTCGCGGCACACAAAGTTCCCGGGCTGTATTTTATTGGAGAAGTCCTTGACGTTGCAGGCTGGCTGGGCGGCTATAATCTTCAATGGGCCTGGTCATCGGGATGGTGCGCCGGGCAATATGCATAAAAACCAGCCTGTCATTCGTTGAGCCCGTGACCGGCACCTCTTTCGTTTTCAGCAACAAGGAGCGTTCTATCGGGCAGAGGCGGTTCTTCAACCTTTCACTGATCAATCATTACCTGGGCTTAACAAAATATTTGTTCGGATGGCGAAAAACGTTGCTTCCACAGTGCAACTGGCCCTCCAGATTATGATAAGGCAAAGAGTCGATAAAATTAGCATGCAGACCGATTTTCTCTGCCATTTGCTGAATATAACGCCTCATTACTATCACTTTTGGATCCGGTACAATCAACTGATCGTTTAAAATCAGCTGATTGACGCTGCCCGGCAAATAGGCGATGTGCTTATCGCCACTAACTTTGCGATACAGAGCCGGAAAAGAAAGAATCGAATGCGCTTTTGCCGATTTTGAAACCTGCGAAATTTTGCGGCAGGCCGCTTTAACGTTAGTATCAATGACATTGCTAATCGTCAGATTAAGTTTAATAAACTCTTCAACCTGACTCATAGGTAGTTCATGGTCGCTGGAAAGAGTGGCACCGGAGAGCATTGCCGGCAAGGTATCATCAACTCCGTCAGGCTTTTCTATGTAATCAAGAACTGTTTCCGCAAAACCTTTTTCGGCACCAGAAATATTTGAGCGCACGGCTTTGGTTGCGTTGGCGCGATCAATTTCGGCGCGATGCAGATAATGTCTAACTCTCAGCAAAGCTTTGCGGTATTCTTTATGGGGAACTTTGTTAAGTTCTGCTTCAGAAGAATCTTTAATCATCCGCAAAGCAAGTCTTGGATTTGCTTTGATCAGAGTGTAACCGCGGGCTGCTTTTGGATTCGGGCAAACCGAAATGTATTCATCGACATGGCCGACTATCAGCCAGTCGGTTTCAAGGACAGCCATGCGATTACGATAGCCGTGCTTTTCAAGATAATCACGCAGTTCCTGGGTCGAGGTGTTGCCGATTAGAAGGATGTTATCGGGGGTTACTTCGATGTTACCGCCGTAATCACCGCCAGAGAACTGGTTGGACGGGTTTTTAACCAGATAACTGTTCCAGAAACTTGCCAGAATACCTGGCA
>JAHISQ010000082.1 GCA_018818125.1 Candidatus Rifleibacteriota bacterium
AGCGCGTTGCCGCTGAAATACTTTTTACCATCCAGAGGAAGTGCGCCGTTAATGGCTGAAATGGCAAATGACCGTTCGATGCCATGAAGTGATTCCGTCCAGGAAAGGACCTTCTTCAAACCAAGAGTCTCAATCTCGCCGAGATGGGAAACAGGCAAATTAGTCTTGAAGTCAAAAATACGGTCGTCACTCAACGTCATACAGACCCCGAGCCGCTTTGACATAACGGTAGTAACGAAAGCAAAGGTGCCCACCTTCTGAAGAGGCAAAGCAAAATGCTCCGCCGGAATGGTAGATTTAACAGCTTCCAGTATCAACGACATAAGAAACCTCCCGATCCGCAAAGTATGTCATAGTAGCATTGTTTACGAGAAGAAACCGCGATTCAGTGGTCAATCAGCACCTATAATTACACTTGAAGCTTTAATAATAGCATAGGCTTCCTTGCCAACCTTCAAACCAAGGTTTTCGCAGGATGTTTTGGTAATTATCGACGAAATTTCTTTTCCTGGAGCAATTTCTATGATCACTTCTGAATTTACCGCACCCACTGTAATCGACTTAACAACACCCTTGAGAACATTCCTGGCACTTACTTTCATTTGACACTCCTCTGTATTTTTTTCGAACGTAACACTAACTCTTTTAAATTGCCGCAATCGCCTTAAAAACAAGCTCTCCCTCATCATTACTGATCGCTTTGACGCGAATGCCAAAATGATCCGCCAGCAACTTCTCGTTTATAACCTCGTACGGCTTTCCATCCGCCACAATGCGCCCATCAGACATTACAATCACCCTGTCGGCAAAATGCAATACGTCATTTGGCTCGTGCAAGGACATCAAAAGCGTAACTTTTCGCGTTTCTGATATTTTTTTTACCAGATCCATAACGATAAACCGGTTTCTAAAATCCAGATGGGTGCTGGGCTCATCCAGAATCAGAATCTCGGAATCCTGGGCCAACGACCGGGCAATCAGCGCCAACTGCATCTCACCACCCGAAAGTGTGTTATACGGCCTGTCCATAAATCGATCAGCTCCGGTCTCCTGAGCGGCTTTTTCAACACTGTGCAAATCCTTGTCGCTCGGATTCCCAAACAATCCAATACTTGAGTAACGACCCATTAAAATAAAATCTCGAGTCAGAAAGGGAAAAAGCGGCTCATGCTTCTGAGGCACCAACGCTATCTTTCGTGCAATCCCGCAGCGGTCAAGCTTCTTTAACTCTGCGTCATTAAGCTTGACCGACCCCTCATAATTCCTGATCAGTCCAGCCAGAACATTGAAAAAAGTGGTTTTTCCAGCGCCATTATGCCCGAGAATCGCAACTTTTTCGCCCACCTTAATTTCGCAGCTAAGGCCTTTTAAAACCAAAGAATCCTTTGAATAGCCAAATTTCAGATCCCTGATTGTGATATGCGGTGCGTTATTCAACTCCATATCGCAGCCTCCCGCTTTCTCAGGAAATAGATGAAGAATGGCGTGCCGATAATTGCGGTAATTATTCCCACTGGAATTTCTCCAGAAGTGGCTGCCCTGGCGATGTTATCGGCAACCAATAGAAAGGCTGCACCGAGAAAGGCAGATAACGGCAACACATCATTGTGGTTAGGCCCTGAAATTGACCTGGCAATATGCGGTATAACCAGTCCAACCCAGCCGATAACACCACACCTGGCAACTCCAGACCCCACAGAAACAACCACGAGAAAAAGAAAGAAAGCTTTCCACTTTTCAGTTTCCATGCCTAGAAACGATGCTTCACGATCGCCCATGGACAAAATGTTTAACTGCCATGAAAAAACCACCATCAGCAAAAGGCTCACAGGAATCACATAAATAACCGGGTTGAGACTGTTCCAGTCGATGGAACCAAAACTGCCCATCATCCAGAATGTCAGGGCTGGCAACTGGGTATCAGTGTCTGCAGCATATTTTAAAATCCCGACCATGGAGGTAAAAAATGACGAAATGATTACTCCCGAAAGAACCAGCGAAAGGCGTGGAGTAAAGCCCCCTGGGTGTCTGGCAATTAGAAAGGCTGCCATTACCGCAACGAATCCTCCCAACGCCGCCAGAACATCAATAGCATAGGGAATCTGCGAAAAGTATACAATAGCAATACCCGCTCCAAATGAAGCTCCTGAAGATACGCCGAGAATAAACGGGCTGACCAGAGGATTGCGAAAAATCCCCTGAGATACGGCGCCAGCAACTCCCAGGGAAGCCCCGACCAGTAGAACCATGATTATTCTTGGCAGCCGCAGAGAAAGTAGAACGACATCTTCATACTTTGCTATTTCCGGGAGGGGCGTCTGAAAAATCTTCGAAACAAGTATTGCAAGTATCTTTTGCGGAGCAATATGAAAATTTCCCAAATTTAGAGAAAAATAGATCAGACCCAGCAAAATTCCTGTAAACAAAGCATATTTAGAAGCACGCCGCATCTCTCGACTCCCAAACCTTAACTCTTGTAACTACTTTATCATACTTAATGGACTTCTCTAACAATTTCCTGATATTGTCTGCTATAATACACCCGGACTGATAAACAAGCAAAACGTATCTGGAGAGCACCATGATTAATTTGTTTCGTAATCCCATCGCCATAGTGGTCTGTGTGCTTGTATTTTTTACATCAGCACTGATCCACTCTGAAGAAATACTGCAAAGCGCGCTTCCTTCAGATACCTCAGCAAAAACCCCTGAAAGAATAGTTGTTCTTTATCCCATGCCATTTGGCATCGTTTTTGTTCTGGATCTGGAGGATCGCATTGCGAGCATCCCCAAAATGCAAATTGGTATGCCAGACAACAAACTCGGCAAGTTTTACTTAACCTTTGCCCCCGGGCTGGCCAATGCGGTTGATGTTGGCCTGTCAAGCAGCCCTAACCTTGAAACACTCCTCAAAACCGACCCTGATCTTGTTCTTGGTTCAGAAACCGACGAGCATTCAAGTACAGCCCTGAAAGTCCTGCGGGAGAACAAAGTTCCCATTCTTCTGCTAAAGGGCGGATTTGGTTCGGTAGAAGAATGGCTTAGCGCCATAAATAAAATGGGAAAGGCCACAGGACGACTGGAAAGGGCACAGCAATACGATGCCTTCTTCAGGCAGCGACTTAAGCTGGTGCAGGACAGGCTGGCAGAAGTTCCATTGGCAAAACGCCCAAAAGTTGCCCTGTTAAATACAGCTGGCAGCCAAATGATCATTCGTGGCAGTCGAACCTCTTTTGCCTATGACCTGATAAGCCTGGCAGGCGGCAGGCTTATGGAAAAGGGCGACGATCCCGCCGAATCTGCCGGATGCGCAGAGTTGATGTTTGCTTTTGATCCCGACCTGATTATCGATGATTCAAAAATAGACGTTTTTTACAAAGCAAGCTGGTGGAACTCGTTAAGAGCAGTGCAGGAGAAAAAAGTATACAAGACTCCTGCCGACGATAAGCAGGCCTGGATTACCAACTGGTTTTTAAGCACATATTCGCCAGTTGGCTTATTGTGGCTGGCAAAAATTATTCATCCCGAAAAGTTTAAAGATATCGACCTTCAGGCAGAGCACAAAGCCTTTTGTCAGATGATGTATGGCAGATCATTTCCCCATGCCGGGACTGGATTTGCGGAAAAGTAACTGTTTAAGCCTGAGATCGCAATGAGTCATTTGCAACTGATCAAACTGGAGAAAAGGAAAAGGGATTTATGAAGCTCATCACAGTGGCAGGGCCACCCTCATCCGGAAAAACCTCGGTAATTCTGAAACTGGTTGAGTCTATGCAAGTGAATGTGAAAGAAATAGGTGTAGTTAAATTCGACTGCCTGACTTCTTTTGACAATTTGCGCTACGAAGAGGCCGGCATTCGCGTCGAGACGGGCTTTTCGGGAAAGCTTTGCCCTGACCATTTTTTCGTCAGCAATATTGAGTCGGCCGTCGAATGGGGCATTAAATCAGGATTTAAAATTCTGATCACCGAAAGTGCGGGACTTTGTAACCGCTGTTCACCTTACATTCAGGGGATTCTTTCTGTGTGTGTGATCGACAATCTTTCTGGTGTCAACACTCCCCGCAAAATAGGGCCCATGCTGAAAATGGCCGATGTCGTGGTAGTAACCAAGGGTGACATCGTATCACAGGCCGAAAGAGAGGTTTTTGCCTTTAACATTAGACAGGTAAATACTTCTGCCAGAATTTTCTTTGTAAACGGCATTAATGGGCAGGGAGCGTTCCTGCTTGCCAAACACCTGCAGGATACCAGAGAGGTGACGAGCCTGCGTGACATGAAACTGCGCTTTACCACCCCGGCAGCCGTTTGTTCTTACTGCACAGGGGAAATAAGAATTGGCGAAGAGTATCAAATGGGAACCATGAAAAAAATGGAGTTTAAATAAATTGTCAGCAGATAATCTACTGGAAATGGTTTTAACTGTGCCACTCAGCAAGATCACGCAGGACTACCCGTTCTGCAAAGACTTTTTCCTGAATCTGCGCATTCTGGATGTTGACTGGGAATTACCCCTTGAGCAGGCTTTAGGCAAGACAAATGAAGAGGCAATCACTGATTTTGGCCTCGACAAGGGCATGATTCTGCGCGATTTCTGCCAATTCCTGGAAACCTTCGGCAATAACTCGGGAAAGAATGTCGATATAAAATCCCTGACCATCACCGGCGGACACGACAAATCAGGGTCAGGCGAAATTGCTCAGTGGACTGCTTCGGTTGGTGAGATCATCAGTATAGTTGGCCCCACAGGATCAGGCAAAAGTAGACTCCTGGCAGATATTGAATGCCTTGCCGATGGCGACACGCCAACAGGCAGAAAAATTTTGGTAGACGGTAGAAGGCTGACAGATAATGAACGTTTTGAGATGGACGGAAGGCTTGTAGCGCAGTTGTCGCAGAATATGAATTTCGTCATGGATCTGACAGTAAAGGATTTTCTCGAAATGCATGCGGGAAGCAGGTTCTCGAAAGATGTCAGCGGAACAATTGATCGCTGTTTCGATTGTGCCAATGAGCTTGCCGGAGAAAGGTTCAGCCGGGATACAAAATTGACGCAGCTCAGCGGCGGGCAATCAAGAGCGCTTATGATTGCTGACACGGCTTATATGAGCAGTTCGCCTATCGTTCTGATTGATGAGATTGAGAACGCAGGCATAGACCGTCGCCGGGCCATTTCTATCCTGGCGCGGAAAGAAAAGATTGTTTTCATATCTACACACGACCCGCTTTTGGCCTTGAGCGCAGATAAACGCATCGTCATAAAAAACGGTGGTGTCAGCAAAATAATCGAAACCTCCACAGAAGAAAAAGGCTGCCTGGATTCCATTGAAAAATTGGATGCAACCTTATTCAGATTAAGAAACAGTCTTAGACAGGGACAAGAAATAAAAATGGAAACAGTAAAGGACCAGGAGAATTAGAATGTGGGAAATTTACGATAAACTGATCAATGGGATACCTGAAGACTGGAAGGCAGAGGAAGTAGTAAGAGGAAGTTCTTATTGCTATGTAAAAAGCAACAACGGGCTCGGTATCGCCGAGCTAAGTCGCTATGACTACCGAATGCCTATGTTCACCAAAAATATTGAAGGCTCCTCATTAAGAGAATTAGCTGTGTGCGTAAAATCCTGGAATTTTTACGAAGCCGCCGTAGGCCTTGCCGCTATTAATGCCTACTATAACAACATTGAAGTCGCCAGAAAAGCTGGTGTCACAATCGGTGATTCAATGCATGTAGAAGACAGGATTTATGATCCATTTATCATGTCTCAAAACGAAATTAGAGGAAAAAAAGTGACTGTCTTAGGTCATTTCCCTCACATCACAACATTGCTGGCTCCAATCTGCGAAATGAAAATCATCGCGGGCGAAATTCCACAAGACGATGACTACCCTGTCACAGCCGTGGAATACCTGCTCCCGGAAAGCGATTTTGTCTTCATTGGCAGCTTAAGCCTTATTGATAAAACTTTTCCAAGACTTCTTGAGCTTTCAAAGAATGCGCAAAAAGTAACCGTAGTAGGCCCCTCAACAACTCTTGCTCCACTGCTCTTTGATTACGGAGTCAGAGACCTGTCAGGCTTCATCGTCAAAAATTTCGACAAGGCAACCCGCATGATCAAAGGCGCAGAAAATGGCAAAATATTCTCAACCGGGCAGAAAGTCTCTTTCAAAAACACCCGGATTCGCTGAATCAATAAGCCTGACCTGGCTGGCAAACTGCATTTTCCGGGCCAACGAGTTCCCAAAACTGCGACCAACAAAGAATGCGACACACTGTACCGCAACCCGGCAAAGCAAGCGCTTCGGCAATTTTCTCAAGGTTCTCAGCAACGGTCTCAACAACACGATCTTAAGATCTAACCTGTCCTTCTTCGGCATTTTAAGCAACTCAAGAAAAAGACTTTTAAGTTTTTTATTCTGACACGTCGCAAAAAAGGTTTTAACTGCGGCATGAAAATTCGCACGGACAAACATACGAGCTTGACATTACAGGCATATGCCAATAAGCTCTGCTGTTGGGTATTTTTTGCAGGGGGTTTCCTGAAAGTGGAGCGTCTCATTGAAGATACCTATTTGATCATCTGGTGTTTGAGACAAATTTATGAATTGGCAACACACAAATATTCTGGCGCAACTGTTAAACGAAGGGAACTGCATGGCTGAAAAGTATTCAAAACTGAATTTTATCATTATTATTGCCGGGATTTTATCTATGTTTCTGCTGCTATATTATGTTTTTGGCAGTACCCATGATGGCATTTACGCTATCGCCAAAGTCAAAAGCATTCAGGAGATCAAAACAGAAGAAGTCGAGACTAACGAAAAGACATTCAAGATCGAACTTGATTTTTTGACGGGCCCCTATGCCGGAAAAACTATGAATGCCGAGCACTTTGAAATTCCAGGTTCTGTCTACAACCTTGATTTGCAGAAAGGCGAAACGATTCTTGCGATAGCCGAGAAGCAGGACGATCAGCTGCTCATTGGAGTTGACGAGCATTTCAAGTCCAGGTGGCTGATGTTTTTATCAATGATAATAATTCTGGTTATCGCAGCAATAGCAGGAATCAGCGGCGTCAAGGCCATGCTGGGCCTGTTTTCTACGTTGATTATTATCTTTGTAGTAATGGCCAGGCTTCTGCTGCAGGGAGTTTCTCCGATACCACTTGTTATTGGCTGCTCTTTTGCGATCATTGCAATCAACATTCTGATTATCGCCGGGCGCACCCGCAAAGGGCTCATTGCCGGGATTGGCACACTGAGCGGCGTTATTCTTTCCGGCCTGTTTGGCTGGCTGGCGACTGAACTTCTGAAGCTGAACGGCTATAGTGGTGACGAAAGTACTTATCTGCAGATACTTAGCTCTTCAATTGATCTACGGGGTATCATGATCGGCGGTATCATCATCGGTTCACTGGGGGCGGTAATGGACGTGGCAATTTCGATTGCTTCTGCCCTGCTTGAGATCTCGATCGCCAACCCATCATACAGCCGGAAAAAACTATTTGAGAGCGGCATGAATATTGGTCGCGACACAATCGGCAGCATGGTTAATACGCTGATATTGGCTTATACAGGAGCCTCGCTCACACTTATTCTTCTTTTTGTCATACAGAAAGAAGATTTTCCATTAATCAAGATCATGAACATGGAATTTATCTGCACCGAGGTGGTTCGTTCTCTGGCAGGCCTTTTTGGTATGGTGCTTGCGATTCCGATTACCGCTCTGGTGGCATCCATTGTCTATACCCACAGTCTTAATAGCGCCTGCGAAACTGATAAAGAGGTGTAATTTGTGCCTCTATTCTGATGGCAAATTTCTTTGTAGTTGAAACTCACTTTCCAGTTGTTTCAGAGCTTTTGAATTTTTATCGGAGTCGACTGGAAGATCTTGATCTCCTGACATAATTATTGCCTTTGCCGCTACTGGCCAGCATTTTTCTCAACAATATCTTTTAACTGCTCACAAAATATTGGCGCACATTTCATAATGCAACTTCATGAGAACCAACATCTTTGTAGATGGCCTTGAGTATGCGCTATGGCAGACGATATCATCAGATAACATCATTCTTACGATACCCGCTCAAACTGGCATATGCCAAAAAAATCTCTTGCATGTCAATGCGTAATACTTTATATTACTAGTAGGAGATCAAATCATGAGACACCTCATCATTTATCGCCCAGGCGGAGAAACCGCTTAACTGATAATCCTGGTTTAATCCAGGGAAGGAGCTTATCATGCCAGGTTTTGACAGAACAGGTCCAAACGGACAGGAACCAGGAACAGGATGTGGTATGGGAGGTTGCCAGCCTCAAGAATCAACAAACAGGCCAATGCGTGGAGGCAAAGGTCGCTGTATGGGCAGACACGGGTTTGGAGGTCAGGGTTTTGCAGTTGGCGGCGGACGCGGCATTGGAATGCGCAATCGTTTTTTCGCTCAGAATTCTCAGGTCGCCGATAACGTAAAGACTGAAGATATAGATGAACTCTACAATAATGTCGAAACGCTCAAAAAGCAGGTCGCCGAACTTGGCAGCCGCCTTGCCAAAGCAGAAACAGACAAGAATCAGAACACTTGAATCTGAGGTTTGGCACCAATGGACCAGACAAACTTTACCTTAACACTGCAAAGGCAGCCAGATCGCATGCTGGCTGCCTTCTTTTTGGAATGAAATCCGCTGCCGAGGCATTGCATTTTAAATTCGATTAGCAGCAGAAAGATGGCGCGGGCAAATATACGAGCTTGACATTACAAGCATATGCCAATAAACTCTGCCGTTGGCAATACACAAACCAAATCTAGGAGTCACTATGAAATCTTCTCTGCCTCACCAGTTTGATACGGCCTGTATTCACGCAGGACAACATCCGGACGAGCTATTCGGAGGCGTCAGCGTGCCTATTTACCAGTCGTCCACGTTTGCTTTTAAAAGTGCTGAAGAAGGCGCTGCGAGGTTTTCCGGCAAGGATTCAGGATACAAATATACCCGTCTCGGCAACCCGACGACAAGTGCTCTCGAAGCCTGCATTGCCGAACTCGAAGGAGGCGGAATCGGCCTCGCCACGGCTTCCGGCATGGCGGCTGTCAATACGGCCTATATGGCACTTCTTGGATGCGGCAGTCACATGATTTCGACCGATTCCGTGTATGGTCCTTCCCGAACCCTTATGGAAAAAGAATTTTCCCGGTTTGGCGTCGAAACCGATTACGTCGACACCTCGAACCTCGACAAACTGAAGGCGGCCATTCGCCCGAATACGAAGCTCGTTTACCTGGAAACGCCGGCAAATCCGACCCTCTCCATAACTGACATTACTGAGGCTGCGAAGATTGCTCACACCGCCGGCGCCGTTGTCGTCGTTGACAACACGTTTTGCAGCCCTATGCTGCAGCGGCCGCTTGACCTTGGAGCTGATATAGTGCTGCACAGTATGACAAAGTTTATCAACGGACACAGCGATGTGGTGGCCGGCATTCTGGTAATCCGCGACAAGACACTGGCTGCGAGGCTAAGAAATGTTCTCTCCCAGACTGGCGGAACTATTGATCCACACCAGGCCTGGTTGGTATTGCGGGGCGTAAAAACTCTTTCAATGCGAATACGGGTGGCTCAGGAAAACGCGCGACGACTGGCCGACGAACTGGTATCTCACCCGATGATAGCTTCCGTTGCGTATCCTGGGCTGCGTACGCACCCTCAGTACAAGCTGGTCGAGAAGCAGATGAAAGGTCCTGGCTCAATGATCTCCTTCGAGCTGGTCGGTGGTGTGGAAGCTGGTCGAATTCTTATGAACAGCGTTTCGCTTTCGACGCTTGCCGTATCACTCGGCGGCATCGAAACCCTTATTCAGCACCCTGCCGGCATGACGCATGCTTCCCTGCCGCGCGAAGCCAGGTTGTCGGCAGGCATCAGCGATGGATTGGTTCGTCTGTCGGTCGGATGCGAAGCATACGAGGATCTGTCCCATGATTTGTTTTCTGCACTGGACGAAGTAAGACGGCAATGTCCTGGTGAAAGCACCATGTCAGTAACAGGGTAAATGTGTAAAGGATGCTTTGCCTTAAAAAAGCAAATTGCACACTGTTTATAGAGGAGGAACAAATGAAGCTTTACGAAAGAATGATTGAAATTGCCGGGCCGTGGGCCGCAGGTCGAACAGTTAAGGATCTGCGCTTCGGTCTCGGCTACAGTTGTGTAGAACTCGATGATGGCCGCATGGGCGTAGCCTGTACACTGCTTTCCGAAAAAACCTGCAGCTGTACGCATTCAATGCATGCCGGACAGATAGTCGACAGTTCTGCGGAAAAAATTCTAGCGTGGCTTGGACATGACCACGAGCTTGAGAGAGCCGCCGGGCTCGCGGTTTTTAATGCACTCAATGCCACCAATAGCAGAAATTTCGTTGCCGGCGAGGCCATATCTCTTTTAAAAATACAGCCAGCAGACCATGTGGTCATGGTTGGCTATTTTGGACCGGTTGTGCCTGTCATAAAAGCGATCGGTTGTCGCTTTGAAATCGTTGAACTGAACCCCGAAAAGCCCGATGTTGTTTCACCGGAGGCTGGCTTCAGGGCTCTTGAAGAATGTGATGTTGCGATCATAACTTCGACAAGCATCATAAATGGCACCTGTGATACCCTGCTACAAGCTCTTAAGCGCAATCGCGCCGCCGTCATGCTCGGTCCATCTACGCCGATGTGTCACGAGGCTTTCGCAGGCACCAGAATTACCCAATTAAGCGGGTCTTATGTTGTCGATAAAGATCTTGTTAAGACAATAATTTCCGAAGGTGGTGGCACCAGGCTGCTCAAAAAGCACCTGCGCTTTAACAACATAATGGTTTAGCCAAGTCTCTTCACAGGTGAAACTCACTTTCCAGTTGTTTCAGGGCTTTTGAATTTTTATCGGAGTCGGCTGGAAGATTTCCGTCCCAGTCAAAAACCTTTCCGGTTTTCTGTTTAATCAGATCGACAATCGTTTCGCAGAAAAACGGGGGAGGATTTGCCTTAAGAGCTTCAATGGCTTTTTTCAGTGTGTTTACGGGGTCTGAAGTCATAGACTTTTCGAGGTCGGCGGTAATGGCAGCCCAGTCATCTGGCGCGATTGCAGCTTCAGACTGAGGCTGCATTACTGATGTCGCTGACGTTACTGTTTCAGCAACAGACTGTGGTTGCAAGCCAGCAAGATAAAAAACCAGGAGCAGAAAAATTGTTGTCGAAAGAGAAGCTGAAGTTAACAGCGAATGCGTTGACCGGCATTTCCGGTAGACCATGGCAATCACCAGGAGACAGCAGGAAATGACGGCAATCAGCTGATTAGGCGGCAAATCAGCCTGATAAGAAGTCATTATACCCAGAATTGTCGTCAAAACAGCAAAGAAGCATGCAAGCAGGATCCCCGGCACCATATTACGCGAAAGCAGAAGGGCAGTAGCTGCCGGCACAACCAGGTAACAGAACACCAGCATCACCCCGGCAATTCGCGAGGCAGCGGCAACAGTCAGCCCTAAAAACACGAAAAACAACAACTCATAACGCCAGACATTAATTCCAAGAGTTAAGGCAGATTCACGGTCAAGAAACGAATAGAGCACCGGCCTGAAAAAGATCAGCAGCATCAGCAGGGCCGGTATCATTACAGCGCAGATGGTTAAAACATCATTTGTCGAGGCAAAAAGCAGGTTGCCGTATAGAATGCCCTTTACCTTTTCCAAGCCAAAGCCGCTGCTGGCAACCAGCAGAATACCCATGCCCGAAGCAAAAATGAAAATAGTGCCAAGAACCGTGTCGCGCGGCAGTTTGGAAAGTTCATAAGGATAGGCCAGAATAGCGACAACCAGCAGACAAAACAGCGCCGCGCCGACAAAGGGTGGTAAATCATAAATCAGAGCAAAGGCAACGCCGCAGGCAGCGACTTCGGAGAGAGTAACTCCGATAAACACCATGCGTTTGAGAACAACAAATATGCCAAATATCGCAAAGGTTATGGCTATCAAAAACGCGACAGGCAAAGCGTTACCGTAGACATTAATTACAGCAGCGATATTATCAATGGCAAACATTTTGCACGTCCTGTTTTCGGATGAGATTTCTCTTCTCTAGGAGCTCTGAAAGCGGAGTTATATGAATTCGACCTGGTGAAAAGTGACAGACCTCGCTTGCCAGGCCAATCACCGGCTCAATGCTGTGTTGCGCGAAGAGAACAGTTTTACCGTCATGTCTGGCCAGCTGATGCAAAAGGGTTACCAGATCAAATTCAGACTGTTCATCGAGACCGGCAGCCGGCTCATCCATGATCAGTACGTCAGCGCCGCCTACCAACGCCCGGGCTATCATAATCTTCTGTCGCATTCCACCTGACAATTCCTCAAGCGGTCGATGCGCATGACGCATAAGATTAAAGCGCTCAAGATAACTGTCTACTTCCTGATTCATCGCCTTGTCTGCACGCCGCCACGGCCCCAGACGAGGGTAAAGTCCCATACAGACCACTTCACGGGCAGTTACCGGGTAAAGTCGATCAAGCGTAGAGACCTGAGGCACGTAGCCAGGTGGCTGCTGCGCAAACGGGTGAATGAGCTCACCGGCAAGCAGAGGAAGAAAGCCAAGAATAGTGCGCAACAATGTTGTTTTGCCGACACCATTTGGACCAATGAATGGCAGAAAAGAACCCGACCGGATCTGCAGATTTATGCCGCTAAGCACTGCCTCTTCGCCATAACCGACAGAAAGGTTCTGACAACTGATAATAACCCCTTCACTGTCCATCAGGCACACCGCCTTGGGCGCCCGCCTTCTGCGCTGCACCAGCAATCTGTTCAACCCAGAAATCCATTAGTTTAATCCATGAATCAATGCCTGGGCGGCCGCCAACATAGTATGGCAGCATCACATAAACAGCACCTGTATCGGCTGCCACCTGACGCACCGTTTTTTCGTCAAAGTAGTCAGTCGAAATCACAATTTTGCAGTTCTGTTGCTTCATGCTTTCTTTCAGACCGGACAGATGCCTCGGGGAAGGTGGGATACCGGGTTTTGGCTCGATATATCCACCTTCAAGCAGGCCAAAATCGTCAAAAAAGTAGAGCCAGTTTTTGTGATACGATACGATGCGTGTTCCCCGCAAACTCCAGAGCTTGCCTAACCACCCGCCGACGGATTCTGCCAGTGGTCTGCCTTTAAACTTTTTCTCATTGAGAAAATTAATCAGCTTGCCTGCTCTGTGAAGATCCAGCAAAGTCTTCTGTCCTAGCATGTTTATCAGCTCCTCGCCGTATAGCTTTTTGCTGATGTCGTTCGTCAAAGCATTGGCATTGTCTGTAAATACCTGCGCATGTTCTGATTGATTGCGGCTGAGTCCAATTCGGATATTATCGATAGCCTGAATTATGTTCAGAGCGCTAACGGTTACATGAGGGTTGCCATAAAGATGCAGCCCCCCCTCAATGTGAGAAAGAGCAACAGGTTTGTCTTTTAAATTCATGCCGGTTGCTGCTGACACATAGCCAACTTCTCCGCTTCTGATTTTGCGGTTTCCCGATTTGTCTACGGCAGAAGGTAACCACATCTCCAGATCAAGGCCAGTTGCAATCAGTAAATCAGCATTTCTCAACATTTCAACAATTGATGGTTTGGGTCTGATGAAATGGGCATCCTGTCCAGCCGATACAATAGCTTTTACATCAACAAACTCGCCGCCAATTTTGCTTGCCAGATATGCGTAGTCTGGCAGAGTAGTAACGACTTTGAGCGCTTTGGCTTCCAAAGAGAGGTTTGTGAACAGTGAAAGTGCCAATATGAACAAAACTGTGATTAATTTTACATTGCTTTTCATTGGTTTTCTCCGGTTGAATCAGTAGCGATCATGCTTGTGCGGGCCGGCAGCCCAGATACATTGCAGCATCAGACGGCGCTCATCTGGCCCCATGTTGTTACCAGATTTGTAGTCGAACTCAAGGCGATATTTCACCCAGGGACTTTGTGCCCAGGTTATGTATGGGCACAATTGCCATTCACTGGGGTTGTTAGCAATCACAGCCAGCGGAGCGAGCGCCAAGCCTGGCACTGCCGCATATTTCTGACTGTCTGGCTTGAAATAATCGATTCTTAAACCTGTTTCAGTCTGGCGATCGACTTTCCATTGTAGATTTGTATAGGCGCCCCAGGCGAAAATACTACCTTTGTCACCGGTATCAGGTTTAAGAATCTCTTTTTTTACCCCGTAAAATTCGGTTCGCCACATGAAATTGCGATAGCGCATATTGTCGGTCGGCTCCCAAAGATGGGTAAAGTCAAGGCCAAAACCGTAAACAGGCCTTGTTTTATCAATGGTGTTGACCACGCCAGCGGTGCTTACCGACCACTGATCGTTTATCCCGGCAAGGGCAGTCAAACCGATCTCCTGATATGTATTGGCGTCAATATCTCTAAATGATTTCAGATGCAGCAACATTGCCGGCATACCCCTGGTGTTACCAGAAAAAAGTCTGGCATTGGTTGCTTCAGTAATTTGCATGGTCAGCTCATGCGTAGTTTTTCCGGATGCCCCAAGTTGCCAGTCAAATGCAACACCGTTCTGGTTCAGACCCCCGTCGCCAAGGACTCGCCTCATGGCAAGCGGAAACTCTACCTGGTCAAGAGCGGCCATGTGCCAACGGTTAACAATGCCAAACTGCTGTCTGAATTTACCAATTGTAAAATTCAGATTTCTTGTCAGCCCAAAGCGGGTGATGTAGGCCTCTCCAAGGCTTGCAATATTTTCTTGAACCGGCATTGCAGCCTTAAATTTTGTATCCGGGTCAAGGTAAGTTTCAAAGTGAACTCCAAGATTTCGCATCATCACATCTGAGTTGTTGCGTTGATCGTCTATGCTTTGTAGACGATAAACATAATCGCCAACAAGACTAATCTCAGGATTTTCTGCCTGAAGACCAAGATTGCCGGCAATGAAGTTTTGTTCTGATCCGGTGGCCTTTTTTCCCTGTGATTCTTCGGAGTTCAGGCTTTCTTTGCCGGCTGCCTGCCGCAGAGTTTCAAGCTCATTGTCTGCCTGGGCTTCATTGCCGGTGTCAGTTTCTTTTTTCAACAAAAGTATCTGCTCGTTGAGAGATGCTATCTGCTGTTGATAATTACTTTCAATAACCAGGATTTTTTGTTCAAGAGCGCTCAGACGCTCTGCCAAATGCGCCGAGCTTTGGTCTGCAGACGCTGCTGGAATGAAGCTGGCAAACAGCCAGAGAATCGCTAAAAGACGAGCACAAAAACGAATTGTCTTCATAATATTACCTCTGAATGATTGATTGCTGCAGAATGCAGCTGGTCAGGACCTTTTAAGCAATCACTTCAGAAGGTGGCGCGCGCGAATTGTGGAAACGGCAAACTGTTGATTTGTAAGGAGACGAATGCCAGAGATGGTAGAAAATAGCGGCTTTGCTGTTCTTAAATAAAGAAAAGCCGTGAAGGTTGCATACATCAAATTGAGCTGCGAGGTCACAGAAAGCACAGAATGGTTTAGGTGGTACTAATTCTGTAATTGATTCGTGGCAAAGGCTTTTGCTATTGATTTGCGGGTAAGAACAACACGAATGTATATGATCTGCAGATTCTGAGGCGACAAGAGAAGCGCTGTTGATTTCCTCAAAAAAAATGTGAAAAGGATAGGAAACTGACCACATTGCAAATATGGTAATCAGCAACAATCCAATGATGCGGCTGAAATATCTGGTGAAACATCTCATGTCTTTTTGATAACACAACCAGAAGGAATTCGTCAACGCAAAAATGGCATAAGCCAGAAACTATTTGCCTTTTGGCTGGTGATATTTTATAATACAGACGACAGAAAATTTCTTAAAGCTTTTCAGGGTTTATCGGTGGTGCCGACAGAAGCATTCCCGGAACCGCAGCGAAACTACAAAACAGAATTTGGAGCAATCATGAACAAAAATAGCACACCACCGTCAGAATGCAGTGAAAAGGGTTCTGCCTGCAGCAACTGTTCCAGTGCAACTTGCAGCGAAAAAGCCGTAACCGGCGCACAAAATAAGGTTAAGCACAGCATCGTTGTCATGTCTGGCAAGGGCGGGGTCGGCAAAAGCACTGTGGCGGTTAATCTGGCGATGGCACTAACTGCCGAAGGTTACAAGACCGGTTTGCTTGATATAGACATCCATGGGCCAAGCATTCCAACCATGCTGAATCTGCAGAATACGCGTGCTTTGAGCGAAGGCAAACTTATTTCCCCAATTGAAATTGGCGATTTAAAGATCATGTCTATAGCCTTTCTGCTCGACAATGCCAGAGATGCTGTTATATGGCGCGGACCGATGAAAGCAGGAGTTATCGGTCAGTTCCTCACTGATGTAAATTGGGGCGAACTTGACTATCTGGTGATTGATTCACCGCCCGGAACTGGTGATGAGCCGCTGTCTGTATGCCAACAGATAAAGGGACCATTTTCAGCCCTCATTGTTACAACTCCACAGGAAGTTGCTGCCGCTGATGTGCGCAAGTCAATAGACTTCTGTAATCGGCTTAACGTTAATATAGTGGGTATTGTTGAAAACATGAGCGGCTTTGTCTGCCCAGGCTGTAACTGCGAAACTCATATCTTCAGCAGCGGCGGCGGCGAAAAAACTGCCAATGAATTTGGAGTCAGCTTTCTCGGGAAGATCCCAATCGACCCTGCAATCGGAGTAGCCAGCGACAAGGGTTCAGCATTTGTTATCTCGCAGTCAAAAACTCCGGTTGCTAAAGCTTTTTTGCAGATTGTCAGTCAGATTACCGAGGCATGTGCTGACAAATGTAATGCTTGTTGCGCCACAGCTGAATAAGCTGGGTTTTGCATATGTCGATTAATTTGTTAAAAGCAGTTAAGGCAGTCAGCTCGCATGCTGGCTGCCTGCTTTGCGGCGCACAGAATCCCTTGTCAATGAGATTGCAGTTTGGTGCGGACGAAGACCAGGTAGTTCATGCTGAATTTAAGGCAAATGACATGCTGCAGGGCTATAAAGGTATTGTGCATGGTGGTGTCATCTGTGCCTTGCTTGATTCTGCCATGACCCACTGTCTTTTTAATCATTCAATTGAAGCAGTTACCGGCGAATTGAAGGTAAAATTTATTTTGCCAGTGCCGTGCCAGGCCAATTTACGGCTGCGGGCCTGGGTGGAAAAAGCAACCAACCCTCTTTACCTGCTCAAAGCCGATTTAACTGGAGACGGCAGACTGCTGGCCAGCGCCGAAGCCAAGTTTATGCGCACCGGAATCTGAGAACCGCCCGGACGTCGATTTGACGTGCCGGGCGGTTTTAGTTAGAAGCTGCAATAATTTTGAGAGAGGCGATGCAGTGTTAAAACTCAGTGTGAGCAGGCATTGGCACCAGTCTGCAAAGTTCCGTTCAAAAATGCGGTTACCGCATCTTCTGGGGTATGCTCACCCTGAACTCCGGTTACAACTGCAATCTTGTTCTGGGTAAATAATTCCTGAGCTCTCACTCCCATGCCGCCAGCCAGAATATGGGTTACTTTCTGCTCGGCCAGCCAGCGCGGTAAAACACCGGGTTCATGCGGCGGTGGAGTCAGCATTTGTTTTGAGACAATTTCCTTCTTGTCATTTACATCAATGATGCAAAATTGCTGGCAATGGCCAAAATGGGTACAGAGCTTTCCTTCTACGGTTGGAACAGCGATTTTCATTTTCGGGTCTCCTTAATTTTTTTCCAGATAGTTCTTATAGCTTCAGAAGCGGGGCCATCGTTGAAATCAACGATAGACATACCTGCTTTTATAGCCTCTTTAACAGTTTCATCAAACGGTATTTCACCTAGAATCATGTAACCGGCATTTTCGGCCAGATCTCTGATTTTGCGGGCATAAGTCGGGTTAATATCGGCCTTGTTAATTATAATCTCGGGTTTTAGACTGAAATGACGAACCAGCCTGATAATTCTTTCGAGATCATGCACTGCTGCGATAGTGGGCTCGGTAACCAGAACCACCCGATCAGAACCGGTAACTGTAGCAATTGCCGGGCAGGCAGTGCCAGGTGGGCCATCAACAAGCAACCACTCTTTCTTCTGCTGGGCGACAACAGCAAATGCCAGATCTCTGACCATCGACACCAGTTTTCCTGAATTTTCGGCCGCCGCTGCCAACTTCGCATGCACGAGTCGACCACGTGATGATTCTGAGAGCGTCAGACTGCCGGTTTCAGCTCTTATCTCACTGATTGCGTTAGCCGGACAAATTTCGAGGCAAAGGCCACAACCTTCGCAGTTTACATCGTTCACAGTGTAACGCTCCGTGTGCTCATCGTGATCTATAGCGCCAAATCGACAGGCCTCCAGGCACTTGCCACACTTGATACACTTCTGCTGATCGATAATCGCTTCTGCACCGAGACTGACGCGGTCTGTAAACAACACTTTATCATTCATCAGAAGCCGCAGATTGGCTGCGTCGACATCGCAATCGGCGGCTACCAGGCTGTCGGCAAGAGAAACAAAGGCGCCGAGCACTGAAGTCTTGCCAGTGCCGCCTTTTCCACTAAGAATAGTCAGTTCCTGAAAATTCTCTGACCTTGCTGTGCTGCGCAGTTGAGTATCAATACGACACTCTCCCTGAGGGGATTCGCCTTTAACAACCGCAGGCACAGCAGCTTCGCTGAGCAGGCGCGAAAAACTGCCAAGTATTCCGGCACGCAGTTCCGGGAACTCCTCAGTCAAAACGAAGCCATCAGAACAGGCACGGGCATATTCACGCTTAAATGGAATTTTGCCAAGAACAGGCACCCGATAACGCCCGACTAAGGTTTCAATAAGCGAATCATTGCTGTCTGAACGGTTGATAACAATACCGCAGGGTTTATTCAGCTGTGCGCACAGATCAAGAGCCAGCGCCAGGTCATTTGCTCCAAATGGAGTTGGCTCAGTAACCAGGATAACCTTGTCAGCAGAAGCGATGGTCTTGACGGTATTGCAGGCTGTTCCTGGCGGGCCATCAATTATGTTAAGGCCAGCCGACAGAGTCAGCCTGAGCATTTCACTTATAACCATCGGGCTTTGCGATTCACCAACATTCAGCCGACCAAACATGAAACTGAAAGGCTTGTAGTTATAGTCGACCAGTATTTCGCCGATTCGTTCTGGTTTCAGCGTAATCGCTTTGTGCTGGCAAATTGCCGCACAAACTCCGCATGAGTGGCACAGATCGTTAAACGCCAGCGGCTTGCCTTTAACTACTGCAATCGCGTTGTATCGGCATTTTTTGCCACAAATACCACAACCATTGCAAAGCTGCATATCAAAAACAGGCTTTTCTGCAAATACCGGCAGGAGTTCGTCATAGTTGCAACGCAAAAACAGATGGCAATTGGGTTCTTCGACATCGCAATCAAGAAGTCTTACCGGTAGACTGAATTCCTCGGCACGGCCAAGTGTCCAGGCCAGGCTCAAAGCCAGCGTTGTTTTGCCAGTTCCGCCTTTGCCACTGCAGATCGCTACTTTCAAAGAATCAAACCCAGTGTCCTTCAACATCGGCACCTTCCATCGCCTTAAGCTTACCTGATTCAACCATTTGAACAGCTTCTTTCATGGTCAGATCGCCTTCAATCGAATAAATTTCCACACCGGCAGCTTCGAGAACACGAAAGGCCTTGGGGCCACAGTGTCCTGAAATAACCGCCTCTGCACCAAGATTGACCACATTCTGAGCGGTTTGAATACCCGCCCCCTGAGCTGCCTGAAAATTCTGAGTATTCGGGTGCCAGCTGCATTCGCCGGTATTGCTGTCGTAAAGCGCAAACATCTGTGCTCTACCAAATCGCGAGTCAATCTTTGCATCAACACTCTGCTCTCTTACCGAAACCGCATATTTCATAACAGCCTCCTTTTACTTAGCGCGCTTTGCGCGGCTTATCGACACCGGGCAGATCGACCGGTTCAATCTTTTCACTGTTGCAGTCGGGACAGTTCTCTTCGCCTTCGCCGGCAGGGAAGGTGCTTTCGCATTCCGGGCAGTGATAGAGATTCTTCATGTATTCAACAGTACCGCCTTCAATCCTGATCGCCATGCCCTTGATCAAGGCTTCAGCAATCTTTTTATGCGCCGATTTAACTATATTGCCGAGTGTCTGGCGCGAAACATTCATCTTCTCGGCAGCATCTGCCTGATAGAGTTCTTCGAAGTCGGTCAGACGAACAGCTTCGAGCTCATCGAAAGTAAGGCTGACAGTTTCAAGCTCGCGCACCGGTATTCCAGCCGGCTTGAAGTAGGTTGCTCCGAATTCACCATGAACCCTGCGGCGCAATCTTGGTCGAACCATTGTGATTCCTTTCATTTTTTAGCATTTGCCAAATTCAGTATAACTGGCATATGCCAAAAAAGTCAATCTTGATTGATTTAAAATTCATATTCTCAACCGGGTAATGATAATCTCTTTTGAGCTATACAGCAATTCTCCCATACTCGCCCATCTTTTAGACCGACAGGCCGGAGCTCGTTCATTGCCTGCAGGGCTTCTGAAGATTTGATAGAATTAAGACAAACATGCAATTGGCAGCTCAAGTTTCGTCGACAAGACTCTTCCAAGACTTACTTGAGCTTTCAAAGAATGCGCAAAAAGTAACCGTAGTAGGCCCCTCAACAACTCTTGCTCCACTGCTCTTTGATTACGGAGTCAGAGACCTGTCAGGATTTGTCGTCAAAAATTTCGAAAAGGCAACTCGCATGATCAAAGGCGCCTAAAATGGCGAAATCTTCTCAACCGGGCAGAAAGTGTCATTCAAAAGCACTCAAACCCCAGGCAACACAAAGTAGCATCTTCTCAATCCCGCTGAGCATTGCGGTAAGCGCTCTCTATGTCATTTCGGCAGGTTGCGCTCCTATCCTGTGGCGCAACTGCATAAGGGCATCCATGGCCAGAATCGAATGTGAGAAATCTCGAGATTTCTCGTCGCTACGCTTCTCGAAATGACATTAGTGTGTCGTAAGTTCGCATTTCTGCCCGGATTATTGAGAAGATACCAAAGCAGTATGTAACTCGTCTTGATTTTCGCAAAAGGCTAACACAACTAGCACATGAGCCCCAACACCAACACTATCACGTGCTGTCTTTTTGTTTTAAAATTTCATTGCTAGGTAGTGTTAAATATGATATAAAAAACGAATCACACTCTCTTAGTCGTTGTAAACATAGATAGAACCACAACAGGAGAAAACAATGAAGTTCCGACCCACGGTCTCAAAACGCATTCTGGCAGCCTTATTCTGCCTTTCGACAGCTTTTGCCGGCGCTCAAGTCGACACACAAAAGACAGAAAGCTTTAAATTGCCAGACCTGGCTATTGATGCCGAGCGGGCCACTTACCAGGGACTGATCTCAAGGCCTCAGGACGAAATTTCCAAAGAAATGATCGAATTGAAGCCGACCAGTAATCCGGTTGAATTGCTGAGAGCCATGAATTCTTCCATAACCATGTCCCACAGTCTTTTGGGATCAATTATCACTCCTGAATTGCGCGGTTTTGACGGCAAACACACCAAGGTAATGGTCGATGGTTGCCCGGTAAACACTCCATGGAACAGCGCCTCTTCGCTGTCAGGCTTTCCTCTCCGCCGACTGCAGAAAGCCACGATCATTCCCGGGGGCCAGGCACTGGTCTACGGAACTAACGGCATTGCTGGAGCGGTAAACCTGACTTTACCAACTGCCAGAGACCTCGAAGGCCTAACCTTTTTACAGGAAGCTGGCGGGTTAGGCACTCGCCACCAGGAATTTCTTTATGGTCGTGTTGCTCATCAGAACGAACATCTGTTTGGCCTGTTCCTCGACAATTATGATGGAACCAGAAAATACAAAACCTATGGCACCGGCGGCAACAGCTCTGACAACAAGATGTTTATGTATAGAGGCCGTGTCGAAACGGACAATCACTGGGTTTTCAAGGCAACCATCATGGAAAGCCGCGGAAACATGAGTATTCCGAATTACATGGAAGTATTCAAACCCTGGGAAATGTCTCATCAGGACTTTGTCGTAGAAAAAGATTTCGGCAACAATCGAAACCTGGTTTTGCGTTATGCAAAATATAGAGATTACAGCGCAACCCAGTTCTACACCGATTACACTCTCAGTGTTGCCTCAGGCACAATTGATCCCGCTAACGACGTGACCATCGAGATGCGAACAATGGAAGCATTGTATAACTTTCCACTGGGCGAAAAACATTATCTGACAGTTGGCGGGCAGAAACAGGAGACAAGAGACATCGGCCACACTGTAAAGGCAAAAGCAAGTGGTCAATGGCTTGACACCAAAGGCTTTTTTATCAGCGATTCAATCACCGCAACCGACAAGCTCAAGTTTCACCTGGTTGCCAGATCAGATGAATCCTACGAATCAGATTCAGAAACATCCTGGTCGACATTCGCTGATTATCAGCTTTCCAGAAGAACCAGTTTCGGCGTTGGTTTGAGTCGTACCGTCAGGTTTCCGAATGTCCAGGAGCTTTACAGAGGAAGCAAGGTGTTTGGCAATGAAGCTCTTGAGCCAGAAAAATCAGATAACCTTGAATTCAGACTTTCGCACCAGATCAATAATAAATGGAATACTTCAGTAGCCAGGTTCAGCTCCGATATTGAAAACAAGATAATTTCAACAACAACTACCGTTGCAACAACGATTCCGGGCGTTGGCCCACTGAAAGCCAAAGACAGCTATTACATCAACATTGATGAAGCCAAAATTTCAGGCTGGGAGTTAAATGTTAATGGCAAAATTAACGACAAGTTTGATGCATGGGTAAGCTACACGAGGCTTGACAACGCAGAAGACGAAACCAATAACATCAGGCTCGTATCAAAACCTGGTTACAGAGTTACACTCGGCACTATTTTTCATCAGGGAAAAACCAGCGCCATGCTGAGCTGCGAGCATCAGGGCGTAATCCCCGCCACCGTAACAGTCGATTCTGCCGGCAAAGCAACAAAATTCGCAGAGGTTGATCCTTCAACCTGCATTAATCTTGGCGTTCGCCAGCAGGTGACCAAAGACTGCGCTCTTTACGCCAATGTTGAAAATCTTACCGACAAAGATGACATCGTGCTTATCCAGGGATCTGACTCGATAAACAAAACAGGCCTGCTTATGGACCCGATATATTACAAAGACGGAAGAATCTTTACTTTCGGAGCCGAAGTTAAATTCTAAGTCCTGACCAGAAGAACAGCCGTCGAGACGATGGCTGTTCTTTTTTGCCCGACCTCATGAGACTGCTTCGCTGCCGCTCGCAGTGACAGGTCTATAGCGACTGTCATTGCGACGAGCACAGCGAGGAAGCAATCTCTCTCTTACCGACTCGCTGCTTAACATAACTTTAAATTGACAACCTCAACGCCACTAACTACAATTAACAGATACAACACAAAGTAGCATAAGATAGCCTATATTGACTGTAGAGCCAGCTGAAAAATAAAAAATGCTGGCAGATGCCAATCATCAAGCAAAAATCAGGGGTACAAAATGTTTAACAGTCTTATTAATTTTATAAATGCAGGCGGCCCGATGATGTACCCTCTCACAGTGACGGGGCTGATGATATTTGTATTAGGCCTGTACCAGGTTATCTGGCTGACAATCTGGACCCTGTCATCAAGTCGCTTTTCCTGCGCGGGAGCGCCAATGTGGGCAACAAAAGCCATTGCGCTGGCTCAGCATAAAACCGCATTTACCGGGCTAACCCTTCTCGAATCAATTGAGCTCTGCTTCTCACGCATGGAAGATTGCCTGACCAGAAGAGTTCCGGCCATGCGCTTTCTGGCGCAGATCAGCACACTTATGGGCTTTCTCGGCACTGTCACCGGTATGGTTCGGGTTTTTAACACAGTTGCCAAGCTGGGCGTGGTAACTCCGTCTGATCTGGCCGGCGGTATCCACGAAGCCTTATTCACTACCGTATATGGCCTTATTCTCGCGCTGATCGCCTGGGGCTTCACCTACTTTATCGAAGCCCTGTCGCGCAAGCATCTTCGCCAACTTGAGTTACTGGTTATAACCGAGCTCGAGAAGGCGGCACCGGTTACACCTGAAAATGCAGGAGCCAGCAATGCGTCTTAGTCGGAAAAACAACCGCGAAAATTTTTCCCTCGATATGACTACCTGCTCAGACATTATCTTTACGCTGCTGATTTTTTACATTCTCACTCAAAGCTTTGTAACGCAGGTTCCATTGAGTCTGCCAGAACTCAAGTCTGACATGCAGAACCTGTCAGAAGTGCCAAATCAGATTGAAATTTCTGCCACCGGCCAGATTTCATGGAACAAGGAAGTCCTGGCGACAAAATGGGAACAATCTCTCAACGAGAAACTTACCGGCATTGCAACCGACAGCAGCTTTTTAGTTATGGCGCATAGACAAGC
>JAHISQ010000083.1 GCA_018818125.1 Candidatus Rifleibacteriota bacterium
CCAAAAGTGCGGCAACCAGGTAACCGGCAACTCCTAGAACCAGTTGCGCTGGAACTCCCATTATCAGGTAATCAATCTTTGAGAACGTGATAAACATGGCGGAGCTCAAAACAAGCGCGCCAAATTCCAGGAACGGGAACAGGCCATGGAGCAGATGAAGACCGAATTCTCAGCACAGGCCACTAATATTCAGGAACTCATGAACTACAGCGCACAACTGGCACGCGACCCTGAATACATGGGCTTCGCCAATCGCGAAAAGTTTGAAGCAGCAATGAAAGCAAAAGCTGCTGAACTTGGTCTACCCTATGACGCGATGGCCGCAATTGACACGATGGAATCTCAATTCATTGGCTCTGGTCTGCCAACACCACCCAGCCAACCAACGCTAAATTTTGACAATTTCAGCAACGCTTCAGAACAGAAGCGCGAAATTGAAAATCTTGGACTTGCACTGCAATATTTCGCAAACCTGCTCAACAATGGCGATCTTAATGCAATCAGAACAAGATTCATGGCCGCCGCCGGAACCTTCTTTGCTCAGACACTGGCCGGAGCCCAAATTCAGCCGGGCAGCCATCCATTCTTTATTCTCGACGAAGCTCGTGAAATCATTTTCGCACAACTTGGCACTGTTGTTAAGGGTGTGATTCTTATAAAGCCCGTAGACATGCAGACACTCGGCCAGCTTGGCGAAATGCCTACTCCGGAACAGATCATTGCGAATAAAAAAGCTCTTTTCACACTTGTCATTGGCCGTATCAATGCTGAATACGCCAATCTGACTGGTGCTCCAACTGCCGAAGCTGAAAAGGAAAAATTCATTCAGGCACTTGCAGCACTTACCTCAATCGTGATGGCTCCAGCTCAACCATAACCGCGAATTGTAACACTGATTATTGATCAGTCCCAATCCCGGGTGCAGCAAAACTGCACCCGGGATTTATTTTAGCTCAGTCTTAGATCTTGCGGCCAGCACAACCTATTTCAATATGGCCATACAGATTGCTCTTGGGTTAAAAGATAGATCATCAGAGCTGTTTTTTTCTGTTGATACAATATTCTGCAGGGAGCCAATTTGAGTCCACCTTGCCAGCCTATACCAGCAGACACTTTGACGAGGTTACAATTTTAACAAGTGCCTGAACAAAAGATCTCAAAGGCGCTTTACCTCAGGATTGCGATAGATTTTCCAGACATATGTGATTATCGTTGAATAAAGTTGATTTGAATTAATACGGTGTGAATTTAACCTGCCAATGACAATTGGAGTTAGCATAATGCTAATAGCACCCAATAGAGTTATTGAAGGCATACACCAGCAGCAGTAATATTGCATTGTTCTAAAGGTACGAAACATCACTGCTCAAGGCAATCACAGCTGATTATTTCTCTGCCGGCAAGCTCCCAACTTCCCCAAAAAAATCGAAAGGATTTTTTATGATTCACCCGGACACGGAACTGCGTTTTATCAACAATGAGATTGGTTACGGCCTGGTCGCCACCCGCTTTATTCCCAAAGGAACCATTACCTGGGTATTTGACCAGCTCGACCGCGAGTTCACACCAAATCAGCTCGATCAGCTTGCCCCGATGTACAAAGAAATCTTGATCAAATACTGCTTCAGAAACAACAAGGGCAACAACATTCTCTGCTGGGATAACGCACGTTATGTGAATCATAGTTTCCATTCAAACTGCCTGACTACTCCATACGACTTTGAAATCGCCACTCGCGACATTCAGCCAGGCGAAGAACTGACTGACGACTACGGCTATCTCAATATTGACGAGCCATTCAGAGGCAAAGACGAGGGTACCCGCCGCAAAGTCGTTTACCCCAACGATCTGGTCAAATACCACAAAGTCTGGGATAAACAGCTGATCAAAGCGATGAAACAGATCGCAAAAGTTGAACAGCCGCTGCAATCACTGCTGACCCAGGATCTCTGGGAAAAGTCTGTTCGCATCGCCGAAGGTCGCGAAGAAATGGATTCGATTCTTAACTGCTACTACAGCGGCGAAGAAAACACAGAAGTGAATAATAATCACTGTTACCGACACCAGGAAATGCTCATGCCCGAAGATACTTCCGAAGCTGCTCCATCACGCGATCGCCAGCATAATAACTGACCTGGTTATTTGCCGGTACGGCGGCCAGCCTGCTTTTTGGCCTGCTTAAGGGCTCCGGCAAAACCTGGTTTTGACTGAACAACGTCTGTCTGAGGCTCTGAATTAGCCTCGACAGGCGTTGTTGTTTTAGCTTCAGAGGCCGGGCGCCAGACATTCTTTTCGCCGGCAGCCTTTGTGATCGGTACATTTTCACTCTGCCGCCGCTGCAATCGCCCAAGTAATATGCTTAAAAGTGCGGTACGGCGTTCGACAATCTCAAGAAACAGCGATAACAGCGCAAGAAAAAGCAGCCAGTCCGAAATATTTCGAAACTGCACGGTAGATGGCATCGAGTTCCAGGCCTGTGAAAGGTCTATCAGCTCAGTCCCGCCAGTTACTGCTGCAATTTCTTTGAGAGCTTCAGCGCCAGCTTCAAGGTGCTGCGGCCGGTATTCCTGAGAATATGGCAGACAAACCGGATACAGGCGCAGTCTGCGATTGCCACCGGCATCAACCATGGCAACAATTGTCTCGTTGCCGCGCAACTGCAAACTGGCAGAGAGCGAATCTGCTGTCTCCCAGTTCATGGTGAGTTTTTCGGTCACCGGCTCTCGATCAGCAAATGATCGCATTACCGTAATTTGCGGATTATCTCTGAAAATTTCACGGTCACGCTCTGGATCAAGGTGCAAAACCGCCTGCCACTGGCCATGCTGAATATTCTGAGTCACCGGCATATTTTCGATGCTCTGACGCTCATCTACCGCTGTCCACAGGCACAGTCCTGACAAAATTTCGGCGGCAGGTGCACTGCTCAGAAACGGCTGACCAATGGCGCTGTCGATAACACCCATATAGCAGATCACACGCCCCAGACCCTGCTGCCAACCAACTGCCAGAGGCGCTTTGTTTTCATCAAGTGTCTGCAATGCGACCTGGGCCCCGGGACGGGCATAACAGAGATTATAAGCACCAAGTCGCGAACGAAACGGCAGTGGCTTGCCAATAAACGCGCTTATCGCCTCGGTTGTGGCAATATCGGTCGGCTCATCGAGAAAGGTGCTGCGCGCAGCAACAAAGGTGTCTTGAGTGAACAGACGTGGCAATTCAGCCGGATCATTGGTGAAGAAAATGCGGCCCTTGCCTTCTGCCGCAATTTTTTTGAGCAGATTAGCATCTGAATCGGTTTCGCGACCCAGTCCGATAACACTGCAGGTAATGCCAGCCTGCCCAGCCTTTTCGAGCAGCACCCAGTATTGCCCAGGCTGTTCGGAGTCAGCTGCATCAGCGAACAAAATGATGTGCCGCGTCTTTGCCTTTGACTGCAAAAGCATTTCACAGGCTTTACTCAACCCTTCCTCGACATAGATGCCGCCACCCATTGATTCAACTTGCAGAACCTTATTTCGAACCGCACCTTTATCAGACAATGATTGCAGCGGCGTTATCACATGCGGAAGCGTATCTACTGCCAGCAACCCGAATTCATCCAGCGGAGAAAGCAGATCTATAGTGTTTGCAGCAGCGATATTAGCCAGATCCATTTTGGTGCGGTCGCCCTGAGCTGGAGCAGCCATGCTGCCAGAGCGGTCAAGCACCAGCACTAATGCCAACGCAAGTTTTCGGTGTTCGGAACGAAGTTCAAGCGAAACCGGCAGTATTGGCTCAAGAATCGACTGGTAATAACCACCGTTTCCATAAGAGTTGCGACCACCGGTAAGCATCAGGCCACCACCAAGATGACGCACCCAGGCGCTCAGAACCTGCATTCCGTGCATGCCAATGCGGTTAGCAGAGACATTTTCGATAATAACCGCCGAATACCCTGCTAATAACTCAAGACTCCAATGGATATCAGCTGGGCTGATTACTTCAACCCGCTGCGCACGACTTTTTAACAGTTCCACCAGGGGATTCTTCATATCTTCGCTGACCACCAGCAAAGGCATTCTGCCACGCACTTCGGCTATGGCGGTAGCCAGATTGTTCTCGGGCACCGGGTCTTTGCCATGACTGCCAGTTACTCTCAGCTGATATTTCAATACCGACGCCTCACCGGCACTGTGCCTGAAAGTGAGACTGTTGTTGCCGCGGTGAAGCTGGCGGGTCACACTGGCAATAAGGTGTCCAGAGCAAATCAACTCTATCGAAGCAGCCTGTTCAACCGGTGCATAAACCTCGGCGCCAATCATAAAAGTTTCTCCGGGCTCAAGCAGACCAGGCACTTCAAATCTGCTGAGAGCTAGATCATTGGCGGCATCTCTGCTCAACAAACGGTAATCGACGGGAACCCCGCGCGCCGCTGCCTTAAATGCAGCCTGAGTCGGGTCTTTTCCACTCCACAGTCCATCTGAGAGTATGATAATACGCGCTGAAAGATCACCGGGAACCAGCGACAAGGCTCGATTTATCGCCTCATGCAGATTTGACGCCTCCGGATTAACTCCGACACTGAAGCCGGAGAAAGAGCCACGACCCGGCGGCATATCAACTCGTACCTCGTCGGCAAATGACAATACGCCAAGTCTGCCATTTTCCGGCATCCCGCGGCGCAACAATGACAAAGTTTCCGAAATACGCGAATCAGCATCAGACGGCATCGAAAGACTGCGATCGGCAATTACGATCAGCATACCCTCACGCCCGGGTAGACGAAGCTGCATACCGGCCAGAGCCAGAACCACCAGTACCACGGTGACAACGCGCAGCAGTAGAATCTTGCGCGAACGCATGCGCAGCCTGAACACCGCCCAGAGCCCCGGAAACAGAAGCAAGAGCCAGTGAGGTTCAGTAAACATGGCCTGGCCTCCCCTGTCTGAGCAACCATTGGTGCAAAACCATCAGCAACAGCGCTGGAACGATAAACCACCAGCGCACATCAGAAAAATATCTGGCAGTGTCGCCTTCGGCAAGTTCGAAATCTGGAACATGGGTTTGAAGATTGGTCAAGTCAGACTCTTCGACAGAATTAAGGTTTACAGAAGCCTTCCAGCTCGTGTCGCCGGCCTGAATGGTATGAATCCCAGGGTCTGTCGCTGCGAATCTGGCACTGTGCCGCCAAACAGGAATCTCTGAGACACGACCAGCAGGAGTAGTAACCTTGATGCTACCAACGCCCGCCGGCAGATTTACTCTGACCTCCATACCGCTGTGATAATTAAACTGAGCCGGGCCAGGATTCGACTGTTGGCGCCAGCTAAGGAGGTTCCAGAATAATACTGGCCATACCGGCGTAGTATGCAGATTAGAATGGCTGACAGCAAGATTAAGGTAGATATTGTGCGCGCTGAGCTGGTCTCCAGACGAAATCAGCAAAGGGATTCCGGCCACGGACATCAGCGGCTGACCTGCTCCGGTAAAATCCCGGTCAAAAGCCCAGGCCGCCGTAACTTTTGGCAGACCTGCCAGCAGAGGGTGATTCTTGTCGACCGCTACTGAAGCTCTTAGTGTAACTGGCTGCGTAGCATTGTGAATAATAAAATTCCAGCGACCAACCGAGCCATGATCGGTCGGGGCATTCTCAAAAAACGCGAGTTGCCCTGCAGAATCAACAAGAGTGGCCAGTCCGCTGCTATTGATTGTGCGCTCAACGAGGAGGCGCAGCTGAGCCGACAGGCTGGCGGTCTCTACTTTCACCAGTTCAGGTCTGACCGGCAACAGCCAGGCCTGATTGTCGTATTCGATCGCGTCATTTTTAATAACAGCTCTTATCCCGGCAGTGGAATCCTTGATTGTCAGGCGCACACGGTGGTGTGCGCGGGCACCCAGATCAAGGTCAATGCGTTCGATTAACGCAGCATCGCTGGCACTTAATATTTCGGCGGAAAGTCGCACCGGAGCTGGCGCAAAATTGACGAACTCGAAAAAGCAACGATCAACATCACCAAGCGCATAGCGGTTGGCCGTGGTTATGGCAATGTTTGCCAGTGGCTGTCCAAAAGCCAGCCAGTTGATATTGCCGGCCAAAGCCTGCTGTGTCCCTTTGGCCGCTTCCGCCATCCCTGGCTCACGCGGCACTAAACCATCCGTGGTTCTCGCCGCTTCCGCCATCCCTGGCTCACGCGGCACTAAACCATCCGTGGTTCTGTCAGTGATTACAAAAACTCTGGTGTCGGCAGAACAATTCTCAGAAACGGTTCTAAGCGCACTATTAAGATCTGCGGACGGCGAGTTGCATCGCCAGTTGCCAATAAGATGCGCTGCTTCGGTACCCTTCATGTCTGGCCGGCCGACAATTTCTGGCTCAACACCGGCTCGAAACAGAGTTAGTCGAATGAATTGACGTGAGAAAATATTCTGGTTTAGCCAGGCAAGCGCCCTGTCTCTTGAGGTCTCTGTTGCTCCAGCTGACATTGAGAAGGAGTCGTCGAGAATCAGAGCAACAGGAACGAGCTGATCTCCGGTAATTGCCCGGGGTGTTGCAGCGGCCATTACCAGCAAAGCCAGGATCATCAGCTCTACAACCAGCACCAGCGGAATCTGCAATCTGGTTATTTTACGGCCGCCTTCGGCCGGAACTTTTACATGGCTCCAGAACATCAGCGAAGAAACCCTGATGTTTCGCGACTGACGCCTGAACAAATAAACGGCCGCCACCGCAGCCAGGGCGAGAATGCCCCAGAAAGCCAAAGGACTCATAAATACAGGCATCTTCAGCTCCTGGTCATAATAATTTCAGTTTTGAGCAGCTCAACCGGCACAAAATCACTCAGCAGCTGTTCTCCAATACAATGGGTAAACACAGCACCATATTTGCTGCAGCATTTTTTCCAGTATTCCTGGTGGCGGGTAAAGTTGCGCAAATATTCGGAAATCAGGCTTTCATCGGCAATCAGCTCAACCGCCTCGGTTGTTTCGCAGTCAATCAGCCGAATATTGCCTGCGAACTCAGGCGCAATGTCTTCTTTTGCAAGCATCTGCACGACAGTGAGCAGCGCGGCGCCATCAGAGAGCTGGCGCAGCACCGAAACGGGTTCCTGACTCCAAAAAAGATCGCTGAGCAGTATGCGAGCTCCGTTGTTACGCAACCGCGGCGGAAAAGAAGTTATGGTCTCGCCAACATTGCCAGAATAATCAAATTCTGCACCAGGCCATTGAGTAAGCGGTAGATTAGCAGGCTCGATGCGGCGACAACGATCTTTAAGCAGCCAGCAGCTGACGGTATAGCCAGCATTATAAGCTGCCACCCGCAACAGGGCAGCCAGCGCCATGGTTGCGGCTCCTTTATGAAAAGTTTCGCCAGCCATAGAAAGCGATGTATCGATGAGAATATCAAGATGCGGTGAAATCTCTTCGCGAAAAAGCTTGACGGTAAGCCGATCGGAACGGGCCATCGCGTTCCAATCGATGTGTCTGACATCGTCGCCAGGCTGGTATTCGCGGTGATCGAGAAATTCTAGAGAATTACCAGTATTGCGCCCAAAACGGCTGCCACCCTGCAGACCTGAAAAGCGCGACGAAATATTCAGATAAAACCTCTGACCGGCAATTTCTGCCGCTTCGATACTGCTTTGTAAGAGCTTATGCACCATCACCGAACCATTTCTTTGTGAAATTCTCTTAACTGTTTTCCGATCCAGCCGGCATTGATTACCAAACTGACAAACGCAAGACAAGCCGCAAAAACCAGCACAGAATCGCTACGCCGTGCCGTAGCAGCATAAAGAGGATTAGCGATCAGCAAATTATCAGAGTCCATTCCCATAACGCCGCCGGCCAAAATCGGCACAATTGAAAACACCGCACATGTAAGCAGTGCAACAACCCAGGTATTACGGATATCCATGTAATCAGCAACGAACACACGGCGAATAAAGGCAGCCAACAACGAATAGCCCAACATATAACAGTAGAAAGCGCCTGAATACAGAAAAAAATCACTGCTCATACTGGCGCTGCCGTAGCTGGTAAAGTGTTTGCTTCCAGAGACAAACAAAACTATTGCAAAGGTAAGGATCTGCATGACAAGTACCCACGCCAGACCACCAGCAGCCCCGCTGAAAAAAACAAAAGCCACGCGCTGTCTGATAAAGCCAGACGGAACTTCGCGGGCGACCCGTTCGGTCAGATGATCACGTTCAGAAACCGCAACTAGACAAGCCATGCTCAAAATGTAACTGGCAATAAAGCCCCAAACAATGAACACCTCGGAACTTGAGCTTATAACCGCCCAGTAACCAGTCATCAAAAGTGTCACCACCCATAAAATCGTCGCCGCTACGCGCACCGGCAGCATGCGATTGGTGCCGGCAGGCGACACAACTGCTGCTGCTGCATGATACAAGAGATAGGTTGCGGAAGTTGCAAAGACAACAAACGTTGTAATGGATGAGTAAAGATAGCCCGAATTAAATGTGCGATCAAGCCCATACCTGATCATTTCGCTGCTGATGCCCATCAGACTGAAAAACATTATAACCTGAAAAACCAGCCCGGCTCCGCGAAACAAATACATACTTCCACCTTCGCGCGCCATACTGCCGATGCAGATCTGGAACATGGCGCCGCCAGCACACACCACCAGACCAAGCAACAGCATAACAAAAGTCGCCCAGAGATCGACGCCGCTCAAAAAAAAGGTCATCGCCATAAACGGCGCAAACGCGCTATTTATGAGCAAAATAATCATAAACGACGCCGCAAATTTACCGCGAATGATCGACTGCGGCGTGATCGTAGTAATAAAGAGCAGCTCATCACTACCCTCGCTGCGCTCACGCGAGAACCTGAATCCAGAATAGATCGGTATGATTGCAAAGCTGGCCAGAAACAGAACGCCGTAGAGAAACATCAGGGTTTCCTGACCGGCGCTACCGTGCCGGATATTCTGATCAGCCAGCGACAAGCTTAATACCACGCACTGAAAGCCGAGAAACAGAATCAGCACGCCCCAGAAAAACTTGCCTCTGACGATCTGGCGCAGTTCCTTGACAATTATCGGGTTTATACGCTCATCGAGGCGGTCAATAAGATTATTGATGGCTGTCATTGCACTTCACCTTTGGTAATGTTCATGAACACAGACTCTAGATTCTGCTGACGGAAACGGAATTCGGTAATCTTCCGGCCGGCAGCTACTATCTCTTTTAACAGTTCAAAAGCATCGTCATCGCTGCCAGCAAAATCAAATTCGACAGTCTTGCCATTAACTACCAGATTTTCTACGCCCGGCAGGAGAATCAAAAAATTCGAAAAATCTTCAAGGAGCCCCAACGGTCTTATAATCAGGCGGCGGTGTGTAACGTCATTATGAGTAATCTCTTCGATTGACCCAAACTTGAGCATGGCGCCCTGCTCAATGATCAGTGTCGATGAGCAGATCTCAGAAAGTTCGCTGAGAATATGCGAGCTGATAAGAATACCCTTGCCCTGACGACTCAAAACCCGCAAAAGCTCGCGCAACTCAATGCGAGCACGTGGGTCCAGGCCGGCGGCCGGCTCGTCCATCAAAATGAACGAGGGGTCATGTATCAGCGCCCGGGCAATACTGACACGCTGCTTCATGCCCTTTGACAGAGCTGAAAGCAACTTTCCACGAATACCTATAAGGTTGGTGAATTCCATCAGATCATTTACCAGCACACGCCGACGGACCGGTTTAATGCCATAGGCACGCGCAAAAAAATCGATATATTCAAATACTGTCATGTCATCCTGAGTTGGCAGTGTATCTGGCACAAACCCGATTTTTTCTCGGGCCATCTCCGGGTTGCTGATAATAGACCGGCCGTCGATCTCGATCAGGCCAGAAGTTGGTTCATCGATGCTGGCCATCATGCGTAGAGTGGTCGTTTTGCCCGCGCCGTTGGGTCCGACAAAGCCGGTAATATCGCCATCGCTCAACTGAAAACTAAGCTGCTTTACAGCATGGGTGTCGCCAAAATTCTTGCAGAGGTTTTTTACACTTAGAATCATGGCTGCTGGTCTCCCTTGAGAATGCCGATTACATAAGAGTTTTCTGATTTATCGGCCTGATTGTCAATCGCCTGAGCGACAAATGGAGAGGTTTTTATTTTTGCCACATAACTGCCAGGCCTAAGAAACTGCTCCGGCACAGTCTGCAGGTTACGCAGCTCCTTAAACCATGCAGGAAAAATCTCGGCAGGTGATCGGTAGGTCGGCGCCGAAGAGCTCTTAACAACTTCCATGGTCGCCTGGTTTCCGGCAGTTATGTTACTGGCACGGTATCTTCGCCCGTCCTGGGTCATCAGCATAATATTTTCAATATCAGCGCCAAGGCCGTTAAGAATCTGGAGCTTGCCATCCTGAATAGTTACACCGACACGCTCACGCCTGGTCTGCAGGGATCTTACATGCAGATAACGCGGCACTTTTGGCTTGATCCATCCGGTCGAGAGATGCTGATCTTCGTCGAGTGAAATAAATTTGCCGCCATCGACAATGCGGCCGTCGTTACCACCGTAGGCAAAGATTTCTGTTTCGTTGTCGAAACGAAGGCCATCTGTCCGGGAAGACGACGAAAACAGCGCATAATTAGCGAGGGTCACAGCGCGATTAAAGCGCTCGTCAAGCAATGTCAGCGCCTGCCTTTTAACCCGGAACGTAGCACTCTCGAAAACCAGGTAGTAGCCGTAAATAAAAAGGCAACAGACAGCAGAGGCGACCGGAACGGTAAGAAACACCATGATTTTGCGCCCAAGCCGGTGCAACACAAAAACGTTTACAGGTCCGATCAGAAACGCAAAAAGATAGACAATCACCATGAGCCAGCGAGTAGACAGGGTATCGGTCTCGTCATAAGCGAAACGCAACGGTGAATCACCACTAAATTCGTGATTCCCAAATAAATCGCTTAAGTAGTCAGGCATATTGCGACCTGTCCCATCTGACATCAGCTTCAGCAGGTCATCGCCGGCAACCACGACCTTACCAAAACCGGCATCAAAAAGCCTGAGATTAAGCGATAGATCTTCCTTAGACTGCATTTGAGACACAAAATCTTCTGGTAAGTTGATTGATCCAACCGTCAACAGAGTGCCACCAGTCCTGACATAATCAAAAATAGCTCGCTTTACAGCTTCTGGCATTTCATTAATACTGTTTGCATAAAAAATCAGCACATTGAACTGCGAATAACCCAACCAGGTTTGATAAAGCTGTGCAAGGCTGCCCTCAAACTGGTTCATCTCAAGATTGAGCGAGGTACCAGCGCCTGTGCCGGCAAAAGAGGCATCAAAATCGGTGCGCGAAATGCGTGAATCTACCAGAGCCTGCTTGCGATTGTAATAGTTTCGGTAGCAGCGGAAATCACGATGCAGCCCCTGATCTTTCAGCAGCGTGCCATCAATCTCAATGCGCATGCCCGAAGCATAGAACTCCATTATCGGGATCAGCAGGGACTCTTCGCGAACCTCGCCGGACGCTAACTTGAAACTGCGAGAAATCTCTTCAAGATCGCGTGAATATTGTGCGCGCATGAACAGCCTGATATCGCGATCACGATTTGAGCTGTTAGTTATCAATACCCGGCAGACGGCATAACCAAAATGGCTTTTGGGAGCTAAATCTGGCAATGCAGTGATACGCAATCCGTCGTAATCGATTGTTTGAGCCCACAAGCCAGATGTGGCGAGCGGAATAAACAAACAGGCTAGCAGAAGCAGCGACCTGACTTTCATTACTTACCCCTCTGATTCCACAATTAACTCATCAGACAGGCCAAGATCAGTTTCTTTAATAGACTTTTTAAGTTCTTCCAGCAATGCCGTGGTGGTAATGCCCTCAAACCTAGCCTTGTAGTTGAGCAGAACACGGTGATTCAGAGCCGGAACAAAAACCTCACGCACATCTTCAAAGCCAACTGAGGGACGACCAGCCAGCAGTGCTACTCCCCGCGCCGTTTCTGCAACTGCGATTGCAGCGCGTGGAGAAGCGCCGTACTGAACAAATTCCTGCACCTTGCGACTTGCGTCACTGGCGGTAGGATTGCTGGCATTTACCAGTCTGGCGATATATTCAGCCACCGCACCGGGCAGATAAATTCTGTTCATAACATCGAACAGACTTTCGAGTTCAGCTGCCGATACGTTGAATCCGGCGGCTGGCGGCTCGCCATGCCGGCGCGAAAATATAATTTCGCGCAAAGTAGCAATATCTGCAGATTTCACCTCAAGTTTGAACATGAATCGGTCAAGTTGGGCCTCTGGCAGCGGGTAAGTACCTTCGAGCTCGATCGGATTCTGTGAGGCAAGTACAAAAAACGGCGATGGCAGTTTTCTGGTGGTGCCCAACAGGGTAACTGACTTTTCCTGCATGGCCTCAAGCAGTGCCGACTGTGTCTTTGGTGAAGCACGGTTGATTTCATCTGCAAGCAAGATATTGGTAAAGATCGGCCCCGGTTGAAAGGTCATCTCTCGCTGTCCCGACTGAGTCTGCTGCAAAATATGAGCCCCCAGAATATCGCCCGGCATCAGGTCGGGGGTGAATTGCACCCGGCTGAACTGAAGACTGAGCAGCTCACCAAGACATTTGATTAAAGCGGTTTTACCAACTCCCGGTAGCCCTTCAAGAAGAATGTGCCCACGGCTCATTATGCCGATAAGTACCATGCGATGCAAATCGGAGCGACCGATCATAATGCGGTCGAGCTCCTTCAAAATTTTATGGGCATTGGCGCTGGCCGCCGCAAGTTCCGATTGAGTTACCAGTTTTTGCTGTTTCATTGCTGTCTCCGCTGTTTTGTAACATTTCGCTCAAAATATCTTCGTACGGCACTGCGATGTCTGGGCAGTATTATATCAGATTCACCACCGCTTTTTTCTGAATCCTGCCAATCGACCGGCCCGGAAGTGCTATCACCAGTTGTCTGATCTGTCTGAGGCGCCGATATTGCCATGCCGATCGCGACCGAATCTTCAAGAGCTGTTGTGGCTGGCGAAGGCAGAGCTTCGTCTTTAAACTTAAGCTGATGTTCAGAGCTCGGGCGGCCAAAATTCAATGGCGCCGTTCCACCGTCACGACCTGGCTGCCCAGAAGCCGCGCCCGACTTAGGTTCTACTACCATAAAACCAGGCTGTCCGTTACCAGAAGCTGGTTGCCCTTCGCCAGGCTGCTGGCCTGATCCTTCGCCTTCTCCTGATTCGCCTTCTCCTGCCGGCGCAACAACCAGATCAGCTCCGGAACCAGGTGTCATATCAGCTTCTGTCGCCGGGCGTATACGACCTTCTTCTTTAAGTTTTTCGTAGGTCTTGCGATCGATCAGTCTTGCCTTGACCAGCTTGTCTGCTGCTGCGCGCACCTCTTCGGTGCGCTGCTGAATATAGTCTTGCAGCTGTTGAGATGCCTTTTCAGCGGCATCGGCTGACTGATCGCCGCCGACTCCTGCTTTTTCCATGCTCTGACTAAGAGACTGCCCATCCTGCCCCTTCATCTTGGCGGCATCGAGGCCGCACTGTTCAAGTTTTTCACGCAGAGCATCGAGGGCCTGACTCATTTTTTCTGGGCTATCTGCAGTTTTCAGCTGCTCGGCAAGACTCTGAAGACTTTGCAGGTTTTCCTGATCGGTCAACATCTTCTGGGCCCCGACTGAGCTTTCCTTGCGCATCTTTTCCTGGAGCTGGTCGAAAGCCTCGAAAGTCTTTGACGGATCATTGCGGTCAGAAGCCTCGGTTATCTGGTCAATGGTTTGTTTAAGTTCAGTCGCCTTTTGTTCGTCGATCAAACCAGCATCTTCAAGTGCTTCAACCTGAGCGATGGCATTCTGTTGAATATCTTTGAGTTCAAGACGCGGATCGCGATCGCCCTGCAACGGACGCACCGGGATAGTTATGCTTAGTGCCAAAAACAGCACCGAGACAAAAAGAGCTGGCAAACGCCCGGAAAAATTAATTCTTAGCCGCGGCACCTTGAACTCTCTGCGACGATCACTCCATGAGGCATCACCAGTCTCGAACTCTGCCAGCAACAAACCACCACTTTGATTATGACTGTCCAGTAACGCCATTGAACGCTCGGTATCAAGCTGCCGCCTGCACGCAATTGCCAGAGCCAGAAGCACACACACGGGTAACCCGGCAAAACTGAAACCAACAAAATCTATGTTGGCAAGACGCAGCTGCCGCAACAGCAGAAACAGAAAACCGGCAGCAAAGTTGTAAACGGTTAACAGGCTCAAAGTCTGCAAAATCGTGTGAAACACAAGATATCGCTGCTGCAGCGTTTTAAGAGCCTGTTGCGCAATTTCGTTATGCAGGACTGTTTTCATCTATCATCTCTGTATCTATGATACTGTGAATCTGTGTAATATTTTACCCTATAGCCTGATCAGGCGCTAATATTTGTTTTAGTTCTTTTTTCTGCGCAATTCTGCTAAATTAAGAATATGGAAATAAAACAGGTAACAATTGAGCTTAACGAAGAAACTATACGCAAGCTCGAAGAGAAGGCGCTTAAAGCGGGACAAAAACCGGAATTTTTTGCCGCCGATCTACTCAAAACGGCTTTAAGCAAAGAAATCGAGCAGTCAGAAGCTTCGCAAATGCCAGGCGTGGCTATGCTAAAAGGAACTTCTGAGCCACTCCTGGCAGTTCCTGGCAACGCCAGTATAGGCGTTGGCATGATCAAAGAGGCTCCCGAGCCAGTTTATAAACTGGCAACTCCTGAACTGCAACCCGAGAGACTGCGACGCAAAGCTGAGATCGAAGAAGAAATGCGTAACCTGTCACTGGTTATCGAAACAGCTGCTGAAGCCGACAAGGAAAAATATGGCATGCAATATGCGATTCTGGCAGCTGAGCTCGACGCGTTGATTTAAATCAGCGAATATGACCGGCATGCCTCAGCGACCTGCGTTCTTTTGAGCGACGGGTCGAAATAGCTTTCATCGCTTCTGCTCTTTTTACAGGGTCTTCACTCGGATGTGGCGAGAACGGATCATCATAATGACCATTGGCCTGCACTGGCCGCAAAACATTTATTTCGCCCCACAGTCTGCTGCGCAGATCTACGATCTGCCTGCCAAGTTCTTCGCGACAGCTGCCACACATGGTTCCGTCAGTGATTGGGGCGGCGCAAAGTCGACACGAATAGCGAATAGAGAGGTTGAGCCGGCGAAAGGTTCCTCCCTCTGCGAAGTCCTGCATTACCCTCTCAGGGACTGCGCAAATACGACAGATTTCACTGATCCTCATGCCGGGATGAACCCTGGCAAAGTCGATAACAGTATTCAACTGCTGCTGCCTGATGACATGACATTCCGGGCAAACACGTCCCGAGAACTTCAAAAATAGTTTTTCACAGTCAGGACATGTCTTAACTTCTAACATGTTCTATACCTCTCTATTTAACCCAACATTCAACCTTGTAGTGTACATTATACATAAAAGGGATCAATATGCCAAATCCAGAATGACCGACTCAAATTACCCACAACCTGACCTCTGCCTTCACTCTGGATCGGTCTTTTTTTGCCACAGCCTTAGTCCTTGGTAGCTCGAACCATCGCTGATACGCATATCAACTATAAAGCTGGAATCGGCACTCTGGTCCCTGCAGGGTTAGTTGCAAACCGGTCCCAACACCCTTCCAACTGCAACTTCCGCAGTCGCAGTGAAAATCAAAAAAGCATGGCAATTGAGAATCATCTGACATTTCTGCGAATAGCACGCACTGAGTGAATTCAGGACTTGTGCAAATTGTTGGCTGATGACATAATGTTTAGCATTAGACAGCCGTGCAAGGAGATAATGATGCCAAGACGTAACAGATACAAAATGCTTTGTGAGGCTTATGACCGTGGAGTAGCTGAGTGTGACCAGTATCGGCTCGAATGCCGCGAATTTGTTCATGAGCTGCGCAATTCAATTGTAGAGAGCCTTAACTGTGCCGAGACGAAAGTGTTCATGTTTTCGCCCAGTACGGGCTTTTCCTACAACAATCAGACGATTCAGGGCGATGCCCTCGACACCGAATTTGGCGAAAATGGCACTGCCGCGATAGGCTTTGCAATTAACGTTAACGGCGACGATCTCGAAGAAAAGTTTTTTACATTTCTGGTCATTTTCAAGAAAGCTGGATCAAAAATACGTTTTAACATTGATGAAGAAAAAGAATTTGTCAACAGCAACGACGGAGTAACCGATTTTTGTGATTATCTCTTCGAAGTTGCTCAAGGCAATCTACTGAGGCGCCTGTCGAACTTTCTGCAATCGCCAGGTGAAGAAAACACGCCAATCGGCTTCAAAGTTCAGACAAAATAAGGGCTTGTTAAAAAGTCAGTGGAAAACTCTGAATAGCCCTTGCGCATTTTGTGGCGGCGGAGTCAATGACCGATTAAAGGTTGCATGGGGTCGGTTATCTTTGCGGATAACCGGGCGTTCGTATTGAATGCGCGCGCGGGTATCAACAATTTCTTTTTTCTTGTGCTCGGTTGGGACTGATTCTGGTTGGCGACCATTTTCTTCGAGATCGAGAATTGTCTCAATGCTGCGCGGTGGATTGCCGGCGTCGAGCCAGTTCCAGCCTTCTTGAGCTAGCCAGTTGAGACGGGCAAATTCCAGATAATAACCCTCATCTATTTTGTCACCCCAGAAGTAACCAAGCGCCATGCGTATGTCTCCGGTTACTTCGGCGATTACACCCAGCCTGTAAAATGCCCATGTGATTTTCTCAAGGTCAACCGGGTCTGCCTTGCTTTCCTGATTAAAAATCATCGAATAAAGCTCGCGCGCCTTTTTGAAGTTCTTTTGCGAAAGCGCATACTCGGCCTGCCCTTTGTAAGTCGAGTAGCTATAACTTCCACAGCAACCCGCAAGCAAAAAAAACATCAGCCCCAACATAACAAATGCTGGAAAAATAAAGAGTTTTCGCCTGTTCATAGCTGTTTCCTCATGGGGTTAAAGGTTTCCAGAAGCGGTCAGGACCAGCAAGAGTCGGCGGATAGATACGCGCTGACCACTTATAATCGACTGCCAGTGAAGCAGGGTCTTTAAACAGCATATCAACCACCATACTGCCATCAACAAGCTCAACCGATAAATCGGTCAGATATTCGGCGGCAAATCTTTGTTTTCGGCCATCAGATGCGGTTCTGACAAAAACCTTGCCGGTTGCCAGGGTTTCGACCGCATAATTCACAAAGCGACCACCGTGAGTCTGCACCTTGAATTCGGTCGTGCCCTTCCAGACATTCCCGATTTCCGGCACGAAGAATATGCGGTTATACTCAGGCTTGACATCATAGTTAGATCTAGCGATATCGCCGCGCATCAGCGAAACGATCCAGGCAGCCTGATTTGCTGCCACAGCGTTAAAGCTGCCACGATGCACATTCGAAGCACCACGTGTCATGGCAATGATTACTCCGCCGGCAATTACAACCACAATGCCCATGGCAATCAACATTTCCATAAAAGTGAATGCTTTTTTCACGATTAATACCCGCTGACAAAAGTCGACAATTCGTAGATCTTGTCTTCTTTGCCGATCTGTTCCTTTGATTTGTAGTTTAATATCAAGCGGATGACTTTGCCGATCTCGGTTGAAGTCCCCGCCGGAAAACGCGAGACATTAATTTTACCGCCTAACGCCAGATATTCTGGGAAACTGCCAATCTGCACCTTTACTTTACTGTCGATACTGAGCAGTTCCCCGCTGAGTGGGACAATTGCGTAATCACCGTCGAGAGGAAGCCAGGCTTTATTCTCGATCTGCTCAAGAATTTCGACAGCCAGTTGACTGACACGTATTTCGTCGGCCGAAAGAGTAACCTGCTTGTGAGATGAACCCATAAGTCCCCACAGAGGCACCATAGCCGCGATCATTATGCCGCTTGCGATCAGTATTTCCAGAAGGCTCATGCCGCGTCTTTTCATATATTGCCCCCGGGCGGCCCGATTACTACCCCGACATACTTTTTTGTGAACGCAGGGTCGGTTGGATCCAGGAAGGTGTTGTAGATTAGATTACCGCCGCCGGCCATTTTGCTTGGGTCCAGGGTGTGAGCAGCAATACCTCCGACCAGATTCATCGGCAAATTGGGTTTTGAGCACTTAATCTCGCCACCATTGCCAAGAGCAACCAGATAGGCAAGCGTGCTGTTTGAGCCGCCGTTATTTACGGTTATAGCACCCTTTTCAGCCATAATCATCAGAGGCGGATCGAAAACAGACGGATCTGACGAATCAAAAGAACCGACGGTAACCGGGCCATCAACAATGATGTTGCCACCTGTGTGACGACCAATGCCGTCAACGATAGTCATGCCGACACCACCGGTTACAACTCTGAGAACAGCGTTACCAAGGTTTAAGCTCGTCTGCTTGTAACAAAAATTCTCTTGGAGAACCTCAAAAGCGCCTTTTCCAGGCGCGGGCTCGGCCTTGACCTCGTAACAAATCCGCCTGGTCAGGCCAAGTGTCGGGTCATTGACGGCCGCAATCTTATCAATCTCAATATTTCTCGTATCAATGCCCTCAATTGGAAGCTGAAAGGCTTTATCACTGGTGAGTGGTGCCGCGGCGGAGGGTGGGATATCGACTTTCTGATTGGTTGAAGTGTATTGCGCAATCATGTCATAGGTTTCACTATACGAGCAGTTATCTATTTTGCTCATAATCGTGTAATAGCAGACGCTGCCGTCTGTGGTCAGCCACGGTATCGCCAAGAACAAGGGTTCCAATGCAATGAATTCCTGAAGACTCAGTGCTGGCGGAACATCTGACTCAATCAACTTGGTCTTAACAAAAAGAGCAGACATGCCAGGAATGCTGGGACCGCTACTTCTGGCCGTGTTGTAATCAGCAGAACTCAATGCTCTAACAGCGCCAACAGGCACTTTTGTGGCGGAATCGGCAAGATAACAGACCTCAAGATAGCGGTCTTTAACATCACCGATAACCCTGGTGTGACTGATCTTAGAAGCCGACGAGCCTTGAGGGCTCTCACCAAACAAATGCAACCAGGTGCTAGCCCAATGACTTGCAGCAGTTAGCGGAAACTTGCTGAATTCGGGCTTCAGAACACTCTGCCACAGAAGGCTGTCGGGGCCATTGCAAACAGTATCAGCGAAGCCCCAGCGTGCTACGCTGAAAACAACATTTCTGCTGCCAATTGGCCAGGGACCAAAATTAAAAACAAGTGTAATCGGCTTAGCGGCCGAAGGAAAATATGAATGGTAGTTCTGGCCAAATTCCTTGGACCCGCCAGCTCGATTAAGCAACGTTTCGCTGCCGCCCATATAGATCCAACCTCGATTTTTCCAGATATCTTCAGGAGTACTGCTATTGGTCGGTTCACCATTAGTCAGGATCAATGGGCGCGGCGAAGTAGTGATCACCTTACCCGTTTCTGGCGTCGCAATGATGACAGTATTGAATTTGGTGTCGTCACCACCAGCTGCATCGCGCAGATAGAGATTAAACTTGGTAATCGGCAGTGGAAACGGCATAATCACGCGGAATGGTCGGGTTTCCTGCCATTTTTCAGTAGCCTTGTCAATTTCTACTTCGACGCTGATCGTAATTTGCCCGGACTTTTCATAATCGAGATAAAAGCCGTTGCCATCATCGAGCGACTTGACCTGGCTGACATCAACATTGTACAGTAATCTGGCTACAAAAGACTGGTTGCTGGTAAGACCGCTAAGCAGGTCATTAAGGCCTATCTTCGACATCCAATCACTTAAAATAGAGTTACTGATAACAGATTCACTGTTTTGCTTAAATGCTGTGCGCAACACCTGACCGGGCGAACTGGCATCAGTGTTCGTATCGATCAGATCTGCCTTCATCTTACTGATTATGTAGCGAGAAATAGACTGCGCGCACTTCATGGCACGCAAATGTTTGAGAAGCTCCTGGCTTTCGTTGAATTTTCCCCGAACCAGGTGATTATAAGACAGAATCAGAATAGTCAGAATGAAGATACCACCCAATACCACAAAAAGAACGATACCAGCACGTTTGCCTCTGCTGATTATTCGGTTGCGCTTATTCATCGGTGGGAACTCCATTGCCAGCAGCCTGCTGCCTGCCTGTGTTCTTTTCGATCCAGCTCAGGGTACCCTTATGAAAAGGAACACCTGCTTCCTGCATTATGCTTTGCGCAAATTCGGGATCGACAGGAATATTGCCAATTGCCTGGTGATGCATCTTCAGGTGACCAACACCTTTGATCAAATTTTCAATAACAACCTCGACCGCTTCATCTGAAGTGTCCACGCTTGCGACCAGCATGTTCGACAACCCGATAGTATGGACCTCGGGCTGATTAGCGCCATAATATCCGGCCGGAATAGTGACACGGCGCGAAGTGGCTACTTTTCCGATAATCTTCTCGATTTCTGTATCGCTGAGACTAACCAGCGAGCACTCATGAAAAATCAAGGCATCAGAAACATTGCGGTTGGGCATACCAGCCTGTATGGTAGCATAACCGATGCTACCGTTGGCCAGAGAGTTTAAAACCGCCTCAGGAGGAATCTCAGCACTGTTTTGGCGTCGAAACAGGCCGAGAGCTTCCATGATTTCAAGCGAAGTGCGCCGGGTTGATGAATTGGTCTGACCAAGAAACACATTCAGGTGCCCTGGAAAAGTTTTGCCCGGATCGAAACGTTCAGGCGCGCGCACAATGTGGACTACATCGTTCCATAGCGGCCAAACAACGCGAAGTGGAGACGAAGCATTTCCGGCATAGCTTTCTCTGATAATGCGACTTTCTGCCATTGCCAGAAGCACCTTGCCCTGGGTAAGCAATCTGACGTTATCGACCGAACCATTAGTTTCGACCGGCTTGAATACGCCCTCACTGCCAAGTTGCGAGTTTATCCAGGACGATAAAATGTAACCGACCGGGTAATAGGTTCCAAGGCGATTGCCGGTGGCAATAAGCTGAAATGATGAAGAATAAAGTTGCGGAGGCACCGGAGCCTCTGCTCGAGGCGGCTCTGGAACTGCCAGCAGCAAAATTGCCAGCGATGCCAATATAATGGCAAACGGCCAGATAAAGGTTGGCAGGCTTCCACATCTATTATTTTTCATCAGCACATTCTAACGGTTTTGTCGGTATATGGCAAGTCTGACACAATACCAAATGATGTCAGTGCTATCAACTGAAACCCGTAGCTATTAGTTGTTGCCTATTATCGGGCCGGATAGCTTGCCGCGACTCGCAACGCTGGCAAAATGCCAGAATGCAAACCGGCAAGAGAAAATGCGATCAAAATAAAAGCACCAGGTGCCTGGGCAACAACAATAAGCTGCTGACTGCCATTGTGGTTGAAATCACCGCCTCGACAACTATATCACTGCTGATAGCTGTATTCCCGAGCAATGCATCTGTAGCTGCTGATTCAAATCCGCCAACACTGAAGGCACGAACATCTTGCCGCTGTTTAAAACGAAACAGTAAAAAAGGCGTAACCACCAGAACCTCCGAAAGGCTTGCTATTTAAGGTTAAAGTATTTTTCAGCCACCAGCAGCTTTTTCAGCACAGAGAATTCATTATACAATGCCAGATATGCTGTTTGCGTTACGGCGTTGAAGCAATTCTGATCTGCATATGTTCGATCACTCAAAGTCTGGTATAAGCTTTTTAGTGAAGCTATTTTTTCAATAACCTGCAGAGATTCTGGCAAATCAAGACTGGTCAGAACCAGAATAAAATCTGAAGAAATTATTGCCACCTTACGGCTCTCAAACAATCGCGAACAGGGCCTTAGAGTTAGCACCAGCAGTTCAAATCGCAAAAAATCCCGCATGCGCTGATGACCGTTAATAATTGCTGCGAGCAGCGACATGCGACTTACACAGACCTCTAGCTGGTCATGGACGTCGTCAAGCTGGCGCTGCAATATCTTCTGGCGTATACTGCCAAGATCGCGTGAAATCTGCACTATTACAGCATGAAAATCAGGATCTCCAGCGGCTTGGCCTGGAGGATTGGATGTGATTTGCGAAGCAACATACAGCCAGCTTTCCATGACTTCGTGATGCATTTTGTCCGCGGCAGCATTATTAAAGGCCCGAGCATAACCAGCAGTAACCTGCATCTTACTGGAAATAACAAGAAGCCTGGCAGAAATTGATGCCTCAGGAGTTGAACCTGTTAGAAGTTCGAGCAGAGTGTTGTCGCAACAAATGGCAGCATTAGCCGTCGCAAGCAAAAACAAAGTCCCAAAAACCAGCACATTTATTTTTCTCACGACATTGTTAACAATATTCATCGCAACACCTCAATAATACCAGTAACACTCGTTGGTGGCACATCGTAAAGATGCTATTGACCAACTATTCTTCATGATTGGCATTACAATCCGGTAACAGGCGGACGTGGCGCAACAGATGGTTCAGCGGCAGCCTGTGACAATCTGGCAATATCGGCCTGCACATTATCAGCAACCGTGGTGTCTGGAAAGTTGGCAACTATACTCTCGTATACCTTTAGAGCCTCTGCGTTGGCAGCTGTCGATTCAAGAAAAGCAGCATACTTTAAATGCGCAGAAGGTAAACTGGCAGCCTTCTCAAGATATTTACTCCAATAGGTTCTGGCCAGCTCTGTATCGCCAGATGTAGCAGCCAGAGTGGCTCTAAAATAGTCGATCTGAGGGTTATAGCGACTGGCAGCCGCAGCATTTAACTGTTCGGTGGCAGCGGTAGTATCGCCTGCCATTATCAATCCCTCGACGAGAACCAGTTGTGCTTCAACAAAGCCTGGCCAGCGGTCGAGAATATCCTGCGCCTCACGCATTCCTGGCTCTACCTGGAAATTGCGCAGCATTGTCAGGGCGTAGCTCACGCGGTATTCGGCATTATCGACTGAATTCTGGCATGCGGCCTGAGCTTCCTCCAGTGCCTCTGAATAAAGACGGTTTTCCATGAGAATCTGTGATCTGGCATAACGAGCCCTGGCATTGACTGGATTGTCGCTCAAAATCTGATTAACCAGCTCGGCGGCTTCTTCAATAAAGCCTTGAGCCAGTTTAACCTGCGCCATACCAACTTTGGCCTCGCTGAAATCAGGATTGGAACGCATAACGCTCTCATACATCTTTTCTGCATCCGCAAGGCGGTTTGTGCGCATGAAAATATCAGCCAGATTTATTCTGGCAAAAGTATCCTTTTTTATCATAAGAGCCTGCTCGAAGTGATGCTCAGCCTTCTCGAGTATCTGCTGATTCAAATAGCAGGAGCCAGCAAAAAAATGCGTATCAAAATTTCCGGAATGATTTTTCAGTGACTCTTCAAAACGCTCAACAGCTTTGGCAAAATCACCCTGATTAAAAAATACGACTCCCATATAATGCATTACTTCTGCATTTTTTGGGTCAGCGGCTAAAATTCCCTGTAGCTCATCAGAGGCTTCGGCATAGCGCTCTTCGTCTATCATATCAGAAATGTGTTCTAAGCGAGTTTGAGCTGGTGATTCGACCGTTTTTTTGCGAAATTCGCGTGGCTTGCTCAGCTGGGGTGTATAAACATCATACCCAGAAGCCGAGGTCAACTGCGAGTCTGCATCAGAAGGGGTTTCTATTTTCGTCTCCTGATGATTTAGCTTTCTCTGACTGAATTCTGCAATCAGCTGCGTATACAACTGATGTCCAGGATATCTTGCTGCGAGAACTCTGGCCTGATCAATCGCCTTTTCGTGCTTGCCCGAAAGAGAATAGCTGTAAGCCAGATAATACCTCGCCTGATCGTGATCAGGCATCATGAGGACAATCTGCTCCAGATAATCAATTGCACCTGGATAATCACCATCGGCGTAATGTTCGAGGCCTTGGTTATAGATTTCGTTGGCTAAAAAAAGATCTTGAGCGTTCAAAGCAGAAGAAGTCACAGCAAAGCCAACCAGAAGCAGCACTAATGCCGCGACAGCCCGAATTGCAGATTTGATAAGTCCGGCTGGATTATTGCACATTGCACCAAAGCTTAACCGAAAGAATACCTTCTGTCAAACAACTATCAGCCACTCTACAATAATCAGTCCACACAAAAACGCTGAATAGTAAAGAGCCTGCGTTATTTAACAATAATGCGATAGTTGCGAGGCATTTTGAACTCAAATTTCTGAATTTCTACTACAATTTTATCATCAGCAATCGAAGCTGAATCCAGAGGCTTGTCTACCGGATCCGCTGTAGCGTCAGACTGTTTAAGCGAGCCCGACAAGGGCAATTTCAGTTTGCTTCCAGCACTGATTTTCAGCGCCGATTCACTCTCAGAAAAAAGCTCTGAAGAATTGGCGGGAGTTCTGCCGTTCTGAATGGTTTCGTCTACTATCGGTTCGTCGAGTGGAGCCACATCACACCATGAGTTACGCCGGGCTCTATAATTTTCGAGCGCTTTTGCAAGCATCTGCCCAGGATTGTAGGTTGTTACATCAAGTTGTTCTGATGTTGCGGCAGAGACGCGCAAATTCGCGAGGGTCTTTTTTGTTGGCTCAGGATTACCATAAATCTGGGTGCGATACTTCGCAAGCACGCTCATCAGGGCTTTGCCAGGAACATAGTCCGTGCTGTCGGCATTAGCAATTTGTTCTGGAGCTGTCTTCACCTGATTAATCCGTGACCTCATACCTTCTATTACAGCACGCGCATCAAGCGAAAGCGCCGCATCAACGCGGACGCCAATCAAACAAATAAGAGCTATCAATACAACCGACAGTTTGCTGCGAATCAAGACATTAACCCCCGTTGCGCGTTTACTCGTCTGGATGAGGATAAGCCTAAAAAAAGAGCAATGCAAGAAAAATCGATTTAAACTAACTCAAAAAATTGGCATGCCGCACTTGGTGCAGAACTTTTCCTGCATGTTGTTGTCGTTACCGCAGTTCTGACACTCAATGGTTTTTTTCTCATCGAGTTGAATATTCTGCTTCATATCCTCTTCTTTCATGCCAGGAGGCGGCCGAACCGGAGTATCTTCCTTCTTAATCGGTTTCTCTTGTTCCAGAGCAGTAGCAATGTGGCTGATACTCTTGCCAAGAAGCTCACCCATATCGACCTCCGGCTTAACAGCCAGCACCTGAAAAATCTCAATAGGCATCGACTTGCCTTTAACCATAATTGACTCGCGCTGAGTAATCTCAAAATAAGGCTCAACCCGCTCATAAGTAGATCTGGTAATAAAAAATTCCATTGGCTTGGCAACAGACATTACACGGGCAGCAAGGTTGACGTTATCACCAATAACCGTGTAGGAAAGCTGTTTTTCGCTACCCATATAGCCCGCCGTAACTTCTCCAGTATTGACGCCGACACCAATGGCGATTACCGGTTTGCCCTCTTCCTTCCACACTTCCTGTAATTCGCGCAGTGCGTCAAGCATGCGCACACCACACAGCACCGCCCGGATTGGATCGTCGTCGCGCGCTACCGGCGCTCCGAACAGCGCCATAAGCTCGTCTCCAACGTATTTGTCGAGCGTTCCGTCGAGTTCCATCAGAATGTCGGTCATTCTGGTAAAATAGACATTCAGTTGCTCAACGATGTCAGTTGGATCCATACCTTCAGACATTTTGGTGAAGCCACGAATATCAGAGAAAAACATGGAGACTTCGCATTTGCTGCCGCCAAGTTTCAAACCAGAAGGATTAGACATAATCAGCTCAGCAACACTTGGTGAAACGATACGCGAAAGGCTGCCTTTGAGTTCTTCGTTCTTTTGGAGCTGATCCTCGCTGAGTTTTTGCGCAGAAACCAGATCATCCATGGTTGCCGAATAGAGCTTGGCGTTTTTCATAACCAGCCCCGCTATGTCAGCACAGGTAGCAAGCAGATTCTGATCATCACGGGTATAATCCGGGTTGGTCATTTGCTCAACGTTGATTACTGCAAACAACTTGCCTTCTGCGTAAACCGGCGCACACAAGATTGATTTTATAACACCCTGCCCCACCAGACCCTTGGTTTTGGGATCCATCTCGCACTCTTTTACACCGAGAGCACCGGCACCGCCAGTAACTTCGTTCATTTTTTGATGCAACAGATGAGTAATCATACTGATTTCTTCGTGTGGAATTTCCAGGTCCTTGTATTCCTTGGGCTTCATGCCAGCAGCCTTAACAATTATGAATTTACCATCTTTCTCGTCATTAATAAGCAGCTGAACCTTGGTGCCATCAAGCCCTTTGGTTACAATTTCGATGATGTTGTTAAAAATCTGATCGCGATCAAGACTCTTGGCAAGGTTTTTGATACGCATCAACGTTGTCGACAATCTCATTGAACGCTTGCTGAAATCATCCTTCATTTGACGCGTTTCTCTTTCCATGCGCTCTTCAGCGGTTTCGTCAAGTCTGGGCTGTGCTGCAGCTCCAGAAACCGCTGATCCCCCCTTATCAGCAGACTTATCGGCGGACTTATCAGCGGGTTTCTGCCCAAGAGCAGAATCCATGACGCCGCCTTTGGATGCCGTCTTTTTCATCTGGTCTTCACGGAATTTAGCTGCCGCGTTCGGGTCAACTCTAGTTTTAAGTGGCGCGCCACCACCACCCTTACCGCCGCCGCCACCGCCACCGCCACCGCTGGCTTTAAACTGCTCGAACCGGAAAAAAAGAAACACCAGAAAACCTGCCGAAAACAACACAAGAACGGAATATATTTCCCACCAGTCTTCTATCGGGTATTTATCCGGTTTGAATTTAAAAGCTAATGTCGCTGCCCCAAGCAAAAGTGGCAATATAAATGCCAACAGCGCAATAGAGATTTTTTCGCCCAATACACCAAGAGCCCCGGCAATTGCAATTACATAAAAATATGAAAAAAATGACCAGAAATTTTTGGGAACCTTATTGGTAAAAATAAGATAAGCAACCGCGACAACCGCGATACTACCCAGAAATCCGAGGATATCCGGCAAGTGATCTTTAAAGGTCTTGGGTTCAGAGGTCAAATCTGCCATTCTGCTACCGCTGTAATAAACATTAAAACAATTCTGTCATGAATCAGCAGTAAATTCAAGAGGAAGAAGTTACCTCGGCCATTAGTTTGCTTGTGTCATGGCTATCGGGAGCCATTCTGGTCAACTGTTCTTCAGCTTTGGCAAAATCACCGGAAAGGCAGAGCAGGTGCCCATACCATGCGCATGCACGGCTATTTTTTGCTTTGCTGCGACATGCCTGTTCCGCAAGCTTCAAGGCTTCAGCAGGAATGTTCTCGGACTGCGCAATTATTGAAAGCACTATGTTCTTGTAAGTATCAACTTTTTCACCCCCAGAGAGGCTGGAAATCTTTTCCTTAAGCTTCAAAAGCGCTTCTTTCGACTTGAGATTAAAGTCGAGTTCGGCAATTTCAACAAGAATTTCTGCCTTTATCAGAGGGAGTTTCGCAACATTAAAAGCCTTGTTCAAATCGATGTGAGCCTGCACATTTTCATTGCAGGCAAGTGCGCAACGCGCCAGGATCATTAGAGATAGCGCGTTTTCGTCGGCGGAGAAACTTTTGACCCGTTGTTCAGGCAAGGCTCTGATAATTTTAAGTGCCCCGCCAAAATCACCTTTGCGAGATTTTAAAAGGGCCTCATACAGCTGCCCAGATTCAAGTGAACTGGTCAATTTAAACACTTCAAGAAATTCGTTAATCTGTTGCTGCGCTTCGACAAGGTCTTCACGTGCCAACAGAGCAAAAACATACGCCTTCCACAGCAATGGAAAAGTCTTTCGATCAAAACTGCCAAACACTTTTCGCGCAATCATAATAGTTTCTTCAAATTCATCCTTCTCGATCAGCTTCCAGGATTTTGTCTCAAAAATCTTGGCATCAGTGAAACTGATGCCGCCTTGCTTTCTCAGATCCTGGCGACTGAGAGTCGCAAAATCCCCATAACCGAGCAAGCTGGTAATTCTAAAAACGACAAAACGGCCAAGCGGAATAAAAAACGACATGATTACTGACAGGCCTAAGGTTGCGACCAGCAACAGCATCCTGTTGCCAAAGCCGATTCGGCTCTGAAAAACCAGAACAAAGGCCATAAAAAACCAGCAGAAAAACCAGATTCCATATAATTCATAGCGTTTCGGACGCTGATCTTCGGGGAGCAACCTGAATGCCGGAAAAACAGCATAAAGCGCAATTGCAAGCAGATGACCTGCAATCAGCATACGTGGCATTATCCAGACCGTATCACTGAGAGAAAGTTCGCCCTGCAACAGAGCAATAAAGAACTCGCGCTTCATAATCGCCTGGGTAGCTATCATAGTAACAACACCAAGTATCACGAATGCTGCATTGTGCCAGTGCGCTGTTGGGGCAGTCAGGCGCGTTGCGAGAAACATTAAACCGGAAAAAAGGGCAACAAAGTAGATGCCACTCATTACTCCGCTCAAACCCAATGGCAACGCGAAAATAAAAATTGTCGGCTGCATTTTCAAAATAGGATCGAAAATAGACGAGTCACTGTCTTCTCTTTTGCCGGCACGTGATGCAATGCCAGCCATTTCGCCACAGGTACTGAAAGCTCGACCAAAGGTTGCCATGTGCATATCGATTATCAGGGCAAGTCGAAGCTCACTGTAATCGAATCCGGCAAAGCTATCGTAGTCACGCAACAACTCGTCAGTTCGACTGCTCATTCCCAGCAAAAGATTGACCATGGCCAGACGTATCCTGGCGACTTCATTTTTATCAAACACTTTCAGTGCCCGGGAATAAGCGGAAGCCGCATCTTCGACTGAACTGCGTGCAATGGCGATTCTACCCATCGACAGATGTACTTCTGACTGACCTGCCTCAGACAACTTATCGAGGGGGATCTTGCCCAGCAACTCCGAGGCGCGATCATACATGCCAATTTTGCACAATAGCTTTCCCCAGTGCAGAAGAGGCATCATGTTTGTGGGGCAAATATTGCAGGATTCTTCGTACAAAGCAACGGCGTCTTCTATTTCGCCCCTCGACTCTGACCTTATCGCTTTCTGAAGAAGAAGCTGTGACTTTTTAAGCAGCACAGTTTTATCGTCTGACGCATGTGCTACTGGCGCATGAAACAAACAAAGCAAACAAATCAGTGCTAACTTCCTCAGCAAAGCGGCCTCCTGTCCCGGCAAACTCACACGACCGCCACCTGGTGAGCACTTCTGGATACGAAGTTCTAATGGCTGAAGCCATTAGAGCAGTCTAATCCTGATGCGGTCGAGTATAGCTCCCCTGTAAGCACTGCGGGATACGTGACTCTGGCCAAAGGTGAGAGTCACCTAAAAGCGATTATTTCATCAACTCTCGTTGCCTGGCACTAGCTTCATTATCTTTAACGAAGCTCACATTGACGATGTCTCCAATGTCGATTTCTGCGCTCAAATCCTCTTTGTATACACTTATTACATCACCGTTTTCGAGAAGACAGCGAAAATAATCACCATGCTTCGAATCTACAACTGCCTGCATATAAACCTCCTCTAGGTATTGTTAAAAGCCAAGCTGCGAAAGATAACTCTGCACAAAGCGATGAATCTCGTCAACCGCTCCGCCATGCTGCGAAGCCTCCAGAAAAGCAATTTTGTTGCCACGCATATCACCTTCACGCGTCTTATAAACTTCGATACGATAAACAAGTTCATTTGAATAATTCTTATGCGGAAAAGTCTTTACAAGAAGCCTTGTCTCATCCAATAGTCGTAAAATCATGGTTTCCTGCAAAGGACTGGTCTGAACCGTAATATCAATTCCAAAATCCACATTTTTACGAAAAAGATAACGCTGTGTGATGCGAAAGATCAGATCACCAAGGTCTTTTAAGCTCAGATTGCCTGTATTTTCCATTCCTGCTCCCTGATAAAATCATCGAGCGCAATGCCAGTAAGATTTTCACCATTGCGCAAACGAACGGTAATCCTGCCATCAGCAGTTTCCTGATCGCCAAGAATGATCATAAACGGAACTTTCTGCAACTGCGCATTGCGAATTCGGTAACCAATCTTGTCGTTGCGATCATCAAGCTCACAGCGAATTCCATGCTGTTTGAGCTGATCCAGGATCTGGCGTGCATATTCACAATGTTTCTCGGTAATCGGCATGACGACTGCTTGCAGTGGAGCAAGCCAGACCGGCATGGCGCCACCGTAATGCTCGATCAGAACGCCAAAGAAACGTTCTATAGAACCCAGTAGCGCGCGATGAACCATGTAAGGGCGATGTCGGTTGCCGTCGGCACCGACATAAGTCATATCGAAACGTTCAGGAAGGTTAAAGTCAAATTGAATGGTTGTCATCTGCCATTCGCGACCGATTGCGTCCCTGACCTTGAGATCTATCTTAGGCCCGTAAAAAGCGCCACCACCCTCATCGACCTCACAGTTCAACCCTTCAGCGGCGACAGCATTACGTAGGGAGTCTATAGCCTGAGCCCAGCGCGACTCCTCACCTACCGCTTTTTCGGGTCTGGTAGCCAGATATGCCTTGATTTCGCTGAATCCAAAGGCTTTCCACATGGCAAGACTGAAGCGCAAAACTTCACGAACTTCATTCTCGATCTGTTCAGGCGTGCAGATGATGTGCGCATCATCTTGAGTAAAGCCACGCACACGCAGCAGGCCGTGCAATACACCGCTTTTTTCGTAGCGATAGACGGTGCCAAGTTCGGCCCAGCGAAGCGGCAGGTCGCGATAAGAACGCATCTGCGATTTATATATCATGATATGGAATGGACAGTTCATCGGCTTGATAAAATAATCGGCGCCGTCAATATCCATCGGGCTGTACATCGAATCCTTATAGAAATCCAGGTGCCCGCTGGTTTCCCATAGCCATTTCTGACCTATATGCGGGGTGGAAATCAGTTCATAACCATGGCGATAATGCTGGTCTTTCCAGAAAGATTCGATTTCGTGCCTGATTCTGGCGCCTTTCGGATGCCAGAAGACCAGCCCAGGACCAACCTCTTCGTGGATCGAATACAGATCCAGCTCTTTACCGAGCTTGCGATGATCGCGCTTTTTAGCTTCTTCAAGACGGTCAAGATGCTCTTTAAGTTCTTCTTTACTGCTGAAAGCTGCACCGTAAACGCGCTGCAGCATCGGGCGTTTTTCGTCACCACGCCAGTATGCCCCGGCTACGCTGAGCAGCTTAAAATGCTTTACGGCACCAGAGTCCTGAACATGGGGGCCACGACAGAGGTCGGTAAAACTGCCATGTGTAAAGGTGGTAATAGCCTGATCGTTGAGTTCCTCGATCAGTTCGAGCTTAAAAGGTTGATTTGTTTCGGTAAAAAGCTTAACAGCCTCTTCTTTGCTCAGAACTTTTCGAACAAAAGGAGACTTAGCCTTAATTCCAGCTTCCATTTCTTTTTCGATGGTTTCAAGATCTTCAACAGTCAAAGCCCGAGGCAACTTGAAATCATAGTAAAAACCATTTTCGATTGCCGGTCCAATACCGAACTGGGCATCAGGAAACATCTTAAGCACAGCTTCGGCCATGATATGAGCCATAGAATGGCGGCAAACATCGTTGGCCTCGGGTGATTTCATAGTTACAATCTCTAAATCAGCAGAGCTGGTCAGCGGTGTTCGCAGATCGGTGATTTCGCCATTTATTTTACCGGCAAGAGCTGCTTTTGCCAGCCCTGGACCAATTTTGGCGGCAGCATCCATTACGGTTGCGCCCGACTCCAGCTCAATAATTTTTCCGTCAGGAAGTTTAAGCTGAATCATCTGTGACATATTGTCTCCTTATTTAATGCGGTCAAACCATTATTCTGGCTTGAGAGTAAGTTTTTTGAATTTCCTTTTACCGGCCTGAACGATGAAAGAAGAGCCGGGTAGATACATCTTCTGACCGTCGCTGACCTTTGCCTTATCTACTTTTATACCGCCCTGCTGTAGCAGACGCCGCGCTTCGCCGCCGCTTTCAGCGAGACCGCTGAGAGTAAGCAGACGCATGAGCGCCAAGCCTTCTGTCGGAACAGCCAATTCAAGTTCTTCGATCTCATCTGGCAGTCCGTCACCGGCTTTGCCAAACATTTTCTCGAATTCAGCCTCAGCAGCCACACCAGCTTCTTCGCCGTGATACTGGGCGGCAATCTGTTGGGCCAGTTGCATTTTGACAGCCTTGGGAGCATCAACAATGCGGGCTCTTATTGCATTTAGTTCAGTCATATTAAGACTGGTCAGTAACTCGAAGTATTTCATCATCAGCTCATCTGGGATCGACATGATTTTACCGTAAATCTGCCCGGGAGCTTCATTAATACCAACATAGTTACCAAGGCTCTTCGACATTTTATCGTGACCATCAAGTCCTTCAAGAATCGGCATGGTCAACGTAACCTGAGGCGCCTGGCCATAAGAGCGTTGAAGATCGCGGCCGACCAGCAGATTAAAAGTCTGATCAACACCACCGAGTTCAACGTCTGATTTGAGAGCAACCGAGTCATAACCCTGCATCAAAGGATACATGAACTCAACAACACTTATTGGCACCTGACTTTTGAATCTGGTAGAAAAGTCATCGCGTTCAAGCATACGAGCAACTGTGTATTGCCCGCAAAGCTTTAGAACATCGGCAAATGACATTTTGCCGAGCCACTCAGAATTGAATACGATGCTGGTTTTTTCAAGATCAAGAATCTTGCCGATCTGATTTTTGTAGGTTTCAGCATTAGCCATAACCTCTTCTTCGGTCAGGGCCGGACGGGTTTTCTTTTTACCGGTAGGATCGCCGATACGGCCGGTGAAATCACCAATCAAAAAAACCGCCTGATGGCCGAGCGCCTGAAACTGGCGCATTTTCTGCAATACAACCGTGTGACCCAGATGAATGTCGGGCGCCGAGGGATCAGCACCGAGTTTTACAATCAAAGGGGTTCCAGTATTGTATGATTTTTCGAACTTTTTTAGCAGTTCATCGCGCGAGACAATATCGGCTGCGCCGGTTGCTACGATTTCGAGCTGTTCCTGGGGAGTTGCGCTGAATTTCACTGGTCAGATACTCCTGAGTTCCTTCTGATATTCTTTGAGCTTGGCAATCTGCTGATGATAAGCGTCAATACCTTCACGAATTTTATTAACAACTTCGACTGGAGCCCTGCTCACAAAGTCTGCGTTTTCAAGCTTAACCGAGATCTTGGCCATTTCTTTTTCGATTTTGCCCAGCTCGTTATCGACGCGGGCCAGCTCAACCGGAACATCAATCAGACCGGCAAGATCAAGGCATATTTCGCAAGAAGCCATCAAGCCAACCAGGTGCCCTGATGGCTTTTGTTTTACCAGGCTCAGGGTTTCGACGCCAGCCAGAGAACGGATCAAGTCAGCATAATTGACAAATGCCGCGCTGGTTTCGTTGTTTTCCAAGACCCTCAAGGTTACCTTGCGGGCTGGCGAAATATTGGCTGAGGCCCTGAGATTGCGTATTACACGCACAGCTTCCATGAGTTCACTGATTTCCTGTTCGAGCGGAACGTTAACTCTGGCAGCTTCTGCAGCCGGAAAAGCGGCCTGCATAAGGAAGCCTTCGCTGCCCGGCAGTTTTTGCCATATTTCTTCGGTAATAAACGGCATAAACGGGTGCAAAATACGCAATGCCCCGTCGAGGCAGCAAATCAGCACCTGCAAAGTGACAGCCTTGCGTTCGGCATCTTTGCCGAAGAGCACCGGCTTGCTCATTTCGATGTACCAGTCACAGAAATCATTCCAGATGAATTCATAAACCGTTTTAAGAGCGTCGTTAAATCGAAACTGACCTTCGGCAAGATTGGCGCTTACCTGCTCTACGGCATAGTTCATACGCGAAACAATCCAGTTATCAACAGCACTGAGTTTGCTGGCTTCAGGAAAACCAGATTTAATAGAGCAGCTTGAGCCCTCAAGATTCATAAACACATATCTTGATGCGTTCCAGAGTTTATTGGCGAAGTTTCGGCCAATCTCAACATTATTTTCAGCGAACCTGATGTCTTGACCGACTGGTGCCAGCGAAATAACAGTATAACGCAACGCATCGGCGCCGTATTTTGCAATGATTTCGAGCGGGTCGGGCGAATTGCCAAGCGACTTGCTCATCTTACGCCCCTTCATATCCCTGACAATGCTGGTGAAGTAAACATCGTGGAAAGGGCATTCACCAACGAAATAATAACCAGCCATTACCATTCTGGCTACCCAGAAGAAAATTATATCGGGACCGGTAACCAGCGTGTCGGTCGGATAGAATTGGCGCAGAGTTTCAGTCTGCTCGGGCCATCCCATGGTAGAGAAAGGCCAGAGCCAGGACGAGAACCAAGTATCGAGGACATCTTCGTCTTGGGTGATGCCTTGAGTGGCGCCACATTTATCACATTTATCCGGGCAATCAGAAGCAACCATTACATGGCTGCAAGAACCACAGGTGTAGGCGGGTATTCGATGCCCCCACCAGAGCTGACGACTGATACACCAGTCTCTTATGTTCTCCATCCAGTGCAAATACACACCAACCCAGCGGTTTGGTGTAAAGCGAAGAGATCCATCCTTAACTGCTTCAACAGCCTTTTCGGCCAGAGGCTTCATTCTTACGAACCACTGGTCAGAAAGATACGGTTCTATAATAGTCTTACAACGCTCACAATGGCCAACGGCCAGTTGATGATCTTCGATTTTTTCGAGCAAACCAAGTTCGCCCAGTTCTTCTACAATTGCGTTACGAGCGGCAAAGCGATCCATGCCCTTGAACTTGCCGGCCAGTTCGTTCATCACGCCGCCTTCGTCCATTATCACAATCTGTTCGAGATTGTGACGACGCCCCATTTCAAAATCGTTGGGATCGTGCGCCGGAGTGATCTTGACCGCACCAGTGCCGAATGCTTTATCGACAAAGTCATCGACCAATATGGGAATTTCGCGACCGATGAAAGGCAGGATCAGAGACGTTCCAATGAGATCGGCATAGCGCTCATCATGAGGGTTTACTGCTACCGCAACGTCGCCGAGCATGGTTTCGGGGCGGGTAGTAGCAACAACAACATAACCTTTCCCGTCTTTACGGGGATATCGTATATACCAGAGACTACCCTTGGTATCTTCAGGTATTTTTTCTTCATCAGACAAGGCAGTTCGACATCGCGGGCACCAGTTGATGATATATTTGCCTTTGTAGATCAGGCCATCTTGATAAAGCTTGATAAAGCTGCGTTGAACGGCCGCACCAAGGGCTTCGTCCATGGTAAAGACCTCGCGGGTCCAGTCACATGAACAACCCAACTTTTTAAGCTGACTGAGAATGATTCCGCCGTATTTTTCCTTCCAGCTCCAGACACGCTCAAGAAATTTCTCGCGACCAAGATCATGTCGAGTAAGCTTTTCTTTGGCCAGAGCCCTTTCGACAACATTTTGAGTAGCAATACCAGCATGATCGGTGCCAGGCAACCAGAGTGTCTCACGGCCAAGCATGCGCTGGTGCCGGATGAGAATATCCTGCAAAGTATTATTGAGCACATGCCCCATTGTAAGCATACCGGTTACGTTGGGCGGTGGAATTACAATGCAGTATTTTTCACGGGCACTGCCAGGATCTGCTGCAAAGCAATTGCTGGTCTGCCATTTCTGATAGATCGAGTTTTCTACTTCGGCGGGATCATAGGCCTTTGGAAGAGCTTCAGAACTGGAATTCTGTGACATAATCTGGTTCCTGTGTTGTGAGTATTACTTTTGAATCAGGTTCAACAGTTTTTCGAACTCTTCTGGTGCGAGCTTGAGACTCTGAGCCTGTTTGAAAATGTTGAGTTTAGTTTCTATAGCCCGTATCATCTCTTGGGTTTTGGCATCTGGCTTGATCGTGTTCGCCTTCTTCAACAATTCGAGGGCATCTTCGAATTTTGATTCGTGCGCAAGAATATCGGCGAGCCTGGTCATTATTGGCGCAAAATTGCCGTCAAGATCAAGACCGGCCATCAGATATTCTCTTGCCCTGTCGGTGTAACCATGGCGAATCATGCTGTCAGCAAAGCGCTGATAAGTGATGGGTGTCGGTTCAAATTCGGGCAGACTGTCTACCGGCAAACCATTTGGCGCAGCGATTTTGGCACCGCACAAGTGGCAAAACCGACTATCAGGGTTGCTTTGAGTAGCATTGCAGGCGCTACAGTCAAAAAGGTTCTGAACCACCCAGACCTTGGATTTTTTGATAACCGCGTCACCCTTGAGATAACCCTTTTCGACTTCGAACACGATACATTTTTCAGGAAATTTATTCGATCTGAAATAATCGGTCGCATAGTGCTTCTGTGTATCAAATTCTTCGGCAATAACAGGCATATAACTAATCTGATTTGGAATAATCAGACGATCGAGTAGCTTTTGGTGCAGCATTTGCAGCTCAGGAACCGGATTCTTGGCAATAACAGAGTCGAGACCATCAAAAAAGTCGATAAAGCTCGATACAATGTCGCTGTCGCCATCTATAGAAATCACCTTTTCAGCAGATGCTACATTACCGACCATTTTGCTCTTGAGATTTTCCACTTCTAGAGTTTTTGTCTCCAGCTGGTCTCTGGTTTTACTCAAAATGCCTTCAAAATTTTGAATTGCCAGCATCTGGTCGGCGACCTGTTGAGTCAGCTGCTCAACCTCTTCGCGACTTGCCGGATCATTCATACTATCATCTTGCCCTGCGTCGATAGATACACGCAGACGTGCCAGTTCTTCTTCGCGGTTCTGAATAACTTCGCGCAACTTGACTATCTCAAGCTTGTATGCATCAACATCTTCTCCAGAAGAGCTGTCCGCTGCAGTCTTGAGGGCAGCCAACTCTGATTCAAGCACTGAAGCCCTCTCTGTGAGCTGCTCACGTTCAGACTCCAGCAGAGTAACTTTCATGGCAGTTTCAGCAAATGCTTCTGCCTCCTGCTGGAGTTTGGCGAGTTTTGCAGTGGCTTCGGCCAGCAGCGAGCTTTCCTGGCGCAAACGTTCGACTTCGTCGATATCTATTCCGGGTTGAGTCGGGCGAGCTTCGAGCTCGGCCACCTTAGCCCGCAACTGTTCTAGTTCAAGCTGGTCAACGGTAAAATCGCCACCGCCAGCTGTTTCTTCTTTTTCGGCAAGAAGGTTTTTGAGATTGACGATATCCTGTTCTAATTCCTGAACTCTTGTATTGTAACCAGCAACCTCTTCATCCGAGATGCCGGGAGCGGACACAACCATCTGAGCCTGCAGCTGTTCAGACATATGTTGCATAGCAGCATTAGACTGTTCCAGCTCGTCTCTGGCAACCTCTACGGCCTGCCTGAGACTTTCCATTTCGTCACTGCTGCCTGATGCAGCAGCCAACTCAGCTCTCAGCTGTTCAACTTCCTTGTTCAGCGACTCCACTTCGGCAGAGGTATCAACCGGGCTGGAAGCTGCTTCAGCGTCTATACGAGCCTGCTTTTCATACTCAAGTTCTTCGCGCAAAGAAGAAGTCAGTGTTTCCAGCTCCTGAAGTCTTGGATCCTCGATTAGTTCAGCAGCAGAAGCACCACCGGCACTCTGCTGTTCTTCGAGCAGCTGAGCAAGAGTTTTAATCTGCTCGTCTTTCTGCTGTTCCAGAGCAGAAAACTGCTCTTTTTGGGTATTCAGCTCCGAAAGCAAACGGTCAGCTTCCTCAGACTTCTCTTCAAGTGCTCTTTTAACTTCATCTGCGCCCTCAGAACCGGCACTACCTGATTCTAACTGCGTTTTGAGATTTCTGATCTGGAGCTGCAGCAACTTTATCAGATTATCCTTTTGAACAATCTGCTGATTCAATTTCTTGAAGAATTCGTTACTGATCTCCCCATTGCTTTCTAGATTCATACCGTCTCCCTAAAATCAATACAGAATAGCGTTCAAGCAACATTTCCAAACGGCGCTTCAATCCAATAGATATAAATCAGGACTGGATCGCAACACTGGTAATATGTCTGATAATAACCGCATTTTACAGAGACAGCCTCTTCGAAGCAGCCCATCAAGCAGAAAACACCGACAAATCACCAACCCCACACAGGTCTCTAAACCAAAAAAGTCTAGCACAGAGTCAGAGGCAATGCAACACTCTGTACACAGCAAAAAAAAAGAGAATAACAAGTGCTCTGCAAGCTTACTTAATGCACCTATTTATCGGGCTTGGAAAGATCTTTGAGCATTTTCACCTGCTCTTTAAGAGTTTTCTTACACTCGCCACAGACAACTCCATCAAAAATAGTTGACTGACAAAGCTGACATGGGTGTGCCACCCGTTTAACTCCGGCTCTTTCCAGTCGCCCTGATCGGATCAAAGCTTCAACATGATCAACATCACATGACGCATGCCTGGACACTTCCTCTAATGTTGCGCCCGGATTGGCTTTTAAAAAAGTCTTAACTTTCTGAAACAGCAATTCTTCTTCCTGAAAACATTTTGGACAAACATCGCGAGCCAGCCTTACCATTATCAAGCCACATACTCTGCACGCAATAAGTTTTGAATCCTGTGACATCTATAATCTCCATTTCAATCAGCGGGAATGACCGCAATCAGAAATTGCTGAAACAAACCAGTCGATTATGTCGTATTAATCTATAGTAAAAAAAATAATTGATCAACCAATTTTGTGCTGATGCTATTTCCTTTCAGCAAAGGATGAAAGAAAAAGATTCACCTGTGCTTTACATCATAGGGGGGTGCGTTTTTTCTGATTATAGTCTATGATAGGTACAAAGATCTTCTGAGCAGAGTGTTTTAAGGGAGTTAACAATATGAAAAATTTATTACTGGTTTTTTTGTTGATTTTGCTGGTGTTCCCAGCGCTCAGCACTGTCTGTGCCGCCGACCTGGAGTTTGATTCTTTTGAGGCAGCCGAAGCTGCCTCACAGAAACGTTCCCAGGAATACAAACAAAAGATGGATGAGCACATGAAAAACATGCAGGACGAATGGGAGCAACAGCAGAAGGATCTTGGCTCAGACAATTCCAGTCCTGACATCAGCAAAATAACAAGTAGCAGTGATGGCCAGAAGAGTTCAGACACAGATGCGGCAGCTGGCATGGAGAATGCAGTAAATTCAAGCGTAAACAATCTGAAAAACACCATGATCAACACAGCTGGCCCGAACTCAACCGGCTTTGCCGGCGCTGGAGCTGGCTATCAGTGGAGCGTCAAATATGTTGGCGGCAAGTATGTATTATCAGACTCTTACAACGAAGCCGACTTCAACACAGGCAAGAAAAAACCAAAACCTACCAAAATCGAGCCTCAAGCACCTCCCAAATCTGTCGAAGGCGAGGACAAAGAAGAAATTGCCATCAGCAAAGCACCTGAAAAACCGACACCCACAACCAGTGAACCTGCTGACTCGACAAGTGAACCAAAACCCACACAAATAGCCAACGTTCCAAAAGACATGCCTTCTTCAACGTCGACACCTGGCTCAAGCAGCCCGGCAGACCCGGGTTCTTCAGGCACATCAGGTCAAACCTGCAAGCCCGGCGAACCATGCTCATCAGACACACCCACCCCTGGAGTCGATCCGGCACCAGCCAATCTGCCGCCGCCAGATGTCAAACTTGTAATTCAGCATCCTATCGACTTCAGAGAAGATTCTTTCAGCAGCAATACCGATAGCAAAGACCCGACCAGCTATGAGCTTGCAAAATTCAGAATCCCGGAAGACACGCGCGTAAAAATTGCCATCGAAGTATCAAACGAAATTAACCCAGACGATGTATCACTGGTAATTGTTGACGAAGAAGGCGAGCAGTCTCCGGTCAGCGCTTCAAAAATGGGCAACTACCGCCATATGTTCAGGGTACCATCAGAAGATAAGTATTCGGCAAACGTCTATGTAGTTGATAAAGATAAACCAGGAAACCGCAAGAAAAAACTGATGCAGGTGAAAATTCCGGTAAGCAAAGTTGATTTTGAAAGTCGCACCATTGATAATCAGCGCGGTACAAAAACTGGCGACGGTTCAAATTCTTCAGCAATGAGTTCAACCTCTTCCTCTGGAAGCTCAGGCAGTTACTCACACTCAAGCTTTGGCCAGCCCCAACAGGTTGATCTCTCCGATCTTTATTCCGAGCCTGGTTCAGAACTGCCAACAGCTGGCTCAGGAAGTGCAGGACCATCTGGCTCTTCTTCGTCGGGTTCAGCGGGCTCAGCAGGCTCAGTAGGCTCAGCGGGTTCAGCAGGAGATTCAGAGGCTGCAGGCAACATGTCTAGCGGCTCTGGCAACGACGTTTCCACCTCATCAGCACGTTCCGGCAGCAGCTCCAAAGGGGCGTCCGGCAGCTCAACCTCAGACAGCAATTCGTATACCGGGCAGTCTAGCAGCGCTGGAAACAATCAGGGTGACGCTTCTCAGGACGCCGGAGCCAACAACACCTATGCGGATGCAGGCGATGCATCTGGGAACAGCAATAACGGCAGTTCTTACGGAAACAGCTCCAATGATGCCGCCGCCGGCACAGATGGTTATAACAATGGCGCAGGCGCTGGCAGCAGCTATGACAACAGCAATACAGACTACAGCTCGAACGATGCCAGCAATGCCGATACGCAATCCGGCTCGGATACAGGGTATTCAGATGCTGCACAAAACGGCGGAAACGAAGCAAATAATGATAGCGCCCAGGAAACTTCTGAAAACGGCTATCAGAATGCCCAATATGCCTCAGCTCAAGGCCTGCCTTCATCATCAAATACTCTGAAGGGTCGAGATTCTTCCAACACCGTCAGCGAAAGCAAATTAGACGACCAGGAATCCGTGGTAGAAGAAGACAACTTCGTCATGGCAGTTGCACTGAGATCTGAAGCTCATAAAATCTACCAATCGTTTGACTTTATTGACCAGGCAATAGAAAAATCTACAACGCTTCCAGCTGGCAGCGAAATAATTTTCAGTCTCAGTCTGGGCAAACTGGTAGACCCAGAGAGCATATCCATAAAAATGGGTGATGGCGCTCAGGAATTCAGCGGTAATCTCAAAACTATGGGCGAGTCTTTTGCCTACAGCTTCCAGAATGCATCACCAGACTCCTACATCGAGGTCTCGGGTCGGTCTGGCAAAAACTCTTTTACTTACCGCCTCACAACACCAGTCGTAAAAAAATAACTGGCTTTAAGGTCTTGTTAAAAAACAGGCTTAAGAGTCGCCGACAAAAGTCGGCGACTCTTTTCATTGTCGGGCTTTACCAGGAGTGACCCATCTGGTTCAAGTGTAATCGGGACACCCGAAAATTCGACCTGATCATGACTGGCAAATACAAACTTTGTCTGCCAAAACCTTGCCGCCGCCATTTTCCAGCGCTCAGTAAGCGCAGAAGCATCTTTGGTCAACAGTTCGTCGAACTCTTCGAAAAATCCGCAGAGAATATCGTCACGGCGAATTTCATCTGAAATTTCACAAAAGCAGGCGGCTGTCAACGAACTGTCTTCAAGTGGCAACAAATTCAAACCAACCCCGAGAACCGAGTGAGTAACATCTCCGAGAATAGAGTTTTCGCAAAGAATACCCGCAAGTTTACGCCTGTTAAGCCAGACATCGTTGGGCCACTTCAACCACAATCCCGAGCCATCGGCAGCCAGGCGCTGCAAAGCAGCATAAAGAGCCAAACCAGCGAGCAACGACAAAGGAAACTCGTTACGAAATCCTGCCAGAGAAAACGAAAACAACAATGACTGCCCAGCACCGCCCTGCCAGCTGCGACCATGTTGCCCGCGACCAGCCATCTGAAAATCTGCGACTTTGATCTGCTGCGGCACCGATGGTAACTCCCAGGCCGCCTTAAGATCGTCACTGGTTGAAGCAGTCTTTTCGACCCAGTTAACCTGATGACAGCGAAAATGCGTAGATCTGTGCAAAATTCGCTCAAGTTTCTCGCAGCAAAAATCAGCTGTCATTGAATCAACATTTTGAAAATTGATCAGACAGGGATTTGAACGAAACAAAATCTGTCAAATCTGGCTTTAAAGGCGTTAAAGAAACATACCCGGCCTTGACAGCTACAATGTCGCAATCAGAGTTTTCATCAACTATTATAGGGTTTCCCTTGATCCAATAATATGATCGACCATAAGGATCACGGCGATGGTCATACTCTTCACGGTAGTCGATTGTGCCAGTTCTGGTCACTTTGATTCCCTTGATCTCATTTTCAGCGATGCAGGGTACATTAACGTTGTAGACCCGCGCCGGTTCGACACCGCCTGCAACCAGTTGCTTTATGCAGCGTAGCGCCCACTGAGCTGCGATCGAAAAATCTTCTTTGGCAGAATAAGTGTCTAGAGATACCGAGACCGAGAGAATTCCCCGAAAAGCACCTTCAAAAGCGGCGGCAACAGTTCCTGAGTAAAAAATGTCCACACACATGTTAGGCCCGCAGTTAATTCCCGAAACAACCAGATCCGGCTTTTCCGGAAGAAGCTTCGACAATGCTATTTTAGCGCAGTCTGCCGGAGTTCCCGAAATGGCAAAGGCCTTATCGACAGGTGCCGGGAAAGAGACTTCGCGAGCCCTAAGAGGGTGAGCAAGGGTCAATGAGTTACTGGCAGCACTACGTTCAGCATCTGGTGCTACCACAGTGACCTGGCCGAAACCACAAAGCTCTTTTGCCAGAGCAATGATACCGGGCGCATTTATGCCATCATCGTTACAGAGTAGAATTCGCATACGACCTCCAATGTTTGAAACGTGCTGTGAATCGGCAAAGTATAACTAAAAAACTTGCGACTGACACCAGTTCATGATAAGATGTTGTAACTTTGTTTTCAAGGTTTATTCATGTTAAAAGGGCTGGCAATTTCCCCGGGCTATGCGCTTGGCAAGGTATACTGTCTCAGGCAAGTTCAGCTTGAGAATATTGAGGGCAGTACAATTGTCGCCAGTGAAATAGAAGCTGAAGTAGATCGCTTCAAGAATGCCATCGAGATTTCGCGCAGCGAAATCAACCAGTTGCTCGAATTACCTCAAATCAAGAGCAGTCTTGAGATTTCTAATATTTTCCAGGCTCATCTGACGCTGATTGACGACCCGGACCTGCAAAAAGAAATCGGCAAGCGTATAAAAGAACAGATGCGTGATGCACAGTCAGTTGTTGGCAGCGTTATCAAAGATTATAGTAATTTTTTCAGAAATCTGCCAGACCCTCAATTTCAGGGCAAAGCAATCGACATAGTAGACGTCGGCAAACGTATCTTGAAAAACTGTAGAAAACGCGCGGCAAAGACAAATTCCAGTGAGTTGTTCGAAGACGGTGTGATCGTTGTAGCAGAAGATCTTACCCCCTCCGAAATTGTCGGCTTTAACCCGACCCGCCTTCGTGGCATCGCCATCGAAGAGGGCACACCAACATCACACGCATCGATACTGGCGCGCTCGCTTGGTATTCCGACACTTATCCAGGTGAAAGAGCTAATGCAGAAAGCCCATAATGGCAACTTCGCAATCATAGATGGAAGCTCCGGACAGATTATTCTCAATCCTGACGCAAATCTTCGCCAGAAGTATACCAATGAACTTGCAAATTTTCGAGTGCGTCAGCAAAAAGTTTTTGACAGCCTGTCTGAGCCTTCGATCACAACTGATGGCGTTCAAGTATCACTAAAGGCAAATATTGGACAGCTAAGTGACATGGATGCAGTAACTGCTAATAATGCTGATGGAATTGGGCTATACCGTACAGAATTTGCCTATTTGACCCGCCGCACATTCCCTACTGAAAATGAACTGTTTCAGTCTTATTCAGAAGTGCTTGGTAAAGTTAATGGCTCAAGCCTGACAATAAGAACCATAGACATTGGCGGCGACAAAATTTCTCATCTTATGGGCAACGCACTTGAGCGAAACCCTGAACTTGGTTGGAGAGCTGTGCGCATGGCTCTCGACTGCCAGGAAGTCTTTTCGACACAAATACGTGCGATATTGCGAGTAGCCGCGCTGGCTA
>JAHISQ010000084.1 GCA_018818125.1 Candidatus Rifleibacteriota bacterium
AGAGCGTTGAGTCATGATGAGCCCATGAAGTAAGATCGGAGTAACGCGCGAGTATCTTTGCGACCGCCGGCGCTGCTGCTTTCACCGGGCTCAGCTCAAAAGTCAATGCCTCAGAAAATGCGTCAGCGCAGTCATGAAGTGTGTGGCCAAAGCGGTCAGCAAACAAAGCATTTGTGGTTGAGCCATCAGAAACAAAAACAAGATCCTTATTAACCGCCACTCGTGGCGGGCGCGAAAATGTACCGCCCAAACCGCAGAAGCCACCAGCCGCTAATGAAGTGGGAACTTTGTCAGAATTCCAGCGCCGCTTCAATTGTTCTGGTGCACAGTCCTCGTCAGGAAAGATGATTGCGATAATGCGCGGGTCAACCTCTGCAGAAATATCAACCATGCCCCGCAGATGTGCCATGCCGCAGCGCCACGCTGCAATCCGCCCGAGACTGAGAAGTTCGTTGCTGTCTTTTGCCAGCGGTACAATCCTTTCCATAAGTGCAAGCCAGGAGCAAGAAGCCTTTTGCGAGTGTCTGCTGATTTTCTGAAGCGCCATCGTCAGCGCGGCAAGCGTTCGAGACGGGCTTATTGCGGTAACTGCCGGATTAAGCGCGATGAGTAATCGACATGACTTCGCAAGCTCAAATTCAAGATTTGTTACAGAGCTTGCCAAAACGGCCAGCATGTCGCGATAAAGCACATCAAACAGCTTTCGACTGCGGGTTTGGTCGTGCCGATAGACAGCCTTGAAAACCGGTTCAATAACCTCGGTAAACCAGGCCGGTATGTCGGCAGTTCTGAGTCGCCTCGAAACTGCGCCGGTAGAGTGCAAAATCTGGTTAAATGCTTCCGCATTTTCCTTTAGAAGTGCGATTAGCGGCGGAAAGGTTACTTTTTCCATTTGAGCCATCTGCGGTAGTTATTATATCTCTGATGAAGATACTTGAGTTTGAGAATATCATCAGCCATGTGGCCGTAGAGTTTGCCGGCCCGCGACATGGTGGTAAGCTGTTTTTCGATGGCGTTCATGCGCTTTTCGACTTCGGCCTTTGAAAGTCCATCCAGCCCGACTTCGAACTCTTTTTCGAATTCTACCACTGGATCAGCCTTTTGCAGTCCCAGTCTATAATATTCTTCGCACGAAAGATCGAAAAGCTTGCGAATCCAGGTAATGCGATCAATTCTATACGCAGCGTGTTGTGGCTCGTCAAAAAATGGCGACTCAAGATGCGGGCTGAGCGTGTCGTGCAGAACAAAGGGTATAATCTGACGCAGATCTTCGATTTGCACTTCCGCCGATCCGCGGAAATAAGCCAGAGCTTTGGCAAACTGCATAATTGTCATCAGTTTGCGCACCGACAAACCGTTTTTGGTCTGCGAACCGAGATCACGCACCAGGTCTTTTCCGGTCTCTTCGCCGGCGAGTGCGCGAAAATCCTGCCCGGAAAGTTTAGCCGTATCTTTGGTCATGTATTCAAGAGTAGTTGAGGCTGGTTCGAAGAATTCAAAATGGCGGCAGAAAAATTCCAGTGGGCGGCGAACAGTCTCGTCAATCTTGACCCGACGAATTTCTTTGTTCATCTGCGTCAGCTCTTCATCGGCAAAGATAATCTCGTCAGGAATCAGTTCTTCAGGCTTTACCGCCAGTTCGATGCGTCTTTGCAGGTCCGACAAAAAGCGGGTATTAAAATGAAACGCGCGAATTACTATATCTATGCGATCTCGAAGAGCCTCGATTACCTGATAAGTGCCGCCGCCGCCGTCATCGTTGGCGGTGAGATACCAGGCCGAATCAGGGCATTCATAGATCTGGTCAAGAATCTCGGCGTAGTTGTCGCCAAGAACCGTGAGCAGAGCCGACTGGGTTCGGGTTGGAATGCGGTTATATTCATCAATGATTTTAACGCGCATCGACAGCCATTTTCGCCAGGTTATTCTGATGTCGGCCATGTTTTCGGCTTTAACCATATCAGCTGGAAGCGGGTGTCCAAGCAGGTCAGCTATGGTCATCTGTGGCTGCCCATGCTGAATCGCTCTTTTAACCTCGATTTGAGAATAACCAGCCAGCAGTCCCATGAGAATTGCAGTTGCGGTTTTTCCGCGACCAGGCCCGCCGACAATCAGGCAGCGTCCACGAACTGCCAGATTGAGCAGTGGAATCAGCACAAAACTTGAGTAGCTCTGCCCGGTCGGCAGTGTAAGCTTTATCTTGCGGTCGCCGAATAGAAATGTTCTGGGAGCCTCTTCGTTATACTCGATATCATAAAACGGGCTGATAATAGCGGTATTGGTCACCCAGAAGTAGGCCTGGCGGAGTTTTTCGTCGAGACCCGTAATTTCTGCGGCCCCGGCAGATTTTTCAGAATCATAAAGATCTTCAACCGTAAATTCAGGCGCCGCTTTTGGGGCGTGTGGGTTAGTTGGTGAAGTCGGAATACGTTGAAACAGTTGTTTCGCTTTTTCGATCAGATTTGCCATGGTGTTCCTCGCTGCAGATATGTTGCCATGTTTTCAAAAAAAATTCAATTCTGCACAGCAACTATACCATCTAATCACCCTGAAATAGTGCAATTAAGGGGCAATCCCAACAGGTAAAAAAAGAAACAGCAGTTTTACAGTTAAAGCTTGCCTGCTAACTGTATGTTTAACCAATACAAGTTAACAGGACTCCGCTTCCGCTGTACACTCCAATATATTAATGTCTTCTGAAAATGAATCATAGTTTTTTATAATCATTTCGCAATCAGTCTACTGAGAACCAGAGGCAATTGTGCCACCTGCAACTGTCTCAGAAGCAATAAGGTCAAGCAAGGCTGGTGAACTGCTCTGGCTGTTTCCCGGAGTCGGAACTTCGATTGAAGTGACCGGCTTAACTGGCGTGGCCTGAACATCACTGCCGCTGCTCTGATAAAGCATTACACTGTAGGCAATATAAACCGCTAAGAGCAACGCACCCTCGGCTCTGACAATCTTCATGTCGGTGCGCATTATAGGCAGAACGCCAAGACTGACCACCACCATGAGCGGGATATGGATGCCAAGCATGTTTGGCGAAACCGCAAGGTAGCTTGATTCACTCGCACCAGGCAGGAAGAGAGGCAGAACTGCGGCACAACCAACAATGCCAAGAATGTTAAAGATGTTTGAGCCGACCACATTACCAAGAGCGATGTCAGACTGTCCCTTTCGCGCAGCAATCACCGAGGTTGCAAGCTCTGGCAGAGAAGTACCGATTGCAATCAACGTCAAGCCAATAATTTCGTCAGAAACACCGAGACTAAGCGCGATAGCAACTGCGCCGCGGACCAGTGCCTCGGCGCCGACCACCAGGCCGATCAGACCAAAGACGATGTAGCCAACGTTTCTAGCAGTGGTTGGCCGGACTTCTTCGTCCTGAGCTTCAGCAACAACTTTTTCGGCTTGCTCTTTTAACTCTGCGGCAATGGCGCTTTCGCGCCGGCCGATGATGTAGCTCATAATGGTGTAGGCAAAAAACAAGCCAATCAGGAGCAGCCCTTCATGAGGAGTGATCACACTTCCGGTATATGCCATATACCACAGAATACCCGCGACGACGATCATTATTGGAGCTTCGCGCCGCACCATCTGCTTATCGCATGAGATAGGGCTGATCATAGCTGCAATACCGAGTATCAGTGCGGCATTCATGATATTGGAGCCGACTACGTTGCCAAGAGAGAGCGAAGGATTGCCTTTAATCGATGCGTTAACGCTTACGACCAGTTCTGGCAGTGAAGTGCCGGCAGCAATGATGGTAAGGCCAATGACCATTTTGCTGACACCTATGTTGATTGCCAGATTCGAAGCGCCTTCTACGAGTTTATCAGCGGCATAGGTCAGAAATACAAGCCCGATCATACATAACAAAAGACTGAACAACATAGATTAGCAGCTCCTGATTTAGATCCATTGCAATTTGAAATTGTTTTTCCGCGCTGCCTGCAATTTGGCATGGCGGATATCAGACTGTCAGACCATTACGTTGCTTTCATATTTGCGCCAAGAACGAACTTAAAAACTGACCAAACCAGTTTATTTAAATATCACATTTTTCGTGCGAACGCGAATCAACGTTACAGCAAAATCTATGCTAAAAAGACGGTTATCGCCAATGGCAAGGTAACGTGCCAAATTTCCGTTGAAATAATCAATAAGGCGTATCAAAGCAGTAAATATTCAGATGTGGGGCCATTCATAAGTATCTAAGCAAATTCCACTGCTTTTTATGACAAGAAGTATAGTGCACTTGAAAGAGAACTGGATCTGCCCTTATCATTGATCAGAGTTGAATCGCCTATGTAATGCGTGCTATAAAGGATTAAACAGTGTACATTCCTGGCATAGTAAAATATGTATCAGAAAAGCTGAATTTACACGATTGCCGTTCAAAACATTTGATTAGAAGTATTGGAGATAAAAGCAAAAATTGAATCCGCAAGGAATTTACTGGGATAAAAAGAGTTTGAAGCCTTCTAATGCAGACACCAATCTGCTTAATGGCGGTGCAATACCTATGAAGCTGCAACTTAATGTAATCAGCATTATCGGCAAACTGTGGACTGCTGCAATGATTACCGGGGTCTTCCTGGCAGGAGCAGGGGGCGCCGCTCTATACATTACCGAAGATAAAAATGCCATTCCCTGGATTTCAGGCGGATTAATTCTGCTGATTGGTAGTTTTATCTGTTCCAGATTAGCCGGCTGCGACTATTTCCTTGATGGAGAGAAAAAAGCACTTTGTTATAATCTCAAGTTGCCAGGGTTTAAAAGGTCTGGCATTGTAAGAAAATTTGCAGATATATCTGCGGTTTCAGTAAATGCCTCAAAATACTTCCAAAAGCCAAAAACATGGTGGGAACACCAGGTTGTGGCTCTTTCTGCTTCGGGATGGAGTTTTTCAATAACCATGGAAAAGCGTGATGCCTTCCAGCAGCAGACCAAAATAGCTGAAAATTTATCCAGACTTATAGAGTGCTCTTTTGTTGAGGCAGGGCCCAATGAAAATGCTGTAGCTATGAAAGACTCAAATGGACGACACACCTTTATCGCCAAACCATACGCTTCTTTCCGCCAATACAAGGCCCACATCATTTTTGCTGCGGTTTCAGCCGTCACCTTGCTAATTCTCATCAAAGTAGTAGTACCGATGATGTTTTGATGAGTTTTATCAGATAGTTGCTTTGCCTGCCTATCCCATAACTGGAGGCAGAATTTCTTGTTTTCCAGGTTTATATTTATAGGATACCATTGCATCTACAGGACAGACCATGCCACATATCATACAGCTTAAACACTGTTTATCATCAGGAACGGGCCGTCGCTTCTCGCTATCCCAACCAAGTCCCTGCCCGCCGGCATCCTGGCAAACAATATAACACTGACCACAGCCAATGCATTTATCCAGATCAAATTGAGCAATGCCCTGCCTGGAAAGATCAAAAGCGTCGGTGCCCACAGTTTTAACCAGTGATTTTCCCACAATTTCCTGGAGATTGTTGAACTTTTTAGCGTCCATCCAGTCTGAAAGCCCCTCAGCCATATCCTCAACAATTCGTTGACCGTAGTGAATTATGCCGGTGGTTACCTGAATGGCCGCAGCGCCGCACATTAAATATTCGGCAATATCGACCCATGTTTCTGCGCCGCCACAACCGATGATTGGTATTTTAAGACCATCGCATTGAGCCAGCTCAGTAACGCATTTCAGGCCAATGGGCTTGATTGCAGGCCCAGACATGCCACTCATGGCACCTTTTCCGTGAATATTGGGTTTGGGAACGAAATCGTCAAGCCCAATTTCAGTAAGAGCTCTAACTGTATTGATCGCGGTAATGGCATCAGCCCCACCCTTCTGGGCATAGAGAGCTGGTATAGTGATATCAGTCACATTGGAGGTCAGTTTGGCAATGACTGGAATGTTGACAGTTTTTTTGACAGCGGAAGTGAATTTCTCAATCAGTTCCATGGCTTGTCCGACCTTCATTCCTGCGCCTTCCACCGTCATATGTGGACAGGAGAAATTCAGTTCGAGCATATCAGCGCCATTGTCTTCACCCATTCTAGCAAGATCAATCCATTCATCGAGTGAAAATCCCATGATGCTTACGATTAGAACCTGCTTTGGATAATGCTTCTTTAACCAGCGAATATCGGCCCAGTTGTCTTTCATAGGTCGGTCGGACGTCTGTTCAACATTCTGCAAAGCTACCAGTGATTTGTTTTCGTAATTGAAGGGTGCCATGCGCGGTGATGGGTGAATAATTCTGGTTCGATCATGTGCAATGGTTTTGTAGGCAACACCGCCCCAACCTTTGTCAAAAGCACGAGCAACCATTTCAGCGGTATTGGATACAGGTGAAGAAGATAGCAGAAATGGATTGGGGAACTTTACACCGCAAATATTGATAGAAAGATCTCTGATTTTAGCCATTATCGGGTTCCTCTCTTTGCTACTTTTTTGCCTGGGTGTTCTTTCTGAAAAAGTTCAATAATCTTTTGCCCCGCCTTTTTCCCGTCGGCAACAGCTTCTACAACCAGTGCCGGGCCTCGAACAATATCTCCTCCGGCAAATATCAGAGGGTTTGCTGTTGTCACTCCGTCATTGCGGGTTTCTACAAGGCCTTTTTTGGAAAAACTTACTCCGGCGCAAATTTCTTTTGAAGCAGGTTCAGCCTGGTATCCAAGTGCAGTAACAAAAACATCTACTTTCAGGTTGAATTCAGTTCCTTCAACCGGAACTAAATTAGCCGAAGACGTTTCGCCAGGCTTTTTCCAATCTGTTTCGATCCCCTTTAGAGAAATCAGTTTTCCTTTTTCACCCATCAGCTCGGTGACAATCGACATGGGGCGAAAAATGACGTAATTAGCCAGAGCCATATCCAGATCATGCCTGGCTGCTGGCATTTCTTTCATGCTTCGTCGATAAATAATGTAGACCTTATTGGCTCCCAGAGACTTAGCGGTGGTTGCCACGTCCATAGCCACTGAGCCTCCACCATAAACAGCAACATTTTTGCCTTTTACCATTTGCGCAATTTTAGTCTGGTCTGCGCTACGCATTTCTGCCAGAAAATCTCTAGCGTTACAAACATTCTTCAGATCAATTCCTGGCAAATTCAATTCAACAGTTTTCCATGTTCCTGGGGCGAAAAATACTGCATTATAGCCCTTCTTCAACAGACCTTCTGCTCCTGCTCTGGTGATTGTTTTGCCGCAGTTGAACTTTATTCCAAGCTCTTTCAGATCCTTCAGCTCACGATCAAGAAAATCACCGTGTAGCCTGAAAGAAGGAACACCATAACGAAGCACCCCGCCAGCTTTTTCCATACTTTCAAAAATTGTAACGTCATGCCCTGCCATCGCAACTTCTGCAGCACAGGATAATCCAGCCGGACCTGAACCTATAACTGCAAGTTTGCCGCTTTTTTTTTCTTCTTTCTCAAGTGGGTTAAATTTCATTTCCCAGCCGTGCTCTACAAGAAATCGTTGAATTCCGCCAATGTCTATGGCCTTATCCATCCCGGCAGCAACACAACCCTTCTGGCAAAGTTGTTCCGTTGGGCAAACAAGCGCACAGATTCCACTGAGAACATTGTTTCCTTTTACTGTTCTTATTGCACCCTTGATATTGCGAAGACGCAGCTTCCGAATGAATGTTGCAGGATCAGTACCAGCTGGGCATGATTGACTACAGGGAGCATCATGACATAAGTGACAGCGGGCCGCCTCATTCATCGCCTGGGTAAGGGATAATCCTTGAGCCATGTCGGTGGCGTTCTGCAGATGATCAGAGATTCTATGTTTGGTTTTCAAGCATTCCTCCGTCAATATTTCTCATTTTAAGTTCTTTGTTTTAGAACCATTTTCCCAAAACAGGACAGCAAAACAACAAATTCTATCGTGGGGAATGAATTAAGAAAATAAAGGAAGTGCCTTCAAACTTTAATTTCAAGTGGGAGAGTAAATTTACGATTGAAACATTTTTACCAAAAAAGAGACTATTATTCAACCAAATCTTGCAACCAAAAAGGTATCACGCTTTGAAAATCACACTGAAGCTGGCAGATGTCACAACCGCCGAGCGCTCATAGACGCGAAGCTTAGAAGCACATTCGTCAAAACGCTTAACATAAACGGAGAAAAAACAATGGCAACAGGTGTTCACGCTGATGATCACTTTTTCCCAAGAACTGCCTTCACTTTTTCGACCATTTCTTTTCCACTAATGTCAGAGTATCGCGAACCAATTGTAAGAACGTAGTTGTAATAACCGATTCCCATTGAGGTCGTTTTTTGAGATGGAATTGCCGGGTCATTTTTTAAATGTATCGTAGCCCCGCCGTCAACTATCGCTTTCTTGCCGTCGACTTCCAGATCTGATTCTTTGGTGAAAGCTTCTATTGTTTCAAAATATTTGGCTGGAATTTCGAACGGAACATATCTCATACCTGTGCCAAAAATGATTTTATCTTTTGTAACCTTCAGCATTAATGGCGGAACAAAAAAGTAAATCAGGCAGTTTACAAAAATGGTACCCCCTAGAATGACCGCGACGAAAAGAAAGGCCCATTTTACAATTACCTTGTCCTGACCAAAGTCTGAATCAAATACCTTGTGAAAGTAGCCAATATCAAGTCCGGCCATCAGAAATATAAGGCCAACAATCGTCAGAACCAGCAGAAGCTTGCGCGATACTCTTACTTCCATAAATTCAAGGTCAGACATAGAACCTCCCGGGGGATGATAAAATCTTTTATAACAACGTTCTCAGGTTAAATTTATAACATATACAATAATAAAAAAACTAGCAGATTAAGCAGTTTATTGCGCTTGTTAAAAAAGCCACTCCCCTTTAATGCGCAGAAAATTTGCCTGATTCCTTGAATATGGTTCTCATCCTCAGATCGGTGTCTATAGAAATACATTTTGACGTGCCTGGCTTTTACCTCACGCCCACCATAGCCTCTGATTGCTCAATGGAATCCGTGAAAAGCCTCAACAGAGTCAAATCAAAGTCACCAATGCGGCAGGCATCCAAAAGATCCACGTTTTCTCACCTTATATTTTGCGAAAGTATATCATAAATCAGTGACAAGATAGTCGTGTGCACGGTGCATACAATTTCTAATAAGCAATGCCACCTGAATTCCTTCCCTCTATTTATTAAGAGCAAAAGCTTGTCATTCTTATCAGATGGCAGTAATATTTATCTGATTACGCTGGCATGCTTGAGTCTGCCCAGGCAAATAAACATACGGAGTAAGAAGTAACCATTATGTTCAAAAAAATGCTTATCATGGCAATTACGATACTATTGTTTTCTCCACATTTATGCTCTGTTTTTGCAAAAAACAGCAACTCCTTAGAAGTGATTACCTATACAATTTCTTTGAAAGGTCAGGCATTAAATGTCAGAATAGATTGTCCAGCTGGAAGTAATGAGCCCTCTGTTTTTGGAATCAGTGACTGGGCCGGAATTGAAAATTTCTCTGATAATATTTACCATGTTGAAGCTTCTTCTGCCAGCAATGATCGGCTGAAAATTGCCAAGCCCTACTCAAACCGCTGGGTTGTAAATAATGACGGAAAAGCGTTTTCTCTCCAGTATGTTCTGCGTTCTTCAAAAAGCAACTTCATCGGCATTGATGAAGAAGATTCTTTTCAACCGACTTTTCTAAAGAATCTTACTTTTCTCTGGGGATATTCGGTTTTTTTGACGCCTGCTAATGATTATTTACGATCATTTCCGGTCAGACTGATAATTGACAATGAGACTGAAACAAAATTATTCTCCAGCCTACCTGAAGAAAAGACTTTCAAATCCATTTCTCACTTAACCAATTCAATGTTTGTTGCAGGAGATCTTCGTTGTCACACTGCTCAGGTTCTGGGAGTTCCAGTTGAATTCTATTTAAGTGGCATGAAATGGCAATTTTCAGATGCCGAATTCATTTCTGTTATGAAGAGAATAATTAGCAATCAGGCCCGTGCAATGGGAAGTTATCCTGTAGATAAGATGATGATTGTTCTGCTGGAAGGCAGCGAAGAATCCAGTGGCGGAACAGTTGTAAAAGATGCTATTGCTCTCTATCCATCGCCTGATAAAGGGCCAATTGCAGGAAATGAGTCTCTTTTAACTTTGGTTGCTCATGAAAATTTTCATCTTTGGAACGGCAGCAGCGAGCTTTTTCCTGAGTCAAGCCACAAAGAAGGTTACTATAAATGGTTTCAAGAGGGCTTTACTGAATATTTTACAGCTGTAACACTTCTAAAAGAAGGACTGATTACCAGAAGAAGATTTTCTGAGAAAATCAATAAGCTTCTTCGCAATTATTACACGAACCCACTCTCAAAAACGGCTTCAATTGAAGATATTGCGCAGAATTATTGGAGCAGTGATAATTATAAAAATCTCCCATACAATAAGGGCGCAATAATTGCATTTATTTTTGATCATGCTATTCAGCACTTTTCAAATAGAAAAATGAGCATTACCAACTATTTTAGAAGTCTTCTCAAAATAATGAAGCAGTATCCGAATGGTTATGATATCAAGGTGCTTCGCCAGACTTTTCTTGAACTTACTGATGAGTCTGCTGGAGAAATATTTGATGAATGCGTTTTTGGTGTAAAAGAACTACCTTTGAAAAAAGCAGGGCAGATGTTTTCATTCCCAGTAGAAGAGAAAATTGAAGCTATGTTTGACCTTGGCTTTGAATACGACGAACCAAAGCTCAAATCCGGAGTAAAAGTTAAAAGAGTAAGTGCATTCTCTGCCGCTGAAAAAGCAGGTTTGAAAGCGGGAGATGTTTTAACCGGAGTTGATATATATTATGGTGATCCATCAAAAAAGGTGAGATTCAATATTGATCGAGATGGCGAAAAAATTGATATCGGCTACTACCCGAAAAAAGAAATGGCAATTTTACAGTTAAAGCTCGACTGACACCTGTCTGCTCAACCAACAGCTTTTAACATACCAGGCAATCATTTTCGGGAATAGAAGCTGGAGCAGCCGCCTGTATTTCAATCCACTTCGACTTCCCCCTGAAAATGACAACGTTATCGGGCAAGTAGTTTATTGCGCTCGTTGAGAATACAACCTTAAACGAAAAGCCGGATAAACTGTTACTTTTTCCGAGTAACTCAAGTAAAGGTACTGTCAAAATTTGCTAGTCATCAAAGGGGACATC
>JAHISQ010000085.1 GCA_018818125.1 Candidatus Rifleibacteriota bacterium
AAACCACAATCTTCACGTAGGGATATAACTTATTGTCCCTCTACGGATAGAGAAACAAACCATCAACACCCAAGCTGAGTCCGTATTACAGCGACTCCGCCGGCACAACCAATCCAGATAAGATTTTCAATGTTTTCGCGGCTTTCACCGCGCCCTACCTTGAGGGTTTTTCTAAGATAACAGATCTCTAATGCAAATGCAACAAAAATGTGTACACAAATTAAAAACAGACTACACGCCAAGTTTGTAAGCAGGCTTATCCGCATCATTACACATACCGCGCCGATGCAGCTGGTCACTATTTCCGTAAGGCTGAATCAGTTTGCAGGCAAAAGCGTATCTGGTAGAATGTAAAAAAGAGAATTAGAGAGGAGGATATGTGAAAGGTAAAAATCTGGCATTTTCACTGGCATTTATCGCGACACTTTTTGCGATATTTAGTCTGTTGCCCGGAAGTTGCGCTGATCAGATGTTAAAAATGGAGGAAAAAGGAATGGATGAGAACCGGGAGGAAATGATACGAGTGCTAATCGCTTATGGCGTTCGCGATGAAAAGGTTCTCGAGGCTATGCGCAAGGTAAAACGTCACAAATTTTTGCCGGCCGGCTATTTCTCTCGTGAGGCTTACGGAGACCACCCGCTGCCAATCGGCTATGGACAGACTATTTCCCAGCCATACATTGTCGCCTACATGACTGAGAAGATAGCTCCGGCTGCGGGTGAAAAAGTATTGGAAATCGGCACCGGATCTGGTTATCAGGCGGCTGTTCTCGCAGAACTTGGCGCCGACGTGTACAGCATTGAGATAGTGCCAGAACTGGCATCTCACTCAATAGAGGTTCTTGCCGGAGAAAACTATAAATGCACTGTAAAATGCGGCGACGGCTATAAGGGATGGCCAGAACATTCCCCTTTTTCTGTAATAATTGTTACTTGCGCGCCCGAAAAACTACCCGAGAAACTTGTAGAACAACTGGCCGAAGGCGGGCGCATGATCCTTCCGCTGGGTAGTTCACATTTACAGAGACTGGTTATTCTACGCAAGCACGGCGAAAAAATTGCGACTGAAGAAGACCTTGCCGTTCGCTTTGTACCGATGGTTAATGGCTCGGAACCAATGCGCTGAAAATAATGACTGTCTATGGCAGCACCAAATATATGACTTTTGTAAAAGCGCACAATTGCCTTAACTTTTGAACTAAAATGTTTTATACTTGGTAAATACAGTCTATTTTGCACCCACTCAGGAGTATGTATGAAGTTTTTTAGCAGTAAGCGTTCAGCGGCTCTATTATCGGCTCTGATGGCTCTGTCTGCAGTAAAGCTGCTTGCTTCTGGCATGCTTATCCTACCAATGCCAGGGCAAAAACAGATAGACAAGGCTTCAGCCACAATCAATGCACCAGCAAAAAAAAACGATGCAAAGACTACAAACAAATCAGAAGCCATACTTCCTCTGCCAACACATATAAAACCTGTTCCTCTTCCCAAACCCACACCACCAGAAACACCGACACAACCTCGCGATAAACCTCTAATACAGATCGCACCGCCACAACCGGTTTTGGCTGATGACATACCGGTGCCACCAGATGAAGTCGAAATAGGTTCAAGTGACTCTTTTAACGACCTGTTGCCGCCAGCACCGCCACCCGAAGTACCTGTTGAAGGCAGTCAGGCCCTACCAGTTTACCCCAAAGACACAAGCTCTGCTATTTTTATGGTTATGAAAAGCTGGCAGTGCGAGAACTACGACGCCAACACTCTGCTCGCTCACGCAGTTGAGGTTTACAGTAAAGAAGCTGACGACACTTTCAAAATAGAAGGCCTAAGCTCGACAGCAGGTGATTTTCTGGTAACCGTCGAAGAAGAAGACATTACCCTTGACGAGCTGCTCGATATCCTGGCTATGAAAGCCGGTCGCGACTGGGGTGTCGATATTCCTTCAAAAGTTATATATTTTTACCCGAAAGGTGTAACTACTGACGCATATAACGTCTGGTAAAACAGGAGCGGAGAAATTCATGAAAAAAATTGTATTGTCTGTTTTGATCGCTTTTATGATGGTGATTTCTATCAATGGAACCTTACTGGCACGTGACTGGGATAAATACCCGGCATGGGTAGAGATAACAGGAGCCAGTAGGATATACGCAATCGGCGACGTGCATGGCGCATTCGATGAGCTGACTGCAACCCTGGGGGCGCTTAAAATCGCCAATAGAACATCCCCGGACTCATTCCGGTTCAGATGGACTGGCGGAGATTCTCTGCTGGTTTTCACCGGCGACTTCAATGACCGGGGCCTTCACACCAAGCAGGTATATGACGCCGTAATGGATCTGCAGCAACAGGCCGAAAAGGCGGGCGGCAGAATTATTGTACTCATGGGAAATCACGAAGCCATGATGCTGAATGGTCAGGTTGAAGAATGGGCTAAAACACTGACTTCTCACAAAAAACAACACTATCAGAACACTCTCGATTCTTTTACCCGCGATGGCCTCGACTACAACGAAGCAATTTCCGAAAAAGGCGTTTACGGCAGCTGGATCAGAAATTTACCGCTGTTTGCAGTTATTAATGGCTTTATGTTTGTGCACGGTGGCTTGCCGAGCAAACCTATAACTAAATCTGATCTGGCCGCTGATTTTAAAGACGATATAACTAAGGGTGATTTTAAAATTGGCACTTTTATGAATATGGAAAACGTCCTCTGGAATCGCGACTGGTGGATGGATGACGAACTGGTAAGCCGTGACCTGAAAGTTTTTGGAGTAATGGGCGTGGTATTTGGGCACACCATAGGCGCACTCGGCACCAAAGGGCGAATAGCTGTAAAAGATAACCGGCTTGTTTCTATCGATGTTGGGATGACTCCAGCTTATGGCAACAGCAAAGGCGGCGGGCTTCTAATCAGCACCTCCGCTACCGATCACATGGTGTTTCGCGCGATTTATCCTGATTCACCTGAGGAACTTCTTTTCAGCATAAAAATGCCCGCAGCGGCATATCCGTCAGATCAGCGCAAACTACTTCAGACACGCTAATCAAGACACAAACAATCCCGACCACCACTTCAGCTGAAGTGGTGGTTTTCTTATCTGGCTTTATCCGGTTCGATTATGCTATATTCTCGATCTTACAATAATCCGGAGCAGATTAGCCTTGGCAGACAATACAATATCATCAGAAGCTCATGCAGAGAGTGAGATTGCTAAGTACAGCCGCAGATTTTACTGGCTGACGTTCATTCTATTTGCGTTCAGGCTTTTTTTGTCACAGTATCTCGACTTAACACCTGATGAAACCTACTATTGGGAACTTTCTCGACAACCCGACTTTTCATATTACGATCACCCACCGATGGTTGCATGGCTGCTCGCCCTGATCCGACTTCTGCCCGGGGAGACCCAGCTGCATATACGCATCCTGACAGTTGCTGGCACAGCCTTTGTAAGCTGGATGTTGTTTGCAGTCGGCAGAGACTGGCTCAAAAATCCAAAAGCAGGCTTCTGGGCCGTAGTAATGCTAAATTTTACTCCGGCAGGAATGGCACTGGGCTTCATTACAACTCCAGATACACCGCTGGTGATTTTCTGGAGCCTCGGCATTTATGCATTTTTAAAAGCAATAAACGACGAGCGCGACCGCTGGTGGATTGTAACCGGCATTGCCCTTGGTTTTGGGGCACTCAGCAAATACAACATGATTTTTTTTGTTCCGGGTGTGGCAATCGTGATTCTCAGTTTCAAAAGGTACCGACACCTGGTTAAAACCCGACGTTACTGGCTGATGGTATTGCTGGCGGCTCTTGGCACTCTGCCAATAATATACTGGAACATGCAACACGACTGGATTTCTTTCAAATTTCAACTGGATCAGAGACTGGCGGGCAACACCAGATCAATGCTGCAGAATATTGGCGAATTCGTCGGCGGACAGCTTGGAACAATCGGCCTGACACTTTGGCCTGTATTATGGTTTGCAGCAATCAGCAATGCTTATTTTGCTTTTAGACGCGATGACGAAAACAGATTTTTTCTGGCCTGGTTGACTCTACCGGCTCTGCTCTTTTTTACCCAGACCGGTCTTAAGTCAAAAGTAGAAGCAAACTGGCCGCAGATTGCTTACATAAGCGCCATGCTGCTTGCAGCAGAATGGGTATGCCAAAAAGGAAAGGGCCGGCGCAGAATTTACTGGGTCATCGGGCCTTCTGCTTTTCTGGCGGTAGTTGCTGTAATTCAGGCCATTACACTGGTATTGCCGCTGCCACCAAAAGCCGACATCAGTCTCAGGTTACACGGCTGGCGACAAATGGGCGAGATTTTAAAACAAGTTGATCAGAGAACCGGCAACAAGCTGTTATTTGCAGGCCAGGGAGCGACCCTGACCACATTAACCGGTTATTATGCGAAGCTCCCTTCTGACCGGATTGCCGAAATAGTTTCGACTGGCAATTTCAAAGTGTGGCAGAAAGACAAGCATCTCGAAGCAGGCAGCGATATGATCTTCGTAGACGACAATAATTACTCAGAGGCATTGAACTGGGCAACAAGATTCAACAGCCATAGCGCCGAATCTTTCGAAATATTCGCAGCCGGCAAAAAGATTCGAACAATTAATGTGACTCACATGAAAGATCTTAAAGAACCCATGGCGTTTCACCGCTAAGGCCCTCTAATAAATTAACCTCGTGATTTCACATTTCGTCAGAGCCATAAGAGCCCGCAGGAAAACAACCTGAACATCTGCTCAGCATCAATCGTCGGCGATCCCCAGCCACCCATTTTCGATCCATTCATCGGCGTGTGCATCGTATTCCGTTTCAAGTAGACTTAACTGCACGGAATCCTGCCAGGAGCGATTTATAAAGAGATTTTTGCGCAATAATCCCTCTCGGCAAAAGCCCAGTTTTTCTGCAAGCCGCAGTGAAGCATGATTATCACTGACAATATTCAACCATAGACGGTGCAGGCAAGCTTCTTCAAAGGCAAACGCCACTAAAGTGGCAAGACTCATAGTCATGAGACCGCCACCGCAAAGCTCGTGCGTAATCCAGTAAGACAAGCCGGCTGAACGCTGTATTCCATAATCAACTGAGTGCAGCGCGATTCGGCCGATCAATCTGCGATTCTCCGACGAAAAAATGCCCAGATCCAGCCGCGAACCATGCCTGGCAAATTTGTGATCCTCTGCAATCAGATCCTGCATCTGCAGCAGACTCAATTTATCCGGCAACGGCTGTAGCCAACGATTCAAACCGGCACGATTAGTTTCGAAAAGTCGGAGAAGTTCAGGGGCCTGAACTTTGCGCAGGCGCTGCAAATAGACTGTGCGGGCATGCAACTGGCGACCGGGAGGCATTATTGCAGAAAAAATTTCGGGCGGTTTCTGCAAAAAGTCTGTGCTACTAAGTCTAACTGACGTTCTGGTCATGGCACAAAATAGCGAGCGTGGTGATTAAGAATAATAAAACCGGATACCGAGAGTTCCGGCACCATTTGATCAGAAGCAGTAAGACTCAAACCGATTCTCTGGGCCTGTAACAGGCGCAATAACTCGCGCTGTGCTGTCAGATCGGGGCAGGCTGGATAGCCAAACGAGTAGCGGCAACCGACAAGCTGGTTATCTGTAAGCGGTTTATCCGGATGCAGCTCACGATGGATGTGACGATGCACAAAAACTGCGGCGCAATCGGCCAGTTCAGCACCAAGCCCATGCAACAAATGATAATCACAATATTTATCAGAGCCAAAAAGTTCCTTTTCGGTTTCTATCACCCGGTTACCAACAGTGACGGCCCAAAACACCATGGTGTCGTCATTATCACCAACAAAATCACTCAAACACAGATTAGGCGATCGATTCTGGCGTGGAAAGCTGAACTCACCAGCGACCAGACCAGTTTCGTCGAGAACCTTGATGCTTTCGCCCTGTGCCTTGCAGCGATAGTAACCATAAACAGCCCTGTTCTCAAATATTTGCCTGCTTTCGTCGAGATCTATAAATTTCTTTAAAGCAGGTTTGGCCTGTTTTTCCACGATATCACGATATTGATTTTCCGATAATTCGCCCTGTTTGAAACCCCAGCGCGCTTCAAAAAGCACTTTATGTGAAAGCAGCTTGAAAAGCTCAGAAGATTCAATTTCCAACAGGTGGTTGCCGTAAAAAGGCGCATGCAATGGCCGGTAATCAGCCAGAAATTGATGACGATTGGCATCGCCGGCAAATCTTGAAGGAGCGGCGATTGCTTCAGGCATTTTTTTCAGTTCTGTCTCATTTTCTGCTTTTGCGGTCGATACAATCGCAACCGGTGCGTTTTTGCTGGTCAACTCCTCCATGATTCTGATCGAATCAATAGCGTCGCGGGCATAGAAAACTTTACCGTCATAGATAGATTTCAGCTCATTGTTAACGTAATCAGGAGTAAGCGCAGCTCCACCAAGAATTACCGCCGGCAGAAACTCTCGACGATTCAGTTCTTCGAGGTTCTCCTTCATAATCTGTGTAGAACGCACGAGAAGACCGCTCATACCGATTACACCGGCTTTATGCTCATGAGCAGCTTTGATCATGGCATCAATATCAACCTTGATACCAAGATCGACGACGCTATAACCATTATTAGAAAGCATTATGTTCACCAGATTTTTGCCAATATCGTGAACATCACCGGCGACTGTTGCCAGAATCATTTTTTTGTCGGGGTCAGCCTCAGTTTTTTCCATAAAAGGCTTTAGCAGATCGACTGATTTTTTAACAACCTCGGCAGACTGCAACACAAATGGTAGCTGCAACCGCCCTGTAGCAAAATATTCGCCAACCTTTTTCATCGCCGGCAAAAGGATTTCGTTGATTATTACAACCGGCGCTTTACTTAGCCGCAGCTCTTCAAGCAGCTTGTCGAGAGAAGCCGAATCGCCTTCAACAACTTTTTCGAACAGGCGCTGATCAGTTGGCAGTTTTTCAAGATCGACATGATGCCTTTTTGCACTCGATTCAGTGGTAGCATCCATATAGGCGGTCAACTCACTGCCATCGCCCCTGGTGTTGAAAATAAGGTCTAATGCCAGTTTTTTTTCACTTTCTGAGATAGAGAACATTGGAATAATGCGCGCCGGGTTGACGATCGCACAGGTCAGGCCCTTTGCTACTGCTTCGGCGAGAAAAACCGAGTTAAGCATTTCACGCGATGACTGCTGCAGGCCAAATGAAACGTTGCTAACCCCCAGAATGGTGTTAACCTGCGGAAACTCACGGCTGACTAGTTCTATGGCCCGGAGGGTCTCGGCAGCGGCGCTGCGGAGCTGCGAATCGCCACTGGCCACGGTAAATGTGAGTGCATCAAAAATCAGATCGGAGTCACGAAAGCCGAATTCACTGGCCAGCAGATTTCGCATGCGACTGGCAATCGCCAGCTTCTTTTCGGCTGTCTTCGCCATGCCCTCTTCATCAATGGTCAGACAGATCAGCGCGGCACCGAAGCGACGAGCCAGTGCGGCAATTCGTCGCAGACGCTCGCCACCATCTTCGAGATTAACAGAATTGATTACGCAGCGACCACCATGACTTTTGAGAGCAGCTTCTATGGAATCAGGAGAGGTTGAGTCTATTACCAGCGGCAGATTAACCTGAGTTGCGAACATTGGCACAAGTTTGCGCATGTCGGCAACTTCATCTCGCCCAACATAAGCCACGCACAGGTCAAGCATGTGCGCGCCGCCCTTTGCCTGTTCACGCCCCATCCCCACCATTCCATCGTAGTCATCGGCAAGAAGCAGATCTTTGAACTGTCGGGCGCCATTTGCGTTAGTGCGCTCACCGACCATAGCAGGAGCAGGCTGCTGTCGCATTGTTGTGGCAGAGAACAGGCTGGCGACCTTTGCTGTCTTTGCAATATTTCGCGGGGCCGGTACCAGATTCTGCACTCTCGACACTACGGCGGCAAGATGATCGGGGCGGGTTCCACAGCAACCGCCAACCATGTTAACTCCATATTCGCGAACAAAGCGCTCGTGAAAATCAGCAAACTCATCAGGAGTCATTCTATAAAAAGGCTTTCCATCGACGTTTTCTGGCAGACCGGCATTGGGCATTACTCCAACAGCGCGGGGCCAGTGCTCTGCAAGGTGTGCTACATGGCGCACCATTTCGAGCGGGCCGGTTGCACAGTTTATACCGAGCATGTCAATAAAATCGTAAGGTTCCAGAACAGTTGTTATGGCACTGATGTCACTACCAACAAGCATGGTGCCATTTGGCTCAAGAGTGACCGAGACTACGACCGGGCAGCGACGGCCATACCGTGAAAAGACACTTTCAGCAGCGTACAACGCCGATTTTATCTGCAACAGATCCTGGCAGGTCTCTATCTGGAAAATGTCTATTCCAGCCAGCAGAAGCGCAGACATTTGTTCCTCGTATGCGGCCGCCATCTCGTCGAAACCGATATTGCCCAGCGAAGGCAATAAAGAACCCGGCCCGATCGAGCCTGCAATAAGAGGTCGGTATGGGCGCGGAACACGGCGGATAGCTTCCCTGGCCATGTCTACTGCGATTCGATTAATTTCTTCCACACGGTCTTCGAGCTGATATTCGCGCAGAGTAATGCGCGTGCCGCCAAAGGTGTTAGTTTCAAGCACTTGGCAGCCAGCTTCGAGAAATCCGCAATGCACCTTGATTACTGATTCCGGACAGTAAAGATTCAAAGCCTCGCTGCAGCCATCACGCCCACCAAAGTCTTCAGATGTAAGCCCCTGCGTCTGCAGGTTGGTGCCCATAGCTCCGTCATAGATCAGAACCTTTTCTCTGAGCAGGTTATTGAATTCTTCAACACTGATTGGCTGCATATTAGTCTCCATCATCGTCCGAGCACTTCTATGACTTTGAGAACATTATCGACGCGGCCAAAAGGCACGCTTATCTGAACCCCATCAACAAGACCACGCACCCTTTCGAGCGCCTCACGGGCAATTGCAACGCCTTCTTCACGCTGAGCCTCAATGGTGTCAGCCTTTCGCATTCTCTGCAAAAGATGCTCAGGCACCGCAGCGCCAGGCACCTCATTGTTCATGAATTCGGCATTTTTCAAACTCGCGAGCGGCCAGATTCCGGCAAATATCGGTATTCTTACATGGCTGATACGATCAAGAAAGCGCTCAAGAAGCTCTACGTCAAACACCGGCTGGGTAATTGCAAATTCCGCGCCGGCATCAACCTTCCATTCAAAGCGACTGACCTCCAGATCAAGATCAATCGCGCCAGGATTGGCACCTACGCCACAGACAAAACCGGTCGGGCGACCTATCGCATTGTTGCCAAGATCCCTGCCATGGTTAAGGCGATGAATAACGTTAACCAGACCAATTGCGTCAATATCGAAAACTGCTGTTGCCTGCGGATAATTGCCGACCTTTGGCGGGTCGCCGGTAATCGCAAGAATATTGCGAAGTCCGAGAGCATAAGCGCCAAGCAGATCTGACTGAATCCCCAGAATGTTGCGATCACGGCAACAATAGTGCAGAATCGTCTCAATACCTACTCGCTGCTCGATCAGAAGCGACATGGCGAGAGGACTCAAACGCGCTGAAGCCCTTGGACCATCTGGAATGTTGATTGCGTCGATCCCTGCGTCCTTAAGCTGTTGCGCTCTCTGAATAACCTGCTCGGGGTCACAGCCCTTCGGCGGAGTCAGTTCGGCAGTAACCACAAACTTTTTGTCGGCCAGCTTTTTGCCAAGTGTCGATTTCTGGCTTAGTTCAACAACTTCGACATTCACCTCGACATTTTCGACCTGCTTGAATTGCTGCAGACTTCCCCCCTTTCCTCCTGGAGAAAGTGCCTTAGCCGAATTGGCAACCCACTTGATATGCTCCGGCGTGGTACCGCAGCAACCGCCAACCATGCGCACTCCCAGCTGAAAAAAGCGCCGGGCGTATTCCCCGAAATACTCAGGGTTGCACAGGTAGATCATTCGACCATCAACGACTTTGGGTAAACCGGCGTTGGGCTGGGCGATAATATTGAGGTTCGTAAGAGCACGCATTTTCTCGATAGCATCAAACATAGTCTTCGGACCGACTGAACAGTTGAGGCCGATTGCGTCGGCACCCCAGCTCTCAAGTTTGGGCGTAAACACATCTACAGTCGTGCCATAGAGGGCATTGCCATCTTCGTTAATGGTCATCGAGGCGATTATCGGCTTGTCGGTCAGTTTGCGAACCGCTTTGATAGCCTGATGGATCTCATTCAGATCAAAAAAGGTTTCGAGAATAAAAAGATCAACGCCACCGGCGAGAAGGCCACGAGCCTGTTCAGTAAAAGCCTCTTCGGCCTCTTCAATCGAAGTTTTGCCCCAGGGCTCAATTCGGATTCCAAGCGGGCCGATCGCGCCGGCAACCCAGGCACGATCGCCAGCTACTTCGCGGGCGATTTTGGCGGCCTGAAAGTTGATAAACTCCAGTTTATCGGCAAGGCCATGTGGATTCAGCTTGAATCGGTTTGCACCAAACGTGTTGGTCTCAAGAACCATGGCGCCGGCAGCCAGATATTCGCGGTGTACTTCCTGAACTAAAGCGGGCTGCGAAAGATTAAGTTCGTCATACACACGGTTGATATAGACGCCTTTTTCGTAGAGTCTGGTGCCCATGGCACCATCGAAAATAACAATATTTTTTTCAGCAAATTCACGAAAATCCTGCAATCTCTTGTCCCCCGTAGTTGAATTCGGGCACAATAATGCGGCATTTGTTCTGCAGTGTCAAGCATGAACCATTTTTTTTGCGAATGCTTCAGGCAAAAAAAAGGCTGCCCGAAAAGGCAGCCCTTCTGATAGTTCAGTCAATCAGATTTTAATCTGAAAACTGGCGATTACTTATGTAGCTGGTTGGCTACTCTAGCTGATTTTGCTGTTTTGAGAAGAGCCTGAGCTGCTTCGCCACCGTTCTGATTGACGCTGATAACCAGCGCTCTGAACTGGCCTTCGTCGAGGTCGAGAGAGCGTTCTACGATAGAGCGCGCCAACGGAGCGGCCAGCGGTGATACCGGCTGCATACCGATAAGAGCTTTTTCAGAAAGAATAGCTGATTCGTATGCGTCAAAAGCAGAAGCAAGACCGCTGTTCGCAAGAACTTTTTCGACGATCTTGAAAGAATCAATGAGGCCGGAACCGAATTTGGCATCTTTGCCTTCAGCGCCAAGGTCTTTTGCGGTTTCTTCAGCGATCAGACGAACCTGCTCAACAGTCAGAGTAGGATCAGCCTGAAACATCAGAGCGGCAACGCCAGCAACGTGCGGGCAGGCCATTGAGGTGCCGCTGTTGCTTACCAGACCGCCACCAATTTTGCATGAAATGATTCTGTCGCCGGGAGCAGCAATGTCAGGCTTCATCAACGGAACGCCATCCCATGCAACCGGGCCCTGGCTGCTGAAATATGCCAGACTATTAGTTGAGGTGGTTGCAGCTACAGCCCATGAATGTGGGAAAGCGGCAGGAGTTCCGACTTTGCCGCCATACATGCCGTTATTACCAGCGGCAAATACCGGCAGAATGCCAGCGTTAACCCAGTTTTCTACGGCAACCCAGAAGGTCTTGCTGACAGAGTCATTCGATCCCCATGAATTGTTGATAAGTCTGGGGCCATCGTTAGTTTCGGGAATTCCATCGGGATCAAGCATCCACTGCATACCGGCCATAAGAACTTCTTCAGTAGTTCCACCACTGGTATCGAACACGCGACCAATGATAAGGCGGGCGCCTGGAGCAACGCCAACACCCTGGCTACCAGCAACAGTTCCGGCGACATGTGAGCCATGACCCTGTGTGTCGGTTGGTGTTGCAGACTGGTCAGTGGTAAAGTCTTTGAAAGAAAGGATTTTGCCGGCAAGAGCGGGATGAGTGCCGTCAATACCGGTATCGATAATGCCAACAACTACGCCAGCACCGTCGATTCTGTAGGTCTGCCATACTTCGTTGGCTCTTACCTTCTGAACGCCCCACTGAATTACAGTCGGGTCAGAGCTTTCATCTCTTTTATTGATGTCTTTATCAATAAAGATTTTGTATTCATTGCGGAAAACTTCGGCAACGTTCGGCAGCTTGGCAATGCGGGTAACGTCGTTTTCTGTAGCGTCAAAAGCGAATGCGTTGGCGATCCAGAGGGGGTTTATGTTCGCATTAGCAGGCGATTTCATTACTTTGGAAACTGACTTGAGGTTTCTTTTCAGATTTTCCTGAAGTGCGCTGATAACATCACTGCGCGAGGCATCTTTAAGCTTGAGGTTATCGGCTTTAAAACGCACGATGTACCTTATGGTGTCACTCTGGTCGGCCATGACTGCATGCCCGGCGCAAAGAGCAAAAACAAGAACCATACAAAGAACAGCAAAACCTTTTCTCATACTCTTATGTACTCCTTATGAGGTAATATGATCATCGTATCACAGTTGAGCAAACAAAAACAACACTGCTTTTTTACCGATTAACTTTCGCCAAACCATTAAAAATAAATAGATAATCTGGCATAACAGCGACAGAGTTGCCTAAACGAATTTCACAGTCTTGTGCAAATCTCTCTAAATAAAGCATCGACCGCCCATTCTTAAACAATGTCCTGGCTGATAGAAAACTTTTCGAGAGTATCTTTTACGCATACTTTGAGATGATTAAGATTACGGTAGCTCAGCATCTTCTCATACTGAAGGTAGCCAACAATTATCCCTGGATGCAGATTTTCCTGACTGGCACATTCTTTTATTCTCAGTTCTGAAATACGATCCAGCCCCTTGAAGCGCTGACAAATCTGAGAATACTTGAGAACATGACCAGCAAAATTGTTAGCTTCATCCTCGCCCTGTCTTTCAAGCAGATCTTCATTGTCTGTGCTATCAACAAAAATGTTATCTACGAGCCTGTCAGAATGCAACAGAACATGACCAATTTCATGTGCAACGGTAAACCAGAAATTGTCGACACGGCTGAATCTAGCTGTTAGAGCAACAACTGGCCTATCATTAACCCAGCAGGCTGCACCATCAGTGTAGGTTTTTTCAAGATGATGAACTACCAGAAAAATAACCCCGCATTTTTTCAATTCGCCAATAAACTGCTCGATTCCAATTTTGCCGGTAGCAGTATAGGTGTGCAAATTTTCCGCCAGTCGTTCAAGCTTTTCTTTGCTATAAGTGGGAACAGCAGTGTTTTTTTCAGCTTCAAGAATAACCTTCTGCACCCATGTTCTAGCAAAATATGCATTAAATTTACTGGAAAAGGCCTCTGATTTTTTGTAACAGGCATCGGCCAGCCATTTATCAAGCATTGAAAAGTTCAGTTCGGCTATGTTCCAAAACTTTTTGACCGCCTCAACCAGCTTATCCTTGTTTTTTGGCAGCCAGCCCTTTTTCTGCATGTCGCGAACTGGCATAACACTGAATATTTGTGCTCGTTTTTTTGCATCCAGGCATTGGCTATCGCCTTCTGCGGAGGTTCTATATTTAACATCCAGACTAATCCAGAATTCCGGGCTTTGCTTGAAAACAGAACTCAATAAACGCGCCATATTTGCGGTAATCGGCACTTTATTGGTCAACAGCTGGCTTATATGTTTTTCGCTTACATCCAGGATCTCGGCCAGATCCTTCTGCGACCAACCGTAGAACTCCATTTCATCTTTTATTACATCGCCAGGCCCAATATTTACAAAAGGTTTCAGCTGAGTCATCATAACGCCTCCGTTTACTTGTCAACCAGCCTCAGTATTTTTTACTGTGGTCCCAGATATCTGTCACAAAGGCCTTGCCAGTTCTTTTGGTATCATCGTCAAATTCGAGTCTGAAAATAAGCCTGAATTGCTGATTCAACCGAATAGAAAACAGATTCTGAAAGCCCTGAAGCCGTTCAAACTGCATTGATGGAGGGACCCTCAAATCATCAATGCTGCTAGCAGCTTCTATTGTTCTTATCCTTTCCACAAACTTTCTCGCAATCCCTGGCGGAAAGCTTTTCTTACTTGATCGCCCTGTTGTAAACAACTCAATCAGAGCTTTATCTTCTATCTCAAATTCCATTCAAATGCCCTCGGTATAGAATATAACCAATAACGAACAGAGTTGCAAGCTAAATATTTACCTGCCAGGTAAAACAAACACAACATTATTTTTTGCTTTTCTCTTGCGCTATCAACATTTAATTGCTACAATGAAAATTGTAATAAAAAACCCGCTTTGCAGCGGGTCTAAATCTCATAGCAGCAGACATCCGTCGCCAAACTTTTGTTACTGCTGCTATAAAAGCGGCCTATTACGGCCACTGCTGGCCTTCGGGGCTTTTGCACCTCGAAGAGACGAAAACCTACGGTTAAGGAGGTCTTCTATTGAGAGCATAACATACACCTGAAAATTTGACAATCCCCCGATCCTCGCTGAATTACAGCAATTCCCAAATGTATGAAGGAGTATGAAAATGACTAAATCACATCATGTTACACCAAATGGCAACGGTGGCTGGAAAGTTCAAAGAGGCGGCGCAAAAAAGGCCAGCAAAAACTTCGACCTAAAGAAAGACGCCGAGAAATTCGGGCGCGAAGTAAGCAAGAATCAGGGCAGCGAACTGGTCATTCATGGCAAAAACGGAATAATCCAGCGCAAAGACAGCCACGGCGAAGATCCATGCCCGCCAAAAGACAAGAACTGATCTAGTAGAATAACGCATCATCTGGAGCCCTTCTGGCTCCAGTGACTTAAAATAAAAACGCTATTGAAGCTGTTGCAACAAACAACCCCTATAGCAGGAGGTAATTATGAAACTACTGAAACAATTAAGAAATAAACTGGCAAAGGAACTTGGCAAAACCGCGGCCAGCATCGCAGCAAATTCGGTTGATCACTGCAGCCCGGAGGCAAAACGAGCAATCGAAAAAACTGTCGAAGCAAAAGCAAAAAAACTTCTCGACCCCAACGACAAAGCAAACCCACTACCCACTGATCCGAATGAACCACTGGTATTTCGCTCAGACATCAATGAAAGGCCTTTCCACATAGAAGTTAAAGGCTTAAGCGATGCCTGGCAGAACTATCAGGAAAACAAGGATCTCGGCAAGGCTCTGAAAGACAGCATCGAAATCAGAGCTGAATGGACAATGAAATTTTAATAAGGAGACATTAAATGTTAGATCCAAACAGGGATATTTTCGTAATTAGTGACCTTCATCTTGGCGACCACGGGAAGCGCGACAATTTCTTTCTCTCCGGAAAGGATAAAAACGGAAAAACAGTTGAGCGCTTAAAACTCTTTGAAGACTTTCTGGAAATGGTAAAAAAGAATAATGGTCAGCTGGTAATCTTAGGAGACCTTTTCGAATTCTGGCAGGCAAATATCGGTGAAGTAATTAGAATCAACTTACCCATACTTGACAAGCTTGCTGAAATGAAAGCCGTTTTCGTAGTTGGGAATCACGATATCGATTTTGAACCTCTTGTGGAGGAGCGGGAAAATGTTTTCAAACACCCATTTTTTTCCTCAATGACATCTTCCTTTATTATGAACATTGGTGGAAAAAGATTCAAATTTTTCCATGGTCACGAAGTTGATCCATACAACCAGGGAAATTCGCCAGCATGGGGAAGAATGATGGCCATTTTTGCAGGAATTGCAGAGGACAAATTTGGTGTTAAATTTAATGATCAGCTCACAATGGAAGATTTCCTTTCAAAAACTGGAGAAGGACTAAAGGCTGGATTAATGAGCTTTTGGGAAGGAATTGGAGAAAAGTGGGATCATCTAATTGGCAATGACCATAAAAATGGCCTTACGCCTGCTCAAAACAAAAGTCTGGTTGGCGAGCATTTTGAGCACATGGAGAATGAGAAAAAGAAAAATGAATTTGATATTGCCATTTGCGGACACACACATATGGCAGGCAAATTTGAAGACTGGTATGTAAACTCTGGAAGCTGGGTTAATTTTCGAAACGGCGAGCCGGTTGGAAACTTTATCTGGATTCATCCAGATGGTCAGCTTGATGTATGTGTCTGTTTAAATGACAAATTCGATTACATTGAATCCAAGTTTGTCAGAAGCACAGATACAGGCTTAGTTGCGAACTTTGACTTTGAGAACAACTGTCCAATTGCATAAAACATGGGGCGCTATTTGAGTGAATAGCGCCCCATGTTTTACTTACGAATCCTTTAAACCTCACACTTACAAGAGAGTTAGCGCAAATTGACGGGCGGATTTTGCAAATTTCATGGATGACATAAGACTCTGAACGGTAGTATCATTGGCAACAGGAATTCAAAATGTATTACCGTCGCAAGTATCTATTAGCTCTCCTTGAGCGATTCAATCGCAGCCTGGATAAAATAGCCATGCAGAAACTATTGTTTCTGCTGGTGCAAAATTCTGCCAGGCGACAGTTTGATTTTGTTCCATATAAATATGGTTGTTTTTCTTTCCAAGCAAACTACGACCTGACTGTCATGAATAAGCTCGGCCAGTTAGCTGAAACAGAAACCCACTGGAGCGTATCTGATAAAAGCAACTATTTGCCAGAAATACGCTCTGAAGACAGACTGGCAATTGAGAAACTGTTTCAGGATTTTTCCAAACTAGAAGTCAACCAGCTTACCAGGCACACATACATACATTTTCCATTATTCGCGACTCGAAGTCTTCTGGCAAAAAAGCTCCTTACTAAAGCCGAATACAATAAAGTAGAAGAGTTGACCAGTCAGAAATTGCCCAAAACACTGTTTACCATAGGTTATGAGGGAAGAAGCTTCGATGATTACCTGCTGCAACTGGTCGAGAAAAGGGTTCACACACTTTTCGATGTCAGAAAGAACGCATTGAGCATGAAATATGGCTTTTCCAAGACAACTCTTAAAAATGCCTGCGAAAGTCTGGGCATAAAATACATTCATCTGCCCGACCTTGGCATAAGTTCAGACCGTCGCCAGTCACTCAACAGTCAGGAAGATTACGACAGAATTTTCTTAGCATATGAAAAAGAAGTTTTACCAGTTACCCTGAATTCGCAAACATTTATTCTTGAAACTCTTGATACAAATAACCGGGTTGCCATAACCTGTTTTGAAAAAGATCTGGAAAAATGCCACCGAACGCGCCTGGCAATTGCCTTAAAAGAAACAACAAGAGGAAATCTAGAGATTGAGCATCTGTAAAGAAGAAAAGAAAGAAATTCTTATAACCGTAAAAACCTACCCCACCCTGTCAACAAAATACATGGAACTGGTTTGCACAGCTGGGGTCACTCGCGAAGGGCAATGGTTAAGGCTTTACCCGGTACCATTTCGAATGCTTGAATCGGATGGCAAATACAAAAAGTTTCAATGGATTACCACGGAAATATTCAAAAACACTGAAGATCCTCGCCCCGAGAGCTTTAAAATTTATGATTACAACAAAATCGTCACCGGCGAGGAAATAAAACGGATTCCACCGGAGAATGGCATGAACGAAGAAAGCTTGTTTTAAAGCAGGTTTATACAAGCAAAACTGAGATTATAAAAAAAGCCAAGAAGATGGAGCTATCACTGTGCACATTTAAGCCCAGCAAAATCCTGAGCTTTGATTTTGAGCCAGTTGATCGCGAATGGGACAAAAAGAAACTCGCTGAAATTGAGGCGAAGAATAAGCAGGGTGATCTTTTTGCTCAGGATAAAAACCCATTTGAAGTTGTTAAAAAATTGCCATACAAATTTTTCTACAGATTTCTGGATGAAGAAAACATAGAAAGCAGACTCATGATTGAAGACTGGGAAATTGGGGCCCTCTTCTGGAATTGTCTGGCCCGCAAAAAAAATGAAGAGGAAGCGATTGCTGATGTTAAGAAGAAGTATTTCGACGATTTTGCGTTAACCAAAGATCTTCATCTTTTCCTGGGAACTACTCGCGAACACCACTCCAGAAGTCATAATCCCTTTGTTATTATCGGAGTGTTTCCTCCGAAACCAGTTATTCAACCTCTGCTTTTTTAGGGGGCCTTAATCTTCATTTCCGACCAGCTCACCGCGGAAGGCTTTGGCAAGGATGCTGGCGGTCAGGTTGTCAACGCGAGCTCTGGCGGCGATGAGTTTAACCGACATCTCGTTTGCTTTGGCAAACAAATTCTCAGCTCTTTCAACTATTGCTTCCTGCTCTTTGGCTGAACACAATGGAACTGGAAGTGCACTTAATTTTGTAGCATTGATGTTTGACTGACTAACACCATCGGTTTTTACTTGCCATGAAAAATGACGACCATACGAGCTATTTAAACAATATGTCAAAAACTGTGGATTGAGTAGCGAAGAAGCTCGCACGCGAATCAAATAGCCAGCAAATATAGCTTTGGGCTGTCCTCCTCCATATATAGCACTTTTGCCAACCAGTTCAGGACTGTTAGTTCGATTGAATAGAACATCGCCGGACTTAAGTCCATATTTTTCGATCTCTACAGGGTCAGATGAATATACTAAATCACTCCAGTCGAGCGCACCAGATTGAATGTTGCCCATTCTTAAAACAGGAACTAATCCTCTCTTCTCTGATTTCTTAGAAGAACCGTAGGAGCAGCTATCCATTAATAGACTCAAAGGCGCGGTTAACCAATTCTCTGGCAACATATAGTCCAGCTCAATCTCAAGCTTTTCCGAAGACTCTTTTTGTTTGGTTTTGCGCTCGAATATGAGCTCTTGGATTTGATCTATGTCTGCTTGATTGGTAATAGCAAGTTCTTCTGTGAGTCGACCAGTTACGGCGGCGTTGAGGACGGATTGGCGGAAGCGTTTGATGGCGGTAGCGGCGCGGTCGAGGTGGGCGCGGCAGCTGTCGACTTTTGCCAGAAGTCGATCTAATTTGGCGACAATGTGTTTTTGTTCCAGAAAAGATGGAACAGGCATTTCATACGCTAACAGATAATCTTTCGGAACACGCTTTTGCCCTACAGCCCCTCGCATGTTTTGGGTGCAGCCCTCAATGAAAGCAGGGGTCTTTAAAAATGCCAACAGGTATTTGGAGACAAGCACCTCTGGTTTTGGTCGCAACACAAAAATTTCCGTTGTTCCAGCACCGCAAGGAATTGAATCATGCTCAATTATTGCAGATTTCCCATTTTCAAAACACGGAGTAATCTTTGCAAGCACGACATCGTTCCTATTGAAATGGGTGAATCCTTTTTTTATTTCCGACCATGACCTAGTTTCAAATTCAATTTTATCTAGATACCTCGTTGGAATGGTTTTCATCGGAGCAAAAAGAGCTAACGAGTCATCTTGAAGCAAATTTTTTGGATTAAAATCTACCAAAGTTCCCAATTCACATTTTCTCCAGCCAGCTGGTAGTTTCTCGGTCATTCCTCGGCCTCAAAACCAAGTTCGGCGAGAATACTGTTTAAATCGGACATGGCAGCTTCGAGTTCTTCCATGGCTTCTTTTGCAAGGATTTCGGGTTCGGGGAGAGTGTTGGCATCCTGCTGGGATTCGTCTCTGAGCCAGCTGATATCAAGCGAATCATCACGCTCGGCAATGTCATGGCGGGTGAAAGCCCTGAATCTGCTGGTTTCGCCCTGATCGGTGCGTTTGGCTTTGCCGTATGGGTCATTGCCAAAGCATTTGATGAAATCGGCAAAATCGGCGACTTTTAAAGTATTGGTTTTGCCAAAGTTAGCCATGTTGCTGCGCAGATCATAGACCCAGACCTGCTTGGTGTTATCTTTTTCTTTCTTACCGCGCGTAAAAAAAAGCACGTTTGTCTTTACACCCTGCGCATAAAAAATGCCGGTCGGCAACCGCAAAATTGTGTGCAGATCACATTTATGCATCAGATCCTGGCGGATGCTCTTACCGATATTACCTTCAAACAACACGTTGTCGGGCAATACCACCGCTGCCCGGCCACCCGGCTTAAGATGCCGGTATATATGCTGCAAAAAGGCCAACTGCTTGTTACTGGTCGGAAAGGTAAAATCATCACGGGTCGGCAGGCCGCCACCTTTTTTACTGCCAAATGGCGGATTGGTGAGGATCAGATCAGACAGCGGCAGAGTTTGGCCTTTGGGCGACAAAGTATCGCCATAGAGCAGGCCCGCGCTGTCATTTTCCCCGTCAAGGCCATGAAGAATCAAGTTCATGACGCCAAGGCGCTGTGCGTCCTGAACATGCTCCATACCATAAAAGGTATGATTCTTGAAACGCTCATACTCAGCTTCGGAAAGGTCAAAAACTTCTTTCTGCGCCTGCATATAAAGACTGGCTGAAATAAGGAAACCGCAGGTACCCGCCGCCGGGTCCTGAATTATTTCGCCATACTGCGGCTGCATAAGCCTTACCATGACATCGATCAGAACGCGCGGGGTGAAATATTGCCCGGCACCAGATTTCTTTTCGTTGGCGTTTTTCTCCAGCAGACCTTCGTAAAGGTCGCCCAGACCTTCTTTTTTAGCCTCGAACCAGTCTAGTTTATTGATGCTTTCCATTAGAGTGGTCAGGTTTTTTGGGTGCTTGATGAAAGTTGTGGCATTAGCAAAAATTTCGCGAATCAGCCGATGTGAACTGCTACCAAGCTGAATGAGCATGGTGCGGTAACCTTCGAGACGATCTTCCGCATTAATTGCCATCAGCTTATCCCAGCGGTATTTGTCTGGAAGCAACTTCTCCCTGTCAGTTTCCTTCATCATTTTCACAAACAGCAGATAGGTCAGCTCGGTAACATACTGGTGATAGGTGACACCGTCGTCTTTGAGAATATTACAGAAATTCCAGAGTTTGGCGACTATATCCTGGGTAACGCTCATGAATTATGCTTCTTTCTTCCAGACATTTTCGGAGATGCTTTTAATAACGGCCTCAAGCTTACCATCAAAGACCTGATTAATTCTATTAAATCCGCCGGCATCCTTAAACTGGTCTTTGTTCAGCACTTCTCTATCAACTACGAATTCAATCTTCATCTGCTTGGCAATCCTCAGCAACCATCTCTGCTGTGGCTCGCTCCATTCCTGGCTTTTTCCAATTCTGTCTAATGCATTATCCACTCTCTCAGAATAAGAAACCAGTGGATCACCCAGCGAAGCCCTGCGGATATAACCAATTATTCCGGCGGCGATTTCGGCATTAGACTGATGTTGAAATGCCTTTGACAAGTGGGTCTCGGTAAAACCCTCTTCGTCAAGCTTCAATTCAAGCTGGCGCAATTCAGCACGGGTTAAATCTGATGGTTTAGTTAAAACCGCTTTCAGGGCGACTATATCGTTCTGATTTTTCTCAATGAAATCTTTGAAGCTGTTAATGTAATCTTCGGGTCGGCTTTGATCCTTACCATAACCAACTTCTTCTTCAAGAAATTCATCGTCATGGTTTGATACCGGGATCAGTCCTTCGCCGCTGCCAGTAATCTTGTCAACAAACTTGCCTATTCCCGGATTATTTTGGAACCATGCTGCAACTTCTTCAAGAGGAGAATTTTGCAGAAACTCAAGGAGCGAAACCAGTGTCTTTCCTGTTTTTGTCTCAATCCTTTTGCGGCTGGCGTCTGAAAGCCTTTTTCTTCTTAGTTTGGCGACAAACTGCTCACGGGCCAGTTGTCTGGCTTCAGTCAGATTCAGGGTTACAATTTCTCTTTCAAGCTCGGCAAAGGAAATCTTCGGATTAACGACCACAGGCCGCATCTGGGTGTGATCTTGAAGATTCTCATAAATATTAACGGCGTCGTAAATTTTAAACGCCTCTTTTTCGAGAGCCGGGCAAAGTCTGGTGGCGCGGCCAAGCATTTGCTCATAAAGAATGCGGCTGTTGACGCGGCGAACAAATACCAGATTGCAGATTTCGGGAACATCAATGCCCGTGGTCAGCAAGTCTACAGTAACAGCAATTTTCGGGTTTTTCTCATTTTTGTATCTTCGGAAAAGCTGCATTGGCTTATCTGCAGCACCAGTGATTTTCATGACCATATCATCAGTAATAAAGTCATATTTTTTGCTCAGCTCTTCTTTTACCATCTGGGTCAAAGTCTCTGCATGTCTGTCATTAACACAGAAAATAAGAGTTTTTTCATCAAGTGTCGGATCAAGGCGGCGGGCGAGCCATTCGGCTACTACCCGGTTGAACTCGGGGGTTATAACCTGGCTGTTGAAAGTTGCGACATCAAAATCAAGCTGGTCAGGCGTGTTTGCATACTCAATTTCGCCTTTGGCTACATTAAAATACGGAACCTGTTCGTCTTTTTTCCAGGCAATACCATTTTTAGTCTGTTGGGTAATCAGTCTAACAGGCGGATCATGATCAATAAGAAAGCCATCTATGACAGCTTCCCGGTATGAATAAGTAAAAACAGGCTTGCCGAAAATATCTGAGGTATGCAGAGCTGGAGTTGCAGTAAGCCCAATCTTAAAAGCGTCAAAGTAATCAAGAATACGCCGGTATTTAGAAATATAATCAAGGCCATCACGAAAAAGCAGCTCAGTATCGCTCATTTCGCGATCAAGCAAATAGCCGCGGTGGCATTCGTCAACAACAATGCAGTCAAATTCGTCAACTTTTGGCCTTTGCGCTTCGTCAGTTGCGTAAAGAATTCTCTGAACCATTGATTGCACGGTAGCCAGCTGTACACTGGTATCACTTTCAGCCGACTGCTCTTTTAGTTCCTTGATACCGAAAATATCTGCAAATTTGCGGGTGCCTTTGATCTCGGTGTCCTTGAAAGCGTCGGCCGCCTGGATACCAAGTGCTGAGCGATCGACAAGAAACAGAATTCTATTGAAGCGCTGCGATTTAAGAAGTCGATAAAGAAGCGCAATACTGGTTTTTGTCTTGCCGGTGCCGGTTGCCATGGCTAGAAGTGCGGTGTCTTTTCCGGCAATAATAGCCTCTTCAACCTTTTGAATAGCCTTTTTCTGATACTTGCGCAGCTGAAAATCAAAATTAAAATCAAGCTCTTTAAGACACTGTTCGGCCTGATCGAAATTGGTATTAAAGCGTTTTCTTAACCCTTCCGGTGTATACCAGGTCTCCAGAGGTTTTCTGAGATTCTGCGGGCGACGCACATCGCAAAACCAGATTCCAGACAGGGTTTCGAGTTGCCTCAGAAAAGGTCGGCCGTTAGTAGCGAAAACGAACGGGATTTTGTGCGGATTGTCTGTCACCGGTTCTTTATCATTGTCTGCCAGAACAGGTCTGGGTTGCACAATCTCTTGAGAAAAATTGAAATCACGCGAATAACGTTTAGCTTGATCAATAGATGAAGAAACATCTTTGGCTTTTTTCTTGGCTTCGACCACAGCAAGGGGCTGCAAGCCGACAAAGAGCACATAATCAGCCGGCCCGGATTTTGTGGGCCATTCGGCAATAGCTTTATTACGGTTCTTTTCCGGGCGAACTCCGGCAGAATAGCGAATTTCGGCACTATTGGCTTCCCAGCCGGCATCGCGTAGTTGTTGATCAATCAACTGACGGGTTTCGGCCTCGCTCAGATATATTTTATCAGACTCAGATTGTGCAGCTTCTATATTCTGCCTGAAGTCGCTCTCAGATTTTTTACCGCTCTCGGTTTTGAGATCGCTGAGCAAAGCCTGATATTTAGAAATTTCGGTCGTTTCTGGAGATTCTGGTGGCAACGACTCCTTTTCGGCCTGCTGTAGTTGTTGCCAAAGGGCTTGCTTTTCCTGCTCGACAGCAAGACGGCGAGCTTTCTCGTCTTCGCTGAGTTTCTCGGCATCAATGATCTGCTGTTTGAGTTCCTGGTTTTGACGGGCAATCTCGTCTAACTGCTGCTGCAGTTTTTCTTCTATTTTTTCGGACGGTATAGGTGCTTCAAACGGAGCCGCTTTAAAGGTTCGATCTTGAAAAACCCGATAGAAGTAAATTGCAAGCAGGTGGGTATAGCGCAGACAGGTGAGAGCATCGCTAAGGGAGCCGACTCCCTCATGCACAGCTCGATTGCCCGCAGTCTTAATGTTGTGAAACAGCATGCTGAGCCGGGCATCAATAATGTTCTGATACTTAAGCTCGCGCAAAATTTCGTTCTGAGTGGTACGGTCATCAAAACTGAGATTGAAACGGGCAGCGATGTTTCTGGCAAGCAATTCACCAAACAACCTGAGTTTTGTCAGCGCAAAAACAGGTTCACTCAGGCAATATTTTTCAGCATGAATGGCTTGGCTGAAAAGGCTCTGATCAAAGGTTTCAAGAAAGCTGAAATTAGGCGAACTGACTCTCAAATTATTGCCTCAATTGATGGCGTGTGTATTGCAAGAGCAATGATACAGAATTTCCTCAGTTTTGTCTTGTTTTACATCAGTTCATTCTGCACAAAATGGAATGAAAGACTTATAAAAGTCGATTTCTCAGAAAAAATCAGTTGGCAAGCCCGGTAACTGCAAATATTTTCAGCAGGATCAGAATGCCCAGAGTTATGGACACCAGCGTTGTCGGGATGCCAAATTTGGCGAAGCGCCAGAACGACATGTTGCAGTCGTCTTTGGCAGTTTCGGCGACAATCAGGTTGGCAACCGAGCTGAAAAGGGTCATGTTGCCGGCAATGGTGCTTACATAGGCGAGCAGACTCCAGAATAATTCGGGATTGCCCAGAGCTGGAACACCCTGTGATGCCAGCAAAACATAGGGAACATTAGACAACAGGTTCGAGCCAACCAGAGTAACTCCAGAAAAAATCCAGACCTGTGAAACGATGTCTCCGGAAATCAGGTGCAAAGCCTTTTCGGTCAACACACGAGCCAGTCCGCTGGTCTGCAGCCCGCCGATGACTACGAAAAGCGATGCAAAAAACATCAGCAGGCCCCAATCTACGCGATCAAGCAGTTCGGTTGGGTCTTTGCGATGAAAAGTAATGACGACAACGGCGCCGCCGAGAGCTGAAAAAGCCATTGAAAAGCCAGTTACAAAGCCAAGACAGGTCAATCCAAGCCCGAACAGACCAATGCGCAAACGGCGGGTCTTAATCATCTGTTCAGGTATGTCTTCTGCCTTGTCATTTTCACGCTCGCCATTATTAACAGGCTGTTCGAGGCGCAGCTGATTGCGATAATAAAACCAGGCAAACAGAGAGTTGACAAGCGCCGCAACGATTACGGGCAGCGCCATTATTGCAATGAATTTCAGGTAGTTCAAGCCGGACAGGCTCCCGATAATCATGTTTTGCGGGTTACCGGTCAGAGTGAGTGCCGAACCAATGTTGCTCGAAGTAGCCAGAATCACAAGATATGGAAACAGATTCAGTCGTTTTTGCTTACAGATAACTATCACCAACGGAGTCAGCACGACACACACCGGATCATTAACCAGAATCGCCGATAAAACAGCCGCGACGAACGAAATAGCCATCAGCAAGGCAAAAGGAGAATCCATGCAGGAGACAAGTTTTGAAAAACGCTGAAAAAGACCGGCAGCGCGCAGGTGTTCGGCAATAATCATCATGCCAAGCAGCAGACAGATTGTATCCCAATTTACCAGAGTATAAGCTTCCTGGGGAGTCACCACCCCAAACAGCACCATCAGCACAGCGCCGGTCATGGCGGCGGAGGGCCGACCAATGGGCAACAGGCGTAATCGCCGCACCGAGATCATTATAAAAGCAAAAGTAAAAATCAGTCCTGCAGCCCACGGGTGCCGCAGGCTGCCGCCAGCCCCGACCAGCATTTCTTCCATGATTTATCTCCTGATAAGCAAACGCAGATTATATGCCGATCGACGGCTTTTATCAAGCAATCGCAACAAACTTTCACCTGCTGCCGCTGCTTTTCTAATCAACAAATCTACCAATGAACAGCAAAACTACGCCTGATATTTTGACCAGACAACTGAATACATGCTATAAGAGATACAAATTCAATTAATGAGGAACAAAATAATGGTTAAAGGCATCGTATGGGATCTCACCAGTTATTTTAACGCATTCAACAGCCCTGAAATGAAGAGTTTCAAGAGCGAAATGAACGGGTTGATCAGCAAAATGCAGAGTGCCACTGGCAGCATGGGCACTCTCGATGCCAAAAACCAGGCAGAATGGGAACAGCTTTTTATCGATTATGAACAGCTGACTAAAAAGATATCTCATTACGGATCTTATGTGGGTTGCCTGCACGCTGCCGACGCGAACAACGAAGATTATGCTCGCGAATCTGCCGAAGCAGACAGCATCAGCGCAGAATTCAGCAAAATCGACACCAATCTAAAAATGGGTCTGAAAAAGGCCAGCGACCAGGATTTCTCTTCTTTTTGCAAACGCGAAAAGCTTGCCGATATTACCTTTCATCTGACTGAACTGCGCACAGATGCGCAGAAGACGATGAGCAGCGAACTCGAAAATCTGGCTACCGACCTGAGCGTAGACGGCTTCAGTTCCTGGGATCGCCTTTACAACGCGATCGTAGGCAAACTCGGTTTCGATATGCACTGGCCTGACGGCAGAATCGAAAAAATCCCAATGGCGCAATGCCGCTCACTGATGCAAGACTCTGATCGCAAAGTGCGCCAGGCCGCTTTTGAACACGGCAACCATGCATGGGAAAAAGTTGAAGACGTCTGTGCAGCCGCGCTTAATGCCATTTCTGGCACCAGACTTCTTTTAAACAAACACCGCGGCTTCGATCATTTCCTCGACGTATCACTGCTTCAGTCGCGAATTTCACGCAAAACTCTCGATGCCATGTTTCAGGCAATAGCAGAATGTCGCCCACTCATCCAAAAACTGGGCAAAGCAAAGGCCAAAGCACTGGGCCAGGAAAAACTGGCATGGTATGACTGCGAAGCACCCTTGGCAATACCGTCTCTCAACCGCTATTCATGGGAAGAATGTGTTGGCATGAACGAAAAAGCCTTCAGCAGAGCCTACCCTGAACTCTGCACTTTCTTTAAGAGTGCGCTGGAAAAGAAATGGGTAGAATCAGAACCTCGACCGGGCAAACGCCCCGGAGCATTCTGCACCGGTTCGCTTCTTACCGAAGAATCACGCGTATTCATGAGCTACGCCGGCAGCCTGAGCGACGTATCAACGCTTGCCCATGAAATCGGGCACGCCTTTCACAGTTCTCAGCTGAATGGACTGCGACCATTCAAACAGGGTTATCCAATGACACTGGCAGAGTCAGCGTCTACTTTCGCCGAAATACTACTGGCTGAAGGTATTTTGACTGACCCCGAAGCCAGCGACGCTCAGAAACTCAATGTTCTTACCGGTTCGATCAATCACGGCATTGCCTTTCTGATTGATATCCCGATCAGATTCAATTTTGAAAAAGCTTTTCACGAGGAAAGAATGCGCGGAGAAGTCAGCGTTTCGCGTTTCAAAGCACTGATGACCGAAGCCATGCAGAATCAATTCGGTGAACTGCTCGAAGAAAACGGTGCCAACCCGTTTTTCTGGGCTTCAAAAATGCACTTTTACATCACTGGTGTAAGCTTCTACAATTACCCGTACACTTTCGGCTATCTGCTCAGTCGAGGTCTGTTCGAAATGTTCAAGCGTGAAGGCAGCGACTTTCTGCCAAAATACCAGAATTTCCTGCGCCTCTCCGGCAGCGACATGGCACAGAGCGTCGCTCAAAAAGCACTAGGCGCCGATCTCGAAAATACAGATTTCTGGAAGCGAGCCATAATGGGCCATGAACCTGAGCTTGTGCAGTTTGAAGAGCTGTCCAAAAAGGTACTTGGCTGATAAATGGTGCCAGAAAAACGAAGAAGTCTTATTCTGCCCGCACATAATTCTGAAAAAGTTCTATGTGTGGGCTTTTTCGATGCTGACAGCACACTTCGTGAAGCACACAGCAAAAAAAGTTCACCGCATGGCAAACATGATGTAATGATCTACCGCCATGCCGCAGAAAAGCTCAGAGCACTCTCTGAGGCTGGCTGGCTACTGGCGATAGTCTCTAATCAAGCCGGCATAAGCCTTGGCTATATCACCAAGGCCGAAGTAGAAGAAGCCATGCAGGAAACCATACGCGAATTCGCCGCTTTAGGCGCTATTTTTGGCTACTACGACTACGCCGAGAATTATGACGAAAATCGTAAACCCGCTAACGAAATGGCATGGCGACTCGAACGCAAGCTTCACCAGGTTAAGCGAAAAATTAACTGGAAAGACAGCTTCATGGTTGGCGATGCGGCCTGGAAAAAAGGCCACGACCTGCAGCCAGATGGATCACCAGGCGATGACCATGCCGACTCCGATCGACGCTTTGCCGAGAACATTGCATTAAGACACCCTGGATTCGGATTCTTCCATCCGCGAGATTTTTTTGGAAAGCAGTCGGTCTAATCGAACACAGGATAAACGGCAAAAAATGAGCAGCGAAATATCTAAACCTGGCCAGACCCCAATGCCTGGTACCATTATAAATGGATGCAAAATAATTGCCGAAATCGGCGCCGGCGGCATGGGATCAGTCTATAAGGCCTTAGACGAAAGCCTCAATCGCCACGTTGCCATAAAAATCATGCACCAGGCAACCGACAACCGGATCGGCCGCACCAGATTTCTGCGTGAAGCATCTGCAATCGCCCGCCTCGATCATCCCGGAATCGTTAAAATTTACAGTTACGGAGAATACAACGACCAGCCTTATTTTGTGATGGAGCTGGTCGAAGGCTGGTCGATTCGCGATTTTATCGCACATTGCAGCTTTATTCATAATTCCGGGCATTCGGTCAGCGATCTGCGCCTTTCCGGCTATCTTAAAGAATCGTTGCCGGGAACTCCTTATTTTCTTCAGGATCACCTGACCAACCCGGTTAATGATCCTGATTATCCTGGCAGAGTGCGAAAACTGATGGCCTCGGCAGCATCAGCACTTGCCTCTGCTCACCAACAGCAGGTCATTCACCGCGACATCAAATGTTCTAATTTGCTTATCAACAGCGACAGCAATCTTAAAGTCATTGACTTCGGCCTGGTAAAGCAGCACGGCGACAGTGAACTGACCCGACCGAACCAGTTTATGGGTACACTTTCTTACGCTGCACCCGAGCAACTGATGGGCGAACGTGCCCAGGTAACACCGCTCACCGACATTTATAGTCTGGGCATAGTCATGTATGAACTCGCCTGCTTGCGCCACCCGATTCGAGCCGAAGACCCGGCGGCAATAGTGACTGCGATAACCCGCGGCGGCTTTGCTTCGCCGCGAACTCTTAACTCGCATATTTCTGAGGAGTTTGCTGCAATAATACTGAAATGTATCGAAAACGATCCAGCCAGACGTTTTGCTGATGCCGGTGAACTCGCCGAAGCCCTGCAAAAACACTATTCAACGCCGACCTGGTTTTCCGGATTCAAAGAAATACTCAAGGGCTGGTTTTTAAGGGAAACGCCCGGCGAAAGCGCCAGTCAGACAATGACACCAGCTGCCAGCAAAGCTTTTGAGCCGGCCGGCATCGACAATGATTCACCAAAAACCGTGGCACTCAAATACCTCGACAGTGCCAGAAAAAAATTCTTTGTGAGTTTTGCAGTCATTGAAGCCATAGAAGACCTCAAACAGGCTTTTGAGATTGATCCTGGCAACGCCGACACCCTGTTTCTGCTGTGCTTCGCGCTCAACACTATCGGCGAGCGCGCAGAAATTAAGCCTCTCATTGAGACTTCAGCGCAACTGATCAGTCGGAGCGATGAAAAGGCTTCTGGCAAATTCATGCTCACCCGCTCGATATTTCTTCTTAGAGATTATGAAGAAGGACGCAAACAGTCGATTCGCCTGCGCCAGATCTACAGCGACGATCAGGACTTTTACTTTGCGCTGTTCTTCTGTCTCGAAACTCTCGGCAACTATACTGAAGCTATCGCCGTTGGTGATGAACTGGCCAGATTCTCAAGCAAAAACAATATTGTCGCGGTCGCGCTGAGCGAATGCTATTTTTCGATCATGGATTTCGCCAGCGCAATCGAAGTTTTGCGCGAACGCATCGAGAAATACCCTGATTTTCACAATCTTCGCCTCAAAGTAATGCAGGCTCTCATGTTGAGTGGCAAATTCAACGAAGCGGCTGAAGAAGCTGCTCTGTCGTTGAGAAAAGACCCGCACAACATGCTGCTGCAGTTTTACAATGGCCGAATTCTCTCACTCATTGGTGACTATGAAGGTGCTTTCACAGCAATGCGCCAGGCTGTAGGAACCCCCGGCGACGAAGGTCTGCGTGCCATGGGTTATTATTCGCTCTATCGTCTGGCTGAAATACTGAAAAAACCAGAATCAGCTGGTCGCTATCTGGCTCAGGCCCAGAAATTAAAACCAGAAATCGCTTTTATGACCAATCAGCAGCTTACAACTCATGTAAGCTGCGATCTGCTGACCGGCATCGCTGAAGAAATCGGCGATCAGGACTGGTTTGCAACAGTCAGAAGTTACGCCCACAAGATCTGCATAGACACACTCGACGGGCGCTCATATACAATTGGCAATTATGGCTGCACCTCGGTTCTGGTTCTGCAGGCCGACGGAAACATCAGGCATCATGCGATTTTCAGCAACTTCAATCTATATGAAGGCGAAGAGCTATACACCCAACTCTGGCTCCCAGAAATGGCTAGCTCACCGTTTGTCGATCAGCATGGCAACATTCTGACCTCTACATTTTACCGGATAGACGGAAAAACCAGCGGCGGCATCGTTTCGATTACCCTTGCGGAACCCTGGAACACCGGAAAGAGCAGCCATATCTGCTGCCGCCTTTCCGACTCGAAACTTATAGAATCCGGGAATCATAAGAAATTCGTGCTGCCGAATCTTCCGCAGCCAGCCTGCCGGCATCAGGCATTTCTGATCGTGCTGCCAACAAGCGCGAAGGCCAGCGATTTTTCGCAACAACCCGATGAAATCATAAATCACACCGAGCATCAGGTGTTATGTTACTTCCAGTATTTGACTGCCGGCGCTGCTCTCTCGCTCGAGTTTTCACTGAGCTGATAGTTGCGCCTACTCAATTCGAATCATCAAACTCCCTGTCTCGCAAAAACAAGCCGCGGCGTTAAAATAGCAGTTGTACTAATAAAAGAGAAGTGCTAAGCTGTCGCGAAAGTTGGTTTTCAACTCAATATTAGTTTTATACTGGAGGCTGTATGGGTCTTTATAGAGACAGATTTTTCCTGCTATTTCTCGGTCTGGCGCTCGTTTTTTCAACGGGTTGCGGTGGTGGTGGCGGAAGCGGCAGCACAATTCCCAATATATCTGCCGGCAACACAACATTGTCTGGTTCAATTCTTCTGACTGATCCAACCGACAAGGCCTCCCTCAGAGCGGATGCAGCGCCAACTGAAGCGAGCATCGGCCTTTACTATCTTACTGCCGGTGGCCTGGAAGTCCCGCTTAAACTGGGCGTAATTGCACAGATTATTGGTAACAAAGCAAATTACTCGTTTAATTTCGATTATGACACAGTCGCCAGCGCACGCCGAAACTTTATTCTCAAGGCGAAATTAAATAATAATCAGATCATCGAAGGTGTAATCCCGATGAACCTGGCCGACAAAAAAGTCGACGCATCGCCGATAACCCCATTCGACAATGGAATGGCTCGATTTGTAAAGGAAGCCGCCATCAAGGGCAACCCGGATGTGAGCATTGGTGATCTCATGTCGATGTTTCCGCCCAAAGTCATCTTTGGCCTCACCGATGCCGACCTCAAGTCTCTAGCAGAAGAATTTGTCAACAGAGAAACCAGAGTTCAGTCAATAACCACCGCATTTGGCGGTGAAGTGGCCGAAAAAATAGCTCAGCTGCGCGAATTTGCCTGCGAAGCTGCCCGTGACATCAGAGATTTTACGGACAAATATCCAGAGCTCACAGCAAGTAACATGCGTGAGCGTTATGAAGAAATGATGCGCAATCGCGCACGAACACTTGGTTTGCCAGCAGATGCCATCAAAGCTATCGAAGGCGTTGATTTACTGCTCGTACAAGGCATTGGCGACAGAACCGCCACAATGAACCTGCCGTCTGAATTCGCCGGGGAATTCAGGGGAATGGGTCTTGCGATAGAAGCCAGAAGCCGCATGGATTTGCTTTCACAAACTCTGAAAGCTTTTGTGACCTATTCTGACATTACCGATCTGATAAAAGCATTCGACCTTGCACTCGAACACATGTACTCGGTTGTCCAAAATGACAAGCCGGTTAACCTTGATGAATTCATGTATGTCGACCCGGCAATCATGATTTTCGAAAAAGCCAGATTCATTATCTTCAAAGATCTTGGACTTCTCGAAAAGTCTCCAGATTCAGCGCCGCTGATCTTCGCCCTGCTGCCTAAACCTGAAGACTTTGGCACAATAATCAACCCGCCAGTGGACTTCAACGATGACTCTGTCTGGATCCTGCCTTACCCCGGCAAGGGCGAACCTGTTTTTGCCGCGACGACCCGCAATTCTCTACGCTCAACGATAGAGCAAATCGGCGACCCTCTGCAACTGGCAGACTTTCAGAAAACCCTGATGAACAAACTGATGCAGCGGATAAATGAGAACTTTAGTCTTCTCAAATTCGCCGCAACACCTCCACCCGGCGCGGCCCGTGACAAGCTGATAGAAGCCCTCGCCGTGCTGTTGGCAGAACCAATTGATCCCTCGGTATATGGCTTCGACCCTGACTACAACCCCGGCAATCCTGGCAGCGAGCCAGGCTGGGAAGGCCCGGAACCTGTCGATCCAATTTTCGATCGCCTGCAGAAATTCTATGGCACTTTAATTGAACTGGAAACACCAATAAGCAGAAATGACAAGACTTTCGCATATGCTCTCAAAGAGGCGGAACGCGATGGCACTGTTAGCACCGGCGGCTGGACGAACCAATATCAAGCCTATATCTGCGCTACCGACAATGAGTTCAGCGACCTGGTCGGCAAAACTGGCGTGTTTATTCTCAAGTTTCTCTCCGGGCCAGTACCCGGCACAACCCCTGAATTAAACGAAGCTCCCGGCTTTACATATGTAGAATATTACCCAGACCCGAACTAACAGAGCCCTCAACTCGACAGAATTAATCAATATATCTGCAGCCGCATCACCAGATGCGGCTGCAGTTGTTTTAAGACAATTCAAGCGCTTTTCGCCGCCCCCCAAACAAACCTGGCGTTAAAAAGCACATGGGCAATTTTCAGTAATAAACAAAAGTTCGCTGCTTTGCTGTGTGTCAAAGGCGTATTATTCTTGCCCAACCCGGCGAGAGTTCGCACTTTAGTGTTCGATTACTTACACGCAAGGTTTCGCTGTTCAAAACATCGAAGCACTCACCATCAGCAGCAAAAGACACATCAACGCTTACAGTTGCAGCGTTTTCAGAAGCATTCACCATGACTATCATTCGCTCTTCTGCTGTTTGACGCATAAAAGCAAATTGCTCGTGATTTACATACAACTGTTGATACCTGCCATTTTTCAGAGCATCGGAAGCGCTCCGCAAGGCAGACAGACGAGCTATGACACCAGCTAGATCTTTATTGGCTCTATTTACAGACTGAACCCGCCAGTCAATGCAGGGGCGTAAAGGCCAATCATCAGCACCCGCTTTCTTGCCGCCTATTCCCCATTCGCTGCCATAATAAATCGATGGAACCCCTGGCATGGTAAAAAGCAGGCAGTGAACCGGATACAGATACCGTGACTGTGAAAGCGTATCTATTATTCGCGTTACATCATGATTATCTACAAAGTTATATAGCTGAAAGTCCTTGTAAATTCCATCATTCCCAAACTGACGATTCAATGAATAGGCGATTTCGAAGTAGTTTTTATTAACGTGGCTTGAATAAAGCCCCTTGTAACACTCATAATTGGTTACCGAGTCCAAAATCCCCGGAGCAACCCACTTGCGATAGTCACCATGCACCACCTCGCCCATTAACCAGAAATCCGAACGCAACGACTTGCAAAGAGACGACAACTTCTGCATAAATTCGAACGGCAGACAATCAGCAACATCCAATCTCAATCCATCAATGTTGAATTCTCGAATCCACATTTCGACAGCCGCGAACAGATGTTGCAGAACATCTTCATTGGCCAGATTCAACTTAACCAGATCATAATTTCCGTTCCAACCTTCATAAGAAAAGTTGTCACCATTCTGACTTCTTCTGGTAAAATCCAGGCCAGCAAACCAGTCGACAAATTGCGAATTTTCACCCTTGTCTATTACATCGCGAAAAGCCCAGAAATTTCGCCCCACATGGTTAAAAACACCGTCAAGAACGACACGAATCCCCTGTTCGTGAAACCTTCTGACAACCCAAGCCAGCGTCTCATTCGAACCCAGGCGGCGATCAACTTCATAGAAATTAGCAGTATCATAGCCATGAGTACCTGACTCAAAAACAGGGCCAAGATAAACAGCATTTACACCAAGTCGTCCCAGATGCTCAAGCATCTCGTCTGTCGCTTCAAGACGCTGCATCGGCGCAGCAAAGAAGTCATTGTTTCTGGGAGCGCCAAAAGCCCCCAAAGGATAAATGTGATAAAAAACAGCTTCACTAATCCAGTTGTTCATGATTCAACTCCTTTTTAAATCACTATACCGATCGGTATAGCAGTAGTTAGAACAAATTTGCGAAAACCGGCAGAATTAGCTTCTGCGAGGGGAAAAGGCCAGCGACAGATACAAAACGAAGCCTGTCTCAGCCGCTAAGAATAGATTCCGTGGCTAAACTGCCGGATGGCAGCATGGATAGTATCTTCGCCAAGATCAGCATAGCCATTCAAAGAAAGTCCGATGTAGGTGTTGATGATCCCGAGAAATGTTGCGGCATAAGCGTGATGGCGGTTTTTCATGTTTCCGTGATTGTTAACAGCCAGCATAAAAACCATCTCCAGTAATTGGTGCTGCTTTTCGCACCATTCCTTAACCGCCAGAAAGCCTTCACTCTCAGGCGACGAAAACCATAGTGCAAGCTGCAGGCGATAAAACTCAGGAAACCTTTGTGAAAACTGAAAATAGGTGCGCATGATTGTGGTCAGCGCCAAAGGAAGATCACCGCTGTATACGGTTACTGGCCCTAGTTCAAGCAGCAATCTGCGAAAATTATTCTCCATAATAGCCGTAAGAAGGCCATTCTTGCTGCCATAATAGTGATACATAGTAGGCTTAGAGACGCCAGCCTGATCAACAATCTCCTGAATTCCAACCGCATCGTAACCACGAGCAGCAAATAAGGTGAGAGCACTTCTTAATATTTCGTCTTTGTTTCCCATAAAGCAATCATATACCGATTGGTATATAAAGTCAATACAAAATCGCAAGTTATAGATTATCATGCGCTTAACCCGCTTAATCTTGCCAGCCAATAGGCAGGCAAACGCATCAACCATCTGACAACGACAATTAGACTGGATTTTTGCCTGGTCGCTCTCGTCATCCTCGCTTGCACGGCACCAGACCATACGTGATCAAGATCCGAAAACGACAAAGAAAAGAGCGTCATTTAAGTCGCAACCACTAAATTCGCTGTTTTAGTGCATTTGCCAAGGGCTCTTGACTTTGCCATGTCGTTTGGTTATTATGCCAAATAACCAAGCATTATTATTGAGGCATGCAATGACTGATGAACAGAGAATACTGATCGAGGCTAAAACCGCTATTTTAAAAGCTCTCGCCCACCCCACCCGCCTTTACATAATTGAAGAACTCGCCAAAGGCGAAAAATGTGTCTGCAAATTTGTCGAGGCGATCAAAGCTGATTTTTCAACCGTATCAAAGCATCTCGCCATACTTAAAAACGCCGGACTGGTTGAAGACGACAAGCGCGGGCAACTGGTCTACTATCGCCTGCGCATGCAATGCCTGCCAGATTTTATCAACTGCATTGGCAAAGAAGTTGCCGATAACGCAGCCACCAGATCAACGATAATCAGCCGCCAGCATAAACAGATTTGCCAACCTGTCATGTCATTGCGGAAGCGCTCTCAAAGCTCACAGAGGTCTTCACATTCCACGCCAAGACTGCGAAAGGCAAGCACTCGCCCTTCGACTGCCTAGTGCTGATAAATTTCATCAATATGTGTAAAAATTCGGGTAAATTCAAGCAAGAAACGGGTCTTACAAAGACAACCCTAAGTCAAACTCTGGAGGCCGGCCAATGAGCTACTGGAAGCAAGAATGGAAGAGCTTTCTTACCATCACCATCGTATTTCTGATCTGCTACTATCTACCGGTCGGAACACCACGCTTTGACAATGCTATTCTCGAAGCATTTCACCTGGTAAAATGGTATGCGCAGGAGCATGTCTTGCTCTGCCTGATTCCAGCTTTTTTTATCGCTGGCGCTATCGGCGTATTTGTCAGTCAGGCCTCAGTAATGAAATATCTGGGAGCCAAAGCAAACAAAGTGCTTGCTTACGGTGTTGCTGCGGTTTCCGGCACAATTCTGGCAGTCTGTTCATGCACCATTCTCCCGCTATTCTCTGGTATCTACAAAATGGGCGCAGGTCTTGGTCCTGCATGTGCCTTTCTCTATTCTGGCCCAGCAATTAACGTTTTAGCAATCGTTCTTACGGCCCGCATTCTTGGCCCGGAACTTGGCATTGCACGCGCTGCTGGTGCAATTTTCCTTAGCGTCATCATCGGCTATTCCATGCATCTGTTGTTCCGCAAAGAAGAAGAAGCCAAGGCAGCCGCTCAGATGATGATGCCTGAGCCAGAAGTTAAACGGGCCCTCTGGCAAGATACTCTCTACTTTGCCTCCATGGTATTCATTCTTGTGTTTGCCAACTGGGGCAAACCTCAATCGCCAGAAGGAATATGGGCCAGCATTTACAGCGCGAAGTGGGTTATCACCAGCGGCTTTGCAATTCTTCTGGGCGTATTACTGGTTGCATGGTTTGAGTTAAAAGCATGGAAGGCGATTCTAACTGGCGCAGTTGTAGCTACTCTTGGCTATATGTACCCCTCACAACCGCTTGTTGCATTCACTGCCGGTACCCTTGGCCTGACCATTTTCACCAGTACTGATGAAGGTGAACTTGGCGAATGGTTTTCATCATCTTATGACTTCGCCAAGCAGATTCTACCTCTGCTGCTATTTGGCGTTCTGATCGCAGGCACACTGCTGGGTCGTGTTGGCTATGAAGGTCTTATTCCTTCTGAATGGATCTCCAGCGCCGTTGGCGGCAACTCTTTGTTGTCTAACCTTCTAGCTTCCTTCATCGGCGCCTTCATGTATTTCGCAACCCTGACTGAAGTTCCCATTCTGCAGGGTTTGATCGGCAGCGGCATGGGAAAAGGACCAGCGCTGGCACTGTTACTTGCCGGTCCGGCATTGAGCCTGCCCAATATGTTGGTTATCCGCAGCGTTCTTGGCAACAAAAAAACATTTGCCTTTGTTTCTCTGGTCATCATTTTTTCAACCATATTTGGTGTAATATTTGGAACATTTTTCAGCTAATGGAGGTCTAATCAATTATGAAAATTCAGATTCTTGGAACCGGTTGTCCGAAGTGTGCAAAGCTTGCGGCAGAAGCCGAGCAGGCAGCAAAAGAGCTTGGCCTGACTTATGAGCTTGTTAAAGTCACAGACATCAACGAGATCATGAGCTTTGGCGTCATGATTACCCCAGCCCTGGCAGTCGACGGCAATGTTAAGCTGGCCGGCAAAGTGCCTGGTGTTGAAGAAATCAAAAAACATCTCAAATAGGATACAAAAGTATGTCTGGAGAAAATTGTGCCTGCGGGGGTAACCCTGCATTAATTTATACTTGTTCCGGTGCAGCAGATGTTGGCGAATTGGCGGATCGCTCTGCCCGTCAGCTCAGCCGAGATGATAAATGTGCCATGTCTTGCCTCGCAGGAATTGGCGGCAATATCAGTGGTTTTATTAAGAGCACTGAAGGTGCCGATAAAATACTGGTTATTGACGGTTGTCCGTTAGCCTGTGCCCGCAAAACTCTAGAAGAAAAAGGGCTAACAAACTTCAAACACATCATGATTACCGAACTGGGCTTTAAAAAAGGTCAGACAGAGGTTAATCAGGAGAACATCGCAATGATCTGCGAAAAAGCAGTTGATTTGCTGGGTTTTTGCAAATCTCTTTAAAGGAATTAATCATGAAATTAAACAACTTCAGTTATATCTTTGTTGCCGCGTCTCTTTTCTTTTCGTCAGGCTGTGGTGCAGCTCCGGAAACATCAACACCGGCACAGCCCACTGCACAAACCAGCGTAGCAACAGCAGCAAATGATGCCAACGCTCTCAAGCTGCCTCGCATTATCGACTTCGGTTCAAAACAGTGCAAGGCATGCAAAGCCATGGAACCAGTTCTTGAATCTCTTGCAAAAAATCACGCAGACAAGTTCAAAACTGAGTTCATTGATGTATGGATACCTGAAAACGAGAGTTTTGCAAAAGAACATAGTATTGAGTCAATTCCAACTCAGGTTTTTCTGAATGCTGAAGACAAGGAAGTATTTCGCCATACCGGCTTCATCTCAGAAGAAGACGTTCTTGCCAAATGGGCCGAACTCGGACTGATAACTGTTTCTGGCACCAATGAAGAAGCCAACCCAGAATCAGTAGCACCAAAAGCAGCTTCCGAAACAACTGAGGGTGAATAATTTCTGAATGCAATTCAGCGAAAAACATAAAAAATTGATCACCAATCTTTTGTTGGCCTTTGTCCTGGTGTCAATCGGCTTTGCACTCGGCAAGCACAGTGTGGTTGCAAAAACGGTCAACAGCAATATGACTGCCGCCAGCAACGGCGGCAGAACTACTGCTGACCGACTGGTAAAGATATTTTACATGCACGCTACTTTTCGCTGCATAACCTGCAATAGCATTGAAAGCAAAGCAAAACAGCTGGTTGAGCACGACTTCGCCAATGCCTGGTCCAGCAAAAAAATACTCTGGGAAGAAGTCAATTTTCAGGAAAACGAAGTTCTGGCAAAAAAGTTTGACGTGGCTGCCAGCTGCGTGGTGGTAGCAGTCGTTCAGGGCAATGACATCCTTGAATTCAACCGCCTCGACGATGTCTGGCCACTACTCGAAAAACCTGCTGAATTTGATGCTTACATCAGAGACGCAGTAAAAAAAGCACTTAACAAAGCGAGTGGAGAATAACAATGACCTGGGTGAGCATCACCACAGCAGCCTGGCTCGGCATTCTAACTGCCATCAGTCCCTGTCCACTGGCATCGAATGTAGCGGCCATTTCCTTTATTGGCCGACAACTGCACAGTAAAGCCGCAATTCTTTTTTCCGGGCTGTTATACACCTGCGGAAGAACCTTAACCTATCTCGCCCTCGGTTTTCTGCTCTCATCGGGTGCATTGGCAAGTGGCGAGCTCTCTCGGTTTCTGCAGAAATACCTCAATGAAATCCTTGGCCCACTGCTTATTTTGCTCGGCATGATTCTTCTTGGCCTTATAGGCGCCGGCCTGAGCATCCAGATGGCCGGCGAAGGAATTCAACAGAAAGCCTCCAAAAACGGAGCTCTGTATGCATTTCCGCTCGGAGTTCTCTTTGCGCTCTCTTTTTGCCCAGTCTCTGCCGGACTATTCTTCGGCGCTCTGATTCCTCTGTCTGTCAGTAGCGATTCTTCAGTGCTTTTGCCAGCTCTATATGGTATTGGCACGGCTATTCCAGTAGTAGTTTTTGCATTTCTGATAGCTTTCAGCAGCAAGTGGCTAGGCAAGGCCTTTAACAGTCTAAATCACATTGAATTTTACGTAAGAACCGCCACTGGCATAATCTTTATCGGCGCAGGGATCTATTATAGTCTTGTTCATATTTACGGAATAAGCTTCGCCACTCAGTAAAAGCACCACTGCAATAAAGCGCCTCTTTTAAAGAACTTCATTTGAAGGTTTCTGGCAATAATGTTAGTGTGATAGCCTGTTAGCATCGTAAAATTCAAACTGCTTCCAAATATTTTACAACCGCCTGGAGATTGCCAAACTTATGTCACACCATAATGATCACGATCACGATCACGATCACGATCACAGCCATGGTCATGGTCACGGCCACGGCCACGGCCACGCCCATGGGCCAGCCAATTATAATCGGGCTTTTGCAATTGGCATATCACTAAATGTGGGTTTTGCTACAATTGAGGCTGCTTATGGATATTTTGCCAGTTCGCTGGCATTGATAGCTGATGCAGGACACAATTTCAGCGACGTTCTTGGTCTGTTGCTTGCATGGGGCGCAAGTTATCTGTCGCAACGCCAACCATCAGAACGGCGCACCTATGGCTTGCGCAGCTCATCAATTTTGGCAGCTATGTTTAATGCATTGATATTATTAGTGGCTGTCGGAGCTATCGCCTGGGAGGCGATAAGACGTTTTAATGAACCAGCACAGGTAGCCGGCGAGACAGTTATCTGGGTTGCATTGATCGGCATAATAATAAACACTGCAACAGCAATGCTTTTCATGTCTGGACGAAAAGACGATCTAAACATTCGCGGTGCCTATCTGCACATGGTTGCAGACGCAGCAGTTTCTGCCGGTGTCGTAATCGCAGGTCTCGCCATCATGTATTCTGGCAAACAATGGATTGATCCTGTTGTCAGCCTGATTATTGTTGCGGTCATATTTTTTGGCACCTGGAGCTTATTGCGTGAATCTATTGATCTTGCATTACACGCAATTCCAAAAGGCATCGACCCGAAAAAGGTAAACACCTATCTTGAAGGCTTACCAGGAGTTACAGCAGTGCATGATCTGCACATCTGGGGTCTGAGCACGACCGAATCAGCCTTAACAGCCCATCTGGTTAAGTCCTACAGCGAAGACGAAGATGCTCTAATCGCGCGTGCCTGCAAAGAATTGCTTGATCTATTCGGCATTAAACACACAACTTTGCAATGGGAACGCGATGACAGTTCATGCCCGAGTGGTGGTGGCTGCGAAGAACTGAACGAAAAGACGCTCAGAGCGCAGCCAGAATAGCCAAGCAATCACACCATTATCTCTGCTGAAAACCGCTGAAATTTGCCACGACATTGATCGCAGACCTGACCTGGGAAGTCTTCGACTGATGCCTGTATGACAGAAACTAAAGTTAAATCTCACCGAGAAAGCCTCTACAACCTGATCGAAAGCAGCATATCCTGTCAGCTCTGAGATGGCTTAAACCAGTGCTGAGTTTTCAGACAAAAGCGCACCAGCATAAGCATTATCGGCACTTCGATGAGCACGCCAACAACAGTTGCCAGCGCAGCGCCAGAAGAGAGACCAAACAGCATTACCGCAGTAGCAATGGCCACTTCAAAATGATTTGAAGCACCGATCATGGCGGCGGGAGCGGCATCTTCGTATTTAAGGCCAAGAACTTTGGCAGCTACATAGCCAAGCGCAAAAATTAGAATTGTCTGAATGGTAAGCGGTATGGCTATCCAGAGAATGGTCAATGGATTGGCAACAATAACTTCACCCTTGAACGAGAACAACAGCACCAGTGTCGTCAGCAGCGCCAGAATGGTAACTGGAGTAAGAAAGTGCAAAAACTTTTCTTTGAACCAGACTTCGCCTTTTTGGGCAATAATCAGTTTACGCGATAAATATCCGGCGACCAGCGGCAAAGCCACGTAAATCGCAACCGACAGCAAAAGCGCCTGCCACGGCACCGGCAGTTTCCCGACACCGAGAAGGAAGCCGCCCAGAATCCCGTAGAGCAAAAGCATGGTGAGCGAGTTGACTGCGACCATTACCAGCGTCAATCCATCGTTGCCGCGCGAGAGGTAACTCCAGACAAGAACCATTGCAGTGCAGGGCGCGATGCCGAGCAGAATGGTGCCTGCAAAATAGCTTCGCCAAAGTGGAACCTGCAACATTTTAATGCCATCCTGCAGCACCACCATGCCGGCGCCATGTGTGGCACCAACATCAAGGTCGAGTCCGAAAGGCATTTTTACCAGATCGACCGCCTCGCTGCCAATAAATGATTGCAGCAGATAACCAAGAAAGAAATAAGAAATCGCATACATGGTAAAAGGCTTGATTGCCCAGTTGATAAACAGGGTCAGAAAAACCGGTTTGCCGCTTTTACCAGCTTTGATTACTTCGGCAAAGTCGATTTTAACCATTATCGGATACATCATCAGAAAAAGACAAATCGCGATCGGGATCGAAACGACAGGCGCATCGTTCACATAAATGGACATGCCATCAAGCGTCTTAGCGAGATCCGGCGCAACCTTGCCAAGAAGGATGCCACCAATTATGCAAAGAAAAACCCACAGTGACAGATACTTTTCAAAAATACTGGTCATCTGCCGTTCGCTGGTTTGAATATTTTCACTCATGACATGCCCCCTTTCTGGTTATCAGAGCTTAACAGCAGTAATCGAAGCCGAGCACACATGCTTTTCTGCTCCAGGAAACCAGCCTCTGATAAATTCAGCGCTATTCGGCTTCAACTCAATTTTAACCTCATTGAATCCCTGCTCTTCAATGATTCTGTCAAGTTCTTCGACCGAGACAGCACCCGCCACACAACCACAGTAAGCATCATTGTTCTGTAACATCTGCTCTGGCATTGGCTGCAGAGCTACAACATCAGACACAGCAATACGACCATTTTTGCGCAAAACCCTGTATGCCTCGGCAAAAACCGCCTTTTTATCTGGCGACAGGTTAATTACGCAATTCGAAATAATCACATCGACGTTGTTATCAGCAACTGGCAGGTGTTCGATTTCGCCAAGCCTGAACTCGACATTCTCAAATCCACCGGTTACGGCATTTTTTCTGGCCTTGCTTATCATGTCTGGGGTCATGTCAACACCGATAACCAGGCCAGATGCGCCAACCTTTCTGGCGGCAAGAAAGCAATCAAATCCGCCACCACTGCCAAGATCGAGAACCGTCTCACCCGGACGCAGCTGCGCCAGGACCTGGGGGTTTCCGCAGCCAAGACCCATGTTGGCGCCTTCAGGAACAGCGGTCAGTTCATTTTTGCCATAGCCAAGCTTTTCAGATGCCTCTGGATTGACCATCGGATCAGAACAGCAACCCGAAGCAGATCCACAGGAACTGCCACAGCCGCCAGCTACTTTTGCGTATCTCTGACTTACCTTCTGACGTATTTCGTCATCCTTAAGAACCTTGAATTCCATCTTATCCACCTGCTTTCTCGATATTTCTTATCAAACCTGCAATCTCGTCACGCACTCGGCGATAGCAGTTGAGAATCTGCTCATCATCAGTTAGTTCTGCTGCCAAAGACGGCGGATCGTCAAAAGGAACGTGTACGACCCTTGTTTTACCTGGAAAAAGGGGACAACTCTCGCTGGCTTTGCTGCAAACTGTCACCACCAGATCAAACTGCTGGCCCGCAAACTCGCTAAGCAGCTTGGAGCGATGTCCCGAAATATCTACGCCAGCTTCCTGCATCACCTGAACGGCGTAAGAATTCATACCGTGGATTGCCATTCCAGCCGAAAAAGCCTCATACTGATCGCCCTTGAGGTGCCGTAGCCAACCCTCTGCCATCTGGCTGCGACATGAATTGCCGGTACATAGAAACAACACCCTTTTTCTGGTCATTTTCTGACTCTATTCGCTTTGCCGTTTTTTTCAGGGAAACATTGATCCAGTGGCTGACATAGCAGTTCTACCGGCATTTTAAGAACTTCTTCAAGCCTCTCAGCATCGGCCAGAACTCGCACTGAGCCTTTTAACTCGCCGAGCACCCAGTCGTTGAGCTTTGCGTTGCTCTTACACCAGTCTGAGCTGACCGAATAATATGCCCAACGTCCATCTTTGCGCTGATCAATAATACCAGTCTGATACATCAGAGCCAGGTGCTTGGAAGTAGTAGATGCGGCCAGTCCAAGCAAGGCAACGATTTGGCAGACGCACAATTCCCGATCATGCAGCGCCATGAATATGCGCAGACGGCTTTCTTCTGCTAGAATTTTTATTACGTTGAGAGTATCTTTCATCGGCATCCCGTTCAATACAAACTATATTTCGCCACATAACGAAATATATACAAACTTCATTCAAAAGTAAAGAACTTTAGCAAACTGCTTTCCGCCCACAGCAAGCCTGTTAAAATCTTTGTCTTTCATGATTTACAGCCCTCTTGATTGCAAAAGAAGCCGTAGAATACCCGATGCCAGTTTTCACAATGAAACCTTAACGGGTTAGTTCTCTCAATGCATTTTCGATGGTCGACATGCTTATATCAGGACACAATATCACAATTTTCTGTTTAGAAAGCTTATCCAGAGGCGAATAGCTTCATTCATTTCAATTGCATTATGCGCAGTGTATCCTTTTCGATTTTGACGCTATATATTGTGCCGTCAGGGCTTACCCAATCAGGATACAGAGGATCGTATCCCGGGTTGATACTTTGGGTTTTCAAGCTTTTTACCAGCTCGGCATCTTTGCTGTAAACAAGATAACTTCTGGCGTCTTCAGTTTCGTAAGCTATGTAGATGTTATCATCGCTATCAAAGCCAAGTAAGCCAACCCACAACACAGGTTTTTTTTCAAGGATTGCAGCAAATGCCTGCCATGATTCTTCGCGCTTGTCTTTGGCAAGAACATGCCAGATGTCAGTTGAATCGTTGTCAGCAACCAAGGTGACCCATCTGTCTGTCTTCTTGTTTATTGCCAAAAAAACTTGGCCCTGAAGATTTTCAAGAAAACTGCCATTCTCGTCAAGAACTACGGTACGCTGCAAAGCAAGGTCTTCTACATATATTCTGCCCAGACTATCACTATGTATATAGTTTATTTGAGCCCATTTGGAGTCTTCATCTGTGGGGGCAGCAAAGAATCTGCATGTGGAAGTAGTCATAGAAATCTCTATGATTACATTGTTTGCTCCATCACCGACAAGAAGGTCGCCTTTTGTGTTGAAGAGCATGTCAAGCAAAGCAGGGGGGTCTTTTAGCCCAAGTTTTGTGCCAATGGCTATCAGATCTACGGTTTTCGTGTTTTTGCTATCTTTGGAGAAAGCACATATTCTGCCATTCTGAGTATCGCCGACCCAGAGAATGCCGGCAGCATCTGTTTTAAAAACCATAGGGCCCATAAAGGCGCCGGGCAATATAGTTCCATCATCTTCTACCAGCCATAACAATTGCTCAGGCTCACTGCCTCTGGAGAAATCGAGTATGGGGCTGAACTCCGCATTTTTTGTCAATACCGGATTTCCGGCATTGCAGGGAAAAACGAATGCAACACAAGATACTATCAGGGATAATAGAATTGTTTTCATTTGTCGGCTTGCCTTATCATGCCTCAAGATTGTTCATTATCTTATCCATGTTATTCAAGCGATAAACCCCCATCCATCGCTCTTTATACCATGATGGAATAGGCTCTATTCTAACACCTGTGGTTCCGATGTTTCCACATACTGTTACACCTTTTTTTGAAACTCTCGTAGTGGAGTGAGCGATAAGCGGGCGACCAGCTGAGTCGTATCCCATAAATATGCCAACGTGACCGTACGAGCCGCCTTTTTTCATCACGAATATGTCTCCAGGTCTTACAAGATCTCTGGGGTTTGTAGGAGGCACTTTTGGTGTGATTTTTTTAGTGTAGTTTGACTTTGCAAAATTGGTGCTGGATGGGTAACTACTGCCTGTAACCGGCTTAACTCCTGCCATGGCTGATATCTTTTGGATAAATTGACTAGTGAAACCGGAGCAATCAGATTTTTCTACTATGCCTTTAGAGGCTCCGTGAGCTGCGCCAAGAACGTAGGCCTTATTTGCATTGCAGAATTTCTTTATAAGGTCAAAGATTTTTTGATAACCCTTGCTGTCAGGACCATATTTGTTGACAAAGGCAGTAGAGTTTCCTGCTGGCTTTTGTGCTGACTGGGAAGCCGAATCAGAGTTCTCCTGTTTTAATTCGATCAGACTGGTATGAACATAAGCATATCCGTTTCCACGAATGATTTTATACCAATCTCCTTCTCGGCCAACAATCTGAACCTGACGACCCGGTTTATAGCCGTCAATGATTTTTCCCCATGGAGCTGCCCTAACGTTCAGTAGCCATTTGGCTCTGACTATACCTACTTGCTGGATCGCCGCCACACCTAAAGCTTCAGACGTATTACGATTGGCAGTGGAGCCATCAAGCTGAATTAGAGCATCGGAAAATGGACTGATAGTGTCTTGCGAATACCCAGGATTGTAACCAATAACCACAATCACCAATCCCAGAAAAAACAGGCGCTTGAAGCTCATATATACCTCCCCAAAAAACTACTTATATTTTATATATTACCAAGATACTTACAATAAGTTTTGCATATTAGATTTTCGTTTCATGCTGTGATCTGTGGGGGCTAGCCACGCTGACCAACCATCGCATAGAAGGTTCGAGCAGCGTCGGCACGTCGCGGGGCATATACCAAGGACCAGCCGCGGAACCAAAGATTTCCAAACCTGGATAAAAAAAACAAACAATACTTGACGTAACCAGCTACTATGTGTTACAAAGTAGATATAGATAACCAGTATCTAAAAAATAGAAAGGAATCGCAAAACATGGAACTTGGAATCGAGCAGAAAACCAAACAGCTGCGCAAAGGGATACTAGAACTGGCGATTCTGACTATTCTTTCCAAAGGCGAAGGGTATGGCTACAACATAGTTGAAACGATAAAACAGGGCGGCATTCAAATTGCTGAAGGAACGGTTTATCCGATTCTTTCGCGGCTCAAGAATGAAGGCGCCATTTCCTACCGCTGGGAAGAATCGGTCAAAGGACCGCCGAGAAAATACTATTTTCTAACCGATCAGGGAGCTGAACTGCTGAAGGTTCTCAAATCTGAGTGGCTTCAGCTCAACCATAGTCTCAATCAAATTATGGGAGTAACCAACAAATGAAAAACACTTTGAGAAGTTTTGAAATGACACGTGAAGCTCAGAAAGCTCTGAGCGATTTCTTTGAGCAATTGCGCAATCGGGCCGACAAATGCATTGTAAATACTGAGATCTACGAAGATCTGGTTTCGTCACTTGACGAACATATCAGCTGCGCCCTTAGGGAAAGCTGTGATCGCAAGCGAGTGGAAGCAGTCGACGCCCAGATTATGCTCGAAGTTTTGCTGGCAGTCGGCACTCCAGAAGAGCTCATCGAAGCGCTCGACTTGCAACCAACAGTGAGTGCAAACTCCAGCAGTGAAGAGAAAAACGAAGCCAGCGACGGCAAAACCCAGCAGCATGACTATTCCTTTCCGCGCTATCGAGTTTTGAAAAGATCAAGCAAAGACCGCTGGCTCCTGGGCGTTTGTGGAGGATTCGCAGAATACTGGGGAATATCTTCTTTACTACTGCGCTTTTTAATCGTGTTTTCAGGAATTGGCCCTATCGCTTACATCATAATCGGCCTGATCATGCCTCCCGGCGATTACCCTGATAAAGCTGCCAGCGCCCGCAACAGCAGTATTTTCAGTACACTGCAAACTGTAATGAAAGTTATCTTTATCATTTTCCTGCTTGTAGCGCTTTATCTGCCATTAAGTGGTGCGCTTTTGAGCGTTGCGGCAGCCGGATTCTTCAAGATTTTGAGCGAAATCGGCATTGCCGGCTGGCAGTCTAACGATCTCTGGTTCTATTTTGTAACCGGCATACCGGGCTATCTGGCCGGGCTCGCAGGTTTAGTGACCGGCCTCGGCTTCTTTGCACTGTTAACACAGTATTTCGCCACGACTTTTTTCAACAAAAGCCTGCTTAACATCAACACCAGAAAGCTGGTAACCGGCGTGGCTGTAACAGGACTCATCGTTCTTTCGGCTTTCTGGATGGTGTCAAACTCACTACGCGAGCACACTGTCAGCGACAGCCATGCGCACAAATTTGCTGCCACCGGAGTGTCCTCGATCAATCTGTCTTTCCCCGGCAGTCAGATGCCTTTTTACAGCAAAACAGTGCAGCTGGTTGGCGATGCTGACGCTAAGGAAGTTACAGTTGATGTCGTCAGAAAAGTGGGTGGCAGAAACGAGAATCAGGCCTCTGCCAACCTTGAGAGTCTCAGCTATTTATGTGAATTGAAAGATGATGGCAAACTGATACTTGGCGGCGATATCAGCAAACCAGCCTGGAGCTTTTATCCTTTCCCGGAGATTACTTTTCTCATCAAAGTTCCAGAACAGCAACTGCTTCAAATAGAATGCGTGCAACGTTCTGGAGTCAGCTGCGACGTAGACATCGCCAAAGTTTCGGGGCCAATCAACATTGATCTGCAGACAGGAAAAATAAAGCTCGACTCTATATCTTCGCCCGAAATCTCAGTTAATTCGCAGGTTGGCGAGATAGACATAAATAAGGTCAAAACCAACAAGCTCGAAGCAATCAGCAATGTCGGGAAAATCAAGTGCTCCAGTCTGTCTGCGACAAAAGCTCTGATAAAGACGAGTGTTGGCGCGATCCGAATCAATGATTTTGACGGCGAGGAACTGAACGCCAGCAGCGAAGTTGGCGCAGTCAGGCTTGAGAATTTTTCTGCAGACAAAGTCAGCGTAGAAACCCAAACTGGCTCAATCAATCTGAAAACAGACTCATTAAAAGCTGGCTCCGAGCTTAAAATAACTTCTGAAGTCGGCGCAATCAGAGCAGAACTGCCAGAAAGCAGTAAACCGGCACTGACTGCCGAAAGCCATGTGGGCAGAATACAGAATGCCTTTAAGGGCACAGATACCGACGCAGATTCGCCAAAAATCCGTATAAAAACCAGTGTCGGCAGCATAAGAATCAAAAAAACTGCGGCCAGCGCCACAAAGCCAGGCGAAAAACCAGCTCTGCAGGCAGAAGTTTCTGAATCCGATGACTAGAAGAGATTGCCATGATCTTCCTCTAGACTAAATTACCGCTATCAGCAGTCGAACTCCAGCCAGAATCGGAACCTTCAAAACCACGTTACCAGCTTACGCCAGGCGACCAACTCCAGAATATAAAAAAAGAACAGAAAAGAAACACTCTTAAACAATCGTTTTGTGCAGAACAGCCAGTTCCACGAATTAGTTATTGTACTTTTTAATGCATTCATGTAATATTTCGGCGAGTCAGCTAAAGTATGCGCGCCGCTGAGATGCACACAACGCCTTTTCAGAGCACAACGGCTTTTCCTGGCCACAGAGAATCGGTTGACAGAATGAGATAAGTTAATTAATGTTTTGGGCGTATCGTTGAAGCATTGTCGCTTTTACAATCAATAAACTATATCTGGAGGATCCTTGAAGATGAAGAACCTGTTCAAAGTTTTTATTCTGCTGACTATCGCGGTTGCATTAACTGCAACTGGCTGTGGTGGCGGTGGTGGTGGCGGAAGCACATATACCGCTCCTATCGCCGAAACCGGCTCAATCGCTGGAACAATCGTTAACAATACAATTGCCATTGGCAGCGTGCGTGCAGACGGACTTGCCGCGGGGCAGGTCATTGTATATGTCGAGCAAAACCCCAGTCTCACGACGCTAGCCGGTGCATCTGGCACGTTTTTGCTCGAAAATGTTCCCGCCGGAGCTGTAAACCTGATTGCCGAGCACAAAGGCACAGACAATAAGCTTTATCGCATGCGCTCAGGCGAGATCACAGTCGAAGCCGCCAAAACCACTGAAATTCCAGCCGCGATTGTGGTAACCGCAGCTGACAAGCAGATAACAGGTCGTGTCGTTAACGCCAACACATCTGCATCAATTGCCGACGTTGCTATTACCGCATGGGGCAAACCATATACTTCAGACACAACAGGTGCTTTTACGCTAACTGAATTGCCAGATCTCGCCTTTCAGTTCAAGCTCGAAAAAGCTGGCTACGAAACCAAAATTGTCGAAGTAGAAACCGGCGGCGATTTTGCGAAAACCTTTATGGTCGAGCTCACCCCTGCCGCCGCCGCGCTGCCCGGCGCAACTACCGCCACAATCAAGGGCAAAGTTGTGGCATCAATCAATCAGTCTCAATTTCCTGAGAATGGAGCTCTGGTGTTCTGTGAACAGTATCTTAATCTCACAACAAAAACTGATGCAGATGGTAATTATACGTTAAGCAACGTTCCAGCCGGCAAAGTCAACATCGTTGCCGTAGGCATTGATGAGACCAAGCGCGCAAGAACAGAAGAGTTAACAATCACGGGAGGACAAATCCTTGACTTAACAGGAACACCGATGAATCTAACTCTTGTAGGCGGTTCTGTTGGTGGGTTTGTATATGTAACAGGCGGAGTAGATGGCGTTGATGATGTTGGAGTCAAAATTACCGCGCTTGAAAAAAGCGTTGAAACTGCCGCAGATGGCAGCTTTAGAATTCTTAATCTGCCGGCCCAAAAGATTCTAGTCAGATTTGAGAAATTGGGTCTGGTAACAAGAGAAATGGAAGTTAACCTGGCAGACGGGGATTTCAATAATTTTGTTGAAATGTTTCCCTTAAAACTCGAAGAACTTGAACCGGTTGTTGAAGACGAAGGCTTGTTGCGCAGTCTCGACAAGATATCCAAAACCATATACAAGATGCCGATCGACGAAGACGGCAACAACATGGTCATTACCGTCGAGGCAATTGCCAGACTGCCAGAAATTACCGGTCTGCGCCGCAGCGACCTTTACATGTTCTCAAACGATGGCAATTATGACAATTTTGTAACTCAGGTCGAAAAAGACGGTTTTATTACTACGCGCGCGGTCACCGCCAGCTCTTCACCAGCTTTGGTGATGCTAGGCATCAAAGACAAGTCTTACCTCTACACCTATCACCCGATGCTGCTCAAAGTATGGCATCCGAACGACACTCAATACAACAACTACATTGATGCTAAATCCACAGCAGAAGCCTTGGTATTGTTTGACAACGTCCTTTGGGGCCTCGAAAAAGAAAAATTCCTGATCGCACTCAACAAAGTTCGGAACCACAGCTTACTTAGTGGCCTGACCAGTGCAGTTGAACTGGCACTGCGTGCTCCAGATTCAGAAACTTTGTTCAGCGACACACTGATGCAACAGTCCCAGGCGATAGCCAAGTCAGTAGCCCAGGAACTTGACGTCATAACCGACGCTTCTCAATCAATGCGTTCATCGCTTAGGGCTGCTACTGGCGATGTCGACACGGACAAGGTCATTTACGTCGAAGACGATGCAGAACGCAAGACCACCAATGTTCTTCTGACCAACAGATCCTACTGCCATTACACAGTCACAATACAGAACGGGATGACTAATCTTCCCGTCCCGTCACCAATAGGCAACAACTATTTCATTCTGCCACGTTCTACATTGGCCGGATACAGCTGGACCTGGCCGCCCGATCGCAAAAATCAGGTCGAAGCAAGTCTTGGAGCAGGTGAATTCAACATTAGCTTCAGCAAGCAAAAGAACCTTTCGGTTTTTGATGGCTTTATGACCTTTGCTGGAACAGTAATTGGAACCGGCGCATCTACCTATGACGAACTCAGCGACGGCCTCAAACTACTTGCCACAACTGGTGGCGGTCTGATGGAAATAATAAATCAGGCCACTACTGCCAATATCAACTCTTCTGCTGATGCCATTGCCTTGGTAGATCAGCTGCTTTTCTCGACCGGCAAAGTCGGTTTCGAGGTTCTCATGGACTTCGCACCCAAATACTTTGGCGCAAAACTTAAGCGTGAACTTAAACAGTCCTGGTTCAAAACCGCCGCCAAGTTTATGTTCAAAAAAGCTCTGATCTGGGGCGTTGCCGTTTACAACACTACCGAAGTTGCGCTGATAGTCTACGATGTAGCAAAAGCTCCAGATGGCCACAGTGAACTCGGCTGGCAGACCCAGGCCGGCTGGTATGGCGATCTCTTTGCCGAAAAAATCGATAATATGAAAACCATGCGCATATACTTAAATTTGCCGGTCAATGGCACTGCATATTACTTCGATGGCGCCAGTTTTGACACCACCAACGGCGACCTTGGGTATGACGGCTCGCCAGTATCGACCGGATTCACTTTCACTGCGAATCCAATCGACAGATTGCTTACCGGAGTCGATTATGAGCAGACAACTGACCGGGGGAACATCAAAGTTGCATTCAGTAATCTTAAATTCAATGGCTTTCATAGCCATCGCAGTAGTGTTTTTGACGAAACCATGATGTCGTTCGTCTGGGGCTCGCCAAAAGCCGACATGGTTCAGATAAGCAAAATCAATCACAAAGACATAACGCCTATTGCACCAGATTTCAGCAACATGGAATACTGGGTGTATTCCAGCACCGAGTGGGAATCTATCACACCAAGCTCTGGTCACTACGCCGGAGTAATTCTAAGCGAATAATTCGCAATAAAAAGCGCCCCCGGGTTTCCCCGGGGGCGCTTTTTTAATGCCTTAGGTAAAAGGACTGTATCAGTTGCCTGCCATCATGGCGGCGGTATCAGCCTGAACTTCACCAGTGGGTTTAATGTCGAATTTTTCAACAAGAACCTTGACGACGTTGGCTGACAGAAAAGCCGGCAGCGTGGGCCCGAGGCGGATCTTTTTAACGCCCAGAGACAGCAGAGCAAGAAGAACAGCTACAGCTTTCTGTTCATACCAGGCGATATCAAACGAGAGGGGCAATTCGTTGATATCGTTAAGGCCGAAAACTTCTTTGAGTTTGAGCGCAATTACAGCCAGAGAATAGCTGTCGTTGCACTGACCGGCATCAAGAACGCGGGGAATGCCGCCAATATCACCAAGTTCGAGCTTGTTATAGCGATATTTGGCACAGCCGGCAGTAAGAATTATGGTGCCTTCTGGCAGAGTATTAGCAACGTCGGTAAAGTATTCGCGATTCTTTTGACGTCCGTCACAACCGGCCATTACTACAAATCTTTTGATTGCGCCGCTTTTAACCGCAGCAACAACTTTGTCAGCAAGTGCCATAACCTGATTATGAGCAAAACCGCCAACGATTTCACCAGTCTCAATCTGGGTCGGAGCCGGGCATTTTTTAGCCTGCTCGATAATCACTGAAAAGTCTTTGGCGCCGCCTTCTTTGCGGTCAGCGATGTGCTTAACGCCTGGGTAACCTGCATTGCCAGTGGTATAAATTCTGTCTTTGTAAGCGTCTTTAACCGGTGTAATACAGTTGGTGGTCATCAGAATCGGGCCATTGAACGAAGCAAATTCAGTGTCCTGTTTCCACCAGGCATTGCCGTAGTTGCCGTAAAAGTGGCTGTATTTCTTGAATTCCGGGTAATAGTTGGCCGGCAGCATTTCGCTGTGAGTATAGATGTCGATTCCGGCGTCTTTGGTCTGCTCAAGCAATTCTTTGAAATCCTTGAGATCGTGGCCTGAAACCAGAATTCCGGGTCGCTTGCCAGTACCAATTTTCACCTTGGTAAGTTCGGGATGGCCGTAGGTGGAAGTATTGGCCTTGTCGAGCAGCGCCATAGTGGTTACAGCGTTCTGACCGGCTTCCATGACCAGGCCGACCATTTGATCGACACTAAGATTCTTGGTAGTTGATGCAAGTCCCTTAACCAGAAACTTGAAAATATTTTCGTCACGGTAACCCAGCACGAAAGCATGATCCGCATAAGCAGCGATGCCTTTGAGACCGTAGATCAACAGTTCACGCAATGATCTGACATCTTCATTTTCGGTAGCGAGAACGCCAACCTTTTCAGCTTTAACAGCATAATCAGCTTTGTTCGCAGGTTTCCAGGTTGTGGCTTCTGACAGGCCATCAACCTTTACGCCAGCAGCTGTAAGCTTGTTTCTGAGATTGTCTCTGATTTCGATAGCACGGGCAATCTGTGCGTAAAAGCGTTCACTGTCGAAATTTGCATTGGTTATTGTAGTAAACAATGAAGCACAGATGAATTCACCGATATCATCGGTCAGCATTTTCTTTTCTGCTGCGAGTTCGCTCAATTCGCTGATTCCCTTGAGAACAAATACCAGCAGGTCCTGTAATACTGCGGTATCTGGCTGTTTGCCACAGACACCCTTGATTGAGCAACCCTTGTTCGCCGCGGTTTCCTGACACTGATAACAATACATACCCATTTCTTTTCTCCTTAAAATGTTGATAAAAAATTTACTTATTGCCGTTTCAACTAAGAAAGCACTTTCGGTGCCCTGCAAGACAGAAAATCTACGTTTGCTTGCATCCTGGCGCAAATCGCAATGACATAAAAGTCACTCAGATTAAGAACGAATCATGATCAGCAGCATCTTGAACCCTTTTCCGGGCAGCACTGCATGCGGAATATTGGCAGGCATGATTAACCCCTCGCCAGCTTTTACCAGATACTTACTGGTTCCCACCTGGAACTCCCCCTCCCCCTCTATCACCTGCACAGTAGCATCGTAGGGCGATTTATGTTCTGAGATGCCCTGACCTTCTGCGATTGCAAAAAGAGTCAAACTACCGGCCGGTTTATCGAACAGCGTCTTGCTGACGATGGATCCACTCGCAAAAGTTACCGAATCTGCAAAGTTTAATACTTCTTCTGTTTTCCACAACTGAGTCATTTTAGCACCTCCTGATTGCCTTGTCAGTACAACCTGTTTGTTCTGATTACTTCACCCTCAAGGTTCATAACCACTTCGTCAACCACCATATTCTGGGGTTTACCGCGTTCAAGTGCGGCACTAACCATTGCAGTCAGTCCGCCACAACATGGAACTTCCATACGCAATACGATAACTCGCGGAATATTGTTTGAAGTAAATATCTCAGCCAGCTTTTCAACATAACCTTCAGTGCGGTCAAGCTTAGGGCAGGCAATCGCAACCGAGCGACCTCTGATGAATCGCCACTGCACATCAGGACTGGTAACTGGCGAGCATGTAGATAGAATAACAAGCTCGCGATTGTCAAAAAACGGCGCCTTTGGTTGCAGCAGATGCAACTGAACCGGCCACTGTGAAATTTCTGATTTCATTACTACTGGCATAGCACCTTCTGCCACAGCCTTTGCTGGCTGAGCCTGCGCTGGTTGCGTCATGCGCATGCGGGTGCCCGGGCATCCACCACCCTGGCGCGGGGCAGCTGGAGCAAGTTTTTCTTCATGCTTTTTGTGGGCTTCGCGCATGGAGTTAACACCATCTTCACCACGGGTCTTTTCAACATGCTCGATAGTTTTATCAAAATCGAACACTTCAGCTTCTTTTTCGACAATCTTAAGTGCGCCGGTCGGGCAGGTGCCAATGCAGTCGCCAAAGCCATCGCAGAAAGTTTCCTTAACCAGCTTTGCCTTGCCGTCTACAAGTTGCAGAGCACCTTCAGCGCATCCGGTAATACAGTTTCCGCAGCCTGTGCAGAGATCTTCGTTAATTGTGATAATATTTCTTGTGGCCATCGGATTTGCTCCTATGTTTTTTTCGTTTCTTACATTATTATTATGTTCAAAAGTGAAGCTTATAGCTTTGACTTAAGTCAAAACTTGAAACTTTTTTTAATTATTTTTTTTCGAGGGCAAATGAAGCAGAATTTATTGGAAAATTTCAGCAAAAGCGAGCTGCTGAGCGAAATGAAACCGACTTTTCTCGAAGCTCTCGCAGGAATTGCGGTAGAGCGCACCCTGTCTGCTGACGAAACACTGTTTCTGCAGCACCAGGAAGCAACTGGCTTTTACCTGATCTGCTCTGGTGCAGTCAAGGTTTATCGCATAGGTGGTGACGGGCGCGAGCAGGTAATTCATAAGTTTGGTCCCGGCGAAATCGTCGGTGAAGTTCCAGTTTTTCAGGGGACTGCCTACCCGGCATGCGCAACTGCGTTAAAGAAGTCGAAGGTAATATATTTTGCCCGTAACCGATTTGTTGATCTAGGCCGCCTGCAACCCGAAATTTTTCTGAACATGCTGGCAATACTCTCGCGGCGCCTGCGCCAGTTTGTCGAATTGATTGATGATCTATCGTTAAAAGATGTAACGGCGCGACTGGCCAAGTTTTTACTGCACAACTGCGCGTCTGACAAAAGTAGTATTGTTGAGCTTGAACTGACTAAAGGGGCGCTGGCTTCCCAGCTTGGCACAATTCCAGCCACTCTCAGCCGCACATTTAAGAAACTACAGGATTCAACCGCAATAAAAGTCAGCGGCAGCAAAATCGAAATTCTCGATTGCGAGCTGCTCGAAACTATAGCCAATGGCGAAAAGATTCAGAATCCTTGAAAAAAAGCTGTCTCATCTATCTGAGACAGCCTTTTGATTCAATCAGAAATTACACCAGGAATTACTTTTCCCAGGTGAAAAGAACCTCTATCGGGCTATTTTGAGAACTTGCTACAACCTCAACAGTCTTGCCTCTCGTAACCTGAAATTGCCCCATAAATTTTCTATTTGATTCACGGCCTGATTTTGCATCAATTCTTGTCATTCCCATTTTCAACTCTGCGTCAAGGGAACCATCACCGTTTATTCCCTTAATCTGGATATCGCAGTTAAGTGCGGAGAGACCGCTCATCTTAACATCACCAACCAAGGCTGGAGCTAATTTCAGATGTTCTTTCAGCTCAACACTTTCACCAACTCTGGCTGAAAAATCAAATTTATGAAAAACCGTTTTGCCATGAACAATTTTCAGTGAAGCTTTGACATACTTCTGAGGCTTGTCAATACGACCAACAATTAACATCGCCTGGTCAATGGCTTCTCTGCCGCCCTTAATAATCACACTGGCTCTATCATCGCTTGAGGCAACCCTGATATCAGCTGTGATTACCATAGATAAAATTTTTGCCAACTCTTCAGCTGAAATGTATTTCAGATTAATAACCTTAACTTCCTTGCCAAGCCTTGCTTCATCAGTAAGAAGAATGCTGTTGCCCCGCTTTATCCAGGCAAAGCCGGAAGATTCCGCCACCAAATCCATCGCATCCTTTGCTGAAACGTCTTTTAGCGACAATGTCATATTGCCACGAACAGATTTTTCGATCACTACGCCAAAACCTGCTTGTTTAGTGATTATTCTAAAAATTTCACGAATGTCGGCATCTTTGAAATCCATAGAAATTTTGTCGGTCAAACCTGCAAAAACAGAGGTGCATATGGTTACCATAAAAAGAACGGTAAGAAGTCTCTTCATTAATACTCTCCTTGTATATCGATAATCTCGTACAATCGAAATTATAAAACAATACTGAAAATTTTGCACGCTGGATGCCAAAAGTTGCACTAAAGGCATTATTAATTGCGTGGTTTAGACAATCAGCACTGGAAAAACATAAAAACGGCTCAAATTCAAAAATATAGTTCTACATTTTTTTGATGACCTGCAGTCTGCTTTGGATGTTGCAATAAACAGGCGGCAATCGAGAATTCCGGCTTGACTTTCAAACTCTGCTGGCGCAATATCTGTTTGTTGTAATCCCGCTCAAAGAGCGGGATTGTTGTATGATTTTCAGTTTTTTGGGAACAGCATGAAACAAATGTGGCTG
>JAHISQ010000086.1 GCA_018818125.1 Candidatus Rifleibacteriota bacterium
TGCGCCCTTGACCAGCTCCAATATCCAGAATTGGAAAAACAGGATTTACCTGATCAAGAAAACTTGTGATAATTGAAGAAATTGATGGGCCATAATATTTTGCATCACTTTTGAAGGCGTTGTCAAAACTCATTTCTGTTGCTCCCAGTCGTAGCTTTCAGATTAATGGTCGTAAGTTTTTGGTCTTCCAAAGTCTGGCAACACCTGTCGTGGCCGGCGGTCGATTTACGAGTTGACGCATCTTGTTATGTATTTCTTTTCCTTAAATAGTCTTCAATTTGTTGCCTATGTTCAGTAACATAGTTACAGCTTGGTTCCAAGCCACATTTTCTGCATTTCAAATCATAAGTAGAATTAATACTTTGGCACTTTGAACAGGTATATTTTGTTTTAATGTCATTCAGCCATTGTTTATATCCGACGGATTTGATTTGATCTAGATTGTCAAATAATTCTATGCGATGCGGCATAGCTGATTGAAATTGTTTGAGTATATTGCAAGGATATTCGTCACACTCACTGCAGAAATCAATTCCACGGTCATTAGCACAAGCAAACATCTTACAATTTTCACAATATGGTAATCTTTTATGTGAACGGCAACCATAACATTTACTTTCTGCCTCAGAAAAATTCATTTGCTTTGAAAGCCTTTTAAGTCTTTCTGGTTCTTCAGTTGTGGCTATGTACCATGAGCATGCCTCGCAGTAAAGGCCGCATACAGCGGCAAACATCTTTTCAATATTTTTAAAGTTTTTATCTTTTTTCATTTTTTATTACATAACGTTCAGCATGAGGGGCGGCGGTCACTTAACTTGAATCGAAGAGCGCTGCTCCCCGCCATCCCTCTCAATGCGCTTGTTCGGCTTTGCCGTTTGTTTTGTTAGATAACAAATTTGGCCCCTTTTCCTTTGTATGCCGGTCAACTGAACTTAAAGGTTGGGGAATTTTTATCAATTCAATAAAATCAATTTAACAGCTTGCTCAAGCGCCGGGTTAAAACGCTCAGGCGCTTTAAGCATCATAAAATGATCCAGTCCGGCCAACGCTATCAGTTCAAAGTCTTTTATGTGCCGTCTGTTTGCTTGAACATCTGTTGGCCAAAGGTCGGAGTTCACAGCCACAACCCGAACATTCAATTTATCGAACAACCTAGACACATCACCTGTTATATACCCAACTAATGACCCATTCATTGCACTGAGCGCAACTCGGGGATCAGCCAAAGACATATCATTGATCACCCATTCATTAACCTTTGATTTATCAGAACGCAGCATACCTGTAACGAAACCTCTTACACCCTGCTTGAAATCTTCTTTTAATGGCGTGGTCATCTCCTTGAACTGTTCTTCCCCCAGAGGATATTCAACGTTTTGAAGATCATCAACCGCGACCAATCCAATAACCTTCTCAGGCATCAAACGAGCTGCATGTGCAATCACAAGGGCACCCATGGAATGACCAATTAAGACAACCTTATCTGCCTTGATACTTTCGACAACTGCCAACACATCCTGACCAAAAGCTTCCATCGTGTAATTCTCACGCTCACTCCCGGAACGCCCATGCCCAGCTAGATCTATTATAACAATGTAATACTTCTTCTTGAAATACTCGACCTGCTCTCTCCAATAGTTCGCGTCACAACTCCATCCATGAACGAAGACGAGTGTCGTCCCCTCTTTCCCGTGCTCGTAATAATTGATAGCTGTGCCATCTGCAGAGGTTGCAATTTTGACAGTCTGAGCATTTAAATTAGAACCTTCCTTAGCAAGGACAGGCAACAGACCGAACCCACCCAACAAAATTACAATTGAAAGTAATATTCTATAGATTCTGTGTTGCTTCATATATTCTCCATCTTTTTCTTCATTTAAAATTCTTTTATTTTTCATAAGTAATAAATACATTCAATGACACACAATTATCATATACTAACTTCCTATCAGATCTGGTGTCAAATTTCCCATTTTCTGATTCACCCAGAAACCTCATCATCACCGCGCCATCAGCGCGAACACCCCCCAGCCCAGGTATTCACGAGTGTACGCGGCGTAGCGGCAGGGTTCCGAGGTCAGTTTGGCACGAACTTCTTTGGCAAAGTCGTCATCGGGATTCGCTTCGAGCCATCGGCGCATTGTGAGCCACTTGGCCGCCTCATATCTGTCCCAGCCGTTTTGGTCTGCCAAAACCATTTCCACGACGTCGTAGTTGAGTTTGCCGAAAGACGCGAGCAATTCTGGAAGCATGAGAAAGTCGGATATCGAACCGGCATGGCAACCCTTGGCAACGTCTTCTGTCGGCGGTAACTGCAACCAATAGGGCTCGCCGATGAGGATAATCCCTCCCGTGCGGAGGCTTTTCGCCAGAAGTTCGATGGTGCCGACGACTCCCCTTCCGATCCACGTGGCGCCGAGACAGGCTGCCACACCGACCTTTTCGGCGGCTACGTAGCCGGCAGCGTCGCCGTGGATGAACTCAACTTGGCCGGCAACACTGAGTTCTTCAGCGCGGCGCTTCGCTTGATCGGAGAACAGTTGGCTCATGTCGATACCAGTGCCAATGATTCCGTAATCGCGCGCCCAGGTGCACAGCATCTCGCCCGAGCCGCTGCCGAGATCGAGGACATGGATCCCCGGTTCCAGGCGCAACGCCGCGCCGAGAGTAGCGAGTTTTTCGGGTGTGAACGGGTCGTGGATGCGATGAGCACTCTCGGTGATGTTGAAGATTTTTGGAATGTCCATTGTGAAATATCTCCTTACGGGTGTGAATTGATTTCTCTACTGCCGAACGCCTGTCGTGAGGGGAAATGGGAGACGGGCGCGGGGGTTGCGTGAGATCACTCTGATGGTCAAGTCCTCTGTATTGGAAGTCATATGATGAATGTTTATCATACAATACTAGCCGAAGGCAATGGCGGAGCTGTGAAGCTCTGTCAGAAGGAAGCGGAGTGCAAAGCCACGAGTTGACGAACAGAAACAGCATACGAGACCACGATGGTTGATGTGTAAATCGGAATCTCAAACCAATGGCTTGCCAATATGGGATTGATCTGCACTAAAGACCTATGGGTGAAGATTCACTATTCAGCTAAGGCCCGATAAAGTTCATGAACCGCCGGATGCGGACCCGCATGCCCGGTGGTGTAGGAAGGAGGGGGAAAAGCCCCTTCTTTACCCGATTAGAATTCATTCTTCATTCATTTTTAACAGCATAATTATATGCCTTTTCAATTAAGGAAATTGGAAAAAACAGATGGGAAAACTCATTGAAGTCTCTTCTAATTTTAACTTTGAGCGAAATGTATGAATTTAAATTTACATCGTTCGTGTTCTGTTCTTGAATAACCTTTCTTTTATAGAGATAAATTATCTTCTCATTTGGAGAATGTTTAATTAGGGAAGACCATATCTCTTCACCTCTTTTCGATAATAAGACCTGAATAATACCTGTAGTGGCATCACCAAAACACTTTACGCTTTCTACCATATCGCCAGGAATTTCAGGTGACTTGTGGATTTTTGCCCAAACAATAATTCCATTCGAAAAATAGGGAACACTTCTATACGATGAAAAATCGTTACGATTAAAAGGAGGCTTGTTTGTTTGAGAGTTTAAAACCAGATTAATTTGAAAGTCTTTCTTGAAATTCGAAATGAAGTCTTCAAAGCTGGGTAATACTTGGGCCGTTCCGCATTGTGCCCCCAAGAAAAAAAAGAACGACAATAGAAATGAGTATTTCATAGGATTTCCTCCGGAGTTTGTGATATTTTCTGCCGCGAGAAGATGGGACACACAACTTTCCTCTGAATTCTAATAACTGGTTGAGCGGGCGAAGCGAAGCTTTGTCCGCTCAACCGGCTTGTTAACCGGTTTATCCGGCTCTCAAAAGCATTTATCAACGATGTGATTATATCCCTCATCTGCATAAACAAACAATAATGGCCTAAAACCTATCTGTGGCTTCTTTTTTGCCCTGGGATTTAGCATGGTGTTAATAGTGGCAAAAATCAGTTTAATGTCCCCGCCATGCCCTTTAACAGCTTTTTCAAGATCTTTTAATTTTTTGGCCAATTCCTCGTGACTGGCAGCAAACTTTCTTAGTTTCACGAATGCACGCATGATCTGGATGTTTACATCTATGGCAACTTCGCTTCTTAAAACGCTTGATAACATTGCTACGCCTTGTTCTGTAAATGCCATCGGGATAATGTAGCTATGTTTCAGGCTGGCAGGTATGTGGTCACAATTTGTGACCAGTTCAAGCCACTCATCTTTTGTAAGTTCAAACATGAAGTCCGAGGGAAATCTGCGAATATTACGCTTTACAGCTTGTTTTAAGGCTTTGGTTTTAACTTCATACAGCTGCGCAAGTTCAAAGTCCAGTAAAATACGCTGTCCGCGTATAGTCAGAATCTTCTCTTCAATTGTGGTTTTAGAAACTTGTTGTAAAGATTTGTTGGTCACTTCGTGCGTAGCCTCAATAGATCATTCGCAAGCAGTTTATACAAGTAATTTAAGATATTTATCTTAAAAGTGCAATTATATTCTCGATTGCCTACCCAAGCAAACTTTTGAATTCCTGTCCAGGTGACAAAACGATAATTTCCGATTAAAACTTATAGATAGCCCGGCAGCCTTAGCCCGGCCAAAGTAATCTTGAACGGTGCTTCTTGCAACGTTGCAGCTTGATGATACTTTGCGGTCAGATAGACCGCACTCAAGCTTTAATCTTAGTATTTCTTTGATTTTTCTCATGCTGATTGGCTTTCTGGACATGTATGTTCTCCTTGGAGGCTTTATGATACATGTCCGGTTAATTAGTTGTTCGCCGCTTCAGCAAAACGTTCCGGCCATTTCGGCCACCCTTTCTGGCAATTCGGCCACTGATTCTGGAAAGTGCTAAAAAGTGGCCGGACTAAATCAGAATAGGTGGCCGGTTTCGACCAGAACAGGTGGCCGGATTAAATCAGAATGACTGGCCGGATTTCGCCAGAATACGCACATGATCGCAGATAGGAATTCTCTATACGACCGAAACAATTGAGTTCAAGAACAATCTTCAACACACGTCACGTTGTCATATCGTTATGAATGGGGCTCTGTATTTTGGTTCTAATTCTTTGTCTTGTATTGTTGTCCGATTTGTATTTAATTTTTATTTTTTTTGTCAGAACGCCTGTCGTGACCGGAAAAACGAGACGGGCGCGGGTGTTGCGCAAGCAAGACCCGTGCTCCGGCCGGTTTTTCCGCGTCGACGCACTTGTTACAGGCTTTGAATTTCTAAATTTCATCGTATGGAATGAAATTAAATACAGCATTTAAGCTTTCGTCTATATCTGCTTTACCTACAATAATTCTAACGTTGGTCTTTAGTTCTGGTTTCTTATCCCTCAAAAATTTCTTTCCTCTCAAATAATGGATTGTTTCTTCAATCAGATCTTCATCCAAAACAACAAATATCAAGCTAATTTCATTAAATCCATCATCATTCATTTTGTGAAAAGCTTGAATAAGCATGTTGCCAAGTTGTGGCAAAACCATTCTAGGTTCTCTAATTAGTTTGATTTCAAAACCATACTTACGACCTTCTTTGAAGGCTATGAAATCAAGAAACCCTCCTGGGTTGTTTTTGACCACGTCAAAAATATTTAATAACCAGCCATAAACTGCACGTTCAGCTAAAAATGCCACTCTTCTACTATTTATGACTTCTCGATGTTTTACATGCCGAGAAATAGAGACAGCTCTTACTTCTTTTATAGCATCATCAGTAACTCGAACGTCTAAGAGCTCGTTTGCATAGCTCAAAAAACCTTCAGTGTTATATGCGTAAAATCTATCGACACCAGCTACTCTAGTTATCTCATCAATCAGTTCCGGTCTAATTCCAATAGTCTTTACTCCGTTACAATCAATTTGTAACCACCAATCAGTTTTATTGTCGTCAGTAATAAAAATAAGGTCTTTTAATTTCTCCTTTTTTGCATGTTCCAAAA
>JAHISQ010000011.1 GCA_018818125.1 Candidatus Rifleibacteriota bacterium
CGGCCGACCGCGCTTTTTGGGCTGAACAGTCTCGACAGACCGAGCTACTTTCACGGCCTTCTCTGCGTTGGATGGTCTGCCAACTTTACCTTTTTTTGCCGGTTTAATGGCTTTATCAGCTTTCGGTGGTCGACCAAGCTTTTTGGGCATGACGACTTCAGCAGCTTTAGCGGCATTGGAAGGTCGCCCGCGCTTTTTGGGCTGAACAGTCTCAACGGCTTGAGCTACTTTCGCGGCCTTCTCTGCATTGGATGGCCTGCCAACTTTACCTTTTTTTGCCGGTTTAATGGCTTTATCAGCTTTCGGTGGTCGACCAAGTTTTTTGGGCATGGCGACTTCAGCAGCTTTAGCGGCGTTGGACGGCCGACCGCGCTTTTTGGGCTGAACAGTATCAACAGCTTGAACTGCTTTCGCGGCCTTCTCTGCATTGGATGGTCTGCCAACCTTACCTTTTTTAACAAGCTTAATGGCTTTATCAGCTTTGGGGGGGCGACCAAGCTTTTTAGGTATCACTACTTCTGCAGTTTTAGACGATTTTGGTGGACGTCCAAGCTTCTTTGGCATGGCGGCTTCAACAGCCTTAGCAGCATTGGAAGGCCGACCACGCTTTTTGGGCTTAGCAGCATTGGCGACTTCATCGTTTGCAGAAGCTCTAGCAGCTTTCTCGGCGTTAGACGGTCTACCAACCTTGCCTGTTTTGGCTGGCTTGGCCGACTTAACAGCCTTATCGGCTTTCGGAGACCTGCCAACTTTGCGCGGCTTTGCCTTGCCAGTCGATTTCTTGTTGCGCATAGCACGCCAGACATCTTCCTGGCGAATCGGCATATGGGTAAGAACAGCTCCAACGGCCTGCTCAATCGCATTACCAAGAGCGCCACAAACTGCGATCATCGAGTGTTCGCCTACACCACGGGCACCAAATGGGCCGTCGATCTGAGGGGTTTCGATGGCAATACAATCTATTTCTTCAGGTATATCAAGACTGGTCGGAATCTTGTTATCGGTAAACGACGGGTTCAACAGTTGACCTTTGTCGTTGTAGATATAGCCTTCGCACATGGCTGTGCCGAGTCCCTGCAGCATACCGCCAATAGCCTGACCTCGCACTGAAGCCTCGTTGATTACACAACCAACGTCATAAGCCGAAGCAACTTTGATCAGATTGTATTCGCCAGTCTTCGGATCAACTTCGACAATCAGGCCGTGGGCGCCGTAAGTCCAGTCGAGAGCCGGACTCCCCTGACCTGTCTCTTTATTGAGATTGCTCAAACCTTGGGCTATATAGCGACCAATTCCCACAATTGGACCGCAGATAGCGTTACCATCTGGATAGGCGTAGCCAACTGCCATCTGCTTAAAAGTTACAAAGCTCTTTGTATGATGCTTAACAAACACCCTGTCTGCGTCGTGATCGAGATCGCATTTCTGTGCGCGCAGAACCTGTGCGGCCACGTCGTAGCACTTGTCGAGCAAATCCTGTGCGGCAAGTATCGCTGCATTGCCTGAAAGCAGCAAGCCTTTCGAAGCAACCGTCTGCCAGTCGTATGGGTCGCGGTCGGTATCGTTTTCGATCGGCAATCGAATACGTTCCATCGGAAAGCGCAAAACTTCAGCAATGATCTGAGCCAACGAAGTATAGGTACCCATACCGTAATCAGTCAGAGAATGGCTGCCGGTAACGCTGGCATCTTCATTGAGTTTGAGAATCATCACGGTGCCGGTGAACGGCGGCATGGCCGGAGCCTTATGCAGAGCAACAACAGATTTACCAATCTTACGACCAGTTCTCTTTTCACGGGCAATTTCGGCGTCGGTCAGCTGACCGTAGTTGATCGATTTTGCGACCGCATCCATGCATTTGGTAACGTTACCGGTACTTTTGGTGACTTCTTCGCCGGTCATGGTTTTTGAGCCAGGCTTAAGCGCGTTAAGGCGACGGAAAGTCAGCGGATCAATACCAATCTGTTCGGCAACAAAGTTCATGTGACGTTCTACGCCCCAGCTGAACTCAACATGGCCAAAACCGCGATAAGCTGTGCCAAATGGCTTATTAGTGTAAACGGTATAGGCGTCAACCCAGGCATTTTCGATCTCGTAAGGACCAGAGGCCGAGAAACCGGAAGCGCGAGTTACGTTAACTGCGTAATCAGCATAAGCGCCGGCATCCCAGTACATGGTCATCTTCTGGGCAACGATCTTGCCATTCTTTTTGACGCCAGTCTTGATATTATAAACCAGCCCTGAGCGGCATGGCAGCAGGCTGAATTCTTCCTCGCGAGTTGCTTGAATTCTGACCGGGCGACCGCCAGCAACCTTGGAAAGACAGCAGCAAAGCGGCTCAAGATGAATTCCCGCCTTACCGCCGAAACCGCCACCAAGATATGGCGTAATTACCCTGATATTGCAGTGTGGGATCTTGAACGAATGCGCAAACAGGTTTCGCACAGTAAACGGCGATTGTGCCGAGGTGTGAATTGTGATGCGATCACCAACATCCCACTTGCCAACGGCTATGTGGGTTTCCATTGGCACATGCTGCACGTTGGGATTTGTATATTCGCGCTCAAAAATATAATCAGCATTTTTGAAGCCTTTTTTGACGTCACCTTTGCGAAGTTTGGTGTGATTGGCAATATTAGTGCCAGGAACCGGTGTAAATACCGCCTCAATATAGTCATATTTGCCAAGGTCAGGGTGAACCAGCGGGCTTTTTTTATCAAAAACCTGCTTGGGATCAAGAAAAGGCGTCATCACTTCGTATTCGATTTCGATAAGATCGATCGCCTGTTGTGCGATAGCCGGAGTTTCGGCGGCAACGGCAGCAATTGCTTCACCAAAATGCCTGATGGTATCGCGAGCCAAAATGTATTTGTCCACAAGATAAAGCCCGACGCGATAGTCAAGATCTTTACCGGTTAGAACGGCATGAACGCCGGTCAGGCGACTGGCTTTAGAGGTATCTATCATTACGATTCTTGCTTTGGCATGCGGACTGCGCAATACTTTGCCATGCAGCATTCCGGCAAATTCGAGATCAGCAGTGTAAAGGGCCTGCCCGGTCAGTTTTTCGACCGAGTCAATTCTCGGAACATCTTTACCAACATACTTACGGTCTTTGCGGGGTGTGTTTTCAAGCACGTTTGAGACCCTCCTTTTTCTTCAACTGCCCTGAAGCGTCCTGAACCGCCTCAATAATCTGCTGATAGCCTGTGCATCGGCAGAAATTACCTTCTATAGCCTCTTTGATCTGCTCAACGGTTGGTTTCGAAGTTGCCTCAAGCAGAACGCGCGCGGACATGATCATACCGGGAGTGCAAAAGCCACACTGCACAGCATGATTCTTATGAAAAGCCTGCTGCAAAACTGTGAGCTTGCCGTCTTTTGCTTCGCCTTCGATGGTCTGTATTTCACAGCCATCAGCTTCAACTGCAAGAATCAGACAGGAATTGACGGTTTTGCCATTCATGATGACAGTGCAAGCACCGCATTCGCCGGCACCACAACCTTCTTTGGTGCCAGTCAGGCCAAGATCTTCACGCAGAAAATGCAACAAATTCTTAGTTTCTGAAGCATCACGTTGATATTTTTTTCCGTTAACGGTCAGTTTTATTTTCATATGTCTGTTCCTGTGTTTAAAAGAGTTCCGGGTATATTTTTTCGACAAATTCTCTGGTCATGAACAACCGGTAATCTCTCGAAGCACGCACGTCATCTATCGGTGACACAACTTTTTCGACAGCTGAAATTACTGCGGCAACTGTCGCCTTTGACGACAAGTCGCCTGTAACCACAGGAGTTGGTGCACAAGAACCAATTCCGACACGCATAACCTTGCTGGTTCTGGCCATGGCCACGCTAACCAGCGCGATATCATGACCTTTAATTCTTTTGAGTTTGCGCATGCCAAATTTTGCACCGGCCATTTCTGCGGGCACAATGATTCTCTGCAGAACTTCGTGAGGCATGATCTGAGTTTTCTTGGGTCCGGTAAAATAATCCTTGAGTGGAATCACTCTGACGCCATCGCTAGAGCCCAGTTCAACGCTGGCATCAAGTGCAAGCAGCGAACAGCCCATATCGGCACATGGCGAAGCAGTGCAGAGGTTGCCGCCAATTGTTGCTCGATTGCGCAACTGCAGCGAACCAATTCGATGTGCAGCGTCTGCCAGCAGCGGGAAATGGCGCTGCACATTTTTATCATTAATAAGGTCGATACAAACAGTGGAAGCTCCGATGGAAAGACCATCAGCTTCACTATAAATAATCCCCTGAAGATCTTTAATCTTCTTGATATCGACCAGAATTGCGGGTGCAATCCAGTTGTTATGAAGCTCAACTAGAATATCTGTGCCACCGGCCAGAATTCTTGCCTTTCCAACATGCTTTTTGAGCATGGCATAAAGCTCATTGATGGACTTCGGCGCCAGATAACTGAATTCCTGAAGCATCATTCCCTCCTGAAAAAAAACTCATAAGTAAAAATTCATGCTAATTGTAAGATTACTCAAGTCGTTTATGCAAGGCAAATTTGAACATAATTAATAAAATTATTAAATATATAATGACCGTATATTTATGACGCCTTGTCATCCTGAAGTTATCTTTATAAAAGGTTTAAAAATCATCAAAATATTTTATCTGAACTTATATTCACTTATTTTTAAATTATTTATGCCAGAATAGAATTATTGTCAATCATTGGAAATATTGGAGTTTATGCGATAATATTGCAATTATCCCGTAAAAAGAATAATGGAAACTCCAATTTAAATGCGGGCAACCGCCAAAAAGACTGTATGCAGAGAAATTATCAGCACGAGAAATACTGCGCGAGCAGACTGCGGTGGCAAAAGCGGCAGACAATAATTAATTTGCCCTGACTGGCAAACCGCAATGCAGTCACCACAAAGCGTACAAGTCGAACCAGGACGCCGGCGCTTTATATCGTCGAAGCTCAGAGCATTATAGCGACAAGCCTTGCGGCAATGCTGACATTCACTGCATTTATCGCCTATTCGCACTCGAAAGAGTGACAAACGCCCAAGCCAGTTACCGACAAGCCCGACAGGGCAATAGCTGATGCAATGTGCCATCAAGCCGTTCCGCCGCGAGGTGGTCAGCATCACAGCCACTCCGACCAGGCCGAATAATGCTACAGCGACAAGAGCCGGCAACCAACCAACCTGCATAAATCGCATAACCAAAGGAATTATCACCACCAGAGCGAGCAGAAAAAGCCTGATCTTCGAGAAATAAGCAGGCAATTCTTTCTGTTTACTGCTGCGCCGACTCAAGCAATCATCCCAGGCACCAAGATAACAGAGATGACTACACCAGGCCGGACCCACCAGAAGCGCAGTAACAAAGAACAAAATCGGCATGAAGAAATCTCGACCACGAAACAGCGGCCCGGCAATTATCAGAGCCGGCACCGGCAAATGCAACTTACCAGTCATCAGCATTTTTTCAAAACCGGCCAGTCCAAGAAAAAGCTGGGCAAAAAATGCCAGCGAGAATAACAACCAGATGCGCGGCCGCAAATTAACTGCTACCGACGGGTTTAAAAACTTTCCGGTTAACCAGGCTGCATATAAAGCCATCAGCACAACCTGAAACCAGCCGAAATTCGGCAGATATCTTTCGAACAGCAACATCGGTATCGGCAGATAGTATTGCATTGCGCCAAGTATGAGCGCAGTCAACAGAAACGACCAAACTGGAGGTTTAAGTCGCGATGAGAACAGCTTGTTCGACCTGCCTGCCTCATTTGTAATCTCTTGAGTTACAGCAGTTTCAATCATCGAATTCCTTTATTCAGATTGCCTTTTTAAAACGGCACAAAATAGATAAATCATGCGATTAAATAATAATTATGCTCGCCGACAGAATCGCAGGCAACAGTCTTGGAGATGGCCGCGGTACGAAGCTTATTAAATTACTTTGCCGGGGTTGAGAATATGGTTAGGATCAAATGCCTGCTTGATCTGACGCATAAGCTGCATCTGCACGCTACCGGCTATTTCTTCGAGATATAGCCGCTTGGAAAAACCAATACCATGCTCGCCAGAAACCTGACCACCAAGCTCGCCAGCCTTACGGTAAAGCCGTTCGAAGCCTTTGTGCAACCGTTCGCGATAAACATCGCTACTCAGATCGTCGCGCAACAGGTAAACATGCAGATTGCCGTCGCCGGCATGACCAAAGCTGCGAATTCGAATCGACTCTTCAGCCTCAATCTGCCTGGTAAATTTTACAAACTCGGCAACCCGGTTGCGGGGCACGACAACATCACATTCGTCCATCTCGGTTGTTGAAGCCTTTATTGCCTCAAGAAAAGCACCGCGAGCCGACCATATCATCTCCTGACGTTCCTGTGTGTCTGAAATCAGTATATCCAGAGCACCCTGATCGAGGCAGATATGCGCAACCTTCTCGTAATCTTTTTCGATGTCTTCGCGCGTATGACCGTCGAAGGTCAGCAACAGATAAGCATCAGCTGAAGAATCTGGAAATTTCTTGCCGAGAAAACTTTCAGAATTCTCTATTACAGCACGTTCCATGTATTCTATCGCAGTAGGAACTGCTTTCGACCGAATGATCAACGGTACTGTTTCAATGGCCCTGTCGAGGCTGGGAAAAGGCACCAGCAGACTGATTGCTTTGACAGGGCGCGGTAACAAACGAAGAATAGCTCTGGTAACTATACCAAGAGTTCCCTCTGAGCCGACTATCAGGTCTTTAAGGCTATAGCCAGAGCTGTTCTTTACAATCTTGCCACCAAACCAGGTAATATCACCGCTTGGCAGCACAACTTCGAGAGCTCTGATATAATCGCGGGTAACGC
>JAHISQ010000087.1 GCA_018818125.1 Candidatus Rifleibacteriota bacterium
TCGACAGCTGAAGCCAGTCGTTCCAGATGATTCTTGGTCAGGTAATCGGCTGCTCCCTGCTTCATCATCTCTACGGCGGTTTCTTCTCCCATCTGGCCCGAAACAGAGATAAAGGGGATGTCCCGGCCCGATTCCTTCAAGACACGCAGTGCTTTGCCGCCATCAAAACCGGGCAAACAATAGTCTGCGATGATGATATCCCAGGGTTGTCGGGTAAGGGCAGTCTGCATATCGTTGCTGCTTTCGACCCGCTCAGCTTGAACCTTAAAGTCTGCTTTTTCCAACAAACGGATAATTATAGCGGCATCGCTTTCAGAATCTTCTACCAGTAAACATTGAAGAGGAATCGTCATGGTTGTTTCCTTTGGGGAAAGGGGTTGTTAAGCACCAGCCAGTACGTACATATAATTTGTATAGCTCCGGCGAGCTGTTTGAAGTCAACCGGCTTTCGTATGTAGCTGTTCGCACACAGGTCGTATGCGGCTGCAATGTCTTGCTCTTCACCGGAAGAGGTCAAAATGACGACGGGAATTCGGCGTGTGCGAACATCCTTGCGAATCTGGCGCAACACATCAAGTCCATTGATCCGTGGCATTTTCAGATCCAGCAGAATAAGCTCCGGTAGGACGTCTTCAACTGCCCCTATGATGTCTTTAGTTCCGAACAGATAATCGAGAGCATCTTGCCCGTCCTCTTTAACGATAAGCTCGTTATAAATATGGCTTTTTTCGAAAGCACGCTTTGTCAAACCAATATCAGTCTGGTTATCCTCGATGAGCAGTATCTTCTGTGGCATTGCTTTTCTCCTCAATTGTAAAATGGAAGGTTGCTCCCTGATCAATCCTTGATGTGGCCCATACCCGCCCGCCGTGGCGATGAATAATGCGGGCAACAGTTGCCAGACCTATTCCCGTTCCAGGAAATTCGGATGTTTTGTGCAGGCGCTGGAATGGGGCAAACAGGTTGTCGTAATAGGCCATGTCAAATCCGGCACCATTGTCAGCAATGACAAAGGTCGGTTGACTATCAACCATAACGCGGCTGAAAGCTATTTTGGTATTAGCCTGGTGCCGGGAAAATTTTACAGCGTTCTCGAAAAAATTAGACAGAACAATCTCCAGTAGCGCAGGGTCTGCGTAAGCTGTGAGGCCGGGTTCGATAATGAATTCGAGATGACGCTCAGGGTTGCTGTCGCTCAGCCTGTTTGCAATGGCGTTGGCGATAGCGGATAGATCTATGATTTCCATCTGGAGTGGCGTGCGGCTCACCCGGGAAAACTGTAGCAGGCCGTCAATCAACATTCCCATACGCTGAGCTTCTGAGCGAACTCGTTCTATGAATTGGTGTCCCTCTTCATCCAGACGGTCGTGGTAGTCTTCCTGGAGAGCCAGGCTCCATCCGTCTATCCCGCGAAGCGGTGCCCGAAGGTCGTGAGAAACAGAATATGAAAAAGCTTCGAGTTCTTTGTTGGCAGACTCGAGCTGTGCAGTTCGATCAACCACGCGTTGTTCAAGTTCAGAATTGAGCTTTTCAAGTTGCATCCTGTTCTGCTCAAGGGAATTTGCCATAAGATTGACACTGTTGTAAAGATTGGTGATTTCGCCAGCAGATAGTGGAACTTCAACACGCACGGAGAGATCTCCTTCGGCAAGGTTCTGAACTTTTGAAATCAGGTTTATCAGTGGTTGAGTCACCCATCGCTCCAAAAAAAGCATCAGCAGTCCGAATATAAGAACAAGGAAAGCTTCCGCCAGGATAATCCCATTTCGAAGGTCTGATAAATTGTGGTTCAAGTCGCCGCAGGAAAATTTCAACACGACTTCACCGATGTTGAGTGAATTGATGGCAGTCAGTGGCTCAAAGCTGTCCAGGAATACTGACTCTCGAATATCTATTTCATCTGCATCATCTTGCGAAAGGGAAGAAGCCGAGCTGGTATAAATCAGTTTTCCATTCTGGTTGAAAAAGCCCACTGATTTCAGTGATGGAATATGCAATGATTGCAAGGCCAATATTTGAAGTTGATCAGTGTCTTCAGAATACATGGGAGAAACAGCCTGCCTGGCAATCTGAGCAGCGAAAGCTTGCGAAGAATTTTTGAAAGAGTCTTTCATGAACCATCTGACATTGCGGTAATGCCTGACGCCTATAATCGTCATCATTAGAAGAGTAGTAATGATGAAGGAAAAAAGAATGCGGTATCTTATTGATAGCATGACATTAATTCCTTATCATTAGAAAAGCTTCTTTGCCGCATCTCTGATCTGGTCGGAAATCGGCAGTTTGAACTTCTCAAGAATTGTCATATTCAAAATCAGCTCCCAGTGTTCAAAAACTCTTTTTGAGTTCTGAGGCTGCCCATTTACTAATACTTCATCGATAATTTCAGAAATAGATGCTGCCAGATTTTCAGGCGAAAGAACATAGGCAAATATCGCACCCCGTTTCACGAGAGCCTCTGAAAAACTTACTGCTGGCGTTTTCGATCGAAAGGACGCCAGGAAAATGGATTGAATGATCGCGTTGTTCATTATTCCTGGATCTGGGGGAAAAATAATTGCCGTGGTTTGTTCGGCGAGCTTACGCAACGCTCCAGGAAGCGTTCTGGGATCGTTCAGCCGGTGGGAATTGATTCTTATCCCGGCCGATGCCACCGCCTGCTTCAGGCAATGACAGGGAGCTAAGCGTTCGGATACATAGGGATACCAGATGGTATCCATGGCTGGCATCAACTTCTTCAAGAGCTGAATCTGCATCGCGTATGGCTGTTGAGTATCTAGAAATACAATGCGTGAATCGGTCGGCGGATGGTCAACAAGCGAAACCAGGATTGGGACTTTCCATAACATCGTCAACGCCAGTTGTAGAGCGGCGTCACCCAGGACTACAACAAATTCGGGTGGATGGCTTTCGATAAAGCTGAAGGATGTTTTGCCAACAGGACAAAATACCAGCGGATGGCTACATTGTGATTTCAAATATTTAATTGTATCCATATGTAGGGGAATTTCAGAACGAAAAAACACCCAACCTTCTCCGTGCGCCTGAGTTGGCAAGCACAAAAACAAAAAAAGTATGAACAGACAGACCGCGGCAGTTCTTGCACAATTCGAAAAACGATAAACGAAGCGCTGCAGTAATCTATTCATGAATTTGACTTTGACTTTGAGTTGCTAAAGGTTCCATAACATTTCAACGGAGATTTCTCTTCCAGGCTGCGGAAACTCATTGAGAGCACCTGGAGAGGTTTGTGGGGTAACATATGACTGGTTTGAATTGAGTAGATTTCTTACTCGCAGAATTATTCTGTCTGCAATCCCAGGAAAGCCGGCTTTCTGAATTGTCAAATGAACGAGTCCATTTCCAGGAAGTGAGTTTCGTGAATCAAACGCATTTCTTGGTTGGCGGGCGGAAAAGCTTCCCCAAATGGTAGTTGCATAAGACCCGGCGTTGAAAGAATACCCCACATTCAGTTTGTTATGAGGTAAGCCAGGTGCAAAAGCCGGCGGCTGTGTCTCTGATTTCAAGTGGAAAGTGGAGAAATTTCCGAAAAATTCCTGCCCGGCTTGGAAGCGTTTTTTTATCTCGAATTCCATACCATTAATCACGGACTGAGAAACATTTTTATAAGCAAAGAAGAGTCGAGAACTTTCGATGCGATCACTAAGATGGTTGCAGAAAAAATTTACTTTGGTTAACCATCCATTAAAGAGTTCACCAAGAAGTTGAAACTCGTGGGTGTTGATTAGTTCTGGACTCAAGTTTCGGTTGTTATTAATTTCATGGAAATCAGGGTTTCGGTAAGCCTTTCCAAATAGCAACTTTCCTGTCCAACGGTTACTTAGGCGATGGATCAATCCAGCCCTGACGCTCAGACTGTCTCCGAACAGTGAGTGTTCATCGTAACGAACACCGAGAACGAGTCGCATTTTTGAGCTTAGGCAAATATCATCCTGAGCGGTTAATGAATTGTTGGTGAAGCGCTCAGGTCTTGGGGCAGCACCCGGAATAGCTGTGAGTTGACTTGGGTCACCAGGCGAATCGTATGAGGCAAATATTGTAGATTCGAAAAGCTCGATAGTTGATATTTCGCCTCCGAAAGAAAACTGGTGCTTACCTGTTTTGGAGCCTTTCCAGAGAAAATTCATTCCCCACACAGCATCTTTCGAATGATCTTCCTCCATAACGCCGAACGGGTATGCTATGCCGTTAACAAAGGCTCCGGGGCTTACTGCTTCAGCAATTTCGCTGTCACTGAATCTGTTGTAAAACAATCCAGCTGAAAAACTCGATTTAGAGGCAAGATCTCGTTGGTAACGAAGTGAAAGCATGTCATTAGATCGCCTGAAGAAGGTTTTGTCGTTCAGATTGTCGAAATACCCAATGTATCCTTCGCGATCGCCCTCAACATGGTGAGCCAGGAAAGTATAGCCACGCGGGTCAGAAATTTTCAGCATAAAATCTTTTTTTGTGAAACCATCCTGGGTGGGACCAGATTTTCCGAAGACATCTCTTTCGATATATCTGGATTGCCCGTCGCTACCGATGCCAGAAAAATTAAGGTCAAAAAGAGTCGTGCCTGATTTAAAAACCCTTGAGATGCCGATTCCCCTGGTGTTGTAGGTTCCGACAGTGGTTTTAAAGCA
>JAHISQ010000088.1 GCA_018818125.1 Candidatus Rifleibacteriota bacterium
CAGAATCCCGATATTTTCTCAGATCCTATCTGATATAGGTGAGAGTCAGAGTATAGAAGACCATCTGTCGACTTTTACCGCACATTTGAAGCGCCTCAAGGAAATGGCCGACCGTACCGACAGCCATTCGCTGATTCTTATCGACGAAATCTGCGTCGGCACCGATCCAGTTGAAGGCGGCGCGCTTGCCTCAGGCTTTCTAAAAGAGCTGAGTGGTCGCGGTGCTTTCTGCGTTGTAACCTCGCACTACGATTCTCTGAAACACGTGGCTTTTACCACGCCCGGCTTCATCAATGCCGCAATGGAATTCGACTACGAGACATTTAAGCCAACTTTCCGTTTTCAGATCGGGATTCCCGGCAAAAGCAACGCGCTCGCCATGGCGCGGGCGTTTGGACTTCCCGAAGCAATCCTTGCCGATCTGGTGCAGACCTGCGCCGGCGGCAGTCGCGATGAAAAAGGTCTTATCGAAGCAATTGAACGCGAACGCAATCGCGCCGAAGCTCTGCGCCGCACCTACGTCGAAAAGGTCAACAGCCTGCGCAGCCGCGAAGGCGAGATTGAAGAAACGCTTAAACAGCTGCGAGAATTTCGCAAAACCCGCCGCGACAAGCTCACCGAAGAGTTTACCGCCGAAATGCGTCAGCGCCTGCGTGATATCGAAAGCATGATAAGTCGCCTGCGTCAGCTCGCCGAAAAAGCAGATCAACCTGAGTTGCAGACTGAACTTAAAAACGCACTGCAACAGGCCCGCAATCTTCACAGCAACGCACGCGGCACACTCGTAGAACTCGACAATGCCAGAATCGAAGAACCTTCTTTTGCTGCAGCTTCATCGGCCAGTCTGCCGAAGCCAAGGCCAGACCAGCTGCAGCCTGGAGCCCGCGTAATCTGGAACAAAAACCTGCACTCTGGTATAGTGCGCCGTTACGACCCCGACAAGGGCCGCGCCGAAATCGAGTTTGACGGGAAATTGCTGCACCTGGCGATAGAAGAACTTTCACCTGCCGCAGGCAGCAGCAAAAAGAACGCTGACAAGCCTTCCGGAAGTGTCTACGCCTCGCGCCCACTTATCCGCAGCGATATCGACCTGCGCGGCATGCGCGTAGAAGAAGCGCTAGACGCCATTGACACCTATCTCAAAGTTTCCAGCGAAACCGATCTCGGACGCGTCTTTCTGATTCACGGAAAGGGCACCGGCGCCCTACAGAAAGCAATCACTGAATATCTCAAAGCCTCACCCTGGAAGAAAAAATTTCGCCCCGGACGCTACGGCGAGGGCGACCTTGGCGTAACCGTCGTCGTATTCAAAGCCGAAGCCGACAAAGACGATGACCCTGCCCTGCAGGACCCCGAAACCACCACACGCCGACGCAAAGGCTCAAAACAAAAGTAACTAACTTAACTATTGTCCTGTAGAGCTGTGATAAGTTATAATAACCTCAACAAATTAAAGATAAGCCGCAAGAAGGTCGCAATAGAATGGAAAACTCACTAAAGCTCGGGTTGTCGCAAAAACTCACGCAGACACTCAAAATGACGCCCGAGATGCAGCTTGCCATAAAAATTCTTCAGCTCAACAGCCTTGAACTGAAGAATCAGATTACCGAGATCCTCGAAACTAACCCGGTTGTCGAGCTCGACGAAAATGTCGCACAAAACAGCGAGATCCCGCTCGACAAACTGGCTGAGCGTATAGATAGCGGCAGCGCCGTGCCTTCACGCGAATTCAAAGAGGCCGGACGCGACGATTTTGGCGTCGACTGGGCCAGATACATCGAAGATACAGAACATTCCGAATTCAAAGTTTCTTCTGGCGGTTATAACCGCGAAGAAGAAACAACATTCGAGAACTTCGTCTCGAAAAAAAGCAACCTGCGCGAGCACCTGTCTTCGCAGCTGCATGAGGTCAACCTCAATCCGACCGAAATGAAAATTGGCGAATACCTGGTCGGCCTGATCGACCGCAACGGCTATCTGCGCCACACAAGTGAACAGATCGCCGACCTGCTCAAGGTCGACCTCGAAGTGATCGAGCGCGTGCGCAAGGCTATTAAAACCATGGATCCAGTTGGCGTTGGAGCCTTCGACCTGCGCGAGTGCCTGCTGCTGCAGGCCGAAGAAGAAGGCTACTGCGACGATGCGGTTACTACAATACTGACCAGACACCTCGAAGATCTCGCGCAAAACCGTATCGGGAATATAGTTAAAGTCTCCGGCATCGAGCTCGAAGAGATACAGGCGGCTGTCGAGATAATCAAGAGCTTCAATCCCAAGCCGGGTGCAAGCTTCCCGTCGAGTGGCGACGACATCTACGTTTCACCCGAAGTCTTCGTCGAAAAAGTCGACGATGAGTATCTGGTCACCATGAACGAGCGCGATCTTCCGCAGCTACGCATCAACAACCTCTACAAGGATGCGATGAAAAATCGCGACAAGACCGAAAAAGAGACCTACGAATTCATTCGCAACAAGCTCGAAGCAGCACGATCGTTTTTAAAGTACGTTGACAAGCGTAAAGACACCATCTTAAGCGTCACCCGTGCAATCTGTGAAGTGCAGAAAGACTTCTTCGATTTTGGCATCCTACACCTCAAGCCACTTACCCTGCAGGACGTTGCACAGATGGCCGGGGTGCACGAATCAACGGTAAGTCGCGCCACCAGTGGCAAATACGTGCAGACTCCACGCGGCCTGTTCGAGCTCAAGTTCTTCTTTTCAGGTGCTGCCCGTACGCACAGCGGCGAAGATGTTTCGACACTCGCGGTCAAACAGCGCATCGACGACATGGTCAAACAGGAAAACCCGCGCAAGCCTCTTTCCGACAGTCAGATTGTCGACATGCTCAAAAACGAGGGCATTACGCTTGCACGGCGCACAGTAGCCAAGTATCGAATTGAGCTTAATATACCAAGTTCGTCGGCACGCAAACAACATTAAAAAAAAATGTATAAAAAGCTAAGGATCTTGTAAGATGTGTCCGATATTTTTTACAGCCTAACCTAAATATGGAACTTTATGAGCAAAATTAAGTGGTTTATGTTAATAGTCGTCGGCATGCTGTGCTCGACCGCTTTTGTTAACGCCGCGCCCACAACCATTGGACTTGGCGACACTATCAGCGTCTGGGTCAAGGGCGAACCCGAGCTGTCGGTTGAACGACAGGTCGGCAACGATGGCAGCGTGCTACTCCCACTTATCGGTTCGGTTGGCGTCAACAGCCTCAAGACAGTAGATGCTGCCAGATTAATTTCTGGAATGCTTGAAGACGGCTTTCTGCGCGAACCATTGGTGCAGGTCACCATCAAGAACAAGGCACCGGCCAGCAGGCCAGTCGCTGTGTCCGCCAGGCCGATCAATCGGCCGGCAGCTGCTTCTCAGCCAGAAGCACCGCGCCAACAGCTCGTCGAAATCGTCGATGCAGCTACCCGAACCGGGGTCAGTGGCGTAGCTATGATGCTGGGTAACCGTGTTTACCAGTCTAACCGACTTGGCCAGGTCATCATCGAAGAATCTGACGGCGGCGCCGTTCTTATGGCCGACGGATTCCAGACAATATCTGGCGACCTCAGGCAGCTACTGCGCCCGGGAAAACCGCCACGCATATATCTGCAGCGCACCAGCTTTGCGGAAAGCATTACCTTCAACGTAATTGATGCGACTTCTCGCCGCCCCGTCTCAAATGTCGAAGTCACTCTCGACAACATGAAAATAAAAGCCAATCGCCAGGGTGTATTCAAGATTTCGCAGATCACCAAAGAGTTTGGTGAGATCACCCTTACCCGTCGGGGCTATCATACAGTTCGTCGAGTAGTCGACTATAAGGGTTCAGATACCCGCACGATCGAGATGGTGAAACAGGGAAGATGAGTGAATAAACCAATGAGTCGTAAAACATCAGGTTTTACACTGATCGAAATGCTTATAGTGGTAACAATTTTAGCCGTCCTCGCCGGGGTCGGCTTTAACTATTATTCGGAAAGCATCGAAGATGCCCGCATCAGCACAATCAAAACCAACCTTAAAATCGTGCGCGATGCAATTTCGCGTTATTTCAAAGATCACATGACCTACCCGACATCGCTCGAATCGCTCCAGGGAGCATATCTGATGCAGCCGGTTGCAGCGTTGCTGGAGACTCCATTCCAGAATAAATCTATTGTCTGGGTTGAAGTTCCTACAGCCGCTGCCATTGCGGACCCAAACCGCGGACCGAATATTTTTCAACTTTCTCCGGCCAGCGACTGTGAATGGATCGACTACGATTTTGGTGGCGGCGGTTCGGGTGGCAGGCAGATCAGAAGTATCAGAATCAAATACGACGGAATCGAAATGAACTGGTAAACAGGGAGAGGTCAAAATGGCAGAAGAAAGAACAGAAGAAGTCAGAGTCGAAGGACCGGGCGACGAGAATCGGCCGATTACATCATACATAAACCCTTTTTATGGGAATGTCGGACTTGCAGAGCAACTTCTGTTTACCAAATATTTTGCAACCCTGACCCGCGCAGGCATCTCGGTATTGCGCTCGATGGGCACGCTCTCACGCCAGATGAAAACATGGCGTTTCCGCAAGATAATATGGGATACGAAGGAAGACGTCGAAGGCGGAATGCCTCTGCATGTCTGCTTCAAGCGCAACGAAGATATTTTTGGCCTGCTCTACGCCAACTTGATAAGAGTTGGGGAAGAATCAGGCCGCCTCTTTAACGTGCTTGACCGCCTCAGCAAGTTGCTTGAACGCCAGATCTCAATTCGGCGCCGTGTTATCGGAGCCATGACCTACCCGGCCATTATTTCTCTGGTCGCCATGGGCGTAGTAGCTTTTTTAATGCTGTTTGTAATTCCGCAATTCGCCAATCTCTTCTCGCAGTTCGGGCAGGAACTGCCATGGATAACCCAGGTCGTAATCGACACCTCAAATTTTCTTGGCAGAAATGTGCTCAACATTCTGGCCGCTTCGGTAGCCTTCATCATAGTAATTTATCAAGTCAACCAGAGTGAGCGCGGACGCTACGTCTTCGACTGGATCAAGCTACGCATTCCAGTTTTCGGCGGACTGCTGCAGAAGTATCTCATCGCTCTCTACGCCCGCAACCTTTCCACCCTCTTTGAGTCTGGCATCAACATCATCTCGGCGATGAAGATCAGTAACGAGGCGATAGATAATGTCATTATCAGATCTGCACTTGACGATGTCGTCAAAGAAGTTGAAGGCGGGATTCCTATAGCACGCGCACTTGCTAAGGTAGAGGTCATGCCTGAACTTTCGACGCAGATGATCGAAGTCGGCGAAGAATCAGGTAACCTCGACGAAATGCTCGAAAAAGTCGCCGAGTTCTACGAAGACGAAATCAACTTTTTGATCGACCAGATCACTGCCCTGGTTGAGCCCGTCTTCATTCTGGTGATTGGCGTTATTGTCGGCATCATCGTTCTCGCCATGTATCTGCCAATATTCAGAATGGCCCGCGTAGTTACCGGTGGTTCCACAGGCGGCGCCGCCGCCGGAATGTAACCCACTCCTGTCCACAGATCTACACACAATTACTCTCACCAGAACGCAGAGCCACAAAGAATTCAATAAGAATTTCTTTGTGGCTCTGCGGCTTTGGCAGTTGCGTTTCGCCCCGGTGAGCAATGCATAAGGCTATCCATGGCCAAATGGCTCCGTGCAAGAAATCTTCTGCAGACTGCTCGGGTATTTTTTGTAAAACACTAAAGTTTGTGGTGCAAACTGCCGAAAGAGATCGTGGGGATGTTCTTTCCTTATTACGCATAAAATTGAAGGAGCGGTTTATGAAGTTTATAACTGCACGTACAGTAGCAGGCGGCGCCAGATTTGCGCTTGTCATGTTGCTTACCATAGCTTTATGTGCGCCGGCTTTTGCCTCAGAAAAGCTTTCGGAGCTGCGTCTTGGCACGCAGGGCGCTAACGGCATCGTGCTGTTTCCTGATCATGAAACAAAAGAATTTGGTTTCGATCTTGAAACACCACAGGTAATCCGCGTAGATTTCTATGACTGGGAATATTCCGGCACCAGCACCATCATCCCCGCTCCTCACCCGCTGGTTAAATTTATGCGCATAAGCCAGGTAAGCAACAGCCCTGACGTAGTCAGAGCAATTCTCGTTCTTAACGAACCGGCACGCATCAAGCCGATCCGGGTCGGCAAAAATCTGGTGCTCGAAGCAACCAGAAATGCCAGACCGACTGGTCAGAGTCGCCAGCTCTACAGCGAAAGATCATCCGACCGGACAAGTGACGGCTCATTTGAATCTAGAACTGCGCTCGACTCGCGTGTCAGCTTGAGCTTCGATCAGGAAGACCTGATGACCATCCTCAACGCTCTGGCCGTAAAATTCAATCTCAGAATCTTTGCAGACTCAGGGGTAAAGGGCAAGTTCAGTGTCCACGCCCAGGACATAACCCTGCGCGAGATTCTCAAGAATCTGCTTCTGCAGCGCAATTTTCAGTATACTCTCAAAGGGCGAGACCTTACCGTCATCTCTCTCGGCAGCGACAGCGGCAGAATGGCTCGCGAGCTACTTTTCCGCGACCTGAGTCTTAAAGATGCCCTGCAGACACTCTCCAAAATGATGAATGTCAACCTGATTATTCATGACAGTGTCGAAGACAAAAATGTTAATTTTTATGTCGAGAACCTCAACCTTGATGAATTGCTTGATCTTCTGATTCAAACCAACGGTCTTGTGAAAAAACCACACAACGACAACACATTTGTGATTTTGGCACGCGAAAGCGCAAGCGACTTTGGCAACAAGCAGTTTCGCACTTTCAAACTGGTTAACGCCAAACCCGAAGAAGTCACCAGTCTTATCAAGAGCAGCAAGGGACTGAACGAGAAGATCAGCACTGAGAACTTTTCAGTTAATGAGCGCATTGGCACACTTTCGGTTTACGACACAGTCGAAAACCTCAATCTGCTCGCCAAAATCATCGAGAGTATTGATGAGAAGGTTAAACAGGCGGTTATCGAAGTTAAACTCGTCGAAATCAACCGCAGCAGTCTCAAGGAACTCGGCATTAAGATGGTGGATGACCTTGGTAAACCTAACTATAAGGTTAGCGTAGCAGACATCGGACGCCTGCCAAGCAATTATGCTCTGCCAGCCCAGCTCAACTTCCTTGAGCAGACCGATGGCGCCAAAGTACTGGCCAGTCCAAAGATTCGCGCCGTCCACATGAAGCCTGCAAGAATTTTTATCGGAGACAAATACCCGATACCCTATTACGACTATGCAACTCCCGCATCCAGCGCCAACTCACTCTATCCTGCGCCAACACAGGCCCTCAAGCGTTACAAAGATGTAGAAGTAGGCATTGAACTCAATGTAACTCCAGATATCAGTCGCGATAACGAAATCAGCCTGGATCTGGAGACCCAGATTACCGGTCTCGTCGGCGAACCAAACGAAGATGGCCAGTATCGCTTCTCAACGAAATCGACCAAAACCTATATTCGCGTCAAGGATGGCGAAACCATAGTTCTTGGTGGCCTGATAAGCCACAGCAATACCAACACAAAAAATTCGCCAGCCCTTCTAAATCGGATTCCGCTCTTGCGCACGCTGTTGACCAACAGCAAGACTACTGATGAAGAACGTGAAATAATCATGCTGGTCACGCCACGCCTGGTGAATGAAGACTATCAGAATGAACCTGAAAATGAGTATTCAGCTCAGAGCTATTAATTAAGATTACACCCGGCCGCGCCGTTCCCGTGGCAGCCGAGTATGACCACATCCATGTGGCCACGAGCACGAGCACGAGCA
>JAHISQ010000089.1 GCA_018818125.1 Candidatus Rifleibacteriota bacterium
ACACCTGGTGGTCGATCTGGTAAGCTTGCCTTCAGCGTCAGGCACGCGAAACCCGGCAAAATCGTGAATAATGTAGTAATCATCATTATAGCGTCCCAGATACAACATGGCATGCCCGGCCATGTATATGGGAGTTCCGGCTGGCAGGCGGTTAAAAATCGCCATACGTTCATCGAGTGTCATCTCTTTGCTAAAACTATGCATGATCCCGACAGCTACCTTACCCTGCTCACCAGAGTTGCGCGGTAACATGATGCCCATACTGCGATAGATATCCATAATAAAAGCACTACAGTCGCGGGTATTGAACATACCGCCCCAACCATAGCGCTGACCAAGGAACTTGAAAGCCTGGGTAATAATGTTCTTTCTGGTCAGCGGCATATAACCGACACGCACGTCTTCTGAGCGCGCAATCAGACCAATTCTAAATTCGAGCAGACCATCGGCACCACGAGCTGGAAGTTTGACGACATAGTTGCCAGCCGGATGCTGGCCATCTATATCCATGGAAATTTCTGAACGGGCGGCAAGCGGAACCATGGCACCCATATCGAGCTGCAGTTCAGATATTTCAGGGTGCACCGGATTGTAGCCGGTAAACACGCCCTTGCCGGTTACTACCAGAAAATCTGGTGCATTGAGATATTTAAACAATTCTTTTCGACTGGTAAAGGCAACATCAGCAGCAGGTAACCAGGCCCGGTAATTGTAAGACTGGGCAAAAAGCCATTTACCATCACGGCTTTCATGCAGAACAGCGAGTGGTTCAGCAGCATAAAGAGCGGTTTCAATGAACATGTCACTTTCAAAATCGGCCGGTTCAGAGAAAACGCGGTCATAAGTCGGGAAAGCTCGCATTTCGGTTCGTTTTACGGTTATGCCAAATTTTACCCGGGTCAGATTATTTACCTGATCGAGATTCAAAAGATCTTCAAGCTTTTCAAAATATTCGTCAGTCACTTCTTCGCCGTTCAGGTAACGCTTGTTCTTCGGCCTGACACTGACTTTCTCGATCGACTGGCGCAGTTGTTCTCCGTTCATGGCCGCCGGAAAAGTGCGCAGGTCCTTGAGTACTTCGCAGTCGCCAAAGCTCTTACGGTTGTAACGCTCGATTTCGGCAGAATTCATAATGACCTGACTCTGGTCTGCGACATTTTTCAGCCAGAATGCCGGATAAAGCATCTCTTCACATACTCCGGGAATATTGAGATCAAATTGAACAAAAACTTCAGGCTTGTCAGAGCATTGCGCAAAAGCTGCCCAGTTACCCAAAACAGTGCCAAGCAGCAAAACCAGCAAAGTTACCCGAACATGATTACGTCTTGTCATAAGGTTTATTCTCCACAATCAGATCATTGATAGAATCTTGCCGACCAGCAGACCACCGCCAGTGCCGATAATATAACCAAGCATACCCATCAATACGCCAACCGGAACCAGCACTTCACTATATGCTGCCGCCAGGATCGGTGCCGAAGCTACCCCGCCAATGTTAGCCAGACTTGCAACACCGCAGGTAAAGAGATCGAGCTTGAACAGCTTTGCGATAAGTGCCAGCAGGAGTGCATGAATCAGCAGGATTACAAAACCGCAGAAAATGTAAAACGGTGCCTGTGAAAGCTCAGCAAAATTGGCGCGCGAACCAATCAGCGCAACAATAAGATAGAGCATCAGACTTGCGAGCGGCGAAATTCCCGGCACTTTGCCCAAAGGAGTCAGCGCAGCAACGACACCAGCTACAGTTGCCAGGAGAACGGTCCAGGTGTAGGTCGAGAGAAACGATGTTGTCGGCAGAAGCGGGGCAATATACTGGGCGGCGGCTGCCACCGCGAAACTGCTGCCAAGAAGCAGAATGAGATCTGCAAAGCTCATATTCTGCGGCTTATCGCCATGATCAGCCATCAGGCTGGCTCCGACTTCATCCAGCTGGGTGGTATCTGCTTTTGTCCAATGATTGAAGTGCTTAGCATAAGGCACAACCGCGAGCAGAAGCATGACCCAGACCGCGTAATTTACAGAATCCATCATCAGCGTATAGCCCATCTGCGAATCGCTGACGCCAAGAGCAAGCTGAATGGCCGCCATGTTGCCGGTGCCGCCCATCCAGGAACCGGAAAGCGCGGCAAAGGTTTTCCAGGTATGTGGTTCGAAGTAGCCTTTAAAAAGAAAATAGGTCACGACAAACCCGATGCCAATCGTCAGCGACGACGCAAAAAAGCCGAGAAGCATGCGGGGGCCAAGCTTTAGGATCTTTTTGAGATCGCAATGCAGAAGCATTAGAAAGATCATAACCGGCAAAATATTGCTCTTGAGCTGGGTATAGTAAAAATTGACTTCGTCAGTCTGTTTCCAGAGGCCCAGCGTCGAAAGAGTCATAACCGTAAAATAGAGCACAACGATTCCGGGCACATAATCAAAGAATTTGCGGTATTTTTTATCGAGCTGCACGATGAGTGCGGCAAGAAAAAGCAGAACCGCAATAAAGGCAAAGCCGCTTTCAATCATTTTTTTTCTCTCCCTCGCTGCCGACGATAAGCGCTGCCGGCAAATGATTCACCGCCTTTACAATATCACAGACTGTCACTTTGTGTACACAGGTTTTAGATCACTAACTCTGTGAATACTGACGAGCCAGAAGGTCTTTAATTTTGGCCGGGAATTGCTGGCCTCATGTGATATAATTTTTAAAGAAACCTCTGAAAAGCTGGGACATTATGAGCATTAAACTTCGTTCTGTGTTTCATTCGGGCTGTTTTCTGGCTATAGTTGCCTTTTTGTTCATGCCCAACTGCGGCTGGACAAAGAATGTTGCCCGACCTGAAATGTATCAGACCGCAACCGACAAATGGGCTCCAGGCCTGCTTGAGATAAGAGTATTCGCTGTCGGCAAAGGCGATGCAATTTTTCTGCGCCTCCCTGACGGCCGCGTTGTCATGATCGACACTGGCTACGCCGAGACTGCACCACTCCTGATCAAGAACCTAAAGGCGCTCGGAGTAGAAAAGATTCATCTGTTGATTCTGACCCATCACGACAGCGATCACGTTGGCGGTTTCCCGTATTTGATAGAAGCCTTCAAGATAGATAAGGTCGCGCAGTCTTATGACCCGCGCGAGACTGGTAAAATCCTGATAGAACCAGGCACAAAGCTGATTGATGCCGGCGGCGTAACTCTGACCGTGCTCGGCCCGACACAGGCTTACAAGGACGAAAACGATCTCTCACTCGTGACCAGACTTGAATTTGGCCGTATCGCCGTGCTTTTTGCTGCGGACGCCATTGAAGAATCAATCAGCAACCTTCTCAAAATCAAAAGAGATCTTCGCGCCGATGTTCTTAAAGTGCCACATCATGGTCGTTTCAAGGGCTTCTCACCGCGAAATTTCTTTGCCGCGATCAGACCTGAATACGCGATTATCACCAGTGACGAAAAAGCAGGTGAAAAACCCGAAGGATCGGTTACCCGTATTCTCAAAGAGCTTGGCGCCAGGGTTCTTTTGACCGATGAACTCGGCGACATTCAGTTTTTGTCAGACGGCGAAACAATTGATTTAATACCCGCAGGGAAATAATGAGGAACCATGTTGGAACTGCTTTATTAAAGGGACGCGCGTTTGCTGTATTGCTGGCATTCAGCACCTGGATCAAAAGCGATTTACCAGTTCTTATCTGCGAAATTCTAAAAAATTCTACGAAAGGCTGATAAAATGGCGAAAAAATCTCTTCCATTATCCAAAGTTTACAGTCTGCTGGAGTCTGGACCGACTGTATTGGTAACGACCGCCCGCAACGGGCGCTCAAACATCATGGCGATGTCGTGGCACATGATGATCGACTTTGAACCACCTCTGGTAGGCTGCGTCATCAGTGACCAAAACTACTCATATAGCCTGCTGAAAGCGACAAAGGAATGCGTGATCAACATTCCTACGCTGGAAATAGCCGAACAGACAGTAGGTTGCGGCAATACAACCGGCGCAAAAACAGACAAGTTCGCGACATTCGGTCTCACCGCCAGCCCGGCCAAACAGGTTCGAGCCCCTCTTATCGAAGAATGCTACGCAAATCTCGAATGTAGAGTGGTAGATACGAAGATGGTGAACAAGTATGGAATGTTTGTTGTCGAAGTCGTCAAGGCGTGGATTGCCCCGAGTGTTAAAAAACCCGAGACGCTTCACCATATTGGCAAAGAAAACTTCATGGTTGCCGGGAAACATATTAAATTGAAATCAAAAATGAAGTAGCTCTAATTTTAATGGTGCCTATTTTTATTTTCGCTTCCAGAAAGGGCTGAATGGCAGGGATTCTGGATACGGTGCCAATGCCATAAACAAACAGAGCAATACTAGAAACAGATTGGGAATGAATGCCAAAGGGAACATCTCGCCGGAAAGTTGCTGATGAAAGCGCACAGAGTTAACCACAACAAGATCACGATGATCGCCCAGTTCAGCTTACTGTATCTCTTTCGCAGCCTCAATTCGGGGTAACGGGAAATGATCATCTTGTAATCTTCGAAAGGAACAGACTCAAGAGCCTGGAGTGGTAGGGCATTTTTTTGGATCAAAATCAACTTAGAATTTGTAAGGGATTAAGGACTTGCGAGCTTTTGTTCAAGACACTTCCCCAAAAAAAGCATGGGTACATGCCTATAAACCAATAATCTGTCTTTTTTTGTTAATTAGTTTTTCGCTACCTTCAGCATGATAAGTGGGGAAGTGTGGTGCTGACTTATCAAAATTTCTGAAGCACTATCCCCATCAAAGTCGACAAATTCGATGACATTAATCCAGGTAGGAACACGGTAATTGCAAAGCAAGGCTCCCTGAGAAGAAAATACAAATATCCATGTCGGCGTCACGCAAGTAACAGGTCGCATAGAGAGAACAATTATCTCACTGACTCCGTCACCAGTAACATCTTTCTCATAAACTGAGTCGACTGGCAAATTAAACTTTTTCCCAGCAATTTCCAGGGTATTTTGGTCCTTTTTATACACTGAGAAATTCTGTATATTCTTATTCTCATTTATGAGTTGCTTTATCTCTGGCGAATCATTCTCTTTCGCGCCCTCAGCACTGATCGTGTATTTTTTTTTATCTGTACAAAGAACTAGTTCTGAGATTTTGTTACCATCGTCATTTCTCTGAAAAAGAGCTTCGGTAGAATTGCCTTCGACTTCAAGCTCTTTAACAATTCTTCCATGGCTGTCGACGAAATAGAGAGGAAAACAGCCTTCACCAACGGATGATGTTTTTTCGCCGGCAATCACGATTTGTTTTTTTCCCGCTCCTTCGAAGTCTACGAAAACAAGTCTTCCTCTACCATTAGCGGAACTTCCGATTGGAGTTTTGGAACGAAGAGTCCAGTCATGGTTAAGAATAACCAATTCTTTGGCATGAAAGATAATTTCTTTTTTCCCATCATTATCCAGATCCTCTGCTCCCATGAAGTAGGCATACCACTCCTTCGGGAATGAATGTACTGCTTTGATTTCCACCACATTTGGACAATTCTGGAATTTTTCAAAATCCTCAATATTTTGCTGTGATACCTGCATACCAAACTTTAACGACTGTGGTATTCTTTCTTCCTTGGCTACTTCGACCGATTTACCACCCTTACGAGCAAGCCTGTTTACCCTAACACTATTATCAGGGAGCCCCTGTGAAAATGCACCATTTGCCCAAAGCAGACACGCAAAAACAAAAGTAATACGCAAAAATACCTTCATTATTTCTCCTCTATACTTGTCTATTATCCTTTAGGGTCACTAACGCTAGATCATTGCGATACAAATGTTTTCAGGCACCCGAGCCGCTATTATATTGCCCACAGATAGTCTCGCAAATACTTCATATTGGGGCTAAGTCCGGTCTTTATTCCCGGCTTAATCAGCCCACGCGTCCTGATTGAAAGCTACTTTACAAAAAAATGCATATAACCGGCTCAGGTTTCATTGCAGATTCAACACTACTGAGCAACCAGTTCCACTCTGCGATTTTTAGAACGGCCTTCATCAGTGTTGTTGGAAGCTACAGGAACGGTAGGTCCAGCGCCAAACGGAGTGAGCCGGGAAGCGGCAATCCCATGTTTACTGACCAGAGCATTAACAACTGAAGCAGCTCGTTCCTGGGACAGTTTGACATTGTGAGCAAACTGACCGGCGTTGTCTGTATGACCCACCACATACAGTTTCAGGCCGGTATCGGCCTTGAGCATTTTGACAATTTCGGCCATGGCAGGTTCAGACGCAGGTTTGAGGTCAGATTTGTTCGTATCAAAATAAATGCCGTAAACAGCAATTCGGCCGGTCTCCTTGATGCTGCCTGACATGACGGCGGCATTGGCCACAACGTCCTGCTTCATCAACTGTTTTTCAATCATTCGGATCTCATACATTCCGTTGTTTGCTCCGAACACTTCAGCCCAGATTTCTCTACCATCCTTAACGATCTGGATGATGGAGTATTCTGTCCCACCATCTTCATACGCATAAACCTCTTTTCCACCAACAGCTTTAGCCGCGTTGACATAATTGCGGGTAATTTGAAGACCGCTAGGCTGTGTGATGCCTTCGTTGGCATAATAGACCACTGTAGAAAAATACCCTTCAACTGTTTCTTTTTCGCTCGGCCCCACCTGGAATTCGTAACGATCAAACTCCGTGGCCTCAAACCGGTAAATATGGAAACCAGGCATGCGGGAAAAAATGTCAGGATCCTTACTTCCGGGACTATCATTGGGATCGGAAGCTGCAAATACTAATGGCAATTGGGTCAGACACAGAACCAAAAACAAAACGGTAAAAATACGATGTCGCATGGTTTCGCCTCTATACTTGATTTAACATTGGTTTTAACGGGTTATCATACCGCATGATAATAATGTCTCACTGCTGATAGGACAAACCTTATTAAGCGGATTATACGATATTTTTTGTAAATTCTGCGTTGTTTTGAATAGATTTTTAAAGATTCTTTAATCACAAAACAAAAGGGGGATATGCTTTGCTGAAACAGTTTATAATGAACATGCGACTAAAAATCGGATAAAATGAATAGAAGTTTGAGGTCGATTTAATAGCTCGTGACTGAAGAAGCTGTGTGCAAGACAAATCTGCTTAAACTGACGCCGAAGAAGAAGTCTACGGGCAGATAAATGACTCCCGTTCAGTTCTGTGAAATTGATCCAGACGATCTGAACCGCGCCGTCAAAGTTGGTGTTTACATCATTACCAATGATATCGACGAGATTCTAGTAGAAACATTTAAAACTAACACCACATCATACTCCCGAAATTACTCGGCGAGGCTTAGTGGTTTGTATTCAGAAGATATCAAAGGCGGGTAGCAGGCCATGGCCGCTTCTTCACGGCATTTATGCCGTTAACCCTAACATCAGCGTTAAGTGGTCGCCGCGTTAGGCGGACTTTTGGATTTTCAAGCCAGATCTTATTGATGTTTCCCTAGGTATTCTTTCAACCGTTCAATAGTTCCTTCTGTACAGATTCTTCCTGAGCCAAGCAAGGTAGAGTCCTGGAGTTTCGGCATCTAGATTCGTTTCTTCAAGTAATATTCTTTTTGCATGGGCCTTGTCGGAAGGACTACCAAGCCACATTGTTCCAATGCAGTTAATGATACTCAACTTCCGAAGCGTTACAATGGAGGCTGGATCCTGAAAATCTTTCTCCGAAAATAGGAATAGCTTTTTATACAGCTCTTTACGTTTTTCTGAGCCTGTCCAGGGAAACTCACCAGGAATACTTATGTGATCCTCTGTTTCTGTCCATGATTTAAAATCACCTTTTTCAAACCACCCCTTCCAGTCACTGTAGGAGCGGAACTCCTGCCTGGTTGCCAATTGGAGGGAATCATAAAGGAAGCTCTTTTCTCTATTTGCATGATAACCGTTTGCTGATTCCAGCTGCCCCAGCCTATCAATGCCGAGTTGAACAATTTGGCGCAGTGGTATGGCCGAAAGAGGAATAGGCGGAGAAAGGGCGGCCCTCCTCACAATTATGGCATCATCAAACCGGTCACCAAAAAAAGCTTTGGAAACAAGATTCTCCACAAAATTGGAATGAAGAAAGACGCTGCTGGTAGAAGTCTTCCCGGTGAGGTATTCACACACCTTGGCATGTCCAGTGATTCTTTTGGGATGGAAATCACGCTGCTGAGCAGAAAATACATTTTCCTTGCCATAATGCTCTTCCATAAAATGGATTAAATAGTAATCCTTCCAGACTTCGTCTGGAAAAAAACCCCACATATCCTTATTTCGCAAACCCCTTTGTAAATGGGCTCCACCATAAAAGAAGAGAAATCTACTTGTCGGATGGGCTTTCGCATATTCAATTACTCTTTCTGCACAAAGGCGATCTCTTGTTCTGCAAAAGATCTTAAAACCCTCCCTTTGGTTTTTTCTTGTATAGACACCTTCAAAATCCTGAGGAGGCTCGGCACCTATAACATCAAAGGAAACTCGCATGCTTTCTGAAGCCACTTGGTTAAAATTAAGGATTTCCATATTGATACTTCTTAGATCCTCATAGAACTCCAGCATTTCAAGACTAGTGTGTACTGCCAAGTCTCGCGGGCCTGTATGAATACCAGTTTGCATGAAGTCCTTGATTACATTCTCCGTGTATTTATCACATTCCAGAACCAAAGTTAAGTTCCTTACGCCCTGTTGTCCCTGTTTCACGAAGAAGAACCATCTCTGGAGAAACCAAATTACAGACTTATATGGCAAGGCTGCACTATGTTCAAAATCTGCCAACATTACAACCTTATGATTAAGTAAGCACTGAAGAAGTTCACCTTCTGGATCAGTTGAGAAGTCTCTAATCAGGAACAGTGAGGAGTAACAAAAAATGTATACGAGAATTAGGAAAAGTATAGCAAGGAGCAATGACTTTTTCAGGCGACTCATGCGCTTAATTATCCTTTCTTTTCAATCCGCTGAACTACAGCGTTAACTGGACGCCGACCAACTTTTTCAGTTAAATGCTTGATCAGAAGTTATACTACTACTACGCCCATCACCATCTGTCTTGGTAAATTTCTAGACTCAATTGGTCAATTATACTGTAAGTCTCCTTATTTTTAGGACCATTCCACGCAACAATTGTGGACACGCAAAAACACCTCTCATGGCCAGGCGCCCAATCTGCTTAGATTTAGAGATTGCCAGATTTAGTTGCGCCTGAATATTTGGCAATATATACTCAAAACACATCTATTTTAAGTAGCCAATGTAAAGGTGAACAATTTGTGTCATAAACTAGATACAACCCAAATTATGCAGTTACGCAAAAGCCTTGCAGCCGACTTAGAAAACTTTAGAATTGATCTGGAAATTGATAATAAGCATACAGACTTTGAGCAAATCGATCGCACCCCAAGAGTATTTCATCATGATATTTCAGACGAAAAATTAAAATTATTAGCTCAGGATGCCAGGTCCGAGGCTATTAAGGTAATGCTTGAGTTTATATTGGGCTGGACAAGGGAGTTGAGCCTGTATGGCAAAAGTGGCAGGGCTGGGAACCCCGCTTTCTGGCCAACTCTTGCTTCCATAGGAGAGCCAGTAATACCGCATTTGCTAGAAATAATTACTACTGACAACGAAGCTGCTTGCCGTTGTCAAGCACTAAAGGCTCTTCTTTCGGTTTCTCCTGAACGGTGTTGGCAGGAAGCATCAAAAATTCTTGATGCAAAGGATGCTGAAGTTTCACTCATGGCCTTGAGAATTCTTTATAAAGATAGAGAAAAGAATCGAATTGAAGTAGCTGAGCTAATAAAAAAATCTATCGATATCCCGGAAATATTTGAGCATGTAGAAATTTTCGCTGAGAATCTTCTTTTGACTCATGGCATTTCTGATCCACTTATTAACGATATTGTAAAAAATAGATTTGCACAGACCTTCGAAAGAAATCTTTTTGAAAATATTATTAAAGCACCTTGGCTATGTGACAAAGAGGTAATGACAAAAAGCGTTTTTACGACATTTTGGTCGGCAGCAAAATTATCTAATTTGATTTCTTTTATCCTTGTGAATGATGACTTAATAGATCCTTTTTTAAACTTTTTTTTAGAACTTGAACATGCTTCCGGTCTCGAAAACAAAGTAATGCTAGCGACCATGCTGGGTGAGCTTTACAAAAAGAACAAAGACAAAGCAATCTCTTTGCTGGAATCACTTCTAAATTCGCGCCATTCCGCTAGTCGGCAACTCGCTGCCGACTGCTTATTCAGCTCTAACGAACTAATTGTTGAGTTAGCCCAAAAAGCTTACGACCGACTCACACATGAAAAAATGAAGATAGTCAAAGAGCCCTTGCTTCGATACCTCAAACGAGTGTACGAGCACACTGGAGATAAAAAATATCTCAGCGCAATCTCTGTTAGCAAAGAAAAGACAGAAACCGCCGACACGATCTGGAACAATATTTCAAAACTGTTTCAAAAATTTTTCTCACGCTGAAAAGATGTCTGCCAATCAGCGACTGCGCATCAACGAACTTCAGCGCCAGTAGGCGGTTATGAATGTTTGCCAAACTTGCCAAACCGATGTAGCGATTAGCGATATAAGGCTATAGATGTAATGATGTAAGAAAAGTTGTTTTTGAATTACCCTGGAGGTTCCTTATGACACGAACTCAACTTACGCTTGATGAGGATCAATAAAAGTTTTTAGTAGAATTTTCCCGGCAATCTGGCAAATCTATTTCGGCAATAATCAGAAGAGCGATAGATAATCTGCGAGCTGAAGAAGAAACGCCTAACCGAAAGGCTCTCAAACTGGTTGGTGCTTTTGAGGCAGACCGGCCCGACGTCTCTGTTCGACACGATGAGCTTCGGTGGGTCGCTGATGACAAACAGGAAAACAAATCAGCAGCTGAAGAGCCTCAATAAACCCAATACAGAGTAGGACCTCTTGATCACTCTTTTACTCTTTTGTCAGAACGTAAGTAAAACCAGCCGATAAAGACCAGAAAAATAAACCCACCAAGCCTGGACCAAAACCATATTTTTTCATCTGATTCAGCTCTGTAAACCATTTTTTCAATGTCCTGAACGGTAGAATGAATAGGGCAACTCCAGATGCTATTTTTGTAAAAATAAGTCCCACTGGCATTTTCAGGTTTATCAGGGCATTCAATGCCATTATCAGGACTGTTTTTATAATAATTGTGTTTATTTGATTTCAACTCATCTAGAAAGCCTTCCATTGAAGTAGCTTCTGGACCTGCATCCATTTGGTAAACTTCCCAGGCACCATTTAACATCCGAAGGTGCGTTGCGCAAACTTTTGCATACGTTAATGAACCTGACCCCTTAAGGGGTTTTCCAGGAAAGGTCCCAATATTCGGAAATAGCAAAAAAAAGGCTACCAGAAGGAAAAAGAGATAGAGAATCATGTTTAAGCTTTTTTCAAAAGAGGAGTGTTTTTCTACATGGTTTTCACTTTTCACACGAAACGCCCCCATTTGGATGAATTAGAAAAACAGGCTTCTCCACATTACACTACTTCGAACGCAGCGACAGCCTCTTTACTGTCATTTTTTCTGCCAGCTTCAACAATAAGCGCTTTGCTTTTCCGGGGCAGATCGCTCTGATTGCCATTGGCAAGCTGTCTGAACAGGTGCTGTCGATAATTAAAGGCTTTTGCTCTGGCCTTGCCGGCATCTGTTGCATATTTATCGAAGAGAGCCTGAAACCGCTCCCGTGTCATAATCCGTTGGTCTGCCAAAAACGCAGAAACGCGCAGTAACAGCTGCTTTTCCTGGCTCAGCACTTTTTCTGCTATTCGCAAAGCTCTTTTCAGACTGGCCTTAACCAGAGCCTCGACCTGGTCAATCTGTTGAAGAGAGTGTTCTTCCTCGTCGCCGCGTCTGAACCGGGCCGGCAAATCTCCTGACCCACAGTTCTTTATTGCCACTGAAAGATCTTTCGTTGCTTTCTCAATATCACCTTCCGAACCCATGCTTATGTGCTTTTTCCCAAAAAATGGTCATTTCGGCGGCGCCCCCCCAATGACATCGCGCTGCAAATTTCTCGCAGACATATTAATATCATAGCGCTTCAGATATTCCTGTATCTGCTGAAAGCTGGGAAAATCATCACGACTCAATCTGGTAAAAATAAGTGCATAGCGCTTAAAAACTTCATGCTGAGCCATAGTGTGTTAACTTCCCCCTCCACATTTTCTTTTTGCCATGCTCTCATCCATGCAAAATCATGACAACGATTGATTTGAGCCATTACAAATGCGCATTTAAAAACAGTCTGGCGCAGGCGATGGCATCAGATAACGCTTCGTGATGATTTAGTTCGATATTCAAGCGTTCGCAGCAGGCATCCAGGCGGTAAGGCTTAAAACCTTTGGCGCGATAGATCTTCATCGTGCATTCCCAGCATTCAGGCAGTTTCAGGTCACTATAGTCAAGACCATAATGGCTCATCGTACTTTTGAGCACGCCACGATCAAAAGATGCGTTGTGTGCAACCATGATTCGGCCATGTAGTCTTTTTTTGATTTCAGGGAAAAGGTCGGCAAAAGTCGGCGCGTTTTTGGTGTCTTTGGGTCTAATTCCGTGAACAGCGATAGTGAAATTGCAGTAAAGATTGTCTGGTGGCTGGATAAGCGTGTAATATTTCTCGATGATTTCGCGGTTCTCTACGGTGACAATGCCTACCGCACAGGCGCTATTGCGTGAGCCTGTGGCCGTTTCAAAGTCTATGGCGGTAAAGTTCATACTGCGTCCCTTTCTGCTGGCACTACGGGCCTGTAATGTTCAAATCACAAAACATTGCTTTGTCTTGTGTTGCTCACAATACTGATTTTACTATCGAATGACGACAAACAGTGACGTTTGTGTAATTAAATTGAAAAAAATGATAATTCTGTGCGACATGTGTTGTCGCAGTCAGCAGATAAACTTGTTGCTATAGGGGGTAAAAACTATGGCAAACATAACTGGTGGATCTGAAAAAAATGTAACAGTTTCTGTCGGCCCGCTGAAAACTGAATCGCTGGCTGATGATCTGCTGAGCCTGCTTTTCGAAATACTTATGAGAATAATTCTTGAGATGATTGAGTTCAAAATTGACAACGCCGGGCATTTATCATCTCAGGCCAGGGATTTCTGTAAAACGCTGCTTGTCTGCTATGGCCCCTTCTTACTGGCGTATCTGATAAGTTGAGTGCTCATGTCGCCTTCGAGGAAGAAATTGGAGCATCACTTGAATTACGTTCCACTTGAACGCACAATTAGAGTTCTTAAGAGAAAAGGAAACTAAATACCAAGCCTTTTTATCTCAGTTTTGAATTTTTTAAATGCCAAAAATGAATCTAAAACAAGCGGTTCCAGGCGTCAATTGGAATGCCCTCTTTCAAAACTAAATCTATGAACTTACTTTTCTCTGAAAGATCAACAACATCGACAGGCTTTGACAAAGCAAACATAAGCTCGCCATAGAAAGAATAAAAATCCTTGTCAGGAATACCATCGACAGCTATATCAATATCATGACTCTCCACAGAGTCAGAAAGCGCTGAGCCAAAGAGCAATACCCTTGAAGCCTGGTATTTTCTGGCAATTTCCTGAATAGTTCTTTTGTCTTTGTCAGTTATCATACGCTTATGATAGCACTTAATTGATAGGTTCGCCAAATCACTTTGCAAAACAACAAAGCCCGCTGTTTAGGCGGGCTTTTGTCATGCTCGAGAGGGGACTTGAACCCCTACACCCTTGCGGGCACTAGAACCTGAATCTAGCGTGTATACCAATTTCACCACCCGAGCGGGTTTATCTGTCTATATTAGCAAAACTGGGCGGGTTTTGCAACTGAATTTTTAGCCAAAATGTGAACTGCTGGTATTTACAGGCAAACGCGGCACCGGGTCGACCTCAATCGTCCCATCAATTTGCTGAAAGATAAAATTTCTGCAAATTGGACATAAAAAATCAAAACAATTTATAATAGAAACCTGAGGTTTACCGGCGACAAAAAAAGCGGCGATTTGTTCTGCTTGAGCAAGCAGCAAGGCGAACGCTCTAAACAGGAGGACAGAGGATATGAGAAAATCTTTACGACAAACGGTTATGGTCGTTTTCGCCATGATAGGGGCGATGACAGCAAGTGCGGAAATTGAAGTTCCCAGGCTTGAGGCGCTGTCAAGAATGCCAGTAAAGGAAGTCACCGTTTTCAAAGACGGGCACGCCTTTGTGTTGCACAGTGGCAAGATGCCGACTGACACGACTGGCAGTGTGCTAATGGATTATCTGCCGGCACCCGTGCTCGGCACATTCTGGCCGTATACCAGCGAAAAGAACGCCAGACTCACCGCAGTTACAGCCGGACAACGGCGCGTGACGGTGCAGCGTTCGCCGCTGACGATTCGTGAGCTGATTGAGGCTAATCCCGGCGCTGAAGTAGTCATAACAGAAGCACCTAACGGAGCTGCACTCACCTACCCTGCTACTATCCTTAGCGTTACCGAACGCAGCTGGCAGGAACTGGAGTCGGTTGCGCCGGCGAACAGCGGCGAACTATTATCGCAAAAAGGCAACGTAGTTCTGCTGCGAACCGCAGAGGGCGTAAAAGCAGTTGAACTGAGCAGAATTGTCGATGTCACCTTCAAGGAAACCCCGAAAAACGCCTGCAGCGGCGTCGAATTTCGCAACCTGCTGACGCTTAAGCTAGACTGGGGCACACAAAAACCAGCGACTACGGCAGATGTCGGACTGATGTATCTACAGCGCGGTATTCGTTGGATCCCGCACTACAAAATTACCATTGACGGCAAAGGTTCTGCGGTTGTGCAATTGCAGGCAACACTGCTCAATGAACTGACTGACCTGGAAGACGTGACATGTCATCTGGTGATCGGCGTGCCGACTTTCCAGTTCAAAGACACGACGGATCCGATAGCGCTGCAACAGTCGCTGGCGCAACTTTCCCAGTATTTTCAGGAGTCAGACCCGACGGCAGGACAATACCAGATGCTGTCTAACACCCTGATGACACAGGCGCCACGCATGAGAGAATACCAGCAGAGAGAGCCTGCCGCAGCGCCAGCCATAGATCTTGGGCCAGATGTGGTCGGTGCAGGAAATATCGAGGATCTGCACATCTTCACGGTCAAAAACATAACCCTGAGGAAGGGGCAGCGAATGGTGGTGCCAGTTACCGAGGTCACAGTGCCGTATCAGGACGTGTTTGTGCTTGAACTGCCGTTTGCACCACCCTCCGATGCGTGGAGCAACTTCAATACCCAGCAGCAGGCCGAAATTGCCCAACTGCTGTCCAGCCCCAAAGCTATCCACAAGCTGCGGCTGACGAACAAAAGTGAACACCCATTTACCACCGCGCCTGCGCTGATCGTGCGTGAAAACCGGGTGCTTGGGCAAGGCCTGATGACCTACACGTCAACTGGCGGTTCCAGCGATCTGCCAATCACCGCTGCCGTAGACATTCGGGTAAAGAAGTCCGACGGCGAGATAAAACGCACTCCGAATGCAACAAACTGGGACGGCAACAACTTTGCCCGTATAGATCTGACCGGCACGTTGTCATTGACTAACTTCCGAAAGAATCCGGTACAGCTCGAGATCGTGCGCCACGTATTAGGCAATATCACAGAGGCCAGCAACGATGGCAAAATTGAAATGGTCAACGTTTTTGAAGATTCAAGCTATACACCAACCGGCGAAGGTCAGTATCCACGTTGGTGGGGATGGTGGAGTTGGCCTCACTGGTGGAGCCGACTCAATGGGGTCGGGCGCATTACCTGGGCCATTACGCTCGATTCCGGCAAAAATATCGAGTTGAAATACGCCTGGCACTATTTCTGGCGCTGAGGTCCTGACAGTCGCAAAGACAGCTACTCGTAGCGCAGGGCTTTGACCGGGTCGAGAGCAGAGGCCTTGGCGGCAGGAAAACTGCCAAACACGATGCCTACGCTGATCGAAACGAAGAAAGCAAGCAGCACTGCCGAAATCGGCACTGCTGTCTTCCAGCCTGTGTAAAAGGCGATAAGCCACGAAATACCGATGCCGGCGACAATGCCGACGATGCCGCCGAGAATACTGATCAAAGTTGCCTCGACCAGGAACTGCACTACTATGTCTCGTTTTGAGGCACCCAGGGCCCGACGAACACCGATTTCGCGGGTGCGCTCGTTTACCGAAGCCAACATGATGTTCATGATACCGATGCCGCCGACCAGAAGCGAGATACCGGCGATCAGAGCCATTACCAGGTTAAAAAGCTGCTGGGTTTTCTGGCTCTGCTGCAGAATTTCGAGCGGAACCTGAATTTCAAAATCATCTATTTCAGAATGTCGGCGCTTGATCATGGTGCGCACCAGATCACGGGCCTCAAGCAGGTCGTAACCGGGTTTAACTTCGACCCAAATACTGTTGATCTCATGGTATTGATCTTTGTCTTCGACCGGCCACTTTTCAAGACGCTGCAAACTGGTTTTCAGCGGCAGATAAACATCACGGTCATGGTCACGGCGTTTAATCGCCAGTTTGCCTGAACCACTACCCTGCGGCTTCATTACGCCAACGACCTTGAGTCGGATCCGTTCGATTTGGATAGTCTGACCAACCGGTTCAACCGCGCCAAAAACTTCGCTTGCGACGCCTGCGCCAAGCACAGCCACCAGCGCGGCGTTTTCCTGATCAGCAAGCGAAAAGAATCGGCCAGAATCGACCTCAAAGCGCGATGCACGCAAAAAACCATCACCAACACCGACAATCTTTACGAGCGGCTTGTGGTTCATGCTATAAAGACCGAATTCATCTATCTTTTCGGGAACCGCCAAATCGATGAACTGACACGCAGTCTGCAGATAAGTGACATCGTCCAGCGAAAGTCCGCGTGTCTGCTTCTTTAAAGCTTCGGTAAGACGCTCACCCTGGATTTCGATCGAGCTTATGCGAATACTTGAATCGCCAAACTTTTTGAGCTCTTCGAGCGCTTCTCGTTCAGCACCTGCACCTATGGAAACCATTGCAATAACCGCGCCCACACCGAATATTATGCCCAGCATGGTCAAAAAAGTGCGGAACGGATGGTCGAACAGCCCGGTCAAACCTGTATTAACCTGTTCAGTAAACTGCACCAGACACCTCACGCAATGATTTTTCGATACTGTCTGGCAGTTG
>JAHISQ010000090.1 GCA_018818125.1 Candidatus Rifleibacteriota bacterium
AATTACTGATACCGGTTCGATTTTTGATGAAAATCTGTATACTGTGCTCGACACTTCTGATTTGGTATTCTTCATCATCAACTTTGGCAGCCTGTCAACGATTACCGACAACGTAAGATTTTTCCATGGCATCTCGAAGCTGAGTTATCCCAGGGAGCGCCTTATCCTGCTAGGTAACAATATTGGCTCCGACTTCTCTACGAGTAAAACCAGCCGCGTGTTCCCTTATCCGGTGATTGGCGGTTTACCTCGTATCGCTGATTTTGAACCGCAATTCGGCAAGCCGGCCTATGACCTCAATCCGACCAGTCCCTATTGCGAAGTATTGCGCCTGCTGGTGCGCAACGTATTAAAAGAAACAAACCTCAAGAAGCCCCAAACCAAGGGCAGCATCTTCTCTATGCTGTTTGGCGAGAAAGACCCCGAACAGGTTATCAACCTGCAGCTCATGCAGCTTAATCCGCCGCCTGGCAGCTCTTTCTCACCGATCATCAACCAGCGCGACGTACGTTCGCAGGTTAAGTATGTTCGCTATAACCTGCTATTCGGTTACATCGAAGAGGCCAAAACCAATCTTCTCTCATTCATGGAATACTCCCAGTCTTCTGCCCCTCTGTGCGAGATGCTGGGTGAAATTTTTCTGGTCGAAGAAAAACTTTCAGAATCGCTTGAAGCCTTTCAAAAAGCCATTTCGCTTGACTCTGAACAGCACGTGGCATTAGGTTTTCTTTCTTTCCTCACAGGGAGCAAAGAAAATTTTGACCGCGCAATCGCGGCGGTGGAAGCAAAAATAGCTGCAAACCCCAGCCATCTCGACCTGATAAATGATTATGGCAAGATCCTATTAGTCAATGAACATTACGAGGAAGCAGCTATACAGTTCAAAAAGGCTCTTAAATCAAATCCCAACTACCTCGAAGCCAAAATAAACCTTTCCACATGCTTATCAAAGTGTGGAAAAAGTGAAGACGCAATAGAGATGCTTCTTGGCGTGGAAAACAAAAACCCGAGACTCTTCTATACGCTTGGAGAGATTTTCTATCAATCTGGCCGACTGTATCTCGCTTACAAAGCATACAACAAAGCATCTTCGCTTTACCCCAGTTACCCTGGACTCAGACCTAAACTGTTTGAACTATCGGGTTATCTGAGAAAACTCGACACTGTCATAGACCTTCATGAAAAATTTGTTAACACCAGCCCAAACTTTCCAGATTTACATACTAAGCTGGCCAATTTCTACCATCTTGCCGGCAAGTCAGAGTTGGCCATAACCCAGTTCAAAAAAGCTCTGGCAATCAACCCGAGTTACAAAGAAGCTAAGGTCAAGCTTGAAGCTATCCAGAAAGACGCAATCTGGCGTCTTGCCAGATTGCACCTCGAAGAGGATATAGCCGATGCAAAAGCGATAACTCGCTCACTCAAAGCCACTGTGCACTTTATTTCCGGTGAAGAGCAGTCTCATTTCCCAGAAGAGGCAGTTCTACACATCAAAAACGTAGGCACTTCCAAAACTATCCAGAAGGCTATCAATGCCACTCAGCTTGAGTCCGGCACAGCCGACCTTGATCTCTCGCCCCTCGGACTGCTCGCGAACCAGGATATTCTCCTCTTCCAGATAGCTGAGGTCAAATCTGGCAACATCATCAGATTCGCCCCACACTACCTGGAAAAAGATGAAATCCTGGCCGGACACTGCAGCGTCGATCTCGACTTTGACCTGAGCCACGAAAGCGATGGAATGGTAGCACATCTGACCAAGTATTTTCTGGTTCACCTTGAATCCAAAAAGTTCGCCGGGCTTCTTTCTACAAACGGTTCAGCCGGACACAAAGCTGTTCTCAAGAACGAAACCAACGGACTTGAAGCCATGGGTTACCTTAACCCCGAAAATGACGGGCAGATAAACTTTGTTCTCAATGCCTCTGACAGATCAAGCGAGGGTATTGCCGCGGTTAGCCCAGGTGATAAACTGAGCATCAAAGTCATGGATTCGAAAAAGACTCAAGCCTTTTCTATGGACTTTTCTATTGGGAAAGCTGATGTTCTCAACTTCTACAAGACAATAGTCCCGCAGGAAGAAGCAAAGTCTAGAGAAGCAAGCTAATCATCCAGTAAAAAGCGGCTTAAGGTCTGAGAACCTTAAGCCGCTTTTTTATGCCGATTTTGGCAAAGCAATAAATCAGATTTTTTGCTGAATGAATTCGATCATCTTGAATATCTCTTTTTCGTCAGTAGAACGCACAAGAAAGGCCTCATTGCCCATCACCTCTGAGAATACCAGAGGCACTTGAGTATGCTTGGCGATGTTACTGCCATAAACATTAAAAATAGCTTCAACTGAATTTTTATAGACTTTGCCAAACTTTCTGGCGATGTGCGCAGCAAAATACCTGCGTTCAATTGGCGCGTAAAATCGGTTTTCGGCGATAACATTAGCCCACTCCTGATAAACATTCAGGTCGGCCGAGAAATTCATCAGGTCGACAGTGTAACCGCCTGGCGGGCGACAGTTCATTTCGAGCACAAACAGACGGCCATCACTTTTCCGGCGCAAAAATTCGAGATGAAAGAATTTGGCGCGAATATCAAATTCTTTAACAATCTTTCTACCGATCTCTACTGCGTCTTCAGGGATATCGCGAACCAGGTAATAACTGAGATCCTGATTATAAGCTACCAGATCAAAAGCTCCGTTTACTGAGCGCAACGAAGAGTAAAAAACTATTTCGCCATTCTGGTCGCAGATGCCATCAAAAGTCATCAACTCGCCATCAATGAATGGCTCGATAAAATAGTCTCCGGCAGGTTTGGACTGCCAGAAGCTTTCAATATCGGCCTGATTATCAATTTTATAGGCTGCAATTGCTGCAACACCTATGTCTGGCTTGACGAAAACTGGCAGACCATGCTTTTCTACAAAACGGTCAAAAGAGTTTCTGTCCATTACCAACTCGCCATCAACCACTGGCGCCTTGCAAGCCTGAAACATCTTTTTCATCTCAGATTTGCGTCTAATCTTAATGGTCTGAGCAATATCAGGGCCTGGAATGTTAAAATCCTCACGCAATCTGGCTTCGTGCATCATCCAGTGTTCGTTATGAGATTCTACCCGGCTCACTCGACCGTGCTTGTAAACCATAAACGCAGCCGCACGATGAACCTGCTCGTAGTCATCAAGTGCGTCAACCTTAAAATAGTCGGTCAACGCGCTGTGTAATACTGACGGCAGATTGTGATAGTCCTCATCGCCGATACCCAGAACCTTTATGCCGCGGTTGGCAAGTCCAATTATAAAATCGCAGAAGTTAGGAGGGAAATGTGGTGAAAGATAAATAAAGTTCATTAACGGCTTCCTGTGACTAGTGGTTTAGCGATGCCATTCTTTACGAAAATTCACCGCAGGATTGCACATGATTGTAGCAGCACAGCAAATTCTAATAAAAAAATAAGAATTACGCAATGGTCAATTAATCATCTGACCTCTCAACCGGCTCCCGCAGAAGGTGCAGATACCAGTTGTAACCAGGCTGAACTCCTCCTTCACGGGAGATAAGACGACGCTGCATGCTGGCCAGATTGATAATTTCGGCACTCTGCGACATAAAGCCGCTGAAAAGAATTAAGAACAGTATTAGAAAGATAAAATATATGGTAAATCCACGTCTATTCATAACCTACTCCGACTTTCCAGATGACCCTTATGCTGTCAACGCCAGTATTCACCCTTGTTATAAACATAGTATCACTTACATGCTCTATTTCAGATATGGTGGCACGACCTGCAAGCTTCAATACATGACCATTAATGCGCAACTGCTGGCCAAAATTTTCGATCGCTATATAATAATCATTGTCGAGAAAGATTCGACCATCGACAATCTTAACGATGCGTTGACTATCCTTGAGGCAATTTCTAATAAGATTGTAGGCAAGAGTAAGGCTGGTGTTTTCCGCGATGGTTTTCTGATATCTGGCGCTATAATTTGACAAAGCCGGAAAAGCTGGATACAGACCGACGAAAACAACACCCATAATTGCAATGACTATCATCAGTTCGATCAGGGTAAACGCTGTTCTGTTCATCTGGCAAACACCTCTGTAGTGTATATACAGTCAGGCTTACCAGCATCTGTATTGGCAAGACTTATCCTGATTTTTTTACTACTGGAATCCTCGGCAACACTTACCGAAACCGACCACTTATGTTCGCTTTCAATAAGTTCCTCAAGATCCTTCTTACCAATTGCCTCAAGACCCACACCGCTTTCAAGCTGAAACCTTGTAAAATTACGCATGCTCTCAAGCATGTAAAGAGCTGTTGTGTTGTTCTGTATCCGGCGCAAAATCTTTCTGTGGTTGTCGGCCAGTGAGAAAAGAGTCGTTAAAAAAATAGAAGCGAGGGTTACCGATAAGCACGTTTCGATAAGAGTTAGACCGTATCGTTTTTTCATGAGAACATCCATATAAGCCAGTAATAAGTATCGAATACCCCTGAAGTGATTAGAGCAACAAAAAAACCGGTCAACAAAAGCGCTACAACAAGCATATTCTTTGAATAGTTTTTCAGACGAGCACATGAATGCTGGTAGTTGCTTTCAGCAATATAGCTGAGTTTCTCGGCATAGAGATCCGGGGTAAGATCTGCGTGAGCAAGTTCCATAAAAAGATCGCTGTAGGCAAAGGCTTCTTCAGGAGTTTTGCCTTGCGACAGAACCTTACTGACGCTCAGCAAATCGTAGGTATCGCCATTCCCGGCGAGCTGAGCGCTGTTTTCTACCGATTTTTCAAGAGAAAAGCCGGCCTGAAGATAGAGACTGATCAGACTCTGCAATCTTGCCATCTCCTGCAGTTTAACGGCGGTTGCAACCCCATAAAATCGGGTAACCAGAGAATTACTGTCGATGCGACCCAGCGAAGTTTTAAGCATCAGATAAAACACCACAAGAATGAATGTCGGCAATATAAGCGATAAAGGCCAGAGACTGATCTCGGTAAAATGCAGCAGACGAACCATTATCGGCAAAGCTCTTGGGGTCGTGCCCATCGCGTCAAACACATGCGGAAACAGATAAACATTGAGGTAACAAAGATTGCACACCAGTATGCCAATAACAATCTGCGGGTAGAGCATCACTGCTCTCAGGCGCTCTTTTACCGTATCAAGATTGATCAGATATAGCGTATAAAGTTCGAGTACCTTTTGCAGTCTGTACTCGCCAAGAAGCGGAATAAGGCGGGCCAGCACCGGATCGAAATCGGCGAGATCTGCGCAAGCCTCCTGTGCTGTGTAACCTGACGACATCTTCTCAGCTATCTGACGACACCAGATTGAAGACCTGGTATCGCGGTGTTGACCAGCAATAGCCCCAAGCGATTCCGGCAGAGGCCGGCCGCTTTTTAACGCCAGCGCCAGAACCTGACAAAAGACTATTACTTCTTGATTCTGTGCCTGTGTCGTCATAAGGCAATACCCTGAGTCATTGAAATCATCATCTGAACAAGTGCATATGCCATCGATCCAAAAACTATAGCCTGAAACAATACGCTCGACACTTCGATCAGGCTGATTGTTTTGTCGGCTGAGCTCTCAACGCTGGCATTGAGATAATCGCCAGCCTGCAACAGCAACTTTGGCTCTGAGCCCTCTTCCAGAAGGCCAAGAGCAAGAAACCACGCCAACATATCGTCCAACCCGGCATCTCGGCTGGATGTTGCGGCATCACCACCAGAACTAATTGCCCTGGCAAGCATTCTGAAGCGGTTATGCAAAGCAGGGAAGTTATGTCTGACTGACATTACATCAAATGCTTTAAGCCTCTCTTCTGCAGGCAAAACAGCCAACATTCGCAACAGATTCATTTCATCGATTTTCTGCGGAAACCTGGTCAAGCGGCGAGTCAAAACCACGACAACTGACAACAAGGCGACAAACATGGCAATAAATAGAGCATGCCAGACAAGCGAGGGTTCACCGCACATGTCGAGCAGCCAGGAAACAAATGGAGTGGTTTTGACTTCCAAGCCAAGGAATATTTCGCGCATCTGCGGAAAAACGAATATAAAAAGCGACAAGCTGGTCATAACGCCAATAAACAGACTCTGAAGCGGATAAAAAAGAGCAGATTCGAGACGGAACTCATTTTTGTGCCGAAATTTCCAGTCTGCAATAAGCCTGCCTTTGGTTACGTCACTAAAAGGCGCAGCCAGAATATATCTTATCGACGGCGAAAAAACAGCCATATCACTGCCAGCGAAAACCTTATCACATCCTTCGCCACTGCTAAGACGGCGGGCGACCAAACCCGCTGTCGATTTAACGCGTTGGTGAGCAGACGATTGCGACAGCCTATAAAAAGCTTCGGCAAGCGGCATCCCCCCTCGCAGCAACATGCCTAACTGCATAACGCTCTCGGGGTATTGCCAGAGCGGTGACTGCTGAAAAAAAAGCCTTTTGAATAAATCAACTGCTGCCATTTCAGATCCTGAGCTGACCGTTGGCGTATCTGGCAAATTCTGCCCGCGGCTGCGGTCGGCCGTTAATATTTTTTAATTCAAGATGTAGAATACCACGTAATCCAGAAAAAACAAGATAGTCTTCAATGCCCATCTGTTTGATTCGATCAAGAGCCTCAGCAGGCGAACCGGCATGAAAGGTAGCCAGAATAAGATGACCCGACAGGGCAGCCTGCAGAGCTTCTTTTATGCAGGCGCTGTCTCTTATCTCGCCAAGAGCTATAACATCAGGATCCTGGCGTAACAGGTGTTTGAATGCAACCGAAAGATCCTTTTCCCTGGTCGAATCAAGAGACGACTGGCAAATACCATGAATTCTGGCCTCAACCGGATCTTCTATGGTTACCACCCTCATGTTTCTACCGCTGTCTGCCAACTGCGAAAGGCTCGCATACATGGCCGTGGTCTTGCCGCTTCCAACCGGCCCACAGATAATGAAAAGTCCTCGATCGTTCTGCAGATTACTCAACCACTCCTGCGCCAGTTCGCCCTGCCAGCCCAAAGAAGCAATATCAGGAAAGCTCACAGCTGAAATTATTCGTAAGGCTGCTCTCTCCCCATGATCGGTCGGAAAAGTCGACAGCCTGACATCGTAATTCTCCTGTTTAAAGGCGCCTTCCTGGGCAGTATTGGCAATATGCGAATGGCAGCCGGCAAGGTATTTCAACCTGGCCAGAAGACGTTGCTGATGGTGCAAATCGATATCAAGTGATTGCCTGATCTGACCAGAAGCTCTAAAAGTGAGACGGGCGTGTCTTGAATCGAGCGGCTCCATATGTATATCGGAAAAATGATTCAGCGCAGCCGTGGTCAATAGAATGTCGACAGCCCAGACATAGGGCAGCGCGCGAAAATTCAGGCATTTTTCGAACAGCTGCATGCTCTGTTCGACGTTGCAGGCAGCTGGCGCACACTGATAAGCAGAATACTCGCCGGCTTGCTCTGCCAGCAGACTGAGTAAAGAAGCTAATCTGCCGCTGTCAGCTTCGCTACGCAGAAAAATCTGACGACCATCAGTGAGTTCAATCCGGACCCGTCCGGGTTGCGCATTTACCTGCTCAAACTCCGAGTATAAAAGCCTCTCTGGTTTATTATCATTAAACACCAGACAGTCGGCTTCAACCATAAATTCGCTGTGCCCCAGCAGTTTTTTTAGCCGACCCGGCTTGAAATTGAGCGGCATCAGGCCGAAGCCGTCGGCACTTTGCAACTGCGACTGTGTCTTTATCATTTATTATCCGTTAAAGTTATTTTCCTCTTTTATAGCACTATTATGCTGACCGCTGCAATAATCACAAAGAAACTAACTTAAATTGACCACCAATGGCAGAATCGTTACAACGTCGTTGCAAGAGGATTAAAGAATGTATTGCCGGGTTTGAAAGCTTCTGCTATTATGCTCTTATGGTACCTTTGAGAAATCTTAACCAGTCCTGTTCGAAACGACCGGTGGCGCGTGCTATTCCGGCTCAGATAGCGTGCCGTCTTCTTGGCAATACGCTTTCGCCCTGCCAACTTGACACAATTTGCCGACCCTGCGAAAAGACAGGTGTCTGGCTGTTTTATTCAGCATTTGTGGTTGGCGCTGCATTGCTGTTTCTGGCACTGTTCTGGGTATTGCGCATAACCAGACTTAGCCGCGTGCTGGGCTGGCTCACATCTTTTCTTATACCGCCAGTAAAATGGGCCGGCAACTGTTTTGCCGCAGCTGTTAAATTCTATAACAACCTGCCGTTTTAAGCATGCCGCAGCTGCTATTTTATAATTTTTCGGGCCGTAATCTGCCAGACTACTCTCAACACACATTTGACAGCATGCTTGTTGAGCATGGCCTGATCATAAAAGCAGGATATCAGCTGAGGGCACCCCACCCCGACGTTAAACAGATTAATCTGAAAAATGCAACAGTGTTTGCCGCTTTCGCCGATGCGCATGTCCATCTCACCCAGACCGGCATTGCCCTGTCTGGAGCACAGCTTGAACCAGCCACCAACCTGAATGAAGTCTCTGAACTTCTCAGCGCGGAAGCTCTCAACAATGAGTTTGTTCTGGGCTGGGGCCTCCAGGAAACCCGCCTGAAAGAGTGCAGGCTCCCCACCAGCGAAGAACTTGATCGCGTCTGCCCCGGTAAATTTGTCTGGACCGCCCGCCAGGATCTTCATTCAGCCGTTCTCAACTCGGTCGCATTAAAATGGGCAAGAACTATAGTTCCTGATCTGCAGGCACGAGATGGTCTGATCAGCGGCAACTTTTACAATCTTCTCAGCTACAGATTGATAGACAAACTGCCGGATAAATTCAAAAAGCTGGGCCTTGAATTGGCGCAAAAACACTGTTTTAAGAAAGGTGTAGCCACCGTTCATGCCCTTGAGGGCAGTGACACATCAACAGCTGACACTCTTGCCGTCGCTGAATTCAGCAAAAAAAACGCTCTCCACACAGTAATCTACCACCAGTCCGGCAACCCGACGATGGCACTAGAACATGGCTGGAAAGGCCTGGGCGGTTGCCTGTTAGCAGATGGCTCGCTTGGCACACGAACGGCAGCTTTACACGAAGCTTACGCTGACGCGCCTGATTGCCTTGGCAACCTGTATCTCAAGGCAAATGAGATTCGAAATCTGTTAGAAACCACACGCCAACACCAGCTACATCTGGCTCTGCATGCAATAGGCGATCGCGCCATTGACCTGGTTACGTCATGCTATGCCTGGGCATGCGATAAGCTTGGCAAGTCACCAATGCCAGACCGAATTGAGCATTTTATCATGCCATCAGACAAGGCAATCAGGCAGGCACGCGAACATGCAATCAACATTTGCATACAACCAGCTTTTGATAAATACTGGGGGGGCAGCGGCGGACTTTACGAGCAGCGACTCGGAAAAGAGAGAGCATTCAGGCTGAACCCATTCAAAACCATGCTTGATCTCGGCATACAGCTTGCTGCAGGCTCAGACAGTCCAGTTACTTCAATTGACCCGATTTCAGGTATTGCTGCGCTTCTGCACCACAGCAACCCAGAAGAACGTCTGAGTCTTAACTCTGCCCTGTCGCTATTTATCAGCGAACCACACAAACTTGCCGGCGAATCCCTGATCCGCGGACATCTCAAAACTGGCTACCATGCTGACTTTATCTGCCTCAACCACGACCCATTCAAGCGTTCGCCGGACCGCCTGCTGGAGCTTATGGTTAAACAGCTTTATATAAGCGGTCAGTGCGTTTACTCTGACGAATAAACGCGTTGTCACTAGTCTTCACCCCCAGATTTAAGCTGTTTCTCATGATTATGAGATTGCGTATTGACACGCTCGCACAATGACAACCTTCTCATATTAGCAAAAGGAGCGTCGCTGCGATCTGACAACCGCGACGACGCCCCAAGAGGTCTATCAAATTCAGTCGCTGTGTTTCTTCCAGTCTTCGACGCGAGCAATAGTCTTTTCGAGCAGATCCTGCACCTTCTTCTCGCTGGTGCTCTCAACCGAAACGTTTACAAAGGGTCGGTCGGGGTCAGGAAGTATCAGCACCCACTCATCATTAGCCAGCATGATTTTAACGCCATCAAGCAAATGTGTTTCTTTGTCTTTGGCGTATTCCATGGCATAACGCATGACTTTGCCTTTGTCTTCCCATGGGCAGGGAATGCGACAGGCACGTGCGTAAAAATCTGGAATGCTGTTCACTATCTCTGACAGCGGCTTTTTAAGCAGTGAAATGAATTCGAGCAATTTAACGCTGGAAATCATACCATCGAAAGCAGCCTGGAAAGCGGGAAAAATAATGCCGCCTCGTTCATCGAGACAAATTTCTACTTTTTCGTTCACCGCTGCATCCATCATGGCACGATCGCTGGTTTTAGTGCGCACTATAGTGCCACCATGCAGAATCGCCAGCTTTTCAAGCTGATGAGTTGAAGATACCGGCACAGCAATTTTAGCGCCTGGGATGAGTTCAAAAGCCATCTTTGCCCAGACGATCATAGCCTCTATTCCGCTGATAATGCGTCCCTGATCATCAACAAAGGAAATACGCTCGGCCCCATCGCCCATAATGATACCCAGATCAGCGCCCAGAGACTTGACAATCGAAGCCACGCTGGCCTGCGACTGCTCAGGCGAAACAAGAGTCGTCCTGTTTTCGTCATGATAAGCGTTGAGAGTTATCACCTCACAGTTCAGTTTGCCCAGAAAAGTATTGAAAATACCGCTGGCACCACTGAAACAATAATCCAGCACAATTTTCATGCGGCGGCTACTGATTGCTGCAGTATCAAGGCAACGCAACAATTCTTCGCTGTAGTTCTCGGGCACGCGCGGCGGAAAAGAAATTTCGCCGACTTCCTGAATAGACACGCGTCTAAAATCTTCACGATTAAAGAGACGTTCAATAGTTTTTTTCTGGGCGATGGAAATATCACGGCCTTCGGCATCAAAAATCTTGATTTCGATCTGGTTGGGATCTTCACTGGCAAGTTTGACATGTACGCCACCGCCGCGCATGAAAGCACCTGGCTTATATCTTGCGACCGGAGCCGGAGTTACCCGCAGATCGGCAACATTGACGCCGGCAGAGCTCAAACCGCTTATTATAGCGCGGTTGATTACGCGGCTGATTTTGTTGGAATCACGCGAGGTTATGATACTGGCTCCTTTGGTCAGGGTTGAGCCATAAGCCGCACCAATTTTACAGGCCATTTCTGGAGTGATCTCAATATTGGCTAGACCCGAAATGCCATAATCGTTGAAAAGGTTTTTGGTCCATTTGTCGCTCCAGATGATGCTTGAATAGACTGTAGAACCTTCTTCAACCTGCTTTTTCGGCCAGATTTTTACGTTTTCGCGAACAATCGCGCCCTTGCCGATACGGCATTCCTCGGCAATGATCGCGCCTGCTTCGACCACAACATTGTCTTGAAGATGGGTATTACCACCGATTACTGCTTCATAAATTTCGGCATTTTCGCCGACGTGGACGCCGTCCCAGAGGGTGCCGCCCTTAATTTTGGCATTCTTTCTGACGATGCAGCCATCGCCAAGCACACAGTTTTCCAGGTCGACACCGTCTTCAACAAAACAGTTCTGGCCAATAATTACGCCGCCCTTAAACTTAACCTTGGGCGAGATGTTCGAATTATTGCCAACCCAGACATCGCGACCGATGATGTTGAGGCGGTTTCCGGGAATTTGCAGCTTAACTTCGCCGTTAAGCACGTTTTTGTGAGCCAAAATATATTCTTCAAGACTGCCAATATCTTTCCAGTAACCTTCAGCAACGTAACCATAAAGCGGCAGCCCTTCTTTGAGCATAAGCGGAAACAGATTTTTGCTGAAGTCAAACTCGGTCTTTGCTGGAATATATTTAAAAATTTCGGGTTCGAGAATATAGATGCCGGTGTTTATTGTATCTGAAAAAACTTCGCCCCAGCTGGGTTTTTCGAGAAATCTGATGATCTTACCATCATCAGCGGTGATGACTACGCCGTATTCGAGCGGGTTGGTAACACGAGTGAGAACCATGGTAGCCATGGCTTTCTTTTCGCGATGAAACTTGATTGCTTCGGACAAATCAAAATCAGTAAGAACATCGCCTGAAATAATTATAAAGGACTCATCTTTGAGCTTTTCTTCAGTATTTTTCACACTGCCAGCCGTGCCATAGTCGGCGGTAGCCATCTGGTATTCCATCTGAATATCAAAATCAGCACCTTCACCAAAATATTTGGTAATAACTTCAGGCTGAAAATAAAGAATCGAACAGATTCGATCAAAATCATACTGTTTGAGCAGATTTACTATGTGCTCCATCATCGGGACATTCGCCAGAGGCGCCATCGGCTTGGGAATATTACAGGTTATCGGTCGCAAACGTGTACCAAAACCGCCAGCCATTATAACAGCTTTCATTTTCATTCCTCACTCATTCCAATTCTATATTTCGGGACAACTAGCCCGCAAAGATATTCTAGATTCACACCGGCAATTAGTCAAACTTTACTAAAAAAAACAATGAATTAGTGCAAAAACTGGTCTGAGCGAACTGAATCGTGGAACAAGCAGATGACTTAACTGGCTTCTGCGTCTGTCTAGAACCCCTGGACGTGGCATTTATTAAACAAGACAAGATATTGCTGCATCATCACGTTCCAGCTGGCCTTCTCGACAATACGCTGCCGCGCCTGCTCGCCCATAGCCTGGCGGCGGGCTGGTTCGACAGCAAGAGCCTCGACCAGCGTGTTTCGAAGCGATTCCAGGTTGCGGTGTTCAAAGAAAAAGCCTTCGACACCATGCGAAAACATTTCGCCGAGCCCGCCGGCATCAGGTATAATCGGCATCACACCTGAAGCCATGGCTTCTAGAACAACATAAGCATAGGCTTCTCGAACATTAACAGCAAAAGCAAATAAATCATAAGCCGGGTAAACCTTTTCAACATCGTTACGGAAACCCAGAACATGAAATCGGCTGCTATAACCAAATTGAGCAGCCAGACGGCGAAGATAATCAATATAACCAGGTTCTGTCTCACGGCCGATGTAGACAAGGTGCACGTTTTCACGGGCCCGACCTGCACCGCCAACATCAAACATTGAGCGCAGCAAATCTTCAGAACCCTTCATCTGCTCTATGCGGCCACTTGAGCCGACTATTACGTCATCATCTTTCAAACCCAACTCATGTCGCAAGCTGATTCGAGCCTGAGCGTCAGGCTGATATTTTTTCGTATCAACACCGCTTTTAATGCAAAGCACCTTGCCACTTTCGATTCCCCAGAATTTAAGAATTCGGTCTTTTACATAATCTGCATTCGGAACAACGGCAGCCAAGTTTTTAAAAAGATAGCGATGGATCGGATCTTTTCGGTAAAGTGAGCCAGCACCAATGCGATAAAAAAGAAAAAAAGGCACATGCTGGCTAGTCAAAACTTTCGCAAGCTGGACCGGATACATCATTTGCGTGCGAAAAGCCACAACAGCAGCTGGGTTAAGTTCACGCAGCATTCTAAAGGCAGCAGGGTAACTCACCAGCTCATATTTGGTGGTAACTGGAAAAGGATAGAGCTCAATCCCGCGATCAACACATTGTTTTGCAATCAGCGAACCGGCAGGAGCTGCTACCATAGCGCGATGTCCACGGCTAAGAAGGTCTTGTGCAAATCGCAGTCCAAACAGTTCAAGGCCTGAACAGCTGGCATAAGGCAAAAGCATAACCACAGGTTTATCGGTCATGATAATTTTCCTGAAATACGAACTTGGCTTTATAGATTCTACAGGTAATATACACTCGAAGCTACAACTGCAAAACAACAATTTGCGACCAACATAATCCAATTCACCTTAGAATTGGTATAATAGCCTTTCAGGAATTTGTTTTTTTCGGGTAAAATCAGAGTATGAGATCAATAAATTTTTTACTGCTGATTGCAATGTTGATGTCGGCCATAATGGTGAGCGCCATCGAGGTAAGGGTTTTTCGCCTTAATTACGCAAGCCCGGACTCGCTTGCGACTACCATTAAGGCTCTGTTCGGCAATCAGGTCAACATCGCGCCTGCTTACTCAATCAATGCTATTGCCGTGAGCGTGTCAGACAAAGCTCTACTGGAAGAGATAAGCAAACTCGTAGCAGTATTGGATCGCCGCCCTGCCAACCTTCGATTCTGCGTACAAAGCAACAGTCAGAACAAGGAATCCTCGCAGTTTATCGGGCTGCAGAAGAGGCACAAGGGGCGCGCTGAAACAGTGCGCTCGACTACCAATTCGAGCAGCCAGCGAACAGTCGTCGCCCTAGAATTTGCCAAAGCCTCGCTCACAGACGAACTGGTGCAAATCTACTCCCTGCCCGGCTGGTATGGCACCGAAACCATTCTTTTAACAACCTCACATGGACTCAAGGTTTCCGGACACCTGCTCGACAACGACCGAATAAGAGTTCAAGTCTGGTATTCACAGGGCAGCCAGGAATCTTCTGAGCTTCTTCTGACAGAAGTCGAGGCGCAGGCTGGCGAATGGTTCAGTCTTGGCGGTCTTGACCAAAGTTCACAGCAGACCAACTCCCATGTGGACATCAATGCAAGCACAGATATCGGGCACAGAAAAACCGGCGGTCAGACTGACCGCCGGTTCATGCTCAAGGTTGATGTTATAAGATAGTATTAGAAAGAAACTTCGCTGTCACCACCCGAGTAATCGTCATCATCACCAGTGCCACTGCCATCGCCATAACTACCACCCGGTGGTGGAGGTGGTGGCGGTATATCGTCGCTATCACCATTGTCGTCTAAAAAATCGGACGGGGGCGGAGGTGGTTCGGGATAATCGTCGTTGCCAAACGAATCCGGCTGAAGCATATCTGTGTCAGCTTCGTCTGGGGGTGGAATTTCGGAACTGGTGGTCGTAGTCCAGCCCGGATCACTCGGTGCTGACGGACTGATAGTAATTTCGTCGCCGCCCTCAAAAGCCGGTTCCTGATATGAGTCAATCTCGCCAAAATCGCTGGCAGCAGAAATAGTCAGCTCGTCTGGAATTTCGCCGGGCATAATACCACCAATTGCTTCAATTTTCGGCAGAGTCAAGGTCTCCATTATGCGTTCACGAATATTGGTCATATGCTTGAGTAACTCTAGACTGCCGTGATAAAAATTCAGTACCACCAGCTTGCGACCAAGCGGAATTATGACCATGTGGGTATACAGCCGTCGGTCGTTTTTCATAAAGTGAAACAATATATTTCCGATTTCGACGCCTGCCAGTTCAGACTTCCACTGATCAAAAAGACGAGGACTGAAAGGCATCAGACTGTCTTTTATAGCTTTGCCGACCTGCGCCAGATTTTGCGGTTCATCGTAGGTTGCAGCCTGCGCGTGCAAAAGAAACTGACCTTCGAATGCGCCAACTGAAGCCAACAAAGCCGGGCTGACATTTTCCTTGATCTGAAAATCGCTGGGAACCATGAAGCCAAAATCATAATCGCGATTGCGTATGGGTCTGAATCCATGGCGCTCACCATAAAATGGCCTGAGAAAAGCAGCGTAGTTATCAACACCAACGCCCTTGAGAGCATCTCTAAATATTGATGTCAGGCGCTGTCCATTTAAAACATAGTCGTAGAGAAACCATTTTTCGTTAATGAAACGGCAGTAAACTACGAATTCAAAATTGCCACGGGTTGTCTCAAGCTTAACAACGATCTTACTCTGAACCGCTTTATGATAGCGCGGGTCGGAATAGCTGATCTTGGCACCTTTGGCAACCCGGTTCATGATTTTCGACAAAAATCTGAACTCGTTGCGATGAGTTTGGATCTGATATGAAAAAAGTTCACGGTAGTCTTCCGGGCTCATACGTTTGAGCTGACGGTCAAACAGTAGATCCAAAAAAGTCTGGACATCAAAATTTGCCAGACAGATGTCATACTCTCCATCCATCATGGCACCCATAAATTCGTATACCATGGGGATAGGCGAAGGCAGTTCTGACCTGGCTCCGGGTGGTTCGGGTATATCTACGAGCAGCCCATCAGCGTCGATGATTTGGGCAAAACCCACCGAAGTCATCAAAACGGTAGCAAAAAAGAAAGCCAAAACTACTGATAATGCTTTTCTTGTGTCCATGGTAATAGCTTAATTCACTCCTCAATACTTTGTCAATTCAAATCATTATCTGATCACCATGATAATTGCAAGCACAAAATACCAGTCTCGGTGAGTATTTCTGGATATGCGACTCTAATGGCCAAAGGCCATTAGATCCACCAAAGATCCACCTAAAAATTAGCGGCTTGAAGGAATGCTTGTTAAATGCTAAAATCAAGCCCGAGCTTTATGCACCGGAGGCATGATAATGGGTATTGGCTTCACTGAATTGATTGTTATCCTGGTTATTATTCTGATACTGTTTGGCCCCGGCAAGCTGCCAGAAATTGGCAAAGCGCTTGGAAAAGGCATAAGAGAATTCAAAGATGCCCAAAAGGATGTAAAGAGACGAACCTCTGATTCAGACAATGAACCAGAGGCGTAATCGCCGTTCTGAGCTTTCAACGCATCTGAGCTCGCCAGGGCACATCTGCAAGCTTGCCAGTGAGCTATTCTTAACAACTGATGGTAAAACGGCTTCAAAGCATGCACAAATCAGCTACAAGTGCCTGTCTACCTGAAATAAATTCTGAGAGATAAAATTCATGAGCATTACATGCTTAAGTAGGTAACGGAGAAGATTCATGAACAATAAAAACATAAAAGATCTGCTTTTCACGCATGCCAGGCAGGTCACGCTAACTCTTCTGTGCTCATTCCTACTCTGCATGGTTCTTTGCTCGACCAGTTTTGCTGACACACCCGAACAGCGCGAGCAATACCGTTACGCACTAGGACTCATACAGCGCCATCTTTATGAAGAGGGCGCCAAAGTGCTGTCACGCTTACTCTCAGAACCTCAGGTTTTCTCGCAAAGCGACGGTGCCCTGTTCTGGCTGGCCGAATGTGAATTCCGTCAGAAAAACAATGTTAAAGCAGCCGGCCTCTACACAAAACTGATCAAGGATTACCCGCAAAGCATTTTTCGTGACCGCGCTGCCTATGGACTTGGCTGGTCTCACACCAACGACAACAACCCAAAATCTGCAACCGAAGCTTTTGCCAAAGTCAGCCGCACTGACCTGCCGCTCTGGATCGACGCCAATCTCAAACGTGGCTTTCTGATGGTGCGCTTCAACATGGATACCGATCAGACCGTCAGAGTTTATGAAGAACTTTTAAAGGAGAACACTTTAACAGAGTCACAGCGATTTGAATGCTATCTGCAAGCCGGTATCGGCAAATTCAACCAGAGCATTTACCGACAGGCTCTCGACCATTTTGCCAAAGCACTTGAGGTTTGCCCTGAAGATAAGCGGCAACCACTGCAATTTTATATTGCCGAGTCGCATTTCCGCCTTAAGAACTACAAGGAAGGCGCAAGTGAATACGCCAAAACCATTGCTCTGGCTCCTGACAGTCAACTTGGCCAGAAATCTGCATATTCGCTGGCCTGGTGCAACATCAAACTCGGCGAGACAGACAAAGCCGTGGCACTTTTTGAGAAACAGGCCAGCAACCCATCATCTGCAGTGCGGGCCGATTCGGTTAAGAATCTGGTTGATCTGCTCATGAACCTGCATCAATATGAGAAAGCAATCGCTGCGATAGACAATGGGATACACGCCCTTGCCGAGGCAGACAGACCAGATCTAGCCTATATCAAGGCTCTGGCATTGTCACGAACTGGTGAGTTCGAAAAAAGTCTCATCGCCTTCGCCGAATTTATAAAGAAATACCCTAAACAAGCCAAAACAGACGAGGCCATTTATCAGAGTGGCCTGGTTAATGTAGCCCTGAGCCGCTTTAAAGAAGCTATCGAGCATTTCGAGAAGGTTAGTTCAGAAAGAACCGACCCAGATTTGCGCGAGAAAGCCATTTATCGCATTGGCGAATGCTGGTTCAACCTCGGCAACATCAAACTGGCCGGCGACAATTTCAACAAAGTCATCAAGGTCTTTCCAAAAGGAAAGGCGCGTTTTGACGCGTTATATCAGCTCGGCGAGCTTTCCTATATGCAGGAAAGCCATGCCGATGCACTTACCGCCTTTGAAGCTATTGCCGCCTCAACCAACGAACTGGCACCACAGGCGAAATTCAGAGCCGGGGAAGTCCTTATGAAAGCAGGGCGATACAATGACGCTATTATTTGCTTCCAGGACTACTTGAACAAATACGCGAATGGTAAACTAAGAGAAGACGCGATGTTCAAGATCGGGCTGAGCTGGCTTGAGCTAAAAGATCAGGCACAGGCTCTTGCTGCGTTTTCCCAGTTGATGAATGCCAAGGGATACTTTCGCCAGGAAGCACGCTTTCATATTGGCGAAATTGCACGCGGTCTCGAAAATTATCCACTGGCAATACAGCACTACAAAGCGATTACCGCCGAGGACCCCACGCATCCCCTCGCCTCACGCGCACGCCGCGCCGTTGGAATCTCACTATTTCACACTAAAGACTATAAAGGCGCTGTCGAAACCTTTGCCGCCATTCTCAAGGATTATCCGGCTACCGATGCGGCTATACCAGAATCACGACTGTGGTTTGGCAAGAGTCTGATCGCGACTGGCGAAATGGAAAACGGCATTCTCGAAGTGCTCAAGGTCCCTGTTCTTTACCCCAACAGCGGATTTTCAGCGCAGGCCTATACAGAAGCCGCGAGAACCTACGAAAAACTAAACAACATCAACAAATCACGCATGATGTATGAAGAGCTTCTAAAAACAAGTCCAACCGCTGATCTACGGCAGGAAGCCGAGCAGGCGCTGAAAAAAAATTAACCGATTGCGCTTTTAGGTCCCCGTAGCAAATAAACCTCGTGATATCACATTTCGCCTGGGCCATTCCCGGCGAACAATTGCGTAACAAACAAAGCAGCGAGCTATAACACCTGGTCTCATAATAATTAAATTTTCCTGCCTTTTTGCCGATAATTATAGAAGATAAAAATGGCGGAGGCAAAAAGATGCAGACTCGAAAACTACTCGCTCTCGCAATGGCAATGGGGCTAAGTACCCAGCTCTACGCCACCGACACGTTCGACATGGGCAAGGTGCAGGTTCTCGGCAAAGATGCCCAGACCGATAAAATTGACCCGTCTCGGCAAAAACTCACATTCGACATGGGTGATCGCACTGCACCAATGCCGGAACTGGTACCCGAAACCGGCCCGCTTGAGTTCAGACCAATGACCGAAAAGCATCTGCTCGACAATTTTCATCGCGAAAACAAGGATGAATTGTCGATTGCAGCTGGTATTGGCACACGCGGCGCAAATGAGATCATCGTCAATGGGCGTGGAACAAAAGAAGGCTACATTGGCGATCTCACCATTAGACGTGAAGCCCGTGACGGCTTCAGCTCATCGGTAGACACCAGCAAAACTGCACTCGAAGCCAGCGTATCTTCAACCGGTGAAGGCAGCTACGCGCTTACTGCCGGTGGCGAATACTCGGTAGAAGAGTATGCCCAGCGCGGTCTCAAAACAATACCCAGTCCAGACGCCGGCATTGAGAATCACGTAAGTCGCATAAAGCTTACTGGCAATTCAACTCTCGAAGACGGGGCATTTTTTACCGGCCACATGGCAGTCGACTCCGTTTCACGCGACATCAGAAACCCTGCAGTCAGCTTTTCAGAAGAGCAGACCACATTCTCGATCTCTGCTGGCGCCAGCTATCTCAAAAAGATGACCGACAAATTCAAAGGCCGCGCCGCTATTGACCTTAAAAAAGATAAATTCACCGTTACTTCCGGCACCGACAGAGATTTCACCAAGACAGTGCTCGATCTGGGCGGCGTATATGAAGCGTCAGCCAAAACAACAGCAAACTTTGGCCTGAAACGCATGAGCCTTATGTCCAGAGATACAACCGCGCCCTATGCAAGTCTCGACTATCGTTTCAGCGAGCCATGGCAACTGCTGCTGGCCTATGAAGAAGACCTGGGCAATGACAGTCTCGAAAAGATCTTTATGCCAAGTCGCTACGTCGCTGCCGATGACATCAACGCCTCGCACCTCAAAACAGCTAAAGGCTCGGTCAACTACCGCACCAACAAAGGCGACACCTTGGGCTTCGATGTTTTTAAGCAGACGGAAAACGACGCTATTGAATACCTCGACTTTCATAATCCCGGCAAAAGCCTGCTCGAATCAAAGCTCAACTTTGTTAACGAGGCTCGGCGCTCAGGCGCCAGCGTGCGTGGCTCGTTCAAAATTGAAGACAATTTCTGCATCACGCTGAAAGGCACCGCGCAGACAGCTGAAAACAACGCAACCGGGCGACGCCTTTCCTACGAACCAAAACGTCTGCTGGATGTTGGGTTCAATTATACCGAAGGTAAAGTAATGATTGATTTTACACGTCGGGCGGAATTCGATCGAGAAGCTCACACGCCAAACGCTACTTACGGAGCTGACGATTATAGTCGCTCTGATCTGGCAGTTCGCTACAAGCTTAATGACCGGTTCAGCACCTATCTGAAGATCAAAGACCTGTATGACGAAGCGAAAAAGATTCGTTACGATGTTCCCGAAGAAGGCAGAGTAACTCTCGCCGGACTCGAAGCGCATTTCTAGGAGGCAATAACAATGCAAAAAATATTTCTGGTTGATTTGTTTGTGAGTGGCGGCCCGGTAATGATTCCGATTGCAATTTGTTCAGTTATCGCGCTGGCAATTGTGATTGAGCGGCTGCGTTTCTACTACCGCAACCCCAACAACGGTGCAACTTTTATGAAAAAAGTAAAGGGTGCAATTATTACCCGCAACTTCTTCGACGCCATGAAAATCTGTCGCGCCGAAAACACCCCAATCGCCAACGTACTTGCAGCCGGCATCGACCATCTCGATCTCAGTAAAGAAAACCTGCTTGATGTAATGCGCCAGGAAGCTATGGTTCAGGTAAAAAAATATGAAAAACATCTTGGCAAACTCGCCACCATCGCCAGCATCACACCACTGCTCGGCCTGACCGGCACAGTAACAGGCATGATCTCTTCGTTTGCCGTTATATCAACTGTTGGCATTGGTGATCCGACAGCCCTTGCAGGCGGAATTTCAGAGGCTCTCTATACAACTGCTGCCGGACTCATGGTTGGTATTCCCGCTCTCGTAGCGCATAACTGGTGCGAATCTAAAAGCTTCGAATTCGTTGAACAGGTCGATATGTATTCGCTTGATCTCGCTAACCAGGTAACCACAATGGAGGTCAGCTGTGAAAAAGCTGCTGCCTGAAAAACACAAACAAAAACCACAGATCGTCGTTACCAATCTGATTGACGTAATTCTGCTGTTGGTATTCTTCTTCATGATCACCAGTTCATTCGCTCGGAATCAGGAAAAGCTGCCGATAGATGTTCCCAAGGCTGCCAACGCTACCACCATGGAAACCGAAAACATGACTGTGCAGATCGCCAAAAACGGTCATATATTCGTTGCCGGCAAATCGATCGAAATGGCAGAACTGACTTCACAGATCAAGACCTGGGTAACCAACTCACCTGATCGCCCTATAATGGTCGAAGCAGACAAAGACGCCAACTATGGCCGAATCATTCATGTTCTCGACCAGATCAGGAGCTTCGGCGCCGTTAACATCGGCCTGGCAACCAGACCAGAAAGCAAATGAAACTTCTAAAACTAGTCAACACCGAAAAAGTCGAAGGAATGGAAGAGTTTCAACTTTCCATTATGATCCATCTCGCCCTTCTGCTGGCGCTTTCTGCCTTTTTCTACTGGCGGCATATCGCTCAACCGATTAAGAGACAGATTGTTCCAGTAATGCTCATCGCTCAGGTCAGCAAACCGCGCGTTGGCTCGGGCGTTGAACAGAAAAAAGAAATAGGCGCCAAAAAAGCTGCCGGAACTCAGAAAAAAGTTACTCCAGCTCACAAAAAGCAGCCGATTAAAAAAGCGGCAACCGCCAAGTCGGCGGCAAAGCCAGTCCCGGTGCCAGCCAAACCTCAACCTGTTCTGGCAGCAGTAGAGAAGCCAGCTGCCGAAACTCCAGCGCTAAACGACAGTCCTATTATCGCTGAAACTCCAGTCGAAATAACCAAACCGTCAGTAGTTCAGGAAGCAGTTGTTAGCAATGCTCCGGTGCGCCCGACCCACAACAGTCCTACCTTTGAAACAATCAGCCAGTTCAGTCTCGAAAAAAGCAGCGCCAGTGAACTCGAACCCAATCTGGCTGGACCAATGATGACCTCGCAGCCGTCTTCTCTGATGCCAGATTCATCGATGTTCGATGACAGAGCAAGCGCCAGTCCTGAAGACTTTATGCCGGCTCCTACCGGCGTAGAAGACCAGAAAATTTCTGATGGCGCCGGCGTCTTCGAAGTCGGCTCAATCGAATCATTTGGTGGCAGCGATGAACGATTCAGCCCACCGGCCATTCTTTCACGGGTTATGCCCGAATATCCCACCTGGGCACGCAAAAGCGGTGTGCATGGCAGCGCGGTTTATCGCGTTCTGATTCAAAGAAGCGGCACTGTTGGCGATGTAGTAACCATGAGTTCAACTATCGACCCCAAGCTCGCCATCAACGGTGCTCAAGCTCTGCGTCGCTGGGTCTTCACACCGGTTCTCGCCAATGGCGAGCCTCGTGAAACCTGGATAAAGATCACCGTTCAATATCAATTAAACTGAATTTTCTCTTTTAATCATAAATCTCCTCCAAGTGCAACCGGGGCTCGCAAAACGCGAGCCCCGGTCATTTTTAGCACATTTTCAACACATTTTTAGCGCTGATGCTCTGGTCAATTGCAATTGTCTGGCTACTGCGTTAAAATATTGCAATCAAAATTTCTTTCAGGAGACAATCAACAATGTGGCAAGCTCTTCTTATCGCACTTATACTGGCTGCACCAATGGCAATGGCTCAGGTTCCCGAGGGAACACCAGTACAGGCTGGCAATCCGACCACGGTAGCCAGCGAACCAGCATCAACATCTCAGATTCCTGCAGGCGTGACTCTTGAGAAAGCAACCAACCCGGTCATCAAAATTTCTACCGAAAAAGGCGACATGCTGCTTGAGCTGTTCCCGGATGTTGCACCAAAGCATGTCGAAGGTATGCTGACCCTGACCAAAAAGGGCTTCTACAACAATCTGACCTTTCACCGCGTGGTTCCTGGATTCGTAATTCAGGGCGGCTGTCCACAGGGCACCGGCACCGGCGGCCCCGGCTACACACTCCCAGCAGAATTCAATGCCCGAAAGCATCTTAAAGGCACTTTAGCCATGGCACGCAGCAGCGACCCGAACTCCGCTGGCAGCCAGTTTTATATCTGCCTTGATGCGATCCCACACCTCGACAATCAGTATACTGTTTTTGGCCAGATCGTTCAGGGGCAAGAAGTGCCTGAGAAGATCAAGCAGGGTGACAAAATGCAGGTATCGGTAATTCAGGATCAGAAATAAGCTGAATTCGCAGCTGAGATTGCTGCGACCTCTTCTGTGCATGTTGCCTCGCAATGACACTTATATTCGGTCATTGCGAGGCAACATGCCGAAGCACTCTCGTTTTCATCAGTAACTTTTCGTACCCTCTGTCCTGGCGTGGCAAATCTACCGATAAACATAGTATCGATTTGTGCGCAAAGGAAGTCTTATGAACATTACCATCGCCAGCTTAAAACGAAATGTTCCGCTCAAAAACCTGGTAACTTTCAAACTCGGTGGCCCGGCAGAATATTTTTATGAGGCAAATTCTACCGATTCTCTGATAGCGGCGATTGCCTTGGCCCGCCACGAAGGCATGCCCTGGTTTCTGCTTGGAGGCGGCTCGAATCTGGTAGTTTCAGATACCGGCATAGAAGGCCTGGTGGTGCACAATAAGACGACCGAACTCAAGCATGTTGATCATGAGAGTCGACAGATCAGTCTTTCTTCCGGGCTCGACCTGGAATTTCTGGTTGAACTGGCGCATCACCTTGGCATGAGTGGGGTCGAATGTTTCACCGGAATCCCGGGTTCACTGGGTGGTGCCATATACGGCAATGCTGGCGCTTACGGACGCAGCATAGCAGACATTCTGATTGATGCGCAGGTGTTGTTTCCAGATGGCAGTATTCAGACGGTTTTAAACTCTTTTTTTCAGTTTGATTACCGCACCAGCCGTATAAAGAATGAACCTTACATCGTTTTGAGTGCAAGGTTTCAGCTCGAAGCCGGCAATTGCGACGAGATCAAGGCAAAGATGGACGACATTAGCGAGCAACGTCACAGCAAGCACCCGCCGTATGAGGTCGGCTGCGCTGGTTCGTTTTTCAAAAACCTGCCGCCCCTTCCCGGCGAAGACCGTCGCCGCGCGGCTGGCAGCGTGCTCGAACAGGCTGGAGCAAAAACAATGTCTTATGGTGGCGCAAGGGTTTTCGACAAACACGCCAATTTTATTATCAACGAAGGCAAAGCAACGGCTAACGACGTCAGACGTCTTGCCGACATGCTCAAAAAGAAAGTTCTAAAAGATTTCGGCATCGAATTGAGTGAAGAAGTCCTCTACGTTGGCCGGATTTGACTTTTAAGAACATATAATTTTGGTAGTAAGAAAGTTATATGGTTTAAAAAAAAAGCTATTTGTCGGGTTCAACAAGGAAGGGTTGCAGGTCAGGATATTTTTGAAAAATTGGCAAATCTATTGCCGCCTGCTTCATGAGATCAGAATTTTGAGCTTGTGAGAAGCCCTCAGACATTTTGTCCTGATATTGTTGAATCTCGGCACCTTGTAATGCCATTTGCTTTTTTGCTTCTGGCATAGCCTCTTTAAATTGAGCAACAGCTTTTTCGTCTTTTTCAACGCGCTCAGCAGCCGTTACCAAGGCTTTATACGGTTGTTGGCGCTCTTTCTCCAGTTTGGGCAGTCTTTCTTGTGCCGAAGTTAACTGTTTCTGTTTTTGAATTTGTTTCTTACTGTTTGATTCTTTACCAATTGCCTGTTGCAGCTTTTCGATGTTTTTTTTCTGGTCTGCTATTTTTTTATCTTGTTTAGTGAAATAGCCGGCCTCGTCACTGCGAGCCTTTTCCAGACTTTCACGGCTTTTTTGCAGACGGGTTTCAAGATCTGCAAGTTTTTTATCAATTTTCGCGGTAATTTCTTCGGTTAGTTCTGCCCCACTCTGCTTGCCAATCAAGCCTGATTTCAGCGCATCCATATTTTGCAACATTCGTGCCTGTACGAAGCGTATTTTGACTTCATGAAAATCTGCAGGATCCATACCTGTTTCTCTACATGCAAGCTCTTCAGCATTAACGATTGAATTGCCAAGCAGTAGAACCCCGGCCAGTGATTTAATTGCTTGCTCTGTGCCACTTGCGCTTTCTGGAGATATATTAGATCCTTCTTTTAGAGCCATAGTGGCAGCAGTTGCTTTTGCCTGAGCAATTTGCATGGTTTTTGCAAATAGTTCAATTCTTGTATTCTCAATTGCTGGTTTGCCAGTGAAGACAGCTGGCTCAGCAGAGACCAGAGATAGACTTAAAGCGAAACATGCAGCTAATACAAAAATTTTACGCATAATGTTTTACCCTTTTCAACGATTTTAATTGCTTCAATTACTTGCAGAGGCTTTTACTTTGCTGAGGTAATAAGATATACCAGCTTTAAAGCCGGAGACAACTCTTTTGTAACCGTCCTATGGTAAATATGATCCATCGGCAGAGAACCCAGCCATGGTCATGTTGGCAATGACCTATTCTAACTGGTCTCCGCCAAGAATGAAAGTCGACATCCCGAAAAGCATACAACCTCAAAATGCGTTGACATGCTGCCGATGCAACTTTGCCAGTCTGCACCGCTGCCAACAGCCACTCTGGCATGTCGGCGAATTCTGTTTTGCTTAAAGTTTCTGCCAATGGCATTTTCTCGGCAACCAATAGATATTCACCTGCTGATGGCACTCTAAATGTAACGATGAACCTGAGTTCCTGGCCATCGGGAACAATTGCCTCATCATTGGCGCCAAACATCAACTCTTGTTAATTTTGTCAGCATAGATTCTTATCTGATTGCCTTCGGCCTCTTTGTTCCCACAGTGCCTGTGCGCAGATAGACCTCGAAATGCTCAGATTTTTTACGTCCCGGATGATACCATTGTCAAAATACACAATCTATAGCTAGAGGTTTGATAGGGCGAAGATGAGCTTTATCCCTTGGCTCTTGCACTCGGCAAAAAGTGCATATTCTGCCGCAGCAGAATAAAAACAGATCCAGATGTAAATATTACTTATTCAAACCCTGTGCCTGCAGCACTAACCGTCTTTTTATCGGTCGCTGAGATTTTTTTTGCGAAATTTGTTGCCTGAGTGTTAAGCTTGCTATCTGATACATAGCACCAGAATCACGGAGCAGAACTAATGAAAATAGAAAATCACATCAAAACAGAAGCTTTATCTGCAGATAAACAAAGTTACTCTGTTCCGAAACAGTTTGACAGAAATGCGCGCTTATTTGGATCTGAGCCGCTTAGAAAATTAAATGACAGTCATGTAATGATTATTGGTCTTGGTGGGGTTGGAAGCTTTGCAACAGAGGCTATTGCACGTTCTGGTGTTGGCAGACTGACCCTTATTGATTTTGATGAAGTCTGTATCACCAATGTAAACAGGCAACTTCATGCCATGTCATCTACCATCGGCTGCAGCAAGGCTCAATTGATGGCGGAACGCGCCAGGCTTATCAACCCTCAAGCCAGGGTTGATCATCTGCACATCTTTTTCGATAAATCAACTGCCGGCGAAATTCTTGCGGAGAAACCAGATCTTATAATTGATTGCATTGATAATGTAACAGCAAAACTGTATCTGCTGGCCACTTGTATTTTTCGTGAGATACCGGTCGTAACCAGCCTTGGGGCTTCCGGGCGCGTAGATCCGTCACAAGTAAGATACTCTGAGTTGCGCAAAACTAAAAATGACCCGTTGGCAAAGGCAATTAGAAAAAATCTCTGGCAACATCATAAAATTAATCTAAAACGCGTTTCAAATCTGATCGGCGTTTTCTCAGAAGAGCCTTTGATCTTACCAGATCCTGACTATAAGTCTTCTCTCTGTGGTGAGGAGTGTGTTTGTCCGAACAGCTTGAATACGCACCATACATGCTCCAAACGCAATGTGATATGGGGTAGCGCAGTTTTTGTAACCTCTACGTTTGGAATGGTGGCTGCCAGCCTTGCAATCAGATATCTTACTGGCGATAAAACCATATCGCTCAAGCCTGTTTTAAAAGTTCTTCCAGACGATGATGAACCTATTATCCCAGTCTAAGACTGCGGGATACGTGGCTCTAATGGCCTTTGTCCATTAGAGCCACCTAAAGATTAGTGTAACTGGCTTCTTTCTGATGATTTTGACGAGATTTTCTAACTGATATAGCTGATTGCGGAAATATTTTTTTGCGAAATTTGTAACCAGAGTGCTAAGCTTTGTATCTAACATAATGATGAATGATGTCGAAGCAATAAAATCTGCACTGCATGGTCGCGAAGAGGGCTTCCGAGCTATTTTCGCGAATCATGGCGATTTTTTGTTCACGCATGCGTTGCGCTATCTCAAAAACCAACAACTTGCTGAAGACGCCGTCCAGGAAACCCTGACCGCCGCTTTCAGAAGCCTCGCAAGCTTTCGTGGTGACGCACGCTTACGCTCCTGGCTTTACAAGATTCTGCGCAATAGTTGCCTCAGACTTATCACCAAAAACCCGGTGCCACTGCAGATTCTGATTGAACCAACCAGCAGTGGCCCGGCAGAGAATATAGAGCTGCGCCTCGATGTTGCGGAAATGCTTGATCGACTGCCTGAGCGTGATCGCTCGATTCTGCTGCTGACATACTGGGATGAACTGCCACTTAAAGAAGTGGCTGAGTTACTTGAAATAAGCGAGAACAACGCCAAGATTGTTCTGTTTCGCGCCCGCAAACGCTTCGCCGAACTCTGGCAAAGGCACGGCAGGAAGGAAGAAATAGAAAGTGAAATGTGAAGAATTTCGCACCCGCATGACCAAAGTCGAAAGTAGCTGTAGTGAGCTTGAGCAACACATGGCTGAGTGCCCAGACTGTTCAGTCTGGCTCGAACGTGAACTCGCCGAGCCGCCTCAGGGTCTGACGCCAGCTCAATGGCAGGCGGCTACCGCACGCTGCTTCCCTGAGCAGCTGCCTGAGCAGCCTGCTGAAACACTCGTTGAGATAAAGGAGCCAGAAAGTTTCTGGGGCAACTATTTACATGGTATGACCTACGGACTGGTGTTTGGCCTGTCGATAGTGTTTGGCTTTGCCATACTGCAGCTTCTCCCGGATGCAGGCGAGAAGTTGTCGAGCAGGTCGCTTGCGCAGGTCAGCTTCATCGAGCAATCAGAGCGGGAAATGCCAGTTTTTTTTGAGCGCGGCAAATTTGATGTAACCTTTTTACATGACGACGACTCTGAACTGATGAGCTTTGTTGAATTCGACAACGAGATGAAGTTTTTAGACTATTCCGAGGAGGAAAATTTATGACTCGAAATTTCTGGATGAGTTTACTGATAATGTTTGCAATCGTTCTTATACAGCCTGTGATGGCACAGCCCGCCGGACAGGGCAATGACCCGACACTTGACCAGGGGGATGAACCAGTCCCAGAACAGGGTTTTAAAGGGCAAAGACCAGGTATGGGTGGCCAACAGGGTCATGGCATGCGACCCGGAATGGGGCCACAGGAAGAACAAGACCCGGGGCAAGAAGACGGTAGGAGAAAAGGTCCGATGGATCCAGAGCGGGAAAAACAGATGGAGCAGCGCAAGTCTATGATGGCAATGGCCGAAGCCCACAAGCAGCTTTCGCTGATTTACGAGCAGCAGGGCAAAATCGACGACGCCGCAGGTGAACTTAAAAAAATTCTAACTCTGATCTCAAGCGAAACCACACCAGACAGAGATCCGGAGCGTGAGCGTCAAAGGCTTAGCGGCAAGCTGGTTCCGGTTTACCATGAGATTGCCAGACTCTACCTGCAGAACAACCGCCTCGAAGACGCTGAAAAGATTGTCAACGAAGGCATCACCAGATTTGCTGACGATAATCCGGCGGCAGCCACCAGACTGCTGTTGCACCTTGGCGAAATCTACAAAAACTCGAAGAATCTCGATAAGGCCGCTGAAAATTACAAGCGCGTAATCGAGATGAACCAGAAGATTCTCAACAAAAAGTAACGCTTATAACTGCCCCGGCGTGCAATTATTTTGCGCAGCCGGGGCAGTTTGTTTTATAATGACTTGAAAGGGTAAGCGGGAGGGCGCAATGGAAAAGTATGAAAAAAACAAAAAATTTTCGCAGATAATTCTATGTAGGCAACTGCACGCTCTATACGACCTGCTGCAGGAACGCAAAGATGAAATACTCGCAGACCCTGCCATGAATCCCGGAAACGATGAACTCAACGACGAACTTGAGCAAATATATCACCGCTGCCGACTGATTCAGGAATGTTTCGAACAGTTCTGTCCAAGCTGAAGAACGGATCTCTCTAAGGAGCTTCAATGAAAGAAAAACTTCTGATCGCACTTTCCCATACGTTGAAGGGCTACCTGACCGAGCCAAACGCCACCAGGCTTATTCAAAAAACGATGTCAACCCTCGAACAACAGCTGCACGCAAGGTATATATACATCGCCCTGCAGAACAAGAAAACATCTTATCTTGACATCACTCATTCACATGGCGTTTCACGCAGCGCCTTGAATGAATTTCATAAAAAAATCGGCAGCAACAGCATCGGTAGAATATTTTTTAAAGACAGTTTCAGTGTTATCAAAAAGTCTGATAACCTGGACGATTACGAAGAAATGCGCATAGATGATGACTATGCCATGTGTGTCGCTGCGCATATTGGTTGGGAAGGTCGGACACACGGCTTTCTCGCCTGTTATTTCGACCACGAGTTTGAGATCGATCTGGCAACGCGTAATTTTTTCCTGTCGATGGCCGGAGCCTGCTCAGCCGCGCTTGAGAAGGAGGAATTGCTCAACCTCATCTCTGAACTTCGCCAGTTCGACGTCGAAACCGGCATTTATTCACATCAGTACTTTATCGGCAGACTCGAAAAAGAGATGCATGATACGCAATTCGAGTCACATGCGTTGTCTTTGGCGATTTTAGACATGGACAACTTCAAATCAATAATCAACCTCTACGGGGAAGAAGCAGCGCGAGAAGTGCTCAAACAATCAGCTGAAGTGCTCAAAAGCCTTATTCGAGGCTGTGATGTGCTTGGCACTCACGGCATCGACGAGTTCATACTCTACATGCCAGATACTGATGCCACAAAAGCCGAAAAAACCATCAATGACTTTAACGCATACCTCGACAAAATAGCGTTCACCGCCAACAATATCAAAACGTCTTTTTCATGCGGCGTCACACAGCTTCGCGAAAACGAAGACGACCTTGAAGAGCTTATTCAGCGCGCTCAACTCGCTCTCTACAATGCTCGCAAGTCGGCGCAACATACGGTAGTGATCGAAATCTGATCAGAACTGGTTGCTTTACCAGTCGGGTTCGTCGGCCTGCTGACGCGAGCGAGGCCGGCTACGATTTTCGAACCATTCGTTTAACTGCTGAGCATTCATGTCGAACGGGTCTGCTTCATCATTACGCTGCGGCTCGTTTCGATAGTGAAGCTGCGCCTGGCGTTCGCGCTCCTGCATCTGCTGCAGCAGGCGTTCAACCTGATAGGGATTTATTTTTACATTCTTGAGAGCACGTGCGCGCTGTGAAGCATCTGGTTTCTGTGATTCTGTCTGCTGAGCATTGTCAGCACCCATATCAACATCCTGACGGTTTTCAGACGGATTGTCAGCAGTCTGCTCATTCAGCTGTTGAGATTGCGAAGCGGTTTGCTCTTCATTCTCTGCACTCGGTTTGCTTGCCTGCTGCTGGTCAGAATCAGATTCTTCGCCCTTCTTCTGGTCACCTTGCTCACCCTGTTTCTGCTGATCTTTCTGATTGTCTTTCTGACCATCTTTCTGCTGATCGCCGGTGTCAGACTTTGACTCAGAATCTTTCTGTTCTTCACTCTTCTGGTTTTCCTGCGACTGGTCGCCTTTTTGCCCACTTTTCTCACCCGACTGCTGGTCGCTTTTATCCTGTTGTCCCTTTTGATCCTGTTTTTGCTGATCTTTCTGATCCTGTTTCTGCTGATCTTTTTGATCCTGTTTCTGCTGCTGTTCTTTTTTTTGTTGTTCTTCAAGCTTTTTGCGGGCTATCTCAAGGTTATATGCTGCTTTTTGATCGGCTTTTACTTCAACACTGCTACTGTAGGCCGAGACGGCAGCGGCGTAGTCGCCAGCCTTAAAGGCTGCATTGCCAAGATTATAAAGACTGTCAAACCGCATTTCAGCGTCTTTGCCAGCAGCCGAAGCAGCCTGCATAAAAAAGCCAGCGGCCTTCTGATAATCGCGGCGGCGATAGCTGACTACGCCGAGATTGTAAGCAATGACCGGATTATCGGGCTCGGCAAATCGCGCGCGCTGCAGTTCGGTTTCAGCTTGTTCAAGATTACCTTGCTGCAAAGCCGATAAGCCATTTCTGATATTGAAAGCCGGATGTGCCTCAAGCGGTTGGGCAGCGCAAAATAGCAGCGTCAGTAAAAATATGGCTGACGCCAGCAAACGAAAAGTGTGACTGAATATACTTGAACTACCAGCATTATTAAAATGATCGTAAGATTGCTTCGTCACTTCGCTCCTTTTCGCCACGAGTGGGGTCATGCAGATTGCACCACAGGATAGGAGCACAATCTGCCGCATTGAGAGGTTGAAATAGCAGTTGATTCTAATCATATTCTTTTAAGCCAGTGGTCGCGTTCACGCTCATAAGGAATGCGCTCAGAAACCATCCATTCAAGCAATAATAGAAAAAAAGCCAGCAACACCAGGATATAATAAAGCTCGCGCCGAACAAGCCGGGTGCCACCAGTGACTACAACTCTCTTTATACCATCCAACCCACCTATAACTTCTTTGGCACTAGATATATCAGAAGCTCTGAAATAGCGCGCGCCCGTCTTTTCGGCAATTTCGTTCAGGTTTGTCTCTTCAAGTCTGGTGATGACAACCTGCCCCTTATGTCTGAGATATTCAACATCACCGAACCAGTTACGCGAAACCGGGATACGACCGCCTTTTTCGCTGCCAATTCCAACGGTAAAAACCGGTATTTTTTTGCGCCCGGCCTCGTCAATGGCTGCCTGTAGACGTTGTTTATCCTTATCTTCACCATCAGAAATAAGCAAAATAACTTTCGACTGCGAAGCGGTCATATCAAAACGATCAAGCGACGTCTGTATTGCCCCCGCCAGATTAGTGCCCTGCTTTGTCAGCAGATTTGGACTGACTCTTTCGAGAAAAGTCAAAAAAGCGCCCTTGTCGTAAGAAAGCGGGCTTTGCACCATGGTCTCACCAGCAAACACTACAAGACCAACCCGGTCGTCACGCAAACCGTTGACCATGCGCCCGAGAATCGCCTTGGCAATTTCGAGTCGTGAGTTCCCTTCAATATCGGTGGCATACATTGACTTAGAAATATCAAGCGCAACAACCAGATCAAGCCCCTGCCCTACCACATCTTCTTCGAAAATGCTGCCCTGTGGGCGCATTAACCCGCCCCCCATCAACATCAGACCCACTAGAACCATTGCCCACTTAAACACGGGTCGACGCGTCGGCTTATGACTGGCAATACGATCAAGCATGGTTACACTGGCAAAGGCTTCGCGTCGTCGGCGAATGTCACGCGATGCAACCCGCCACAACACCGCTACCCAGATAGCGGTGATCAGCAGCAAAGAAATGTTTTCGGGGTTTTTGAACATCAGAACAGCCTCTGAAATACTCTGCTGCGCAGGTAAACTTCGAGCACCAGCAGTGCAAATGCCGGTGCCAGAAACCAGTAGAAACGCTCAGAGTATTGAATGGTGCGGCTTACATCAAGTTTGCCCTTTTCGAGAGTAGCTATGGTTTTGTAAATCTCTTCAAGTGCAGTGTTGTCAGTGGCCCTGAAATACTGGCCACTAGTCATGAATGCAATGTCTTTAAGCAGCTGCTCATCAATCTTTGGAACATATAGAGAACCGTCACGAGTACGCGCATACATTTTGCGGCCACCCTGAATAATCGGAATCGGCGCGCCTTCGAGACTGCCAACGCCGATTGTGTAAACACGAATTTTCTTTTCTGCTGCAACTCTGGCCGCCTCCAGTGGGTCAATGCCAGAATTGTTCTCACCATCACTAAGCAAAATTACTACGCGGTCGCGCTTGTCTTTTCGTTCAGGCGCAAATTTGTAAACTGCGTTTATAATGGCATCACCGATCGCGGTACCATCGTATTTAAGCATATTCAGAGAAGTCCGCCGCAGCAGTTCAGTGACCACCCCGTAATCCACGGTCAGAGGGCACTGAGTCAACGCCAATCCGGCAAATACAACCAGGCCGATGCGGTGATCCTGAATACCGACAATAAAATTCTCGGTTATCTTCTGCGCTGCCTTAAGACGGTTCGGCTTGAAATCTTCGGCAGCCATGCTGCTTGAAACATCTATTGCCAGCATAATATCTATACCCTGGCGGTTAACAGTTTCCCGTTCCTGGCCGTATTGCGGCTGCATCAGAGCAAAAACCAGCAAAACCAACACTAACAGGCGCATAAGATCGGGCAAAATCAGCAATCTGCTACGCAGGCTTCTGGTTTCTCCTGCAAGAAACGTAAGCGGAAAGCGCAATCCGCCCTTTTTAGTAGTGCGACTGATATAAAGCCGATATATGGCTATCAGCGGAATCAGCAGCAACAACAGCATGAATTCTGGGCTGTTCCATCTCATTGGTGCCACACCTCGTTGGTAACAAGATGTCGCAGGTCTTCGAGCATCTCTTCGGCAAGAGTCGAATCAACCTGCGCACCCGTAAACTTGATAAGATCGCACTGGTTCAAAAGATCGCGGGCACGCGCAAATACCTGTCCTGAAATTCCGCCACACCGAAAGCTTTCGAGCAGCTCATCGGTAGTTGCTGCTGATCCAATGCCGACTCTGTAAGCATCCTGTGCGTAAACCTTAAGAATACCGGCCAGACTTTCGCAGATTTCTTTCATCTGATGCTGCTGCCAGATCGGCGAGCGCTCAAGCCGTGCTATCGCGCGCAATGCCATCTGCTGAGGGCTCAACTCAATTCGGCGACGCTGCCGATGAACTGGCGTGGTCAACCAGCGATAAAACAGCCACAACAGCCAGAATGCAACCAGCACTGTAGCAACCTGCATCAGCAGATAACCAATTGGCAAGGCAACAATTTTGGCCGGCATAAGATCGTAGATTTCTTCGCCAAAAGGCAGCGCCGGCGGTGAAGCTACCGCAACCGTTGCCGAAGCGGCAAAGTTTGCGACATAACCAGTCGAACCGTCACTGCATCGATCACCTCTTTTTTTCACTGTCTTTGCGAGGAGGGCGACAGCACGACGAAGCAATCTCAGATTCAACGAGATTGTTTCGTCGCCGTTGGCTCCAATCAATGACAATTTACGTAACAAGATTTCACCCCCCCAGGTTTAACTGCAATAATGAAATGGCTCAGTTGCCTGATTCTACTGGTTCGGCCGTGGCATTGCCGCCAGCCGGACTGGTGTTGGTTGCGGTGTTGCCGAGAAATTCTTTGACGATAAGCTCGTGATCGATCTGCATTGCTTCAAGCTGAGCGAGGCGACTGATTTCTGCAGTCATAAGTTCACGCTGTTTTTCTTCGGTCAATTTACTGTCGGTAAGTATTTTCTTCCTGAGATATTGGTTAATTTCCAGGTTCTTCTCAAACTTGCGTATCTGCTCAATAAATGCCGGGTCCTTTTTGATGTTTTCACGTTCGGCGGCACGAGCAAGCAAAAGTTCCTGGGTCATGCCATTAACTACTGCTTCGACCAGTTCCTTGTTCAGAGCGCGGTCTTTTATCTGAGCCAGTTTCTGGCGCACTTCCTCGGCACTAATGGCATTACGATTGCCAAAGCGAACGACGCTGCCCTGATTTACAGTATTTTCGATCGGGTTCTCTCCAGCTTCGAGCAGGCGGCGGCGTTCAACATCGTAAACACGACCAAGCCGATTGAGGCAGTAACGAATCGAATCTTCGCTACCACTTGCCACTTCTGAATCAGGCGCAAAGTTTTTAATGAACACCAGCTCGGCAAGCGCTTTTTCGAAGTCGTTAAGCTCATTCATGTAAACCTCGGAGAGAACCCGACGCAGCTTGAGACTCTTTTTTGAAACCGGCTGGCGGTTGATCATTTCTTCGATTACCGCAGCTGCTTCCGACGGCAGACTATGCGCGAGCAGGCTGGCAGCAAGTGTCTCCTTTTCGACATAGGACATATGCCGTGACTGGTAGTAATTCCAGGCAAGGGCAAGCGAAAGCACCAGTCCAGCGATAATCATTACCAACATGGCGTCAATTTTGCGCGAGATGCTTCGTAAACTATTCATACTGTTCCTCTTTTATTTGTGGCCTGTCATGCGTAATTCGCGGGCTGCGAAAAGCTGACAAACCGGTTTTACTACTGACTCGCCCGCAGTCAGGGCAATGAGATCCATGCCGAAATTACGGCAAACTCTTATCAGTTGCTGATCAATCCGGTTCTGACGGTCAGTCAGCTCCTGCATGGCTGCCAGATCAGAGGTGTCGAGCACCATTTCTGCTCCAGTCTCAGGATCGGCAACCTCTATCAATCCGACATCAGGCAGCATGCGCTCACGTGGATCTCGCACCAGCACCAGAATCAGATCGTGTCTGGCAGCTGCAATCTTGAGCTCGCGCTCGATATTACCGATACGCAGCGCATCAGTGACCAGAAAAACCACCGAACGGCGACTCAAAGTCATGTTTAGATAATCAAGCGGTGCCTTGAGATCAGTATCACGGCTCTGCGGAATATAATAAAGCAGTTCGCGAATCAAGCGAAGCACGTGAGTTCGCCCCTTAGCCGGTGGCAGAAATTTTTCGACCTTGTCGGTGAACAGGCAGATACCGGCGCGGTCATTGTTGCGTTCAGCTGCCAGAGTTATCGCAGCAGCAAACTCGACAGCGCTCTCACGTTTTTCGCGACTTCCTGAGCCAAACGCCATAGAAGCCGACAGATCAAGTGCGACCACGACCTGCAGTTCGCGCTCTTCAATGTGCTCGCGCACATGCAGGTTGCCGGTGCGCGCAGAAACTTTCCAGTCGATCGCTCTAAAGTCGTCGCCACGATAATATTCACGAATGCCGGCAAATTCAATGCCGCGACCCTTGAAAACCGAGCGATAGCTGCCAGAATAGAGAGAATCAACCAGATGTCTGGTCTTGATCTCTATACGTCGAACTTCTTTAAGCAGCTCTTTTGGAAGCATAGTGGTTGTCGGCGATGCCTCAGGGCACAGCCACTCCTTCCATGATTCTTTTGACTATCTCGTCAGAGTCGATATCGTCGGCCTCGGCTTCATAAGTCGGAATCACGCGATGGCGCAGGATTTCATACATCAACGCCTTGACGTCGTCGGGCTTGACGTAGCTGCGCCCTTGCAACAGCGCACGAGTGCGTGCCGCCCTGGCCAAATATATCGATGCGCGCGGTGAGGCACCGAACCTGATGTAGCTCTTCAGCTGCAAACCATATTTTTCAGGATTGCGTGTCGAATCGACAATACGCAAAATATATTCGATGATCTTGTCATCTACGTAGATCTCGCGGGCAAGGGCGCGTAAAGTTAGAACCTGCTCGGTTGTAACAACCGGTTCGATGATCTCGACCTGATGAGTTTTTTCAGCAAGACCCATGCGGCGCACAATATGACGCTCTTCTTCAAAAGACGGATACTTAACGACAACCTTGAACAGAAAGCGGTCTACCTGAGCTTCGGAAAGACTATAGGTGCCTTCGGTTTCGATCGGGTTCTGTGTAGCCAACACCAGAAATGGCTCCTGGAGCTTGAATGTCTCGTGCTCGATCGTTATCTGACGCTCCTCCATTGATTCGAGCAAAGCACTCTGAACTTTAGCCGGAGCGCGATTGATTTCGTCGGCAAGCACAAAGTTTGAAAAAATAGGTCCTTTGTGAGTATTAAATTCAGAAGTTTTCTGGTTAAAAATTCGGGTTCCGATTAAATCGGCGGGCAACAGGTCGGGCGTGAACTGAATGCGCGAAAATCCGGTTTCTACAGTACGGGCTAGCGCCTTTATGGCGAGGGTTTTGGCCAGTCCCGGCACTCCTTCGAGTAATATGTGGCCGTCACTGATCAGCGCCATCACCAAGCTGTCGAGCAATTCTGACTGCCCGACCAGCACCCGCTTTACCTGGTTTTTGATGCTCTCGATAAGCAAACCTGCTTCTTCGATTCGTTTTTCGATTTCTGGCGACTGGTTCATTATTTACTCCCGTTCATTGCATTATGGCGTTGATAATTTCTCGGGCATCGGCATCGATAGGGGCAAAGGCCCGAGCCGGCTGGCGATTGGCATAAAGAGTCATTTCAATATCTCCTGACAGGCGGTGACAAGCCTGACGGGCAGTCTCTGAGTTACACATAGCGCTCGCTCTGGCCAGCATTTCATCAGACGTCATGCTTTCGCTCAGATTACAACTGCCAGCAAGAGCAGCTTTGCCAAACAGCTGAAAATACTCCTGATAGAAAGCTTTGTCTGCTTCAGGATGCTGGCGTTTGAGGCGCGCAACTTCAGCGGCAAAATCAACGGATCGACGCAACGGCGCGGAAAATGTGGCAGCCGCAACAATCTCAGCGTCTTCGATGGCGTTTTCCATGCCATTAACAGCGGTTTTATCCTGATCACTACCAGCAGAGGGATTACGCCGATTAAACACTGCCGATAGAACCAAAATCGGTGCTATTACTGCAGCCAGCAACAGACCGGCAACAAGCAGCATTGTGAAAAAGTTCGAACCCTTTTCGCCAGACTCTGGCGCGGGCGAAGTCGGAGGTGCACTATCCTCTGCACCCGCTTGAGCCGGTGGAGGCAGCACGGTAATCTCTATCGCTTTGGTAGAATGTGTCTGCCCGCTGCCGTCAGCAAAGCTGAACGCGGGGATAGTGAATTTGCCGGACTCCTGTGGCACCAGCTCATATTGAACCTGAGTGCGTGCAGATCCCACACCATTGATAAAACTGGTGCTCTGGCCACTGCGCGTCGAAGCTATGTCAAACCCTGGGATTGAGCCAATTCTTGGCAGGCTGAAAGTCTGCGTACGACCCGAACCAAGATCCTGCGTCAGCGTAACCACCAGATTCAGTGATTCGCCAAAACCAACCTCCGTGCGATCGACCTCGGCATCTATGGTCAAAGCAAAGCTCTGTTGCACGCAAAGCAACATAAACAGGGCCATCAGCATCAGAATTTTAACAGTGCGCACCGTGCCTCACCTCCAGTTTCATAAAATATAGACCACGAAGAATAACAAAAGTTCCAGAAAATTGCAGCGATTGTTTTTTTTCCAAAGAACGAAATTGATTTTTTTTGCGAATATGTTACCCTGTTACAATGAATAATTGTGCCTCAATTTCTTATGTTTCGAGCTCATACGTCGAACTGACCCGCACCTGCCACCAGAGCTGCGGTTACTGTTCATTTTATCGCGACGACGCCACTCTGCTCAGCATTGACGAAATCAGAGACAAGGTTGTTGAGCTGTCAAAGCGCAACGCAACCGAAATTGTCTTTATTTCGGGCGAGCAGCCACAGGAGTTTCCGCATATCCAGATCGCGTTGCACAACAGCGGCTTTGCATCTTACGCCGACTATCTGCTTGCCGTCTGCCAGGTTGCAATCGAAGCCAATCTGCTACCAGTTCTCGAAGTTGGCTATCTCGACTCCTATACTTGGGAAAAATTCAGCACAGTCGGGTGCTCAGCGCGAGTTAATCTTGTCGCCTCAGCCCTCGCCAACTCCGGCCAGGCCCTCGAAAAATCACGCGGCCGAAATCCGAGTGCTGGCAAAGCCTGTATCGAAGCGATGCACTCTGCGGAGATTCCCTACTCCGTCGGCTTTGTTATCGGCATCGGCGAAAGCGAAGAAGAGCGCCTGCATTTTATCAGTGAAATTGGCCGATTCTGCACTGCCGACCCAATTCTGCAAGATATCAGACTGATTCCTTTTCAGCCGACACGCGGTTGTGCCATGCACGAACGACCTCCCCTGCCCTTTTCAGCGGTTGAAAATGCTATTGTTGCGCTTCGCGAAGCATTTCCAGTGCATCATATTTCTGTGCCGCCCTGGCTTTTTCACCGATTTCCAGAGCTGGTCGCAGCAGGGCTCAACGATCTAGGCTCAGTGCCTATCTTCAGTGGTGATCCAACCCATGACAACTTTGAGATTCCGTGTTACGAGACTCTCAAAGCCCGCCTGGAGGAACTCAATGTCCACCTTTACGAGCGAGGAACCCTCTCGACAACTGCCGCACTCAATCGCCCGGAAGTATTGAACGCACTGACCCACACCAGAAGTTTGATCGAGCGCCGGAATCTTTCGGGGCTCAATCTGATCGACAACGAGCACTGTTTTGTCTGTGGGCCCCGGAATAACAACGGACTTCATATTCCGATGAAAAAGTCGGTTGAAGGACACACCTGTACCTTCACCTGGACACCAGGACCGGCATATCAGGGTTACGCCGGCATTGTACACGGCGGAATATTAACCACTCTACTAGATGAATCCATGGCCTACGCAGTTATGGGTGCCGAGCTGAAAATTCTCGCAGTCACCGCTGACATGCGTGTACGTTTCCTAAGACCAGCGCCAGTAGGTGTACCTTTAAAATTTGTCGCCACTCTCGTCGGCCAGCGTAAAAACCTTCATTTTGCGCGTGCCTCGGTCATTCTGCCCGAGGGAACCGTGCTTGCAGAAGCAGAAGGCCGCTTCGCCGAAATAATCTTACAGGGAGTCAGTAAATGAGCGCTAAAAAAGAGCAACTTAACGTTACCATATACACACCGCAACACAAGATCAGGGGGCAGCTGCACCTGATTCAGAACAGTCGACTCTCTGATATTTTGAATACAGAAAGCATGTCGCGCGACTTTCTACCAATCACTGGCGCATCTATCACTGATCTGCGCAGCGATGTCACCGTGCAGGCAGCTTTTATCTCGGTTAACAAGAGAATGATCGAAATGGTCGTCGAAGAACACGACCCGGCTATAGCAAGCTAAATAGAGATACACCCAGGAGCTGACCATGAATCGATTCAATCATTTCGCCTGCCTAAGTCGCAGTATTGCTCTGCTTGCTCTTTTCATACTCTTTGTTGTCACGCAGACCAGTGCTAGCGAATTTGTGCTTTTCCACACCAGCGATATACATGGCGCTATCGCCGCGCGACCGGAGTCAAATGGTCCAGAAGGCGAAAAACGCCTGATCGGCGGCTATGCTGCATTAAAAAGTCTCGTAAATTCCTACCTTGCTAATCCTGAATATAAAGACGCGCGCATAATGTATCTCGACAGCGGCGATTTTTTCCAGGGAACCCCAATAGTTGACCGCACGAAAGGCGCGGTTATGATCGACTTTCTCAGCCACATGAATGTTGACGCTGTCACCTTGGGCAATCACGAGTTTGACTACTCCTACCCGAACCTGGAAAAACTGTTCAAGGCAAAAAAAATTCCGGTTATCTGCTGCAATGTTTTCGAAAAAGCGACAGGTCTGATTCCGGCGTTTGCTGAAAGCTACCGTATTTTCACGCATCAGGGCCGCAAAATTGGCGTTATCGGAGTCGATACGCCTGAAACGGCACGCATGTCATTCGAGAAAAATGTAAAGGACCTCATTTTCTGCGAGCCTGAACCAATTGTTAGGCCTCTGGTCAAATTATTGCATAAATCTGGTGTCGATTTTGTGATATTGCTTTCACATCTAAGCTACGAATCTGATATTAAAATTGCCTCAGAGATCGAAGGAATCGACCTTATCATTGGTGGACACACTCACAAATTAACCAGAGAATTCACCTGGGCACCACCTTACAATACTCCAATAGCTCACCCTGGCAGCTCATGCGAAAATGTTTCTATTGTGCACATAGATCTTACCGACGCTGCCTCCCCGATTTTGCGCCTCGAATCGATCCCGCTTTATGTCGACGAAGTGGGGCTCGACCCACAGACAAAAGAGCTCGAAGATTCTTATCTTGACGAGCTCAAAGTTGAAATGCGGCGTGTTGTTGGCGAAAGTCGCGTACATCTCTCCCGTGGAATCAGCGGCGGTGACTCACCGGAAGGCTCACTAATTGCCGATGCCATGCGCAAGTTTTCAGACGCCGATTTTGCGTTTATCAACTTTGGCGGAGTCAGGCAGCCGTTTGGGAAGGGTCCGATAACTGTTGAAGACGTATTCATGGTTCAACCGTTTGACAACTATCTAGAAGTAATCGAGATGAACGGCTTTATGCTTCGCGATCTTATTGAGCGAGCCTATTCTAATGAAGCTCGTGAAATCGACAACGCTGACAAAGCAGACGCAACACAACAACACAACACTGACGCTGAAGGGCTTAAACTGGCAGTAGGGCCGCCTTACGGGATTCTCATACCCTCTGGACTGCACATTACCTACGACCCTTCGCTGCCACCGATGAAGCGCCTTCTTAAGCTTACGACCAGCAACGGTAAAGAGCTGGAGGCTGAAAAATTTTACAAGGTTGGCTTTAACGATTTTGTAGCTTCGGGTGGCGATGGATTTGACTATCTGCGTGACCTGCCCAAACACACGACGCTGCCGATCCTGGTGCGTGATGCTCTGATGAAATACATCGAAGAAATAAAACTCATCGAAAAGCGCCCGGAAAAGCGAGTATTCAACGTAAAACTACGCGAAGAAATCATCGACTGACATGGCCAAAGCCTGGTTTAAGAACCGCCTCAACGACCCTTTTCTCAAGAAGTCACGGGCCGATGATTTTCGTTCGCGCGCAGCCTACAAGCTCGAAGAGATCGACGAAAAATACAAACTGATCAAACCGGGCAACAAAATTCTTGATCTTGGCGCCGCTCCCGGCAGCTGGTCGCAGTATGCTCTGCGCAAAGCCTGCGGCAAAGTGAAAATTATCGCCATCGACCTGCTCGAAATTCGCCCCATTGAAGGCGTAATCATTCTTCAGGGTGACATTCGCGATGCGCAGAATCAGGCAAAAATTATCGAACTCGCTGCCGGTAAACTTGATGTTATTTTGAGCGACATGGCCCCGGATACAACTGGCGTACATTATGCCGACACCGAGAATTCAGCCCTGCTGGTGCATCTCGCCCTCGACATAGTCGAGAAGCTGCTCAAACCAGGTGGCAGCTTCGTCGCCAAGGTTTTTGAAGGCGCCGAATATCAGGCACTTTTGCAGCGCACAAAAAAAATGTTCGGCTTTGCCAAATCGTTCAATCCGAAGGCCTCGCTCAACCGCAGTCGCGAACTATTCCTCGTTGCCCAGCAGTTCAAAGGCTCAGCACCAGACAAAAACCAGGGCTAACCAGTATATTCTTCCGATAAATTCTTCTTCTAATCGTCATAAACACAAGCAAGACAGCAATAAAACCAGGTCTTTCTAAAAAAATTGTCATGTACATAATTTCATGCTAGCTTTATAATACCTAAATTTTTTGAGAGAGGTTTAACAATCCATGAAGAAACTAATGTGTGTACTGATTCTCGTCGTCTTTATCGGTAGTATGGTAGTAATGACCGGTTGTTTTGGTGGTAGTGACAGTCTCGGACTTACGCTCGGATTTATCGCTATAGCCATCGTCATTGCCAGCAGCGGCGGTGGAGCAGCACCAGTGTTTGCTGCCAACACCAGAGCTTCGGAGAGACCGGCTATCATGGCCGCCGTTACAAGTTCCAGACGCTTTCGCGGCATAATCAAGAATGCTCAAAACGTGGAAATTCCAGCTACTGTCGGATTCAATACAGACGGCAAGCTTACCATTGAAGCATCTGTTACTGCGGACTCAAGCAACGGCCAGTATACTGTCGAGGTCTATCCATGTGACGAAAACAATGGCGATGCACCGCTTGCTGATCCAATTTACAAGCATCATTTTGTTAAAAACGTTGCGGCTGGCGCAAATGAAAACTACGCAGAAAACCGCGATCTTGCATCAGACACTGCAGCCGCATTGATATACGACAAGTGGACCGACACGAGCAAACCAACTATAGACAAAACCTACATTGCTCCCGCCGCTATAGTTGCAGTAGCTGCATCGCTTACTCAACAACTCAATGATTCAAAAGTCGGCACCAGTTTTTATCCTTACACCACTACATTATGGGATGGCTATGACATCACTGGAATCAGTTATACAGATCCAGCAAAAATGTATTCAATTTCCGGATTTGTAACCCAAAAAGACGGTTTAGCCGGTCAGGACGGCGTTTCTGTATTTGCCTGTAACAATGCCTACTGCGGTTCAGCAAGTACAACCGTCGGTGTTTACTCAATTAACGTAATACCTGGCTCCTATGAGGTTTACCCCCAAGCTGCTAATCATACTTACACACAGCAGCAGGTAACAGTCACTGATACAAACGTAACTGGAATCGATTTCCTAGCTCGGTAAGAGTTCAAAGCCATTGGTGGTTTTCTCTTCAGATAGAGGAATCTAACCGTTAGAAACCAGCCGCGCCATGCAAATGGCGCGGCTTTTTCATACGCGATCTCTACGCAGAAATCACCCAAAAGCGAACCAGCAATTGACGAAAATCTGTGAGGTCTGCGTTTAAAGTTGTGTTAACATTAGTGTTAGAGAATAAACGAAAAGGACTAGAATATATTTTGCAGCAGCACCTTCGATTGAAAATCATTCTACAAATTCTTTTTTTGCTGACCATCGGCTTAAATGTCAGTGCTGGCGAACTACCGTCGATATACAGGGTTGCCTTCGATATTGGCGCTCAATTTTATGACTATCAAAACTATCAGGGTATCCCGTATTTTCATGGCGGACTTGATCTTTGCGCGCCGGCTGGCACAGAAGTTTTTATGCCGATAGCCGGGCGAGTTACCGTCAACGACTACCAGATCGTCGCTTTAAGAAATCCGCATCAATTCAAATACCTGCGCCGGCCTTATCTTCCCAACGAAAAGTCAAATACCCGCTATCTTGAGGTTTCAATAGTCGATGAAAAGGGCAATAACTGGATGTTTCGCCACATCGCCCCGAGTTCAGTGCCAGCCGGCATGTTCAGTGCCGCCAGTAGTGGTGCGATAGTACCGGCTGGCAGCAAAATCGGCGAGGTCGGGCGCTGGATTCAGCCGGTTTTACCAGAAAAGCGTATGTACAACCACATTCATCTCGAAATCCTGTCACCGGACGGCACTTTCCTTAACCCGACTCAGTTTGTCAGCACAGTAAAGGACTATTACCCGCCAGTAATTCACAATGTTTATGCGGCTCGACATGGCAGCAATGAAGCGACTTACCTCGACAACAATAACCGCACACTCAGTGGCAATATCGACCTTATTATCGGGGTTAACGACCGCATGAACCGCACAGCCTGGCAGCAATCAGTTTATTCGGCTGCATGGTCACTAGATCGTATGAACTCTGTCAGCAGCACAACCAACTGCCTCCCCGAACGCGAGGTTTTCAGGTTTGACAAACTCCCATTCGTCGGCGAAAGAGTACAGTTGAGCACTACAATTTATCGCGATTCAATCAGAGCTGACTCGCACGCCGTCATGGCCGATGGTGCCAACGGACCACGCTTTTTTCTGGTCAATCTGACCAGCGGAACCAGCTCAGAAGGCTATTCCCCCAACAACCATCTTGACACCACCCAATTGCCTAATGGCCGCTATCGTCTCAACATCAGCGTCAGAGACAGCGCCGGCAACCTCCGCCAGAAATCCGTAGAATTCCAGATTAAAAACTAATACATCAGGCTGGGCGAGATTTGGTGACCAGATACTCGGTGCCGCCCATGTTGAGTTTGTCGCCGGGCTTGATTTGGGTTGGTTTTTTCAGTTCGTTGCTGTTCAGGCGACAGATATTCGATGTCGTCAGCGGCTTTACCATCATCTTGCCATTATCGAGAAAGATTTCAACGTGCTCGCGGCTGATTTCTGATGCAGTCAGAACAATCTGACAATCTCTGCGCCGGCCAATCTTTATTATCTCAGACACGGCTTCATAAGGCCGGCCGCTCTCGTCTTCAATCGCAAAAACCATTTTCAGACGTACCACTCCCTGACCCGTATCTTTGCGAACTTCGCCGACAACTGCCTGAATACCTCTTTGTGGTTTTGGCGACTCGACGACAGGAACTTTTGCCGACTGTTGTGCCGGCCGCGTCTTATTGGCATCTTCTTCGTCAGACTCGACTGGTATAGCCGTTGCAGGAACAGTGCTTTCGCCTGCGGGCGCAGCTTTTGAAACTGGCAGAGTATTTTCACCGCTAGGTAATGCCCTGACATCCGGCAATGTGCTTTCTCCTGCTGGAGCAGTAGACATAGCCGGTGCGGTTTTATCAGCTGCTGGTGGGGGCGGAGGCGCAGTTGACACTGCCGGCTTTTCATCTGAAACACCGTATTGTGCCAGTCTGGCATTAATATTGACCGGTGTTACAGATTTCTGCTTGCCGGTATTGCCGCCTGATTCAAACTTTGCGGCGGTTGAGGTTGTGGGCGTCTCTACAGCTGGTGCTGGTGCTGGTGCTGGTGCTGGTGCTGGTGGCGAAGAACTTGAGCCTGCTGCCGGCTCGTCTGGAAAATACATCTTTCTGGCTTTTTCAAGCTCTTCATAGTTCATGAACAGAGATTTGGTCGACATCATTGCAGGCGCACTCTTCTGATAACGCCACAATTTTACACCCACAATCAGTAACAGCAACCCGGCGCCGAGAATCAGCCATGAATAACCACGTGAAGCATTGAGCGGTGTCAACACCACCGTAACATTGTGCTCTCCACGAGAGTCTGCATAAGTGATAACAGTGCTATCTGACGAAAGTGGAATAAACTTCAGCCCATACTGCGCCGCCAGAGTTCCAGACTCGGGCTTGATTTCAAATTCTGCATCACTGACGACCTGAATATCCGGTGTGCCCTGCAGGGCACCCATAAATTGAAGCTGCGCAGTGTCGATCTTTACTCTGATCACCTTATCAACCTGCGCATCAGGAGCCAGAGTCGCGACAAAAAGCTCGCCCGGTCGCACTACTGGCGGAAGCTGCAACTCGGCCGCCAATAAAGCGTAGGCCTGCCCAAAAACGCCAGATACTACAATTAGAGCAACAAAGACCAAGTTACAAAATTTCATACCTCACATCCCCTTTTTCCAACCTGGAAACCACTTCATTAATTCTTCGACACTGGCTTTGTGTGGCCGGTGGCCGCCAAAAATTCTTCCGATTACGTTGCGTTTAACTCGACGCTTAGCCTTCTTTTTGATAGCAGAGCCGATCAACTCAGGTTTATCCCAGCTGCCGCTGACGGTAAGATCAACAAAGGGTATCCCGGTCGCGCGATCCTGGGCGGTTACTGTCCACTTGCGCAAACGACGGCCAATGTCAGTCTGCCTCAGGCTCTGCGGATTGATCATCAACTTGGCGTCGAGCTGCAGCGCCGTAGGGTTGAACTCGCTGTTGCCTATTTCCATGCGCAAATGCGGGCCCGCAAAAAGACCATCCGCGATCAGAAGCCGGCCTTTATAAAGATCTTCTTCGTCGGTGGTAACGTAAAAATTGAGCTGCCCGACGCTAAAATCAGGTTTTTCAAGAAAATCTATACGGTTTTTTCCCATCGCCGAAACGTCTACCAGTGGCAACGAGGGCAGATGAATATTCTTAAAATTCAGGTTAAAAACAGCATCGCGGTTATCTGGTCCCAGCCAGGCCGCTTTAAAAGTGCCGTCGAGCATGCCACGAAAACTTTCGACACCGGCAATCGAAAGTTGTGCAAAATCAATATTCTGCAGAACACCATTGAGATCCATTGTAAAGGGCTTGCCCGGCAAAAACGTTCCGCGCGCTGCCTCAACGATGATCTGCCCGCCAAGCAATCCGAGAAGCGACTTTTCAATCTGCGCCGTGCCGGTGGTCGGGTTGTAACCAAACTTAATCTGGCTGCTACCAACGGGCACCGTAAAAACCTGGCCGCCTGCGTCATATTTAACCGTCATTTCGCTGCTGCTGACTTCTGCCTGCAGCTCAGGCGCCCCAATGGTGCCAGTCAACTGCAGTTTGCCAGCCAGCCAGCCTTCCTGCGGAAATGACAGCGATTTTACCACCATGCCGCCAAGCATTGCCAGCAGATCGGCAGGAAAAACGCGGTCGAGACTGCCCGTCAAACTAAGTCTACCAGTGCGTGTCGGATCCTCGAGCCAGCCATCGGAAACCTTAATAATTGAGCGGCCGAACTGACCTGATAGATTTTTAACTCCGATACGCGCATAACCAGAATCAGTGCGCCCAGCAAACTCCAGGTCGGCCGAAAGTTTTTCTATGTCATTCTTAAGTGCGTTGAACCCAAGCGCAGCATCTTTAAGAGACGCAGTGCCAGTGGCCAGAATCCGATCCGGGGTACCGGCCAGACTGAATTTTCCGGCCAAATCACCGCTCTTAACCTGGAGAGCACTAACCAGCGTTTTTGGCAGTAACCCGGCGGCCATAAACTCGTAGACCCTGGCAACGCTCAACCCGCTGAGTTCAGCGTCAAGGCGTTCAATCTCAGGCTTGAAACCCCGATCCAGGTTTTTAAGATGCGCCTTGCCGTTTATTTTAACGCCGGCATCAAGAATCTTACCGGCAAGGTTCTTGATTTCGACCTCGAAAAATCGCGCGTCACGCTTTTCAAATAATGCTTTGCCGGCAAAATCACGGGCCAGCAACACTGCATGCCCACTTTTGCCGAATAGCGGAAAATCAAGATTAATCTTCGAAAAACTTACTTCACCACGGCTAGAAGGCGCAGAAAAACTGCCATTAAGATCAGTCTTCGCCGAGAAGTTCCCTGAAAGTTGAAAAGGTATGGCAAAGTGGCCAATTCTGGCAATCTCAGCCGCCAGAGTCTCAATTTTCTGGCTGCTCAAAGAAATCTTGAACTTTTCTAACTTCTGCTGAGCAGGCAGTATACGGCCATCTGCCTTGAGTGCAGCGCCAAAAATATGCGAGTCACCCTTGAACGTCAGCTCAGGGCCGCCACCTGTAAATAGATTTTCAATAACCACTTCGGCATTGGTCTTGCCGAGATCAAAGGTGACGCCTTTTACCTTAAGCGCAGCATCACCGGCCTTAACAACTGCGAGATAGGCGTTGTTTTCGTTCTTCAGCTGTATATAAAATGGCAGACGTGCAGAAAACTGTGGCATGCCAAGATTGAGCGTCGGAAACCGCAACCAGCCATCTAGCTGGGGCTGTTCAAGCGATCCAGATCCCAGAAAGGCGAAATTAAAATTGCCAGTCAGAGTAAATGGGTATTTTCTCATCAGATCAGCGCCTTCTGGCTGAGTTTTAACAGCCTCCAGCATCCGCGTAAAATTGTCGCCACCGCCTTTGAAGCTCAGAGTCTCAAAAATTTTGTCATGCAGAGATGCCTTTACCTCAAGCTGCATTGGAATTCCAAAAAAGCCAAGTTTGGCGTCTAATCTGACCTTATCAGGTTTTTCACTTTTTGTTAAATCAAAACGGTCAGTTACCAGAGCCGCGCTCAGATTGTCGGCCCACAACATTTTTCCTCGACGCAAAAAGAGCATTTTTTCGATATCAAGATCAATGCGGTTTTCTTCTGTCGCTGAGCTAAGTTTCGCGTTGACCAGGCGCTTACCGATCAGCTCTACACGGTCGAAATCCGGGCGGTGCACAAGACCAAGACTTGCCTGCAACCGTTCAGAGGAAATTTCAAACACACCATTGCCACTAGTAGAAACGACAACAGCTGCTTCATAATCTTTTACAAATGGCGAAACATCCGCAAAAGTGGCACGGCCAGTCGTTTTAATTTCCAGATTTTCTATTTTCGCAAGCAGATCATCGCAGGTTATAGTGCCCGAAGCCAGTTCGGCGCGCCCATGCAGCTCAACAAAATCTTCAGAATTAGTGCGACTGAGAATCCGGGCCCCATCAAAATGCATTTCGACAAGACTGCTTTTCCAGTCATCGAGATTGGAAAAACCTGTCGTGATACTTAAAGGCCCGATAATATCAACGCGGCCCAGATAATTCATGATCTGATCACGCTGCTTTGCCGGCAAAAGATTTAGTGGCACCATGCCGGCAGCACTCCCATCTTTGACGATGCCGGCACTGAAATCAAAATTGCTATATCTGATCTCTTTGTTGTCGACAGTTCGAATAAATGTAAGATCAGCTGTGCCAGAGTTACGCAAAAGCGTTGCTGAAAGCTGATGCGAGCCAGGAATTAGCCGCGAATAAGTCGCTGCCAAGGAAAGTTTATCGCCGGCAAGAGCTGATTCAATGCTGGCAGTGATATTAGCTTCGTCTGAATAATTCAACCATCCTGAATGCAAGTTGTGAATACCGGCTGCGACAAATTCGAGCCGACTGATTGCGGCAACGCGATCTGAGCTCTCGGCAGTTACATTCAGATTCTCGATAACCGGCATGTATGGCAGGCGAACCTCGGCGCTGGCAAGTTCAAGATTGATCTTAGCGTCATAAACCGGCTTCTGAGCCGCACACGCGAACCTGGCCAGCAGTGTACCGGCAACATTAAATTCTTCAGGCAGCCATCCTTTGACAAGATCGTTGAACTGCGGCACCTGCAAAACACCATTAAGACCACGAATTCTTTCGGGAAGACTGGACTGACGTCGCGCCCAGACCCATTCAAGATTAAGTCTTTCGCGATGGCGACCATCAAAAATATTTACTTTGCGGCCGTCCTGCCCGATGTTTTCGACAGCAAGGTTGAAATTCTGGCCAAGTGCGTCAAAGCTGATGGTAAAATTGCCATTTTTCTTGAGTCTGGTTACCTGAAATCGCATGTAATCATCTTTTTCTGGCAATGAGACGCGTAGAATATGAGAGAAAAAGTCTTCGGCCGGGTATTTGCGGAGCGAAAGATTGATGCCCGACATCTGCCAGGTTTTGGCGGGCAGACAAAAAACTCTGGCGGCAAAATCGTCGCTGATCAACATATTCGGGTTTGGCACCAGTATTGACAGATTATTCACCTGAATATCTGCCAGATAACGATCTGTCAGCGTCTGTGCGCGATCCTGCTTTTGCCAGCGCGTTTCATCGACAGGCGCCTTAACCGGTTCAATTGTCGAAAAATCCCAACTCCCCCGCCCTCTTTCGTTTCGTCTCACGCTCAGCGCCGGGTTATCGACAATGACCTTCTGCAAAATCAGCTTGCCGAAAAAGATGTCGAAAAGAGAGTATTTTAGCGAAACCTTAGGAACCGTAAGAACGGTTGAAGCAGAATCAAAATACGGATTCTGAACTAACACATTCTCGATCTCGACACCATAAAGCAGATTGCCTGATATCGAGCCCATGTGCAGATTGAAACGCCCCTGCGTCAGATTCGGAATAATGCCCTGCTTGATGTGTCCTTCGATAAGATCTGAATTAAGTCTGAAAAAGTTAAAAAAGAAAACGCTGGCCAGCGCAACAAAAAGCACTGCCACGCCCATTAACAGCCGTCGAAGATGTTTCCGCGATTTTCGGCGTAGCCCTCCAGTATGCTGGTGTTCAAGCTTGCGCCGGTCAAGTTCACGAACGATACTTTCGAGCCTCTGTGTGTTTTTCTCTTCCATAACCCGAAATTTTACCACAAGCTTCTTCTGTGGGCATAAAAATTGTTACCAACACCTGGCAAAGTTTTGTGAAACTTGATTTTTTACTGTGCATTGTCGTAGATTAACGGGCATGTTCAAACTAGAACAGATAATTGGCAGACATTTCAAGATTCTGTCGCAACTGGGTGCCGGAGGTATGGGGCAGGTATACAAAGCCCTTGACATTAACCTCGGGCGCGAAGTTGCGATCAAGTTTCTGCTCGCTGAAATTGCCAAAGAAGAAGAGATCGTTAGCCGCTTTCTCAACGAAGGCAGGGTTCTGGCGACCATCAACCACCCTGCAGTAATCTCCGTTTACGCTTCCGATGTCGAAGAAGGCGGAATTCCCTTTCTGGTCATGGAATTCGTCGATGGCAAAAGCCTTGGTTGCCACAAAGAGGCGCTTAAAGACGAACCAATAACCTTGGTAAACCATTTCATTCAGCTGTTAAGCGGCATACATTCCTGCCACCAGAAAGGCATCATTCATCGCGACCTGAAGCCAGAAAACGTTCTGATTAACAAAGAAGGTCAGCTCAAAATAGTTGATTTCGGCATTGCCAAAACGGCGAACCGCCACACCAAAACCGGCATTGCGATCGGCACGCCACATTATATGTCGCCCGAGCAATGCCTTGGCAAAGCTGACATCACAGCAAAGACTGATGTTTATGCAGCCGGAGTAATGCTTTTCGAAATGCTTACCGGCAGACTGCCATTCAATATTGAATGTCATGCCACCGATCCGGCGCTGGCAATTGCACTGATGCACCTAAACGACACCCCTGACTTCAAGGATTTTGCGCAGGTCGTCCAGGGCGACAGCTTTAAGGCTCTTATTGCAAAAATGTTGGCTAAAAAGCCAGATGAGCGACCTGAGATACCAGAGATTCTGGAAACCCTCAAGCAGATTCTCAAGCGTCTGCGTGTTGCCGAGGGACAGACTGACCAGACTACCTCCACAACGGCCACTGTCGGCGAAATATATCAAATCCAGCAGGAACTCGGCGCCGGTGGCATGGGCAAGGTTTACAAAGCCCTTGACACCTCGCTCAATCGCATTGTCGCGATCAAGGTGTTACACAATACGACTTCCGGCGACAGTCCACTCATTGAGCGCTTCATCCGCGAGGGTCAGACGCTGGCTACGGTTGGGCACCGCAACGTCATGGGCATTTACGCTTCGGGCCGCGACAATACAACCGGCAGACCTTTCCTGGTTATGGAATACATCGAAGGAAAGCCTCTCACGCAGCTTAAGCAGGCAATCAACAAAGACTGCCGACAGGCTGTTCCGATCATGCTGCAGTTGGCCGAGGGCATAGCGGCCTGCCATGAGCGCAACATCATACATCGTGATCTCAAGCCTGCGAATATAATCATTACGCCAACCGGCCTGGTCAAGATTATCGACTTCGGCATAGCAAAAACCCAGACCAGCCTTACTAAAACCGGCATGACAGTCGGCACACCCGAATATATGTCGCCGGAACAATGCACCGGCAGCCGCAATATTTCGGGCAAATCTGACATCTACTCGCTTGGCATCATATTCTGGGAATTGATATTCGGGCACGTTCCGTTCAAGGCTGATGGCCAGCATAACGCCGAACTGTCTATAGCGTTAAAGCATATTGAAGCAACTCTACCGGCTCAGCTCGCCATACCCGACATGACCATGGTACCGATTATTTCACTGGTCAGACGCATGCTTGACAAAGACCAGGCAGCGCGCCCGGCAACTTCTGCCATCATCAACACGCTTGAAGACTGGTTAATCGAGCACGCTCCGGAATCGATGCCGCATTCGCCAACCAGCAGACGTTCGACCTCGCGCTCAGGGATTTCATCTCTTTCCGGCCTGGTAAATGCTACAGATCAGCCGACCAGCTCAAAAAAATATATACTCCCTGCCGCTCTTGTCGTGTTGTTAGGAATAGGCGGTCTGGCAATACGCTATGGAACGGGTGGCGACGCCAGCGCTGAAGCTAAAGCAGCCGAGATAAACGAATTGATCAACAGTCAAAATTTTGTCGAAGCCAGGCGCCAGTTCGATGAGTTTGCCGCTACTGACGAAGGCCGAAAGCACACACCTGCAATCAAAGAGAAGTTTATTCAAGCGCTTATTGGCACAGCAGAAACTGCTGAAAGCAACAAAGACTATGAAACCGCCATAAAGCTTTTTGGTCAGGCTATTGCACTCGATCCGACCAACCCGAAAGCAGCCCTGACCCTTTCTCGTCTGCAACAGGAAAAAGAAAAATACGACCGCCTGCTCGCCCGTATAAATGTGCTTAACACGACGGCTCTGGCGCTCATTGGCAAACTTGAACCGGCTTCTGGCACCCGTGAACTGCAGGCGATAATGCAGGAACTCGAAAGTCTTGATCTGGCCAGTGTAAGCGCAGAAATAAGCGGTGCCTGGAAAGCACGTTTTATCAATCTCGGCGAGCAATCTCTTTCCAGCAATCCGCAAAAATCACTGGCTTACTACCAGGATCTGCAGAAGTATTTTCCTGACACTGAGGGCCTGGAAGATCTGGCTAAAGACGCTGAGAGTCGCGCAAAACAGCAGGAAGAGGGTCTTGCTCAGGCCACCATGCTCAGCACTCTAAAAACGGCTCTTACAACAGCAATAGACAACTATGTTCCCGGGCAGAAACCAGACCTGATCTGCCAGCGGATCATGAGAGTTCAGGAACTGGGTGACCCCGATGCCGCCGACGCATTCAGCCGTAAGCTCGGGGAAAAAATCGCCAGCGAAGCTGACAACTGGATCGTCAGCAACCCTTTGAAAGCCATCGCGCTTTTTAGTGAAGCCAAAAATGCCTGCCCGATCTTGCCGGGGCTCGACACCAAAGTAAAACTCGCCGAAGAAAGCCTGGCAAGCATGCGTTCTTCAGAAGAGATTGAAAAAGAGCGTAATGACCTCTCTGCAGCTATTGCCCAGCAGATTAAAGCGATCAATCCGCCTGAGTCAATCGAGAATGTGCTGCAAGAAATTGACAGACTCAGCACTTACGGCGAGTCGGCAAGTCTTGTCGAAAAACATCGCGATGCGCTTTATCAGAAGTATTTTGCGAAAACTTCCGAACTCATCGAAAAATCACCGGCAGAAGCACTGAAAAACCTACAGACCTGTATTCAGATCAAGCCCGACGCACCTGGGCTCAATGATGTTAAAAATCAGATCGAAGCGCGCATTCAAGTTGAAGAGGAGCGCAGAGCAGCCGAAGAAAAGCGTGAACGCGACGAGCGTCAGGCAAAGATTACCAATGATATTTTCGCCCAGATAAAAAAAGCCGATATTCCAACAGACGTAGCAGAAATAAGAGAATCCATCACAGCTATGCTGCGCGAATTTGCTGATTCTGATGCCGCGAACAAACTTGAACAACACCTGATCAACCGCTGCAATGAAGAACTAAAGAAGCTTGAAAATTCAGCACCGGACAAGGCAATAACTCTTGCTGACCAGCTTAAATCTGCCTACTCAGACAATACAGTCTACCAGAACGAGTTGAGCGAACTTGCAACCCGGGTGGCTGAAAAAGCCCGCCAGGCTGCCACGCAACGCGCCATTGGCACGCATGCTGCAGGTATAAGAAAATTTGCCGACAACCCACAGGCCGACAAAGTCGCCGAAGTGCTTAAACTTTTTGAAGAAATCAAAGGTCTTGACGCCAGTTACGATACAGAAACGCTCATGCGCGAGGTGGTTGAAAAGATACGTGACCGAGTGCAACAGGCGAAAAATACCAAAGAGGCTGAGGACATACTCAAGGTTTTACAATCATTTGACAAGAGCGGCAACATTAACATTAGTCAGGAACTGGCTAAACTGGCAGAAACAAAACTGTCGGATGCCGAAAGCCGTATAAAAAAGTTTAAGCCAGGCAAAGATATTGCGCCGGTTCTCAATTCTCTTGGCGAATTCGACAACTGGAACCAGAAAGACAAAAAAGGCGTATTGATCGGACAAACCCGTGACAATTATGTAAAGATCATAAATGAGACCAGCGAAAAATCTGCCGAAGACGCATTGCTGTTACTGAGACAACTCTACAAACTGCCCGGACTCGACAGCGATGCCAAGCTTAAAGCGCTTGAGCAGACTCTGATCAAGCTCGACACCGAGCAGAAAACTCCAAAAGTGGACCCACGCGTTGAGGAGTATTCCAGTCAGATCGAGCAGATAATAAGCATGAATCAGGTGCTACAGCAAACAGATGATCTACTTACACTACTCAATAATCTTGAGGCTCTTGGAGAAAAAAGCAAAACTGACTCCTTTCGCACAGCAGCGGCAGCAAAAGTGCTGACCGAAGCCGAAAAGCTTCTCTCAAAGAATGATTTCGACAACGCTTTCAAAGTTGCAAATACAGCAAAAAAGCTGCACCCGACGAATCAGCAGGCAGCGCAGTTGACGACACGAATAAGCGAGGCCCGCAACAAAGCACAGGCACAGGTCGAAGCTGAAGCCAGAGCCAAAGCCGAAGCTGAAGCCGCGGCAAAGGCAGCTGCACTCGCAGCAAGTGAGCTAACTGTGGGGCCGCAAGGCAACTATAAAACTATCACAGATGCGCTCAAAGCCGCCAAAGATGGCTCGACCATCAAAGTTCAGGCTGGAAGCTATAACGAAACTATTGCTCTGAGCGGAAACGTAAACATTCAAGGCGACGCAGCGGCAAAATGTGTCATTAACTCCTCTCGTGGCACAACGCTCACCATAACTGGTCGAGGCAAGATCAGCGGCCTGACTCTGACCAACAATTCGGGCTCAACAGCGCCAACCGTGCTGATAAAAAGCGGAGCGGCAGAGATTAGCGGCTGTGTCATCTCGAACGCAACACCGTCAAAAGAACCAGACTGGGTAGCTGCCATAGAAGTGAGCGGTGGCAATCCGACGATTCGAAACTGCACCATCACCAGTTCAAAAGCCATGGGCATCACCGTCTCAGGTGGAACCCCGACAATTGCCGGTAACAGCGTCAGCGGTTGCGCATTTTATGGCATGTGGTTCAGTGGTGGTACCAGAGCCAGAGTAAGCGAGAACACTGTCTCCCATAGCGGAAAGTCTGGAATTGGCATCAAAAACAATTCAGCACCAGAGTTTACCCAGAACACCATTGTCAGCAACAGTCAAAACGGCATGCTGATCTATCAAAATGGCGCCGGGAATATCGACGGCAACATTTTTAGAGACAACGAGCTCGCCGGCATTGATGTGTGGGATGCCAAGGCAACCATCAAAAACAATGTATTTGAAAGCAATCGTAAGAACGGCATTATTGTCCGCGGCAGCGAAGCAAATGTGAAGCTTGGCAAAAACAGTTTCAAAGGCAACAGCGGCAAGGAAGTCAGCAATTCAGGTGGAACTATAAGTAATTTTTGATCGAATAAACTATGTTTGAGAATTCGGGAGGATATTTATGCATCGGGCCTTAAAGTTGAGCTTTTTGATATTGGTAATCACAATGGTTTCTGTTTCAGTTCTTTGGGCAGAAACTGCAGAACAGTCTTTGATACGTATGTTCAGCTATGATCCTCACCCTAGCTCAGCACGATTTGCCGAGAAAGTTCCATTTAACGGCAAAATGCATGATTTTGAAATTGTTTTTGTTGAAAACTGGCAGTCAAGTGGAGAAAATGGTACTCTCAAGCAGATTTCATTCAAAATTCAGGCAATGCTGGGCGATCAGATTGTTGCAAGTTCTGATACTACACCGGTTACCTCTGCTAAAATCAGCAAAGATCTGCAGATTGGCAATATCAAAATCGGCGATACAAGTTTTACCGCCAGCGTAACTGATATTGTTAAAAGCAAAGCTGGCATCACAGATTTAACTGTCAGCTTCAAGGTAAGCTACGATAAAGCCTCAGCCGAAAGCGCTGCAGCGCAGCCCGAAACTACAACTTTGATTGGCGGGCTCGACTTCGCACGCAAACTCGCTGAACGAGCTGGCACTATGCCTGCTGACAAGCCAGCGGCAAAAGCAAGCATGTATCGGCGCGCCTTAATGGCAGCTCCAGCCGCTGCAACTTCAGCTGAAGCTGAAGCATTTCATAGCGAAATTAACACTCTTTTAGCCGGGCTTGAAGGTGCAGTAGCAACTTTCGTACCATTCACGCCGAGCGAACCGACCGTCGTGATCATTCCACAAGGCGAGCCAACAGCAACTGCCACACCAGCAGTTGTCGCAGATGCTGCTCCCAAAGCTTCAGAAAAACCAGCAACCGTTACCGAGCCGATTCGCAAGACAGATGTTCCGGAAGAGGCTGTCAAGCTTTACAAAGAAGCAAAAAACCTGTTTTCTCAGGATAAGGGGCCGGAGGGCCGGGAAGCCCTGCGCAAAGCTCTCGAAATTGCACCAGCCTACCATGACGCCCTGCTTCTGCTGG
>JAHISQ010000091.1 GCA_018818125.1 Candidatus Rifleibacteriota bacterium
CAGCCAATGCCGATAAATAAAGGAGACAAATAGTATGCGTATTACCAATATCAAAACCGGTGTAATTTCGATTCCTCTGCGTACTCCTTTTAAAACCGCGTTGCGCACTATAGATCACATTTCTTCAATTGTCGTAACTGTCGAAACCGATGCTGGAGTGACCGGTATTGGTGAAGCACATCCTACCGGACCGATAACCGGCGAATCACACGGCAGCGTGCGTGGTGCAATTCACGAGTTTATGCTGCCCAAGCTCAAGGGGAAAGAGATTGCGAACCTTGAAGCTACGCTTAACACGCTAGATTCATCGATGGTTAAGAACACCAGCGCCAAGGCCGCAGTTGAAATGGCGATTTTCGATCTGTTCGGCAGGCTTTACAATATTCCGGTTTATCGTTTGCTGGGTGGTTATCGCAACAAAGTCGAAACTGATTTGACTATCAGCGTTAACAGTGCCACTGAAATGGCTGAGGATAGCAAGATAGCTGTAGCGCGTGGCTTTAGAATTCTCAAGCTCAAGGTTGGTTTGAATTCAGAACTTGATATTGCGCGGATCAAAGCGGTGCGCAGTGCTGTGGGTGGCTGTGTGCAGCTGCGCCTGGACGCTAATCAGGGCTGGACAGCGCGGGAAGCGATAAAAATCATGCGCGTGATCGAAGCAGAAGGACTTGATATAGAGCTTCTTGAACAGCCGGTTCTGGCGCACGATCTCGCCGGACTCAAACAGGTCACCGACAACATCGCCACGCCAGTACTTGCCGATGAAGCTGTTTTTTCGGCGCTTGATGCCGAAAAGATTATAGCGATGCATGCTGCTGACTACATTAACATCAAGCTCATGAAAACCGGCGGCCTGCGCGGAGCGCTCAGAATCTGCGCACTCGCCGAAATGCACAATGTCGAATGTTTTATCGGTTGCATGATGGAAAGCAAGATCAGCATAACTGCTGCTGCACATCTGGCATGCGCCCGCAGCATAATCACGCGCTGCGACCTCGACAGTCCGGCACTATGTCTCACTGATCCGGTGAGCGGTGGCGTCGAAATAGAAGGACCCTGGTTGAAGGTTTCTGAAGCGCCCGGACTTGGCATCGAACATATCGAAGGCGTAGTCTGGGACTGATTTCACGGATCCTATTTTATGGCTTGTCCAGGGGAGTTTTCAAGAGAACGCTCTTCCATGCACTTGTCTAGTTCAGCTATTGTATTCTTTATTTCAAGGGCTATTGGTCGGCATTTTTTCAAGATGGATGTAGTTGCGGAAGCATCGAACGAGCCATTGTCAACACCATTTTGAAGCATTTGTGCCATTTTCTCAAAAGAATCTTGAACTTGTTTTAATCCGTCTGCTGATACCTTTACAACTTTGATGACCGCTTTTAGCTTGGAATCTGCGCTGTCAATTTTCTCTATTTGTTCACGCATCTTATCGAGGCATTTCTGGTTGCTGGACCTATATTCGTTGTATTTACTGTCAATCAAAAATAACCCGACAAAGCAGATCAGAAGAGAAATCATTAAAACGAAGCTCCATGACGATGGAATTGAGCTTTCTTTTACCTTAGAATCGCCCGTTGGCAAATTTGCTCTTGAATAGGCAAGGGGCTTAGACTCCGGCGAATTTAACAAGCTACTTTTTCTGGTAGATACTGGTGTGTTTCGTTCAAATGATTTCTCAGTCAGATTAGTGGTTTGATCAGAAATTGTGCTTCCAATTGGGACTGCTGGGCTGGGTTCGGCGGCAGGCTGTAGTTTCTGGAAATGGTGCCCGGCTTTTTCCAGGGCGCTGATGGCGATGAGCGCATTTTTGCGGACTTCAGAAAACGAAGCGTGCGACAATTTCAGCAGGAGAGGAAAGAATTCGGCGCGTTGCAGCTCGGCAAGCACGTAGACCGCCGTGCGCTGATAAATTTCTTCGGAGCTTTCAGCCAGCTGTTGCAGAGGCGATTGAATGTCTACGCCTGGAACATCACGTAAGGCCAGAATAGTGTTGCCGCGAACACGGTTGTGAGTGTCCTGGAGCATTGAAATCAGGTGAATCAAGCTGTCTGGTTCTCCTATCATTCCGATCGCCTCTACCGCATTGGCGCGACATCTGTCGTCCTGGTGACGAAGGCCTGTGAGTAGACATTTGGTTGCCTTGGTAGCGTGAAGCCGACCTAGCAGGATAAATATTTTCCCGATTACCAGATGATCAAGTTCGTGAGGAATATGGGCAATCAACGGGTCGATCGCTTTTTCTCCGAGTTGGACGCACTCTTTTTCGATTGTCTCGAACCTTTTGCGGGGGTCAGAAATGGCAAAAGCTTGTTCGAGACGGTCACCACTCTCCTGCACAGAGACAGGCTGACTGCCAAGTTCCTGTAGAATTGATTCTGGAGAGGTTGGTTCGTCACCAGGCTGATAATCGCCTATCAACTCAATGGCACGACTGACACCTCTTTCTGCCAGGACTCTGAGAGTCTGCTCAGCGCGCTGACGAAGCTCTTTATGTGGGCTATCGAGAAATGGAGCCACCAGCGCGGCACTGGCATCGGATTCAAAACATCGCAGCACAAAGATAGCTGATGCCTGAAAGGGTATTTTGCCTGACGAAATCATGGCCTGCAGCAGACGAAAGCTGGTAAATGGCTCGATGCTGCGCAGGCTTCTGGCAGCATTGGCGCGTACCCGGTTATCGGGGTCTTCCAGAAGCGGGAAAATATAGGCGAATAGTTTGAGATTTCCCAGCAGTTCAAGCGCTTCGATGGCGTTGGCACGAACCCGCGCGTCCTGATGGCCAAGAAAAGGAATCAGTACATTGCTTTCTGCCGCTGTCCCAAACGCTCCGATTGCCATCACCATAGCGGCGAGAATTCTAGAATTTTGTTCTGTCTGCACTAATGTGAGGAAGCATTGCAGAGAGTCAGAGCGGTTCTGATCAATTAGAGCCTGAACCAGAGAGCACTTTTCATCTTCGTCGAAGCGCAGAAACGTCTCCGTGTCGAGCACTTCCGGAATGAGCATGAGCGCAACATCGTCAGTTTTTGGTCGGCGTATATTCTTGACTACCGCCAGAGCCTTTCTGGCATAAAAGCGGACTTCCAGGCTTTCATCCATCTCAGCGATCTGCTGCAGCGCTATTACTGCCTCACGATCAGGGTTGCGCGAAAGAAGCCCGATTGCCTTTTTCCGATCCTGCTCGTGTGGTGAGTTCAGAAAGGATTTAACGGAGTCTTCCATCAATACGTCCTAGTCTCGTATGTCAATTCTCTTTTTTTGCGCCCAAGTATACCGCCTGTTTATCTTGCGAGTCAAGATTGGAGGCATCACGTGATACTCATGACAAGTGCACGAACATGTCCATGAGGGTTGGTCATAGCAGAATGTGTCAGGCAATTTAGCGCTCAGGTTTTGAGATTGCGCAGGATGTCTTTGGCTTCCTGAAAGATGGCTTTGCGCTCGCGTTTGAGCAGCATGTCAATGTCCATGCCACTCATACCGAGTTTGCCGCCGACCGTTTTGAGCATGTCGGTTTCTTCAACAGTGAGTTTGCCGTCAGCCAGAGCAACACGGGCGATATGCCGCAGCAGGTCTGTGTCTGCGGCGATTTTGCTGGTTTGCATGACATGCGCAACCGGATCAGGCACTGCTTTGAATTCGCTTATCAACTGCTGAAGACGACTTTCGTGGATGTCGCGTTTGGCGGCGAGATCTTTGATCATGCTCATCTCTTTGCTGTCAATATGGCCGTCAGCCAGCATCATGGCAACTGTCCAGCGCATCAATTCCAGGCCTGAAATGCCGAAGTCGTCGAGCGGCGGTGGTATGGCAACCCCGCCTTTAGCACCATATTTCGCCGCTGCTTGCGTTTGTGCTTCTTCGACAATTTTGCGCGACATGGTGTTGAGACGGTCGAGTATTGCTTTTACCTGGGCATCGCTGCGATCTACAACCGCATCGAGCACCCATTCGGTTTTGCCGTCGTTCATTACCGATCCACAATAAGCGCATTCATTTGCACTGCCAGTCTGTTCAGGCGCGCCGCAAGAAGGACAGTGCGAGCTGGCCAGAGCTGTTTCGAGTTTTGTATTTGCACCATGTTTTCGACTGAGCACAAACACATGTTTAAAGTTGATAGGCTGTCCTGCCGTTTGTATTTTTTTATCGGACATCTGGAAAGAGGGAATGCCGCTCCAGATAACCTCTACAAAGGTGTTGTCATCTGGTTCAAGCAGTTCGACGCCGAGCAGATTGATAGCGCCAACCGCGCAGCCGGTATAAAAGCGGCGTGCTCCAGATTTATCTGGCTTGAACCACTGTATCTGACCTTCACAAAATTCGTTGCGTGCGATTTTTCGCAGGGGATCAATTTTTCCAATGCGCTCAGCCTCGGTTTTGCGCCAGAACATGACCGAAACGCGTTCTTTTATATGCTGCATATTAAAGCCAGGATCTGCTGCAACAATATCGTCTAGTCCGGGAACAGCGCGGTCAGGTCTTGCTGACCACTCGCAGGCCTGGGTGATGCTGGTAAGAACCCAGTCATATTCGCCAGATCGCAGCAGAGATCCGCACACATCACACTTCGAGAGTCGACCAATCTGAATCGGGTTGCCGCAGTTCGGGCACTGACCTTCCATCAGGCCGCCTTTTTTAAGGGTTTTAACGCCGGGCTTACGCATGAATGACCAGACTTCCGCAAAAGCTTCCGCGCTGCGTGATCCTTCGATAAGTTTGCTGGTTTTATCGTCCTTGCGGTAGTTGATTGCACTGGCATCTATGCGCAGATGAATCACGTCAAAATTTCTATCACTCTGAAATTTGACTGGAGTGGCAGAAAGAATTTCAAGCCCTTCCATGTGGTCAATAATCCCTTTTTCCCGCATTTCAGCAAGTTGTATGCTGAACTGCTCAAAAATACCGTCTGACATAAAAGCCTGGGCCTTATCGAGCTTGCGTGCGGTCCATGCTTCCTGGATCAGCTTGAATGCCTTTTTTGCCCGTCCATTGAAAAAGTTTTCGTCAAAGGCCGGATCACGCTGTTTCAGTTGAGTCAGCGCCGCTTTTGAATAACTGTCTGACTTCACATGGCTTGCTTTAACTATCGTGTAATCTACGTATTTATCTTCGCCCTTCAAGTAGCCTTTTTTGGCAAGAATTATAACAACTATGGTGAGAGGAATGCCAATATGGGGGTAATAAATGATCAAGCGAATTAGAAGAATTATCAGATCTCCGCCGCCGCCGCCGCCGCCAGAACCTCCGCCAGATCCGCCGCCGCCAGAATAACCATGACCGCCACCCGCGCGGGCAAAAGCTACTTCACTTATCGATACTGCCAGAACGGTAAACGCCAGCAGCAGCAGCGACCATGCAAAAAGTTTTCTCCGCTGGTTTTTTCTGCGCATTGGCGTTTCTCCTCGTGTAGTATAAAAGTAACTGTTTCTACAGTGTAATATAAATCTAATAAATTCACAAAGACTCTACAGTTTGAGACAGTATTAAAAATAAGAGTGGCAGATAATAACTGTCTATAGGGTTTGACTTTAAGGCGTCTCAGGGATATTTTCAAGAACGAGAGATAAAACGAGGAGGATGAACAATGCAAAATTTTACTTTTTATAACCCGACCAAAATCATTTTTGGCAAGGGCACTATAGGGGCTCTCAAGCGTGAAATACCGGCCGGCAAAAAGATCATGCTGGTTTATGGCGGGGGCAGTATTAAACATAACGGCACTTACGACGAAATCATGAGCGCACTTGATGGACGTGAAATACATGAATTCTCGGGCGTAGAGCCGAATCCGACTTACGAAACCCTCATGAAATGTGTTGAGCAGGTAAAGACCCATGGTTGCGATTTTCTTGTGGCGGCTGGCGGCGGTTCGGTTATAGATGGCACCAAATTTATCGCTGCTGCAGCTCTTTTTGACGGTGAACCCTGGAAAATCATAGAGACCTTTGGCGCATGTGTAAAAGATGCGCTGCCCTTCGCGTCTGTTCTTACATTACCGGCAACAGGGTCAGAAATGAACTGCGGTTCTGTTATCACCCGTGCTGCAACAAAGACTAAGCTTCCTTTTCGCAGTGAGAAGGTTTACCCACTTTTCTCGGTGCTCG
>JAHISQ010000092.1 GCA_018818125.1 Candidatus Rifleibacteriota bacterium
GAAGCCTTTTCTCGAACTCATGAAGAACCTTTTCGGCTCCCCGAACATAGCAGGCGGCTCCCATGTAAATCGTTATCAGAAACTTCCCTTTCGGCTCCATGGTAAAGTATGAATAAAAAGTAACTACACCAAAAACCTTGGCGATGGGGATGTTCAAATGCTCCGCGATTGCCTGCTGCACCTCTGATGGCAGAAAACCGAAGTGGCCCTGTGCTTTGTGCAGTATCGCAATAAGCTCATTAGGATCGTTGTTAAATTCGCTGCAGATCCCGGCAATTACTTCATTGATCGCATTCTCTTTTTCGCTGCAATACATGTTTTTTTCCGAACTAAAATTTATTTTACAACAATGGCATTAAACCGGCATTTCTGCAGGCAGGCGTCGCACTTGACACATTTTTTCTGATCAATCAGATGCACCTTTTGGGGCGCGCCAGAAATAGCATCAGCAGGGCAGGCACGTTTGCAGGCTCCACAACCGATACAGTTTTCTTCAACCACCGAGTATTCAATCAGTGCCCGGCACCTTTTAGCACGACACTTTTTATCAACTACATGCTGCACATATTCATCATAAAAATTGTCGATGGTTGACAAAACCGGATTTGGCGAAGTTTGGCCAAGACCACAGAGAGAAGTGCTCTTGATAACCACAGAGAGCTCCTTAAGCCTGTCGATATCTGCCATAGTCCCTTTGCCGTGAGTTATCTTGTTAAGGATATTGTACAAGGCCTTATTGCCTTCTCTGCAGGGAGCACACTTCCCACATGACTCTTCCATGGTGAAATCCAGATAAAACTTGGCCACAGCTACCATGCAGTCGTCTTCATCCATGACGATCATTCCGCCAGAGCCCATCATGGAGCCAGCAGCAATAAGACTTTCATAATCAATGGGCATATCAAGATTTTTTACAGTCAGACAGCCACCAGAAGGCCCCCCAATTTGTACGGCCTGAAATACCTTGTCATTGAGAATGCCGTCACCAATGTCATATATCAGCTCTCTAAGAGTGGTTCCCATAGGAACCTCGACCAGGCCAACTTTTTTAACCTTGCCGGCCAGCGCAAAAACCTTAGTACCCTTGGATTTTTCAGTGCCGATAGAGGCGAACCATTCTGCCCCCTTATTGATTATGGCTGGCACATTCGCAAAGGTTTCGACATTATTTACATTCGTTGGCTTGCCCAGGTAGCCGCATTCTGTCGGATAGGGAGGCTTGGATACCGGTTCACCACGGTTACCCTCCATGGATTTGATCAGAGCAGTTTCTTCGCCACAGACAAAAGCACCTGCACCGTATTTCAAACCGATCTTGAAGTCAAAACCCGAATTCAAGATATTTTTGCCAATAAGTCCGGCTTCTTCGGCCTGAGCAATAGCGACCTTCAGGCGCTTGATCGCCAGGAGAGATTCAGCACGAATATAAATAAGGCCCTGATCAGCCCCAATTGCATAACCACAGATTGCCATCGCTTCGAGCACTGAATGCGGATCACCTTCGAGCAGCGCCCGATCCATAAATGCACCAGGATCACCTTCGTCAGCGTTGCAGACAACATACTTTTTGTCTGCTTCTGATTGAGACGCAAATTCCCATTTCTGACCGGTCAAAAAACCGCCACCACCACGCCCCCGCAGACCAGACTGCTTGATGGTATCGACGACTGCCTGCCTGTTTCCGGCAATGAGACAACTTCCAAGCGCAAGATAGCCTTCGCAGGCTATATAATCCTGAATATTCTCAGGATCAGTTACACCACAGTTTCTCAAGGCAATTTTAAGTTGCTTTGCTTTCACGCTCCGCTGACCGCTACGACGCCTTCGACCTGTCGGCCACCTTTGATGAAATCATTGACGATCTCAGCTGCTTTTTTAACATCGACCTTACCAAACATTATTGGACTCTGACCAGGCAGTGCCACTTCGACGGTGGGTTCAGAATGACAAAGTCCAGAACATCCGGTTGACTTTATGATAAATTCCAACGGTTGTCCGGGCATCTCTTTGTTAAAAAAGTTCAGCACCGGCTTTGCCCCTGATGCGATACTACAGGTCGCCATGGCGATCCGAATGATAATTTTTTTGGTTGCAGCTTCTTCAGCTTTTATGCTGAGTGTTGCCTGCAAAGCTTTGAGTTCTTCTATGTTTTTGATCTTGTCCAGAGGTCTGCTTCCGTTCTACAGCAGAATATCAGCCAGCAAATTTTTTGCAAAGTCTTACCAGTTCGCCGAGATCGACGGGCTTCTGCATCACCATACTGGCACCCAGACTGTTAAGATCAAAATTCATCTGGCTGGCATCGGCAATCGATGAGCATAAAATGACCGGTGTGGTATTGCCCTTGGCTTTGATTTCATTCATGAATTCAAACCCGCTGTCGGGCATCTCCATCATTACGTCCAGAATCACCACATCAGGCTTTTCGTTAAGAAGCTTTTCCATCCCCTCTTTGCCGGTCATGGCAGAAATAACAGCCAAACCATTGGCTTCAAGGGCAGTTTTATAGATCGTAATATAATCGATAGCGTCGTCTATAATCAAAACTTTCTTTGGCATATTGGTCTCCTCGCCCGTTTGTTACAATGCAACACTGATTATGAAATTAATAAAAAAGAATTCCAGAAATATGTGTTTTAGGGAAAGCGGAGAGCCACATCTCTGCGACTCTCCGCCATAGTTATTCTCAGGCTTTCTCCAGCTTACAGGCGCAAACCTTGTATTCCGGAATCTTGGCTACCGGGTCAAGCGCATTGTTGGTCAACACGTTGGCTGGAGCCTCTGCGAAGTGGAACGGAACGTATGCTGTTCCCTTGGGCATTCGTTTGGTAACAAAGGCCTTGGTAACGATACTCCCGCGTCGAGTTGTCACCCTGACCATCTGACTGTTGCTGACGCCCATCGCTTCGGCATCTTCTACAGAAACCATCACAGAAGGTCCGGCCAGGTTGTTGAGCCCTTTCGATTTTCGTGACATGGTTCCTGTGTGGAACTGCTGAAGGACGCGACCAGTAGTCAGATAGATCGGATATTCCGCATCGGGAACCTCGGCAGGAGCTTTGAAAGGAATAGCAAACATCATACCCTTGCCTCTGGTAAACCTGCCAATATGCAAAACCGGTGTTCCTGGATGTTCGACGGTCGGGCACGGCCAGTGCAAACCCGCCTGACGAAGCCTGTTATAGGTCATCCCGGCATAGCTCGGAGTACACCTGGCTATTTCCGAGAAAATGTCGTCTGCGCTATTATAGTCCCACTTCTGCCCCATTTTATTGGCAAGCATCTGATGGATGACCCAGTCATCCTTGGCTTCGCCAGGAGCATCCACCGCTTTTTCCAGCAACTGAACCTTGCGTTCAGTGTTGGTAAAAGTACCCAACTTTTCGGGCCAGGTCGAGGCCGGCAAAACAACATGTGCTAATTTAGCGGTTTCGGTAAGGAAAATATCTTGTACCACCAGAAATTCGAGTTTCTTAAAGGCTTCTTCGGCGTGATGAAGATCGGGATCGCTGATCATGGGATTTTCTCCCATGACATAGAACGCCTTCATTTCGCCCTCGTAGGCCTTGTCGATGGCAACTGTCATCGGCAGGCCGTTAGCAGCGTTGAGAGAGCAGCCCCAGAATTTCTCGTATTTGTCCTTGACATCAGCATTGGTGACCGCCTGGTAAGCGGTATAAACCACGGGAAGAGCACCCATATCACAGGCGCCCTGCACATTTGACTGTCCACGCAACGGGTTAACTCCGCCGCCGACTTTGCCCATGTTTCCGCAAAGCATTTGCAGGTTTGCGGTCGATTTTACGTTATCGACGCCGGTGGTATGCTGAGTGATGCCCATGGCATAATAAAGCGCTCCAGTTGGAGCTCTGCCATACATCTCAGCAATCTGCTCGAGAGTCTTTGCTGGAATTCCAGAAATCTGCTCAACATACTCGGGAGTGAATTTTTCGACTTCGGCTTTCAGAGCCTCGTAGCCTTCAACTCTTTCTTCGATGAACTCCTTGTCTTCCCAGCCATTTTTGATAATGAGATGCATTATGCCGTTGAGAACCGCAACGTCAGTGCCCGGTCTCTGGCAGGCGTAAATATCAGCGTAATCAGCCATCTTGATCTTTTTGGGATCGATGACTATGAGCTTCATACCGTCTTTTGTGGCCCTCTTCAGGCGGGCGGAAATTACCGGATGGGCTTCGGAAGTATCAGAACCAATAATAAGAGCGACGTCGCTCTTTGTCATTCCTGCTATATCGTTTGTCATAGCTCCAGAACCAAATGTTGCAGCCAGACCGGCCACAGTGGAGCTGTGTCATAATCGGGCACAGTGATCTACGTTGTTCGTTCCGATCACCGTGCGCATAAATTTCTGGAAAGTGTAGTTCTCTTCATTCGTCACTTTCGCTGAAGACATGCCCATGATCTTGTCAGGGCCATGCTTAGTTTTAATTTCGGTAAGACGTGTCGATACCAGGTCGAGGGCTTCATCCCACGATGCTTTACGGAAAGAGCCATCATCATTGCGAATCAACGGCGTGGTCAGTCGTTCAGGGTGATCGACGAAATCGTAACCAAACCGCCCTTTAACGCACAACATGCCTTCATTGACCGGAGAACTTTCAACACCGTTTACACGAACGATCTTGTTGAGCTTTCGATCTACGTGAATCTCCATGCTGCAGCCTACACCGCAGTATGGACAAACTGATTTAACTCTTTCGGTTTCCCAGTAACGAGCCTTGCCCTTTACGCTCTTTTCAGTGAGTGCGCCAACCGGGCAAATCTGAACGCATTCGCCACATTGTACACAGGTTGAATCACCCATTTTTTTGCCATCGTCAAAAACGATCTCAGTGTTAGCACCACGATAACCGAAGTCAAGTACGTCGTTGGTGACGGTTTTCTGACAGGCTGCGACACATCTGCCGCAAGAGATACACTTATTGTGATCTACCTTGATGAACTCCGAAGATTCATCACAGTGAGGCTCCATATCAGCAAAAACGAGAGTTGGGTGCTCAATATCAAGGTAATAAGCCGCATCCTGCAGCTCACATTTGCCGTTTTGCGCGCAGGCCAAGCAATCATGCGTGCCGCTTGAAAGCAAAAGATCGACAACTAATTTTTGAGCCTGAATAGCTTTTTCAGTACGGGTGGAAACAGTCATGCCTTCACGAACTACCACCGAGCATGAGGTTTGCAGACCTCTCATACCTTCGACTTCAACAACGCAGACCCGACATTTGCCTGCAGCCCCAACCTTCTCATGGTAGCAGAGAGACGGAATGTATATTCCGTGCTTTCTCGCCACCTGTAGGATGGTCTGACCCGCTTCGGCTTCAAATTGCTTACCATTTATGGTAACAAGCATTGAATCCTCCTGTGGAATGTATAAATGAACTAATTTTCACAAGACTCTTTGACAGCTATTACCATAGGTTATTGAGCAGTCTCAAGTCAAACAAAATCTCAATATTCACTACCCTGCGAGCATGCTGCTCTTTCTTTTCAACAATTCACCAGATTCAAGAATCGCTCAAAACTGAACTATTCTGACCCAAACTTCCTGCTTTTACCAATTTTCGTCGCTGTGGTCCCGACAGACCTTTCTGTGGCTTTAGTTTCGTTGACTTTTGCCATACTTTCAGATATAAATACTTGCCCGACGACTCTGTTGTCGCACGTGGAGAGGACGGGACTGGTGTCTCAACTGGTCTTCAAAACCAGTAGCGGGCGGATAATACCGTCTGTGGCAGGTTCGATTCCTGCTCTCTCTGATGTTTCTTAATTACAGCCTGTAGCAAAGCCTTTCTATCGTTTCGAATACGCAAAAAAACATGAACAACAAACTCAGGTTGATTCCAGGTGTGGATCGAGCTATGCAGAATGAAAAAATTTCTGCAGCAATTGCCTTGTACGGCCCAGAAATCGTAAAAGATTCCCTGCGAAGAGTACTCGGCAATCTTAGAAAAGACATTCTCGGAAATGATAAAACTGAAGTTGCAGTGGCAGACGAGCTGATCGCCGAGATCGCAGACAAAGCGATCGAATGGTGCAAAACCATCTCAAAACCCTCGCTAAAAAAAGTACTAAATGCCACCGGAATTCTAATTCACACAAACATGGGCCGTGCACCGCTCGGCAGGAAAATCCTCGAAGAGGCCTATGATACCCTCGCCGGCTATTGCAATCTTGAACTCAATCTGGAAACCGGCTCGCGTGGAAGCAGAAATGTACATCCCTCAACTATTCTCTCTTACATTACCGGCGCTGAAGAAGCTCTGGTAGTCAACAACAATGCTGCTGCTCTTGTTCTCGCTCTGACGACTCTTGCCAAAGACCGCGAGGTAATTGTTTCGCGTGGCGAATTGATTGAGATTGGTGGCTCGTTTCGAATTCCCGATATTCTTGCCGCATCCGGCGCCAAAATGATTGATGTCGGTACAACCAACAAAACCAGACTTTCAGACTACGAAAATGCACTGACCGACAATACTGCAATACTTTTCAAAGCCCACAAATCGAATTTCTCGGTTAGTGGTTTTACCGAAGAAGTCGCTCTCGCCGACCTTGTTAAGCTCGGCAAAAAGCGCGGGGTAATCGTTCTTTACGATCTGGGATCAGGACTTCTGACAAAACCACCTCTGCTACCACTTGGCAGTGAACCAGATGTAAAATCTTCTCTGGCAACAGGCGTTGATCTGGTGACCTTCAGTGGCGACAAACTGCTCGGCGGGCCTCAGGCTGGCATAATCTGCGGGCGCAGCGACCTCGTCAAAAAATTGAGCAAGGCGCCTCTCATGCGTGCACTGAGAGTCTGCAAACTTACCCTGGCAACATTAACCGGCGTGGCGAGATGCTTTCTCGACGAGAAAGAGATGCTTGAATCTTTGCCACTTTTCGCAATGCTGAACATGACACCTGAACAGCTTCATCTGAAGGCGCAGCGATTTAATGAAGCGCTGAAAAACCATGGCATAAATGCCACTATTACCGAAACAACTGGCAGAGCCGGCGGAGGGACCCTTCCTGATCTTGAGATAAAAAGCTATGGCGTTGTAATTACCTCGTCAGAGGACTCTCAGCAAAAACGATCCGACTTTGCCTCATATCTCTTCCATGAACTGTTGGCTATTGACAAGCCAATCCTTGCTATACTCAAACAAGGAGAACTGGTTTTTGATGTCTTGACCATTGAGGATGAAGAGTTTACACACATCGCTTCCGCACTTGAACAAATGATTTTAAAAAGGCACAAGAGGTGCAGGGCTTGAAGCACCTCATAATGGGAACGGCGGGTCACGTCGATCATGGAAAAACCTCTCTGATAAAGGCGCTTACCGGCATTGAGTGCGACACGCATAAAGAA
>JAHISQ010000093.1 GCA_018818125.1 Candidatus Rifleibacteriota bacterium
ATTTCATCCTGACGCGCAGTCTCTGGCAACAGCCTTGTGTCACCACGGCTCACCAACGATGTGCTTTCGACAAGGCGGTTTATTGGCTCAGCAATATGCCACGAGAGCACAGTCCCGGTAATCAGAGCCAACGCAAGTCCGATGAGGCCAAAAACAATGAAGTCACGCTGCATGGTTTGCCCGAGAATATTATACTCAGAATCTGGCAATGCAATTTCCAGTCGAATAGCTTCAGAAATACGACCTTTAAGCGCATCTTCCCTTACATAAAAATGCGAACGTCCGAGTATTTTCGTCTGCCCTTGTCTGGCATCAGGGTCTTCGCTCAACCGGCCGGACTTGCGTTTTCCATAGATATCCATCTGGCTTGTAAGGATACGGTTGCCAGCATATAAAAGCGAAAATTCAGCCCCGGTTAAGCGCTTGAGCTTATCAGCAAAATCCCTTGGCAGGCGTTGTGCAAAAATGACGTGTTGCGTCTGGTCGGTCTTTATCTTGGTGATCATTGCCGCCGAAAAGATCCAGGGTTCATCACCTATTACATAAAGGTTTACATTCAGCTGCGAATGACACATTGCCGGTATGATTTTCGCGAGAGATTCTGATGGTGGTGTACCCTGGTCGAGCACTACTTTTTCGCGGTCTTTGACGACAGCGATATAATCGAGGCCTGATCTGATCAGCTCATATTGCATGAGCGGGATCGTTGTTTCGGCCGCAAAGCCCATGCCAGCAAGCGTGTAAAAGTCAAAATCAGCAACTGTCTTTGCCCTGATCTTGAGTGAGTCGAGCTGATCCTCAAGACTCTCTCTGAAAAGACTGGCAGCATAACCAAGGTTGCGGTTGAAATCCTGCCTGGCCATTCCCGATATGCGGTCAAGCGTAATGATCATCAATACCGCAAGCGGCAAAACAAGAATAAGAACAAACAACAGAAGGATCTTGAACTTTAACTTGCGACTGCGAATAAATTCAATAAAATGCACGTTTTATCTCTACCTGCCCATTTTTTGCCCTCAGACCATTGATGAAAACCCGGCGAATATCGTTAAAAATCTTTGTAAATTCTATACCGGTCAGGTCATAAGAACCTTCTGATTTTTCGGGAAATTGCTCGTTTACTGCCAGTTTATAAATGTTGTCTGCTGCAAAGTTGCCGCCCCACGGCAGAATTTTAAGCTTGCCATCGCCAAGCACTTCTACGGAAAGTCCCGAAAAGGCCAACGAATCATCAGAGCGCATTGCTGCTGTAACAAGTTTTTCAAGAACTGCACCAGTTATCTCAGCAATTTTTACACCTTCAGATGTAGAAAAATCGGAAATTATCCGGGCTGGAGTGATTGAAGAAAGTGGCTCACGAGTTTTCAGTATTAGTCCTGATGGTATGAACGCAAAATCTGCGCCGCTTTCGAGGCGTATCACCTCGGCCAACAACCTTGAATATTCCGAATTGTTCGTGCCGTCGTGAACGACAGGAGAAGTCAGACTGGCTAGTTCAAAAGACAATGCCTGAATAAGCAAAGTTTCGTCTAGTTCCTGAGAATCGATAAATCTATTTTGTTCGTCTGGTGCAACAGTCGGCGATTTGCGCAAATATTTTTCCAGGCTTTCCCGGACAAGACCGCGCACTTGCGGGTTCTTTCCCTGGTTGAGTTCTGGCCAGTCATGCTGATTCGTATACATGAAGTCGTTGACCGATACACTATAGGTTTTTCCGAATTCGAGAGGCTCATCGCCGACATAAATTTGCATTAGTCTGAATCCAGCGGGGTTAGAGCTGGAATATATGCAATTTATACCCGCCGCCTGCAAAAAACCGGTCTTGCCTGAAAGACCCTCTTCTACCAGATTCTCGATCTGCCAACCATAAAGATCGAGAGCTACCAGTGTGTTCTCAAACGGTAGCATGTCATAGAGATGACGCAGCGTAACAGGTCCTTCTCCCGGCGCCGCTTTTACACCGCCAGAGTTGGTAAATGCAATTTGGGTTCCGGCGGTCTCTTTCATGCAGTCTGCAACCAGTTTCCCTGCCGTAGATTCTTCGTTGTATGAATATGTAAAAGTGCCAACATTTTGGGTTATTACTTCATCAAGCAGTCCATCTATTTTTGCCTCAACTCTGCTGATTTCAGCAACCAGCTCAGCATCAGGGCTGATTCTTTCGGCATCTACAGTAAAAATGCGTTGGAATCCTCTCGCAATATCCCATTTTCCGGTAGAGTAGGAAATTTTGACCATGCCTACGCCACCACCACGACTGGGAGCCGTCTGACAGACCAATGGTCTGCCGGTTATTACTGCGCCAGGACCGATAAGATCACCGATAATTATGTCGACATCAGGAAAAACTTCGCCAGGATTGTCGAGACTGCCGACTGCAGGGTGATGAGAAAGCAGAACTACGATCTCTGCCCCTTCGGCCTTCAGCTGTGCTGCAGTTTTTTGAACCGATGTCTTGAAATCTATGATTTCAAGATTTACAATGTTGTCCTGACGCGTGTTGCGAGCCAGGTCTCCATTGCCAAGACCGATTATACCTATCTTTATGTCGCCCTTTGTAATGATTATTCCAGGTTTAAAGGTGTCTCCAACCGGAGATGTGACATCTCGATAGTTACACGCTAACATTGGTACAAGCCCGGACGAGATAAAGCCTTTCAGGCGGTCAAAACCAAACTCGAACTCAAGATTGCCAATGGTCATGGCATCGTAACCAGCTTTACCCATCAGTCGCAACGGCACCTCGCCCATCGTCAGCGAAGCTTCTGCTGTGCCGAAAAGGGCATCACCGGTGTCCAGCAGCAGGACTTCATCGCGCTTAAAATTAAAAGCGTTCGCGGTTTCTGCGATGAAACCCTTGATAAAAGCTAAACCACCGATCTGCTGATATTGTTGATCCTGGATTGCGCCAGAAAACGGCTTTATCTGTCCACGCAAGTTTGATGTGTAGAATATCACGAGATTACGACTAGGTATGCTCATATAATCTTTAAGCAGCATCCCAGAGAGAATACCTATTAAAATCAGCGCTACAATGCTGAGGTTTTTGACCACTTATAAAGCTCCGTTGTAATATATTGTAAGCGTATGACCTTAACAGAGAAAATAACCTGCTGTCAAGCCATTCAGCCGCTATTAAGATTTAATGAGAAGCCTTATTGTCGCGCTATCTGCCAAGGCTCAAGCAGGTTTGAATCGATTTCTTCAATAAATCGTGACGGGCGGGCAAGCAGACTCCCAGTAGCGGGATCCCAGATTTGGGAAGGGTATGAGATAGCCAGATTTTCAGCAGCACGGGTAATCGCCACATACATCAAGCGGCGTTCTTCTTCAAGCTCAGGCTCTGATTTCAACGAACGTAATGACGGAAAACGTCCTTCCAGGGCATGAATAACGAAAACAGAATGCCACTCCAGCCCTTTGGCAGAATGTATCGTAGATAACACCAGTGTCTCGTCTTCACTTGTTTCGGGCGCTAATGCCTCGTCGACTGAATCTTTGGGGGGTTCCAGCGCCAGGTCTGTCAGAAAATCGCTCAGGGTGGCGAATTTACCGGCAATAATTGCGAGTTGATCAATATCCTTGAATCTGCGCGGATAGTCATCGAAACGCTCTTTTAGAATTGGGAAATAGTAATCGGCGACGATTTCCAGCAGGCGGGCCGGTGGGGAATTAACCAGTGAAGATGCTGAGGCAAGCATCTTACTCAGCTGTTGTAAGCCCTTCTCGGCTTTCGCCCGTGCTTTTACAGTCGAAAGGTCATAAGGGTTCTGAGCGAATCTGATGTGCTTGAATATCTCTGATGCGCTATGAGTGCCGATTCCTTCGATCAACAATAAGACACGCAACCACGAAACCTGATCATAAGGGTTCTGAACAATGCGCATATGAGAAATAACATCTTTAAGATGTCCAGCTTCGAGAAACTTGAAACCGCCCCATTTAACGTAAGGAATATTGCGACGTTTCAGTTCAAGCTCAAGTTGGTAGGCATGAAAACTTGAGCGAAAAAGCACGGCCATATTGTTTAGCTTGATGCCCTGTTCACGTAATTCGAGAATTCTCGCTGCAACGAACATTGCCTGTTCTTGTTCGTCTTCACAGCAAACGCACGCTGGCAGGTCACCAGACCCTTTTTGGGTAACAAGTGTCTTTTTAAAGCCCTCCCGTGCACTTTCCATGAGACTGTTAGCGGCTTCAAGAATAGGCCTGGTGCTGCGGTAGTTTTCTTCGAGTCTGATGATTCGACAATCAGGGTAAGCCTGTGGAAACTCAAGAATATTAGTAACTCTTGCACCACGAAACGAATAGATACTCTGGGCATCGTCTCCAACAACCATGATATTACGATTTTCGCCTGCCAACAAAAAGGTTATGCGCGCCTGCAGACCGTTTGTATCCTGGTATTCGTCTGCCATGACATAGCGATATCTTGTCGTTATAGCAGTTCTCGCTGCATCGCTTGTGCTGAGGAGTCGGTGCAGATAGATGAGTAGATCGTCGTAGTCGAGTAACATGTTGTTTAATTTGTATTTTCCGAACTCTTCGTGCAAGCGCTCGATATCTTCGCTGTGTTCTTCAAATTGCGGATAAAAAGCACTGACAATGTCCGGCACAGTCTTCTCGAGATTATTTGCTTTTGAAAACATCTGAGCTACAGTTTTCTTCTGCGGAAAGCGCGATTCCTTTTTGTTAAAGCCCAGCTCACTTCTTAAAAAATTGATGATATCACCAGCATCGCCTTCGTCAATTATTGAATAGCTTGATTTCAAGCCTATGTAATGGCCATATTTGCGAAGAATATTTGCGGCAAAACTATGGTAGGTTCCACCTGCAACAGCTTTCCCCTCGTTGCCAACCAGAGCTGCTACACGATCGAGCATGTTTGAAGCAGCCTTTCTGGTAAACGTCAGCAAAAGAATGTTGTCTGGTGCTATACCACTCTCAAGCATTCGCGCAACACGGTAAATCAGGGTGCGCGTTTTCCCTGAGCCTGCCCCGGCGATGCAAAGGATAGGACCACGAAATTGGGTAGCCGCCTCATACTGTTGCTCGTTTAGCAATGCAGCGTAGTCGATTTTGAATGCACGATCGACAGTCTGATCAGTATTAAGTTTAAAAGTTTTGACCATTCAGGAGGTGGCTTCTTTTATCCAGTTCAAATAGTTCTGGTTGCCGGAAAGCACTGGTAAAACAAGGAATTCGTAAACAGAGTAGGGGTGCAGCTCACGAATTCTGGCGTCTAATGCGTCAACGCAAGACTGTTGTGTTTTGATCACCATCATTACTTCTGCGCTTGTCTCTATTTTGCCTTGCCAGGTATAAACGGATTCAATGCCCGGCAAAAGGTTTGCGCAGGCACACAGCCTTGATTTAACGATGTCATCAGCTATTTTTAAAGCTGTGTCGCGGTCTGGCAAGGTGACCAGACAGACTCTAAAATCAGTCATATTACACCTCCTGAAGTAGTCTACTTCATCAAGTCAGTAAAAAGCAATGCAACGAATGAACATTAGGTCTCTCTTTAAAGCCTTGTTATGCCGATAATATAATTATGCAGTATCGCGAGTATGGAGAACCAAAATGACTAGTTTATTTCTGGCAACAGTGTTGACCATCGTATTGTCGTTCGAAATCGGTGCTGAGCTCTAGGCAATTCGATTGGTTCAATAAAAAAAGCGCAGGTTAAACTGCGCTTTTTTTATTGAACCAATCTCTGAAATTACTTTACATCGGTACCAGGGTAATAGAACTTCAAGATATCAAGATGCTTCTGGCTTTTTTTTGCCAGACCATCGGCGCCATATAAGCAGAGGCCAACGCCATCGCCATCACCCATACCCCGGAAAATGACAGTTCTACGTAGTAGTTCCATGGTGAATTTCATGCTTTTTATACTATTTGGCCCGAAATAGACCTTGAGGTTCTCATGAAACTCATTACCAGAAATGATTTTTGGGACTCTGCCACGGATAGTAACCGTCTGAATTCTGCCGTTGGAATCGATTTTTTCTGGCTCCCAGCCTGTGTAGACTCTTTCTGCGCCACCAGCGAATGATAGCGACAAGAAGTCGAGCACATCAACTTTCTGCAGTTCGATGGACCAGTGAAACCCAGGACTGTGAAAACAATTTTCTGAGCCTTTGCCGTCGAGAAGATCAGGTTTAGCTTGATGGTAAGGCTCATCAACACTAAAGATATCTTTTGCCGATGAGATTTTTCCTCCACAGGTATCATGAAAGCGCGGCATGATAAGCTTGTCATGGTATTTGAGCACCTTATTGGTGGTCATATTGGTAAGAATATCGACAAGTTCACGGTTAAAACCACAACCGTCAAATTCCATGCAGTGCTCACTGTCGCAAACATTGTAAGCTTCTTCCTTATGAGCTGTGTTGGCTAGAACCCAGGCAATACGGGTGCGAGCCATTATGCATAATGCCTTGAGCGCCTCAGGTTCGTTTGTAATAGCTATCTTCGAGAGAGTAGATACTATGTATTGATGAACTGTAACAGTGTTTACAATGCGAATAGAAGTTTCGTCATAGGCGATTTCGATGATGCCCTGAAGCAAAATCGGCTGGTGATCAGGAATTTCCAGATTCAGTAATTCACCGCCAGACAGAATAATTTTTTTGTAACCACCATTAAAATCTTTTCCGGTGGAAAATCTTGCAACAAGTCCCTTTGGGACCAGCATCATAGAGTTATCTTCACCTTCGGCAAGAAACTCCCGGGTCTGCGATGCGCCACCAAATTCAACCTTCCAATTGCCACTGAAGCTTTGCACTCTTAGCGTAGTAAAATCGTCCTGAGGGCAAATACCAACTTTGACATTTTGCTGATCAAGCACCTGAGCATTCAGAGCACTTGTCAGAAGTAACAAAACCAAAAAGAACCATTTTGATAATAATTTTGTCATTGGCATACCAGAATTATAAGAGCATTCATCGCGGTTTAGCAAACAAAAAGTTGCAAGATCCTAATCATCAGACGAACGGGATAAAGTAGAACGCGGAAAACCGACCGGGAAAATTTAACGCCAGACGCCACCCGGGTGACCCTTGGGCTAAGCCTGACATAAGTAGTATTGAGCGCTCTGCCTTGCGGGGAGGTGAGCAGAAATTCACGTCTAAACCATCTGAACTCTTCTATGATCTGAGGATCATCACAATAGGCAAAGCTCGCAATAAAACACAAAGAAGCCGAAGCCTCGCGGTCAAAAGCTGTAACATACTTCTTGTTCAGTATGTAGATCATCGCCTTGGTCTTGTATGAATCTTCAAGTTGTCCAAGGTATTTCTGGGTTGTGTACAGTTTGTCGAGCAGATCAAGATTTTCGGGAACAAACTCCAGGGCTCGAACAATACTTTGCTGAGCTTTGCGAAAGTGTGACTCGCCGAAACTTAGTCCAAGCTCAAGAGCCTTATGAAGATATACCTCGGCGGCTTTGCATAGTATTCGATACTTTGTTTCGTTTATATTGTTTTTAACTTCAAGAACTTCATTAATATTTCGATTATGGTGTTCTGCTTCGACTATCACCTGATCAGCAGCCTTGAATCTACGAAGCTCGACAAGAGCACGTGCTTTGAGCAGAAGAAGTGTCACTGTAGTTCGGTATGAGAGATGCAACTCATCCACCTGAGAAACGAGTTCTGCATACTTTTTGTCTGCAAAAAGCTCCTTGATTTTGTTGATTGCCGAGTCTTCAAGCTCCAATTCTTGGGCTGCCGCGAGCTTACGCTCCTCTTCGGCCAATTCAGCTTCCCTTATGAGCTCCTGCTTTGACTTTTCATGCACCCGCAGACTTGGTGCCTTTTCATCAATCAACGCTCCTGTTTCTTCAGCCAGCTCTGTCTCACCAAGAATCTGATAACAGCGCAAAAGCCCGGATAGCGCGGGTATACTCTCGCTGTTTAAATCCAGTGCTATTTTATAGGTAGCGAGAGCCTTTTGAGTGATTGCCGTAAGAACTTTATCGTTCTCCTCGCGCATTTTTTCGCGCGCCAGGGAGTCGGCTCTTCTTATGCTTTCGGCGAATTTTGTCTCTTTGTCGTCGCGCTCAAACAGCAGATTATTACCATGTAATACCAGGCTGTCAAAATATATCCCAGTAGCGTTTTTAAATAGCTCTTCGACAGCATCGTCTTCAGGGTGCCAGCTGATCGCCTCTTTCAGGACATCATACGCCGTTTCATGCATGCCGACCCGATTGAGTTCGATATAGAAGGATTCTAGAAATTCCGGGTCAGCCGGATGCTGAGCAGAAAAAGTCTTGTGAAACAGCTTCAATGCAGAAGCATGTTCACGACTGCGCATCAACGAGATAATCTTGCGCTTGAATTCCAGAGTTTTCTTTTCGTTTGCATCCATAGTGGTCAGTAAAATACCATAAATGCCGGGCAGGTTAAACAGGCAAAAAAAAATCCGGCTGAGCCGGAAGTGCAAAACAAGTTTCAAAAAGGATCTGACACGACACTCTGATGTTGTTTTTTATGCTGGGCATTACGCCCATAAAAAGACAAGTCACGCAATTTCTCATGTTTGATAAGCTTCTGAAGCATATATGTCCGACTGCAGACAAACAGAATCGTGCTGCAAACCAATCCCCCAAGAAAACCCGCCACTAAAGAATTTATATTCAAAATTTCTACCCCCAATTCAATGTTTTGCGGTATCTTTTTCGGCAGAAGTTTAAATTTAATGAACTTATATGAATGATATCGATCAGGATAAAATTATGTTCGAACTGGTACTAAAGGGTGGTCAGGTATTCTGGGGCGATGCTCTCATCCAGGCAGATCTTGCCATTGATGGCAGCCAGATAGCTGCAGTGGGCAGCAATCTTAAAGGAAAAAGGGAAATTGATGTCAGCGCCCGCTGGATACTTCCGGGCGCAGTTGATGCTCACACCCATTTTTCACTGCCTTTTGCCGGCGCAGTCTCAGCCGATGATTTTTATTCTGGAAGTATTGCCGGAGCCTGTGGTGGAGTTACTACATTTATAGATTTTACCGCCCAGATCGGAGATGAGGGAGTTCTTGACAGTCTGGCCAGGCGCCGTGAGCAGGCAGAAGGTCTTGCTGCAATCGATTACTCTTTTCATGCCTGCATAGGTCGCTATTCGCCAAAAGTAGTTGAGCAACTGCCATTGTTGGCAAGTCATGGCGTAACCAGTCTCAAAATTTTCATGGCATACGGCAAATCAGGCTTGATGCAGAATGATACCGGGCTGCTGCAAATTCTTTCGAGCTGCCGCGAAAACGGTATCCTGGTAACTGTTCATGCAGAAAATGGAGAATTGATAGACCATTTAACCGATCAGGCCGCTGCCGCCAACAACCTTGGAATCGAGAGTCTGCCGATGACCAGGCCAGTTTTCACCGAAACCGAAGCAATCAGACGAATAGCAGATTTTTCGCGTTACACAGGCTGCAAAGTTTATATTGTGCATGTTTCGAGTGGCGAAGGCGCCCGGATAATCGGAGAAGAGCGCCAAAAAGGCGCCCTTATTACTGGCGAAACCTGCCCACAATACCTCTATCTTGATGAAAGCAGATTGGCTGGAGCGAACGGTCATTTATGGGGTTGCTGCCCACCCATTCGTTCGCGTCAGCAGCAACAGTTGCTATGGCAGCGCTTTGCATGCGGAGATCTGGCTGTAGTAGCCACCGATCACTGTCCGTTTACAACTGCTGACAAAAATACCTGGGAGAACAGAATTACCAGCTTGCCGATGGGTTTACCCGGGATCGAAACCCTGCCGCAGCTGATTTTAAACGGAGTTCACCGGGAAAAAATATCTTTACAGCAGGCCGTTAAGGCCATCTCAGAAAACCCCGCCCGTATTTTTGGTCTGTATCCGCGCAAAGGCAGTCTTATGCCAGGAACTGATGCTGATATAATGGTATACAGCCCCGACTGCAACCAGGAAATTTCAGCGACAAAATTGCACATGAAAACAGATTATTCACCGTATGAAGGATTGCAATGCCGTGGCTGCAACGAAATCACCATTCTTCGCGGGAAAGTCATTTTTAGTCGACAGGACGGCTGGCAGGGTGAAAAGGGTGGGGGACAGTTTGTTTCACGCTATTCTGCCGACGCTGATTTTTTCATTAAAAAAGGGCTGCCGGCATGATACCGACAGCCCTCTGATTTACAACAGATCAGGATTTGCTGAGGATGCACTTTTCAAGATGCTGCATATCTTCGTCAGTCAGACTCAGGGTGCGTTCATAGCGGTTTACAATCCGTTGGCATGATTGGCATGAATTACCAGAGAAGCGAAACAGAGCCACAAGTTCCTGCGCACACATATGAGGGCACCTCCTGCATGATTTTGTAATATATACATCGGCATTTTCCGGTAAAAGGTTAATACCCGGGCAAGTCACCATCCGAAAAACATCCAGCGAATCCCGGGTAGCACTAATCTCGTGCGATTTTTTTTCTTCCACCTGCGAATTACGTGAGCCCTTTTGGAATTGGAAGAATATTCAGTTCAGTGAAATTACCAATTAGTTCTTGCTTAAGAGTCTGGCTGCAATTAAAATCTGCTTATGCATAAACACGTTTGTCTAATAACTGGATCTCGGGCAGAGTGGGGGATTTTGCGTCCGCTCTATGACGAACTGCTCAAAAACAGCCACCGTACCAGTTTGGTTATAACCGGCAGTCATCTACATTCGCAAAGCCAGTTTTCTGCAGACGAGATCGTTCGTGATACCGGCGAAGAACATTACAAGGTTTACATAACACCAGAGGCCAGCAACCTGAATGGTCGGGAACTTATGTTTGCGAGTATGGCTGACGCTCTCAGCAAATTCCCTGCCTTTTTTGACGAGGTCAAACCTGATCTTGTCGTATATCTTGGCGATCGCTACGAAATCTACGCGGTTGCAACCGCCTGCAGACTAAGCGGCATAAAGAGTGCTCACATCTCGGGAGGCGAACTTACCGCCGGCGCCTTTGATGACGTGTTGAGGCACTGCATCAGCAAACTCAGTGACCTGCATTTTACTGCCACCAAAGAATACCGTCGCCGCGTAATTCAGCTGGGAGAAGATCCTGAACTGGTTTTCAACGTTGGCGAACTGGGCCTGGCCAATCTTGACAAGTTGCCTTTTTTAGCGCAGCAAGAGCTGGAAAGCATGCTTAAGTGCCAATTGAATGACTTTTTTTTGATAACACTACATCCACAGACCTGCAGCCCCGGATTGGCTTTAAACAAACTTCACAACCTGCTGCCACTGCTGCGCGAAAGCTACCCGCAGATAAGGCTGATTTTTACCGGTGCCAATGCTGACCCTGAAGGCGAAGAAATTAACAGTTTTATCAGAACCATGGCTGAGCAGTACCCCGAAGCCATCAGCTATTTTTGCAGCCTTGGTCGTCTGAATTATCTATCTGTAGCCCGCCTGTCACGTTGCGTTATCGGGAATTCATCAAGCGGTATAATAGAGGTGCCTTCGCTTGGCATACCAGTTCTCAACCTTGGGCGGCGACAGCAGGGCAGGCCACACAGTCAGGCGGTTATAACCGCTGATTTCGAAGCGGAGCAGATTAAAAAAGCTCTCGCAACTCTGCTGGCTCACGATTTTCGCGAACAGTGCGCAAAGTTTCCCAACCCTTATGAGGGCAAAGACTCAGCCAAAAAAATTGCCAGAATCATCGAAGAAATCGATCTGGCATCGATCAGCCAAGAAAAATCCTTCTACGACCTGTAAAACAGGCATAAAAAAACCGCCTTACGGGCGGCTTTTTTATGCTGATAAACTTTGTCAGTTTACTTCTTCAAGGACCATCGGCACGATGTTAACGCACTTTTTGCCCTTGCGCCAGCCAAACTTTACGCTACCATCAGAGAGAGCGAAAAGAGTGTCATCTTTGCCCTTGCCGACGTGAAGACCGGGATGGATAGGTGTTCCGCGCTGACGAACGAGGATGCCGCCGGCTCTTACGATTTCGCCATCATACTTTTTAACGCCAAGTCGTTGAGCCTGACTGTCCCGACCGTTGGTGGTTGAGCCTTGTCCCTTCTTATGAGCCATGATCAAAATCCCCCTTAGGTGACTAATTCAATTTAACCTGTTTCGGATAAGACTTTGCAATCTTACGAAACCCGAATTTAAATACATTGAAAACCGTTTTAAGCGCCTGCCTCTGGTTCTCACCAACCTGCACCCTGATATTACAGTTGCCTGAATCCAGATTGCCGCTGAGTGATGCCTGCAGTTCGCTTTCGACTCCACCTGCGAATGTCTGTACCAGTGCCGAAACAGCTGAACAAACTATGTCGCTTCCGTTGTCTGCAAGTCCCGAATGACCGGTGACCTTTAGACAGACGATATTATCGTCGTCAGTGAAGTCGACCTGTATCATTCAGCACTTGATGTCCTCAATAAGAACAGAGGTGAAGTGCTGGCGATGACCGATTTTGCGGCGGTAATTGCTTTTGCTCTTGTATTTAAGAACAATAACTTTCTTGCCACGGGCATGTCCAACGATTTTGGCTTTTACTTCGGCGCCCTTAACGTATGGGTGACCGATCTGAAGCTTTTCACCGTCTTTGACCATGAGAACTTTGTCAATAGACATGATCTCATTAGGTTCCTGATTGAGTTTTTCGCAGCGGAATCTGCTGCCTTTCTCAACGTTATACTGTCTTCCACCGATTTCTATTATCGCGTACATTTTCTTTACTCCCAGTTTTGAGTGTAATCAAGGTTTTCGAGGTTAAACCGCGTAATGGTAAAGGGCCAAGGTTCATGGGAAAACCAATTCTAACACGAATTTTTAAATATTTCTACTGTCAAACAAACATTTTTTATTTTATTTAACAGAATAGCCGTATTTAGGTTTACATAACATCCCAATTAAGAGGAAATTGTTATCATTACATTTCATCAAGATCGACCATCTTCAGCAACATGCGGATTTGCAGCGGCAATTCAGGAAGATCGTTTCCTGCCAACGTAAAGTTAACAGACTCCGCAAGAGCAAAGGCTGCCTCAGCTATATAAACACGACCAAGTTCAGGGTCAGCAAGAGCTGGCGAGCCAAGATAACCGGTATTACTGCCCATCTCCTGGAAAGAGAAGTTGCCTTTGAGGACTTCCCAGGTGGTGTTGACCAGGCAGGGCTTGAGTCCTTTCAGCACATCTTCACTCAACAATTCGGGATCAAGATGCATAATGGCACTGGTTTCCTTGATGTCGCCATGTATCTCGTTCGCCGGGTCAATGCCAAGGTTGCGCATGTAAGACTCAAGAGCCTCATTCGGAGCAAAGTTCCATAGCGGCATGGGGTCGAATGCGCGAAATTCCTTAAGAGTGTTGAGGTCTTCAACGGCAACGCTGACTGCTTTGACTGCATCAGGCGAAACCGAGAGATTTACAAAATACAGGTGTTTGAAGCCGTCGCGGCTGAAAGAGCTGCCAATTTCGTAGAGGGCATCTGAATAGGTTCGTGCGCCGATTGCAAAGCTTGACGGAAATCCACAACTACTTTGACAAGGCATAAATGGCACGGTAGGCGTAATCAGACATTCAAGCTGGTCGTTACGCAGTCTGGCTGCTGCCGCGAAAGCAACGGCTTCACTTAGGAAGCACTTTGTCGCAACAGGAAGATGGGGACCATGTTGTTCAATCGAACCGAGCGGAACAACTACAACGGTTGAATCTCTGTCGAGAGCGCAGATTTCTGCTGAGGTTAAGTCTGTTAAATTCATGCAGGTATGATAAAGTTTTGCGATGTCAGAGTCAATATATTAGACAATTTGTGCTGCCTGTGCTTGAAGCTGTTCAATTTTTTAATCCCGTGGCTTCAAATTACGAGGGCAAGGGGATAGTGTCTGGCAAAGTAGAGAACCCTTTTGTTTGGTTGCGTCCGCTTTCTTTCGCGACATATAGCGCCTGATCTGCATTCTGTATAAAATCATCCAGAGACATACCAGGGAGAAACTGTCTGATTCCGCCGCTAACATTGACTTTTAAAGATTGACCATCATATTCCATAGATCTATTTTCAACGAGAGTGCGTATCCTTTCAGCAACTAATACGGCGCCACTTTCTGGAGTTCCTGGTAGGATCAGTACAAATTCTTCGCCGCCAAAACGAGCAGCAATGTCTATACCAGTCCTGATAGAGTCGTCTAGAATTGCTGCAAACTCACGCAAAACAAAGTTGCCAGCGAGATGTCCATAGGAGTCGTTAAACATCTTGAAATGATCTATATCGAACATAACGATGCTTAATAGCGATTCATATCGGTTAGCTCGATTCATTTCATCCTGCAATCTCTGCTTGAAAAATCTGAATGAATACATACCAGTTAGTTCGTCTTTGATTGAGACCTGATATAGGCGCTGCTTTTGCCAGGCCAGCGCAATGAGGTGCGTAACCACCTCAAGAGCAGCCAGTTCATCTGGTGTTACCGAATAACTTGGGTCAGTTGAGCTAAAATTAAGGACGCCCATCGGTTGTCCCTCAACGATGAGAGGGAGACAGGCCAGATTAACAATCGAGGGGAAATCTTCCGGGCCTTTATTAAAAGGTATAAAACGCAGGTCGCTGCTACCTCTTGACGAAAGAATCGCTCGACCTTCTTTTAACGCAGCTCCAGCAAGCCCTTGGCCAAGCTTAAGCGTTAGCTGTGACTTTACAAAAGGAATTCCGATGGCAAACTCAGTCCTCAATTCATCTGTATCAGCGTCATAACGCATAAATGAGCATCTATTTACATCGACCAGTTGCATGGCGCTTTCCAGGATTCGACAACATAGCGAGCTAAAATCCTCATCTTTTCCTAAAGACAGGCTAATTTCATATACAAAGCTGAGCTTGCGGGCCTCGCGCGCGATAAGTTTTCTAGAGCGCTGATATTTCTGGTTCAGAAAAGCGTGTTCCAGGCCATTGTCAACTTGTGAAATTATGGATCGCAGGTAATGAAGATCTTCTTCATCCCATGGTTTTTCTCGGTTTCCAATCATTAAAGCGCCGCAAAGACGGTCAGAGACGGAGAATGATGCCAATATGTAATCAGTGAGTTCAGCGCTTGCTTCTGAATCTCGATTAACGATATCAGCGCTGTCGCCAGTGCCTACAGTTTTATGCATAAGCTCCTTCAAATGCAAATTTATATCATTGCCTGATGCATCTGTCTCAAGTCCAAGGGCTAGATAAAACTGGCGGTGACGAGCTTCTTTGTCGGTAAAAAGAAGGGCGGCAGTCTGGCATTTGAAGAAATTGCGGGCAAGCCTTAGAGTGGCTGAAGATAAAGATACAATATTCTTGTGTCGATCAGTCAACATGTCGACTTTATAAAGCAAACGAAGCTCACGTAACTTTTTTCTCAAAAAATCACTTTTTTTGTCTTTTGGAACATTGGACAACTTAAGAGACAAATCCATTTTTAGACCTCAAGAACTTTATAAGAAAGCATATACCGACTATTATATTATGGTCGCCAGTTGTGAATTTGGATTTTTACCAACAGTCTTACTCAATAGAATATTAACAGGTAATCAAACTCCGAACTAGAAAAATTATAGACATTTTACATTTGTTAGCATTAGTAAAGTTGTGGCATGCATAGAACACTAACAAAAATGGTGAATAATGCGACCAAGACATAATCCATACCCCCTTTCGAAAAACACAACGTCTGATAATAAATATTATGTAAACCTAAGAAAAGGGGTCAGCTTTTTATTTCGGAACTCTTCGTTATTTTCAAATGACAATGATATTGATCAGCCAGCTTTTGTAAGTTCCTTGATTTCTTTATATCGAAAACAGTCAGTTATATGATCATTTACCATACCTACTGCCTGCATGAAAGCATAACAGATCGTTGACCCGACGAAGTTAAATCCGCGTTTTTTCAGATCTTTGCTCATTGCATCGGATATCTTCGTTTTTGCCGGAATCTCAGCCATGGATTTCAAAGCATTCTGTTCAGGAGCTCCATCTACAAAACTCCAGAGATATGAGTCCAGTGATCCAAATTCATCCCGAATAGCAAGAACACCTTGTGCATTCTTGATTGCCGATCTGATCTTCAGACGATTACGCACAATGCCAGGGTTAGTCAGTAAGCGCTCCACATCTGATTCAGTGTAATTAGCTATACGATTATAATCAAAGTTATGAAATGCTTTCCGGTAATTGTCTCGTTTCTTCAGGACTGTTATCCAACTCAGGCCAGCTTGGGCACCTTCCAGAATCAGTAGCTCAAACAATAGCCTGTCATCATGGACAGGAGTTCCCCATTCGTTATCGTGATAATCAATATAAGTGGGATCAGTCCCACACCATCCACATCTGACCACCTCTACCTCCTGTTAAACTGTTGAATTTAGCTATATTAATCAGGTGTTCCTGGAACGATCGTTTCGGCATTGTCCCCTACTATAGAATATCTTAATACAACATTTCAATATGATTTCTCCCTTGGCGATACTGTTTCAAATTTGGATGGTGACATTGATGCAATGGCCGGGCGAGAATCATCTGTGCCAGGCTGTCAGAAATTAGTTTGGAAATCTTGACTGGCGAGACCATGGAGAGTAGTCTCGAGTCGGAGAAAGAGATTTCTATCAATTATATTAATCATCAATTCAGGGAAAAAACATGATTAGAACGGCAATACGACTGCTTTTACTGGGGATGATACTCGTCGGTTCTTCGTCAGGGGGGGCCGCATTCGCAGCGCCTGATCTTCCCCCTGTGCCCGTGCCGTATTCGCAAGAGGATCTACCGTTTATTGACCAGGCCAGGCATGGCATCGCCTCGGCGCAATGTTGGGTGGCATTCAATCTGCTCATGGGCCTCGACCTTCCTGATGACCCCAAAACTGCCGTGCTTTGGTACAAAGTTGCAGCGGAGAGTGGTTCTGCTTTTGCCGCGAATGCTCTGGGCGAAATATATGCGTCGAGCCCATATCGCGATATGATAAATCCGGCAGCGAAAGTCATTCCTGCTAATGAGCTTGAGGCGCTCAAGTGGTATCGGCTGGCTGCCGAAAAAGGGTATCCACCGGCGCAACACAGTCTGGCCTCGATCCTCTACTATGGTCGCGGTGTTGCCGTCGACCACAAAGAAGCCCTCGCATGGAATCAAAAGGCGGCGCAACAAGGGTATTCACCGGCACAGGCATCCCTTTCCAGTGAATATGAAGAATCTTGTGGAGATATGCCAGTTGACCCTGTCGAAGCCTATGTTTGGGGAACTCTGGCGAAAGAAGGCGATGAGAATTCCACCATACTTGTCAATTACCTTCAGAAACAACTAAGTCCGGATCAATTCGCCAAGGCAAATCAACGTATCGCTGAACTGCGCAAAGCGTTTCCGGGAGGAAAATCATTCTCCGAAATGCCCCTGCCGTGGGAAGAAAAGAAAGAAAAGTGATTCGCATCGCTTTCTATAACCAGAACCGATTCCATCAACACCTTGACTACCAGACACCAGATGTGGTTTCCTTTGACAAGCTCCAGGTCTAACTGGAGCATGAGCATCACTTATAGATTACAGAAACTTGACCAGCCAACCCGGACCATCGCACCCCCTTGATATAGACTATAATAAGTTGATTGGAGTTTGTTTTAATGCCAGATTATCCGGTTAATGAAGAGATTGAAGCAAAAGATGATGTAATCAGTAATGAAGTTGATGCTAAAAAGAACTTTATTAAAAGGCTTTTCACCGAAGAACTCGACAGTCAGAATGAGCCGAGAAAGGCCATTACTTTTACTTATTTAAGATTTCTTGTTGGATTCATCCTGACTTTGTCATATCTGTGTTTGCTTAAATCCATAACCTTCGTTCCGGAAACGATTGTATGGGGATCAGCAATGGTATTAAGCAATATTATGTCTTTGCCACTTATTTCTCTTCTTCATTCGGGCTACTCAAGAACTGTAAAGCAGAACCTGCCCTATTATAATTTCCTTCAAAGATATAATTCCTCACACCCGCCTCGCGGAAAATCTGGTAAGCTTGCATTTTTTGCAGATATCTTCGGAGTCTGGACAGTTTGCATGTTTGCATGGCCTTTAGGCTATGTTCTCTTCTTGGCGCAGGTCAACAGATGGTTAAAAACAAAAAACCTCCCTCAGGCAGCAAGCATTACTTCCCCCAGTTAGACAACGGTTGGCAATTGCCAGAGCGCTGATTGGCAGGCCAAAACTGTTGTTGATGGAGGACATAACCGCCAAAAAAGTAAAGGCCTCCACCCCATCCGGCTATGCCGACCAGGGTTCCCTCATCGACTTCTCCGCGCCGGGCAGTTTGCCTATGGTTATCGACGCGCGGCTCCTCTGGGGAATCATGGTTCCAGGCCAGTTTGCAAATGACAATGATGATTGAGTCTGCCGGAAAACGGTTTTTCAGGCTTCTTTTCAATGGCATATTTACTACGGCTAAGAATTATTCGAGACAGCCTCATTTTTAATGAGGGCTTCATATATAGCCATTTATGCATTTAGTAATAAAGCAAAAAATGTGATATTTTTTTCGTATGACACTTCCATGACAAAAGGAGACTAATCTTGAAAATGTAAGGGAAGGAAAAGTATTTCCGGCCTGACGAACCTTTCCAATCATTTAAAGGAGTCTATATGACACTAAGAAAAGTTCAGATCTCAATCCCGTTTTTGTTTTTTTTGATTATTGGCTTTGCTTCGATCATAACCCTATTGGCCATAGGGCAGGCATTCTATTCCGGTCTAAGGTTTTCGAATTTCATGCTTGACCACGCCAATGAATTAAACCTGCAGAGAGATGCCATGTTTCTGTCGGACGGAGTAGAAACATTTTTGCGAAGAGAAGTTGCGAAATGTTTTTCTGGATCATGGGACAAGGAAGCTGCTGATAAAAGACTCAACGACAGACCTTACATTGCAGCGTTATGGCAAATTGATCCGGCAAATAGAAGCATACTGGTTGTAAATGCTTCTCATGGAGTCGTTGTTCAATTTTCTCCAGACACAGATCTAAGGGAAATTATCTCGCAGGGTGTTCAGGCACTGGCACAGTCCAATGGAACTCCTGACTACTCATTGTTTCAATCTGATTCAGAGTTTTGTCCAATTTTGCTCAATACTGCCAGTATTTCTCACAGGGTTGATCTTATATGGGCAGAAAATGAGATTTCTTCAGAACCAGGAAAAAAACGCGGAGTTGTTTTTAACAAAGAAGTTCTTTATCAGCAGGTCATAGGAAAATTAATGCGCCTTTTCTGCGACAGTTGGATAAAGCTTGAGTTAATCGATTCGCTGGGCAACTCTGTCATCCTTGCGGACAGCAAAGAAGTCTTTTTTAATGCATCACATATAATCAACTCAGACTGGGAAACGATGGATCCACTTAACTTGAGTGGCTTTCTTGAAATTTTCAAGCTTCGGATACATTTCATGAAAGGATACCCACAACGTTCTTTTACAACGACCCCGCTTACATGGCTTATGAAGAATTCCTTGCCTGTTTCCGGCATGTTGGCGCTTTTGCTGGCCGTATCAATCAGCTTTTTCTACTATACCTCTAAAAAAAGCACTGAGAGCCTTTCCTTGCAAAATGACTGGATAGCTAATCTCTCGCATACTTTGCTAGGCCCGGTACATTCGCTGGGAATTCTTTCCGAAGCTTTTTTGATTGCAAAACCTGAGATGCAGCCTGAATTTTCAAGACTTATGAAATCCGAGCTTGAAATAATGGGCAAAACCTGCCGGCAGTTTATGCGGCTCTCAAGAGCGGGAAAAAGCTGTGTGGAACTTAACATACAGTCCATACCGCTCACTCCGGTCATCGAGACTCTTCGTGAAAGAGTTTGTATCCGATATCCGTTTTTCAATAAAGAATCTGTTCAAATTGAAGGTCTGGCCAATATTTCTATTATGGGTGATTCTGCTGCTGTCGCAGAAGTTTTTGAAGCGGCTCTTGATAATGCCCTGAAGTATTCTCCAAATGGAACCCCTGTTTTTATCAAAGGCGAAACTGTGAACGGAGAGGTTAAAATTCATATTATCGACCAGGGTCTTGGAATACCTGTTGGTGATCTGGCTCGAATTGGAGAACTGTTCTATCGGGCCAGTCATGAAAACACAGATGGTATCGTTGGCACTGGTGCTGGAGTATATTTAGCCAGGATTTTGTGCAAAAAAATGAACGGAAGATATGAAATTGCTTCGTCAGGCCATGGAAAAGGGTGCCATGTAACTATTTCTCTTCCAGGTGCAAAAGTTTGAATCGCCTTTTATTAGTTGAAGACGATATGGCCACTTGTATGGCCATATCGTCATTCTTTGCCAATGAATTTGAAATTCTTGTCAAAAACAACGGGTTTGACTTTTTGGATACAATTAAGGAGTTTAAACCGCAGTTAGTACTTCTTGATATGAATTTGCCCGGTCCAAATGGGCTGAAATTGCTGGCGTCAATGAAGGAACACCTGCATAGTGTGCCGGTTTTCATGATCACAGTAAGATCTGGAGAAGAGGAAATACTCAAAGCTTTTCAGTTGGGAGCTTCTGATTATATTACCAAGCCGTTCTCATTGAAGGTTCTTGAAGTCCGAATTCGTCGGTGGATGCAGAAAACACGCTCCGAATCGGTAATTCAGATTGGTGCAGCAGTTGTTGATCTTTTAGCGGCCAAAGTTACGATTGATAGATCGAAAACTGATCTCACACAAAAAGAAGTTCTGGTTTTGCGTTATTTGATTGCCAACTCAGGTCAGGTGCTCAGTCGCGAACAATTTCTCGACTATGCCTGGGGCTATGACTTTGAAGGAACCTCAAGAACGGTTGATAATGTTATTCTTTCATTGCGTAAAAAACTCGGAGACACCAATGATCGTCAGGCGATCATACAAAGTCACCGCGGCCTGGGGTACAGCTTAAATCTTCCCGAGTTGTTGAAGTAATCTAAAAAATTTCCCAAAACCGGCATTTTCATACGAGACCGCGTGCTGACAAACTGGTATATCAGGAACTATGGCACTGAATGACTGAAGAGCCACCTCATTTTGAACCATTATCTATTGAAGATTTTGATAACTTTTTCTTAAGTTCTTGACAAAATTAGCTGTAATTTTTCAGCTGTTTAAGGTAATCTGGCTACCCTATCACAACTGTTAGTAATTCAGGAGACCATTTTCAATGTTTTTCAGTGAAGCAATAAGCCAGATTAAGATGGCCTTTAAAGCCAATATGAAGCCCGGTGCAATCCTCTGGGTTTTCATGCTGATCTTTTTTGCGGCATATGCAACCAATGCATCATTCAGCGCCAGTCTAGACAAAGTTTCAGCGCTTAAAGTTTCGGTTGGATACCCATTTTCTTTCGCCGTTTATGTTCTGTTCGCAGCACTGATGCCAGAGATTCTGAAAGTCCTTTTCTTTCAAAAGGGCAAGGCAACCAGGCAGAATCTCAATAATCTCATTTTTGTCGGTCTGCTTTTTGGCGTAATGGGAATACTCACCGATATTTTTTACGGCTATCAGGTCCGGTGGTTTGGCGAAGAAAGTAATCTACGCACACTCCTTTTTAAAGCCTTTGTTGATCAGGGGCTGTATAGTCCGGTGGCAAACTTTCTGCTGGTTTCGATATTCTTTTTTCGCGAAAATGGAGTTCGACTGGAAGTTATAAAAAAAATTCTAACGACCAAGTTTGCTTTCATTAATGTTCTGCCCGTAGTCGTGGCCGGGTGGTGCGTCTGGATACCCGGAGTAATGCTTGTATACTCAATGCCAACCGCTCTGCAGCTGCCTGTTGCTTCCCTGATTCTCTGCTTCTGGGTGTTGATCTTCACTTTTGTAGCGGCGCAGAAACCTGAGCTGGCCAAACAATAATCTTTTCACCTCCTGAATAAACCAACGAGCGCCTCCATAATGGAAGCGCTCGTTTTCGATTCAAATAGTGCGATAGGACTACTTAGGCGGCATCTCAGTTCTTTTCTTTAGAATTCCTTCAAGATTAGTGCCTTTTACCAGCTGAGAGAAAACGTCAGCAATACTTTTGCCACCGAGAATAGCAAGCGGTGCCATGCTATCAGCAAGCTTTTCAGCAAGAGCTTTGTCACCAAATGCCTGCATGGCAGCTATAAAGTCTGGTGAAACAGCGTTGGCGCGGTCTACTACCCCGGCAACTTCGGCTCTGAGATCTTCGATGCGCAGATTTAGACGTTTCTGGGCCATTTCCATTTCGAAGCTGCTGGTCTCGCGTTTGCGACCCAGCTCGTGAGCGTCGATCTTGTTGAGGGTTTCCTGATCGGTAAGCTTTGACAAAAGCGCTTTTTGCTGCGCATCAATCTCAGCTTCGAGCTTGGCCAGAGTCAAAAGCAGAGCAGCCTTGGTTTCTTCGGTCTGCAGTTCGAGATCCTGCTTTTTGGTGGAAGATTTGAGCGTAGCTTCCTGCTGCTTAATCGCTTCGCTCTGCTGAACGTATTCAAGATTTCGCTTCTCTGAAGAAATTGCCAGGGTTTGCTTAACAACGGAATGCTGCGCCGCTACCAGCAGTTGTTCGATTGATTCGTTCCCGATCTTTACATCAAGAACCTCGATATCGTAGATGCGCATGCCATTTTCTTCAAAATTGCGACCCAGGCGTTTGCCGTCGGCACTAACAGCGCCGAGTACATTGTCGCGGACAATGGAAATTGCGTTGGCATAAAAGTCTTCAATTTTGTGTTTTTTGACGGCATTGCGAATGAGCGAGCGCATATGGTCAGACAGAAATTTAACGTAGTTTTCGACGTTGAACCATTTTTCGGGCTCGCCTTCAAAATTGACCCGGAATGATAAACGAATTTTGACGCGACACAGATCGCTGGTTTCGGCATCGATCATATCGGAGACCTTGTTGTGCAGGCAGCGAAGATAGGCTGTTTTGATGGTTTTCTCATCGGACTTAGGGGTTCCGGTTGAGAGCTCCATGGATTCCAGCGCCTGATCATACTCAAGCAGAACCGTCTGCGGGCCAGCCACAACTTTGCGTTCGCCGGCACGACCAACTACGAGCACTGCATAGCCAGTCCAGATATCAAGAGCCACTGCGCCCTCGTATTTGGTATCAAGGGTTATGGTGCGTGGCTGCGTAAATGAAGGGCTTCTGGTAAAGTCATCGCCGGCAAAGCCATCGGATAATCCTTCTGGTCTTCGCTCGGCAGCTGGCTTGGGAATGGCAAGCTTACGCTTTAGTTCGCTGTCGGTCAGATAATCTTCAGCGCCACCTGCCTTAGCGATCTGTTTAAGACGCATGTTGTATTCGAGCGCCTCCTGGTTGCCGGGGTACATCATTGCAACCTGGCGAGGTTCGAGGAATCGGCGCACAATAACTTCATTACGTGGATCGGGCAGAAACATGGCAGGCCCGCGCACAAGAGTTATTTTTCCAGTAATCCGGTTGAGAACATAGCGGCCCTCGCCGGCTGGGATAGCTACAGAATAATGCAGCTCTTTTTCCCCATACTTGATGATTGCGTGCTCAGTCCTGGGAAAATAGATCATCTGGTCTTTGCCGGTGATGAAAAGTTCTTCGCCAACCTTGTGCTCAACACCATTTTCGCTGTAAGGAGCAATTACTTTCACGTAGATACCGCTGATCTCGTTAAGTTCAATCGCTCTGAATTTGCGGCTGCCGACTTTTTCGATAAAGGTCTCGGTTGGGCTCGGAAACACTACGGCCGGGCCCTGAATAAAGCGTTTGTTACCGTCTTCATCGAGCAGAATACAGTATTCAAGACGCTCCAGAGTCACTGCTTCTCTGAGATAACCGCCATGTGAGTCTCTTACGACTTCGACGCCGGTTGGCGGAATGTAGAATGACACTTCGGTGCCCTTAATTATCAGTTGTTTGCCCATGACCAGGTCGGGAATATCGCTTGAGATACCGGGAGTTTTGCTGGGCTCTGCTTTGCTTTCTTCGCTGGCTGCGGTTTGCGGCTTTACAACAGCTTTCTTCCAGTTGAGTTTAGCACCTTCTTCGTCGTAGACGCGCACAACCAGATACTGGTTCAGGTGCAGATAGTGGCCCTGTACCGTGCGAACCATCTGTCCGGGCCAGAGTGCAAAATTAATTGGTCCCGGAATATTAACTTTATGACCAACTCTTAGCTCTGGCAGGGTGTTTGAGCCAAAATGAGGAGGCTGAATGCCGTCTTTGGGTGGATTTTTGAGCACCAGATACCAGCCCTCGGGAGCTGTAGAAAATACAGATGTCGCCTGCTCTAGAGTGGTTCTCTCAAAACGCTTATTCAGATCGTTGAAGATTACAGGCTGATCTGTGTTGGCAAGACTGGTTTTGTAGGGCCCGACATAAACAACTATATGCCCCTTAGTCTGGTCTGAAATAAGGCAATACTCGTTTGGTGAAAGAACGAGATCGCGTTCACGATTGGCGGTTTCTGCCATATCTGTTTCCTCCTGCTGTATATTAATCAGATTAAGTCAGTATAATTGACAGTAGCAGCCAAGGCAACAGAAACAAAAACCTTAATTTTTACACAGAAAAACTGAATCTAAGGCCTTGTTAAAGAATAACAGTTACATTCTCAGGTGGCTCTTATGGCTTCAGTCATTAGAACCTCCCGCAGTGCTCACAGGAAGTTGAAGCACCCGGCCATAAGGTTCCGTAAAAACAACAACCATAGTCATGGTTATTGTTTAACGGATCCTAAACTGTTGATGAGTCTCTATTTGCCTGGTGATTAGATCTTTTTCAGGCTGGGAAATGTCGGGCGGAAAGCGTGAGCCACTGCGGCGCCAGCGCTGCAGCCACTGTTCACCAAGTAAAGACGGATTTGCCGGGTGCTCCCCTGCCCCGTCAGCCCGGTTAAAAGCTATGGTTGTCGCCGACTTGGGCCCGGTTGCCATTCCTTCGCCGACAAAGAAACCGGCGCGCAGCATTGCCACCCGTACTGCGGTTGCTGCTGAATAGGTGTACAGCTCAAAACTCTTATCATTACAAAATTTGAATATTTTCGTAAAAGTTTCGTGTGTCCATAGCTCACTATCTGTTTTTGATGAGAACGGATCATAATAAATCAGATCGGGTAATGGAGCTTTAGTAAAATGTTCGAGGAAATCGCCTTTTAGAAGCTCCCAGTTCAGCAGTTGTGAGTGATGCTGCCAGCTGCCAGAGCGCAAAATATGATGTGGCGCGCCGTGTCTAAGATAGTGAAAACTCGCATTGTCACGACATGCCAGCGCGAGCGAATCGAGATCGCATTCAAAACTGACAATTCGCAACGGCCTCATAGCCTCAGCGCCATTGTCGGCAAAAGTCTTTTCAAAGCAGTGAACCGCTGCCATAGCGTTGGTAGCGGCTCCCAGCCCGACATCCCAGATTACCAGCTCTTTATCGCCGACCTGGTTTTTCAAAAGTCTGCTGGCAAGACGTGACTGTTCGACATAAAGTTTTTCGGCCTCTTCGGCCGGGCGGTTAACTGAATGCATGATTTCACCGGAGCTGCGCTGTCGAATACTGGAAAAACCCTGAGCAAATTTGACAATCTCGTAATCGCCAAGTGTCGGCGTATTTGTCGTTCGCCGCTTCGGTGGGTTCTGTGGATTGTCTCCGTCGGCCAGCACCAGCACTGGTCGCATTTTATCGTAAAATTCGACAAACCTGTCACGCATTATAGCTTCTCTGATCTGCGCCATCAGACGATGATAAAATCTTATGTTATGGCAGGTCAACAGTCGCCACGCCAGCGGCTCTTCGGCCTTTACCAGATGATGCACGTAGGCGCGCGAATAGTTTTTGCAGGCATAGCAGTCACAATCAGCATCAATAGGATCTTCTGAAAACCGGTAAACCGTGCGCCTGAATTGCAGCTTGCCATGCGATGTGAAAACTGAGCCGCGATGTGCAAGCTGCGATGGAATAATGCAGTCGAACATATCAACGCCGCGGTGTACCGCTTCCAGAATGTCGATCGGCGTGCCGACTCCCATCAGATATCGCGGCAGATTTTCAGGAAGGAACCCGGTAACCAGTTCGGTAAACTCATAACGCTCACTGTGAGTTTCGCCAACAGCGAGTCCGCCGATTGCCAGCCCATCAAAAGGCTGTTCGCGCAAAAATTCGGCACTCTGCTGGCGCAGCTCAGAATGACAGGCACCCTGCACTATTCCGAACATTGCCTGCTCCGAGTCGCCCCTGGCGGCAAGCGAACGTAGTGCCCAGCGATGTGTAAGTTCCATGGCAATTTTAGCTTCATCATAGCCCGCTGTCGAATTAATGCACTGATCCAACACCATCATGATGTCGCTGCCAATAGCCTTTTGCATATCAATACTAAGCTCAGGTGAAAGCAGAAAAGACTTGCCATCTACGTAACTGACAAATTTTGCACCCTCTTCGGTCATTTCGCGCGAATGCGGCAGCGAAAAAATCTGAAAACCGCCCGAATCAGTAAGAACCGAGCCTTTCCAGTTCATAAAACGGTGAATACCGCCGATTTTTTTGAATACTTCCGGGCCAGGCCGCAACAGCAGGTGATAGGTGTTGGCAAGCAACACTTGAGAGCCGGTTTCGACAAGGCTTTCAACCGTCATGCCCTTAACTGTTGCCCGGGTGCCAACCGGCATAAACACAGGTGTTATTACTTCACTGTGCAGCGTGTTAAAACGGGCTGCCCGAGCCCGCGAGCCATGAGCCTTCTTTTCTATTCTAAAATTGAGACGTGTCATCGGTGCTTCTTTGCTTTGTTTAGTGGCAGACAATATACCAAGCCCCTCGCATCTATACAAGTGCAACTTATTTTGTCTTGAAATAATAAGTAGTAGCGTATATTCTGTTCACGCGATTTTGCAGCAGAACGCTCTGAGTTGTCAGCTGTTTTTGGCTGTTCGACTCTGTTGAAGTAATAGTGAAGCAGGTAAACAATGAGTAACAATATGATCTGGCTGATACTTCTTTTTGTGAACTACGGATTGATCGCCGTGGCTTTCAAATATTTCAGACATCAGGGGCTTTTTGTCTGGATAACGCTCGCATCGATTCTGGCTAATATACAGGTGATAAAAACGATCGAGCTGTTTGGATTCGTAACCACGCTTGGCAACGTAATGTACGGCACATCTTTTCTGGCAACCGATATACTCTGCGAATGTTACGGCGAAAAAGAAGCAAAAAAGGGCGTCATGATCGGTATTTTCTCGATCATCGCAACGACTCTGATCATGCAGGTCTGTCTGTGGTTTGCACCGCATTCTTCTGACACCACAAGTGAAGCTCTTAATACCATTTTCTCTCTGCTGCCGCGCATAGCTTTTGCGAGTATAACGGCTTACATGGTCAGCCAGAACTTTGATGTCTGGTTCTATAGCTATCTTAAACGCAGATACCCGCAACGTCTTTGGCTACGCAACAATCTTTCGACCATGACCAGTCAGCTGATCGACAACACAATTTTTACGCTGATGGCATTCTGGGGCGTTTTTTCTGCTGATATAGTCTGGCAGATTTTTGCTACCACCTACGTGATGAAGTGGTTCGTAGCACTGTTAGACACGCCGGTTATCTACTGGGCCAGATATGTACACAGCCGCCTTGAGCCAGTCAAAGTTGTAGATATGGCCTAGATGATCGCATACTTGATGCAACGCCGGAGTTTCTTAGTGCAGATGTCGGGCGTTACACTGTAGGAAAAAGATTCCAGCGTTTGAGAAACCCTGAAGTGTCCAACTCAAACTCCATGGTAATTAGTGATCGAGAATAAATGAGGATTATCTCTTCACCATCTCTGTCTTCACTTTCTGGCGCGCCAAAGAGTTTGCACAAATCTCCAATGGTTGTCTCCTGAGAAAGTTGCGCTACACCCTTTATCTTTGGCTTTGTGAATGACATGGCGGGATGGTCAGGTAAGAACTTATCTTTCCCGATAAAGAAGGCAATATAAACCAGTTTACCTGATTCAAAATTGAGTTGAAAGCCTCCTTGCGCAAAGAGCAGTTCACAGCGGTCTTTACCTGACCAGGTGAACTTGTCTGGCTTGCCAAAACACTGAGCTTCCAGCAGGTCACAGCCGAAGTGAAGGGGGCCAAACGCCATGTTGTCCAGATCAAAGTCTGGCGTCTCGTATTCAGTAGACAACCAGGCCAATGTCGGGTCGTCCTGACGGCCAAATAACAGGTCCAAAATTCCCATAAACACCTCTTTTACAAATCCAATTTTATCTCAGTCTAAAGTTTACTTTAATATTTTTTGTTCAACTTCCTATTTCTTAATAATCTGTTCAAACGCTTTGCCTGGATCGCTGATGTCAACATTTCTTGCCGAGGCAATGAGCCATTTCCCCTGCAGTTTTTGCATTGTCAGCACAACAGCGTCAACACCTTTGCCGCTGAAAGCCTGGAACTGCTGGCCATCTATGACTCCGGTAACTTTTGCCACGACTAGAACGCGAGTTTCACTGGCAGTATTTGGCAGTTTCTCGACCTCATGTTTCAGGTGTTCGATTGAAACTTTAAGATCTCTGGCCTGAAAAAAGAACATCTTCAGGTAATTAAGCATAGACTCACGATCCATCTGTGGGTGCGCAGGAAAATCGCTGGTCAAAAAAGTAATCAGAGATTTCGAATTTTTCGTTTCAAATACTGCAGCCGCATTCCTTATCGCCTGCTCGATCTTCTGATTTTCAGTCACTGGAAACAACAGTATTTTAACCAGCCAGCCAACCAGCAATAAGACCGGTATACCAGCCAGCACCCATACTATTTTTTTCTTGTTCATAATTCACTTATCCTACTCAAATGTTTTAAATCTCGCAATTATTTTATCATGTCGTTAGTGTCAAAATGAAACGTAATTTTGTTTAAATCTCGCTGGCACCACAACGGCTTCGCAGCCTGCTCATTCTGAAGTCGCTGTGAGTTGATATTGCGAATAGTTTTAGAAAGTGTTACCATATTTGCCCAAGTATTTTACTAAGCATACATTTATCGTGTTCGTCGCAAAACGGTAGTATGACGAAAAGGCCGAGAGCAATGCAGTATAATCGCTCACTTTTTTTGAAACTTAGGCTGGAAACGTTAGCGCTTTTTGTCCTCTTTGCAATCGGAGGAATTCAGGCGGGGCATTGTGGTGATATAGAATTCGAATCATTTTCCCTGCTCTACGAACCCGAACAGGCAGTAACTGCTATGCGGGCGCTTGAACCGGCCGTTGAGTCTCCCGCCATAATGTCAGTATTCACACAACAGCAGATCAGAGCGCTGGGAGCAAGAACTATCCCGGAGCTTCTTGAATTTGCACCTGGCTTCTCCCCTTGGCGTTCAGTTGCGGGCGACTGGTGGCCGGGGCCCCGCGGAATACTTGATTCTAACCGAAGCTTCATGGTAATGATTGACGGCGTAAGCATCAACAACCAATTTTTGGGCACCCCCTACTGGACTTATGATCTCCTTGATCTTTCCCGGTTCAGACGAATCGAAAATATTCGTGGCCCCGGCTCGGCTCTGTATGGCTCGAATGCTTTTCTC